>JACJZQ010000030.1 GCA_020635495.1 Flavobacteriales bacterium | reverse complement strand
TGCCTGCAACGCGCTACGCGGAGCTTTTGGGCGAGAAGATGAACGAGCACAACGTAAACGTTTGGTTGATCAACACAGGTTGGTCTGGCGGTCCTTACGGAGTTGGAAGCCGCATCAAGCTGAGATACACGCGTGCGATGATCACGGCTGCAATGAACGGCACTCTTGACAACGTTGAATACGCAACTGACAGCATCTTCGGATTGGCAATGCCGACTTCGTGTCCAGATGTTCCAACCGAGCTATTGAATCCTCGTGAAACATGGGCTGACAAAGCTGCTTACGATGCGAAGGCTGAGAAATTGGCTGCTTCGTTCGTGAAAAACTTTGAGCAGTATGCGGATACAGCCAATGACGAGATATTGGCAGCTGCACCAAAGGTTTCGCAGAGCGCTTAATTACAAACTGAATTGATTTGAAAACCCTTCTCGGAAACGGGAAGGGTTTTCTATTTATCACCATTTCCTATTCAGTAATTTTAAAACATGAAATTCCTGTTTTTCAGTTTCTTCATCCTTTCATCATCACTCGCCCATTCACAAGGCAAGTTGATTTGCGTTTATGGAACTGGAAATGGCAAAATTGTCAAATGGGAAAATCGGAATTTGGATTCCATTCCAAGCAGGCTTGATTCCCTCTTTTACACCGACTTTGGATATTGGTTTATGTCATTTGACTCAAATGGAAGATTGGCTGCTGAGGGCAGTTTTGTACCGAATGATTCAAGGTCATACGTTTTTAAATCGTTCGCTGAAAGAATCTCCACTGAAAATCCAGATACTGTGCGTTTAATTGCCGATTACTATTGGATTGCTAACTCGGAAGGTCGACTTAGGTTCGTTGATACGAAACCAGATAATTACAGTACTGAAACAGTCCCGTGTGATGATTGTCCGATATTAGATCGGTTTGGAATGACCACCACGCTAACCGAGGAAGAAATCAAGCGATTAGCAAGACATTAAATGCATCTCTTCTACCAACCCGATTTACAGAACGGCCTTCTAGAACTGAGCGAAGAAGAAACGCGTCATGCGGTTCGTGTACTTCGTTTGGGTGTTGGCGAACGCGTGGAAGTAACGGACGGAAAAGGTGTTCGAGCCATAGCTGAAATCTCGGAGATTTCGAAGCGGAGTTGTGCGTTTCGGATTGTGGAACAGGTGAAAGAAGAAAAGCCTGTTTTGCCAAAAGTGGCCATTGCCCCGACCAAAAGCATTGACCGTTTTGAGTGGTTCTTGGAGAAAGCAGTTGAAATCGGTGTAAGTGAGATCTCTCCGATTCTGTGTACGAATTCGGAGCGCAGAAACCTGAAACTGGACCGCAGCGAAAAAGTGTTGTTGGCCGCCATGAAGCAAAGTCAGCGGAATTGGTTGCCGAGCATTCAGCCGTTGACTTCATTCGCGGATTTCGTTTCCGGTGTTGAACATCCCATGCTCATTGCGCATTGTAGAGATGGAAAGAAAGTCTCGTTGAGTGAGGATTTGAATACAGAAAGTTGGATTCTTATTGGTCCTGAAGGGGATTTCACGCAGGAAGAAATTGAATTGGTGTTATCCAAAAGTGCTACTGAAATAGATCTTGGAAAAAGCCGTTTACGCACCGAAACCGCTGGAATATTTGCACTTTCGGTGATGAATTTTCTGAAGGGATGAGAGAGAATACGGGAATGATGGTAAAGATTGCTTCGTCCTTCGTCCTCGCAATGACGTTGGGATTCGGGTCGCTGCATGCGCAAAATTTCAAACTCGCTGTATTGAAATACAATGGAGGTGGCGATTGGTATGCGAATCTCACAACCTCGGTTCCGAACCTGATTCAGTTCTGCAACAAGGAATTGAACACCAGCATTGATGTGGAACAGGAAGTAGTTGAAGTAGGCTCGAAAGATCTTTTCAAGTACGCTTTTGTTCACATGACGGGACACGGGAATGTGATCTTCTCCGATCAGGAAGCCCAGAATCTCAGAAAATATCTGTTGGCGGGTGGCTTCCTTCATATTGACGATAACTACGGCATGGATCAATTCATCCGAACGGAAATCAAGAAGGTGTTCCCAGAATATGAGTTGGTAGAATTGCCGTTCTCACATCCTATCTATCATCAGAAATTCGATTTCAAGAATGGTTTGCCGAAAATCCACGAGCACGACAAAGGCCGCCCGCAAGGATTGGGAATCGTTCACAATGGACGTTTAGTGCTGTTCTACAGCTACGAATGCGACCTTGGCGATGGTTGGGAAAGTACTGAAGTACATGGTGACAGTCAGGAAGCGCGCACCAAAGCACTTCAAATGGGCTGCAATATTCTTCAGTTCGTTCTGCTGGGCAACGACCCCGACAGCTTCTGATCAGACGCTGGGCAGCTTCACATTCATCAGAAAATCCTTGGTCTTCATCATGTGCGGATGCATCTGCTCGTCCTCATGAAGGAACGGAACAATGCTGCGGTACTCACTCAAGAATTTCTCAATTACTGGTGAAGACTTTTCGGGTCTACGGAAATCCAACGCCTGCGCAGCCGTAAAGAGTTCGATTGCCAGAACCTGATAGACATTCTCCACCACTTCGTAGAGTTTGGTAGCGGCATTCGCACCCATACTTACGTGGTCTTCCTGCCCGTTGGAACTCACGATGCTATCCACCGAAGCAGGACTGCACAATTGCTTGTTCTGGCTTACAATTCCAGCCGAAGTATACTGCGGAATCATGAATCCAGAATGCAACCCAGGCTTTTTCACCAGATAAACAGGCAAGCCGTTTTGCCCATGATGAGTTGGAAAGTCCTACGCTCCGAAATGTTGGCCAACTCGGCCAATGCTATGGACAAGTAATCGTACGAAATGGCCAGTGGTTGTCCGTGGAAATTACCTGCTGAAATGATTTTATCCTCATCAGGAAAAATGAGCGGATTGTCCGAAACTGAGTTCAATTCACGCTCCACCACTTGCTTCACGTGGGTAATGGCATCAATGCTTGCACCGTGAACCTGCGGCATACAACGGAACGAATATGGGTCCTGAATATGTTCCTTTTCTTTCTGTGCCAGCGGGCTTTCTTCCAAAAGCTCGCGCAATCTTCTTGCAGACTCAATCTGCCCAGGATGAGGCCGAACTTGATGTACTGACGTATCAAACGGAGCGGTCAATCCACCATAAGCATCCAAGGCTATGGCACCGATCAAATCGGCAAAAAAGGCCAATCGCTCGGCATGAAAAACGCAGTAAGCACCGTAAGCAGACATGAACTGCGTTCCGTTCAGCAAGGCCAAACCTTCTTTCATTTTCAGCTGAAGCGGTTTCCATCCCAAATACAGCAGCGCTTCTTTGGCTGGAACTTCTTTTCCGTCCAGAATCACATTCCCTTCTCCGATAAGCGGAAGACACAGATGTGCTAATGGGGCAAGGTCACCGCTTGCACCAAGCGAACCTTGTGTGTAAACCACTGGAAGTACATCCTGATTGAAATGATCGATCAAACGCAGTACGGTATCCTTCTGCACACCACTATTACCGTAAAGCATGTTCCATACTTTGAGGCAAAGCATGGCACGTACGATATTGTCTGGAATTCGTTTGCCCGTTCCGCAAGCGTGTGACAGAATCAGGTTGGATTGCAATTCCTCCAACTCGTGGTCTTCAATCCGAATGTTGCTCAGAGAGCCGAAACCCGTATTGACACCGTAAATAGTGGCTTTAGATGTATTGACCTTCAGATAAAGATAATTGGCTGATTTCTCGATGCGTTCGAGCGTCTCATCTTCCACGTACAACTTACCACTGCCCAACATTTTGGACAGCTTGGCTACCGTAAGCTTACCCTTGAACAACGTTCTTCTCTTTTAGGATTTCATGCAAAGGTCGTTCTTCTATTTTGGAATCAACCCAAGCGACAAGATCCAATGTTGAAAGAGCATTACGCTCGCTGGGCTCGTATCCAGCCTCCAAAAGATCGGCCTTGAGTTTTCGAAACACTTCTTTGTCCTTTCGCAATAGGTCATTCTTAGAAAAACGTTTCATAAAAGTGAGCATCACCTCCTCAAATTCATAAAGCCCTTCCAACTTGTTCAAGAATCTGGTGGTCGATCTTGCCAAATACTCTAGAAGCTCGCTTCTTCCAATTTCAAATTGTAGTATCATGGCAAGGATTCGGGTTGAAGCATGTAGATCTTCTGCAGTCTTGATGTCGGTATCATTCAGCACCAGATTCAACCACCTCAAGGCTGGTGAGTACTTACCGATTGTAAACAAGAAGTATGAAATATTGAAGTAGAGATGAAGCAGAACGTACTTCCTATGGTAGTTTGACAAATGTCTTTTTTCCTCACTAAGCGCATCTACCAAGACCACGCCTTCCTGCACCTTGCCAAGTCTTGTGTATACAGCCAACTTAGCAATTGAGGACTGCATCAAAATCCGCATTTTCATCTCATCAGAAAAATGGGTCTTCAAGGACTGACCTTCAATCGACTCCATTTTCATAATCAGCCCATCGACCTCATTCCATTTTCTCAGACTGACGCAAATCGGGATAAGATTGTTGATAGCCACAAAATATCGCTTGACAATGTTTGTACTGTACCCAGTTCCAAAACGCTCTTCAACCAAATTCAGCAGTTCACCTCTATACCTGTACGCCTCTTCCCATTTTCCATTGATCTTATTGTATTGGGCATGGATGTTCAGATAACAACACTTGGACCGAAAAGTCAACGCACGATTTGAGTCCTTTAATGCAAATTGATTAATTATCTGATCGTTTGTCTTATAATCATCATTATTCCGTTCAACTCCTATTTTGTAATAATTGTTGAAGATTTTTGACTGAAGATCCAGATATTCTCGCTCGTTTTGGAGGTATCCAAGCACCTCATAATACTCCTCTGAAACTTCATCAATATCACTCTCATCCTTACCAACGTAGAAACCTTCAGACAGAAATCGCGACTCCCAATCCAATACATTCAATATAATGAGGAAACTGTCATTTTTCACAGCAATTTTCCTAACCCGTCTTAGTATAGTAAGCGCCTGATCAACATGCCCCTTCTCGTATAAGAATTGCACATCCTGCAACATTCCCTGAAGCTGGAATTCCAGAGACCGCTTCAGATGATACAATCTCATTGACCTGAGTATGGAATCATAAAGATGATTTTGAGTAACAGCAAGCTGATCCAAAAATTTCTGACCTTCGAATCTACTTCGCAGTGCATCCTCATCATATTCATTGGACTCGGCATAAAAATCGAAGAGCTTAGCCAAATTACTATCCTTCTTTTGCAATGATGCCTGCAATTTGAAATATCGCTTCTCATTAAGTTCTAGAGATTGTATAAGTTCAAACAATTGATCTCCCTTCGACATTAGAATTGATTTTGAATAAAGGAATGAAAAACATCTGAAATTTAAAAAAGGGCCACTAACTGTGACTATTTAAGGAAAGTCGGTAGATCATTTTTATAAATTTGGAGTGTGGTACTTTGGATTGTTTCCGGTTTCCACAAACTTTTAATGATGATTCAAGGTATATCACAATAGCATGAAAAGGATTTCTACCCTATTTGTAATTGTAGCAGGAGTTGTATCTCTAATCTTGGTTTCTCGAACCAATGAAGTAAAAGCTCAGGCTGTCTCCATTAATTCCAACGGTGCTGCGCCAAACGTTCATTCGATTTTGGATGTTTCTTCAACTACAAGTGGTGTCTTGTTGCCAAGGATGACAACCGGTGAACGAACTACTTTAGGCAACACTCCACTTGGCAATGCTGAGAAAGGTATGACGGTATTCGATACACAGTTAAATGCTTATTTCTATTGGAATGGAATTACTTGGGTTCGAATTCTATCAGCTACAGGAGCTTCATTGGATGCTGCTTATGATGCAGGTGGGGCTGGTCTTGGTAGAACCATTACTGCTGATGAAGGTGCGGTGGTCATTACTGGGACAGGTACAGGCAATGGTACAGGTATAGCGCTTGATGTTGACGGGGGAATCAAGGTGGCTGAAGATAAATGGATTGGTATAGGGAGCACAGATGAGAGGTTTGTGTTTGATGGTACCGGCAACTTGATTGGTCTGAAAGCAGCAGATTTAACAATAGATGATGGAAATTGGATTGGTGTAGATGCTACAAGTCCAAGATTCGTGTTTGATGGTACAAACGATGAGGTTGAATTGATGAACTCTGAATTTGGTATTGGTATACAAGCGCCCACCAACTTACTGCATGTGTACATAGAACAACCTGGAGAAGTCGTGTTAGGAAAATTTGAAAACAATGCTACTAATAGTCTAGGAACTACAGCTGGGTTAAAAATCGT
Organism: Flavobacteriales bacterium; assembly: GCA_020635495.1. Classification (GTDB taxonomy): domain Bacteria; phylum Bacteroidota; class Bacteroidia; order UBA10329; family UBA10329; genus UBA10329. The sequence continues at coordinate 1,039 of JACJZQ010000030.1, read as the reverse complement.
TGGTGATCGAGGTCAACCCACGAATGAAGTTGCTTTCATCGAATTTGATAACAACAATGGAGCGTCAACATTAGCGAGAATTACCACCAAGTCTTTAGGTAATGGCCAATTTTCAATCCAATTGGGTGATGGCTCTGGTGGTTTGGTTGAAAGAATGGTCTTAGACAACGCAGGTAATCTTCAATTAGACGGTCTTATTGAAGCTACAAGTAGCGTAGTTACTTCTACGGCTGCAGGTGTTTTACAAAGCTTACCTATCGGTTCAAACAATGATGTTCTGAAAATAAGCGGTGGAGCAATTACCTGGGGACCTGCAAGTGTTTCGAGCCTTGCAATAAGTGCGCTTACCGGAGGAACTTCGGGAGATATCCTTTACAATAATGCCGGTACATGGACGGTTCTGACTGAACCATCTACCCCTGGTAGTTACGCACTTACCACCCCTGGAAATGGCGCTGCGCCTTCTTGGCAAGCAACTACCGCTTTAACGGTAACTGGTGATGATTTAGGTAACCATACTGCTACTGAAAACATTAAACTTGCAACCTTTGCGATTGAGGCATCAGATGGCATCGTAAATATTGATGACAATCTGACAATCAACGGTAAGGTCGTCTCGCTAGGCATCAATGAAACTTCGGATGTAAGATTTAAGAAAAACATTGAAGGTATTACAGATGCTCTTTCTACGGTATTGAAACTTGAAGGTGTAACTTACAATTGGAGAACAGAAGATTTCCCTGAAAAAGAATTTTCAACAGAACGTGAATATGGGGTAATTGCTCAGCAGATTGAGAAGTTTATTCCAGAATTGGTTCATACAGATGCTGATGGCTACAAATCAGTTCAATACAGTCATATGGTTCCTTTGTTGATTGAAGCTATCAAAGAACAGAACGCTCTCCTATCGAATCAAGATTCTGAAATTGCTAAACTGAAGGCTTCAGTGGAAAGTCTGTCTGACTATCTGAACACAAGCAAAAAATAAGATTTAGCAATTACCATAAAGTAGAAAGGGCATCCGATCGGATGCCCTTTC
>JACJZQ010000003.1 GCA_020635495.1 Flavobacteriales bacterium | reverse complement strand
TTGGAAACGGAGACCAGTCTCAGGATGTGAATCCAAGCGCAGAATACGCCAATGCAGGAACATACACCGTTACACTGATTGCAATATCTGCAGCGGGCTGTTCAGACACGGCTACATCTACAGTTGTTGTGGATGATGTTCCAACGGCAGAATTCAGTTTGGATAATGCAGAAGGCTGTGCGCCATTGTTGGTCAACTTCACCAATATGAGCTCTCCAGGATTGACGTATACATGGAATTTCGGAGATGGTACCATCTCTAACCTTCCAAGTCCGTCTCACTTCTACGAGATTCCAGGTACGTACAACGTTACACTGATTGTTGAAGGTGCAGGTGGATGTACAGACACAGTTGACCTTGGAAGTTCAGTACAAGCTTACCCATCTCCAATTGCCGACTTCACACCGAATCAGATTGTTATTCCAGAACCTGGAAATGAGTATGAATTCGTGAACAATTCGGTAGGTGCTGAGCTATATAATTGGGATTTCGGAAATGGCGATGAGTCTGACGAATTCCAGCCGATCTATGAGTTCCCTAACTATGGCGGATTCAATGTAACGCTTACCGCCATCAACGAATTCGGATGTGCAGACACAGCGGTTCATTACGTGTCGGTTGATCTGTACACAACGCTACACGTGCCGAATGCAATGGCCATTGGCGAGATCGGGGAGGCTGCATTGTTCCTTCCTAAAGGAACCGGAATTGCAGAGTACCACGTTTGGGTGTTCGATAACTGGGGTAACCAATTGTGGGAATCTACCGCCTTGCAGAATGGAAGTCCATCTGAAGGTTGGGACGGACAGTACAAAGGCGCATTCGTTCCACAGGGATCGTATGTTTGGAAAATTGAAGCCACATTCATTGATGGCGAGACGTGGGAAGGTGTTCCTTACCCGGGAGGAGAAAGAAACACTGGAACCATCATGGTTCTCTACTAGAACCGAACTGACCTTAAACCATAAGCCCGCTGATAATACTCAGCGGGCTTTTATTTTGTCATGGTTTCTTTGTCAATCACTTTGAAACCAAGATCAATTGCCATGACAGATCTCGAAATCGCACAAAAGGTTACCCCGAAACCGATCCATGAGATTGCCTCTCAACTCGGTATCGACCATCAATTGGTTGAGCCTTACGGCAGATTCAAGGCCAAGCTTCCACTTGATCTGATCGATGAGAAGAAAGCTTCAAAATCGAAGTTGATTCTTGTGACCGCCATGACGCCTACGCCTGCGGGCGAAGGAAAAACAACTGTTTCGATTGGGTTGAATGAAGGATTGGTCAAGATCGGGAAGAAGTCTATCGCGGTGCTGCGCGAGCCATCGCTTGGGCCCGTTTTCGGGATTAAAGGTGGCGCCACAGGCGGAGGTTGGTCGCAGGTCATTCCAATGGAAGATATCAACCTGCATTTTACGGGTGATTTTGCAGCCATCGAGAAAGCGAATAATCTGCTATCCGCGCTCATCGACAACAACATTCAGAGCAAAACCCGCAATCTCGGTATCGACCCAAGAACAGTGGTTTGGAAGCGTGTGATAGACATGAACGACCGTTCATTGCGCCATGTGGTTGCGGGTTTAGGAGGTACTTCAGATGGCGTGCCAAGAGAGACGGGTTTCAACATTACAGCTGCTTCTGAGGTCATGGCCATTTTGTGCCTTTGCACCGATCTGGAAGACCTGAAGCGCAGACTTGGAAACATCTTCGTTGGATTCACCTACGATAAGAAACCGATTTACGCCCGCGATTTGAAAGCCGAAGGCGCCATGGCGATTCTCCTCAAGGAGGCCATCAAACCGAATCTCGTGCAAACGTTGGAAGGCAATCCTGCCATTATTCACGGTGGTCCTTTCGGGAACATCGCGCAGGGAACCAATTCCATCATTGGAACAAAAATGGGTCTTTCGTTGGCAGATTACGTGGTAACTGAAGCGGGTTTCGGAGCTGACCTTGGCGCGGAGAAATTCCTCGACATCAAATGCGGATATGGTAATCTGAAGCCAGATGCGGTTGTGGTCGTTGCCACACTTAGGGCACTTCGCTACCAAGGTGGAGCTTCACTTTCTGAAATTTCGAAACCCAATTTGGAGGCTGTGAAAAAAGGCTTCAGCAATCTCGAACGACACATTCAGAACATGCAGAAGTTCGGTTTCAAACCTGTTGTTGTCATCAATCAGTTCGTGAACGATAGCGAAGAAGAAATCAACTGGTTGAAACAGGCCTGTCAGGAATTGGGCGGAAGCAAAGCCGTTGTTTCCGATGGTTGGACAAATGGCGGAAATGGTTGCATCGATCTGGCGCAAGCAGTTGCCGATGCAATTGAAGAACCATCCGATTTTAAACCGCTCTACGATTGGAACACTCCAGTAAAAGAGAAGATCTGGACCATTGCTTCAGAAATTTATGGAGCCGGTGAGGTACAATATTCTTCCAAAGCACAACGAGACTTGAAGTCCATAGAGCAAATTGGACTTTCCAACCTGCCGATCTGCATGGCGAAAACGCAAAAATCATTCTCCGAAAATCCAAATGAATTGGGTGCGCCAACTGGTTTTGAGTTGAATGTCCGTGAGTTCGAAATTGCGGCTGGCGCGGGATTTCTCATTCCCATAATCGGCAAAATGATGCGCATGCCCGGACTGCCTGAAGTTCCCGCATCAGAAGGGATGGACATCGACAAAAATGGTGTGATCACTGGTCTGAGCTGATCGACTCAGAAAAGTCCACTTTCGGTGTTTTCAGCCTCGTAGCCTTCATCCACCAAGTGGTTTTTCTTGTCGTTGGAAGCAGCCACTGCCAATTTATCGCAACGCTCGTTTCCAGGAATGTTGGCGTGGCCTTTGACCCACTGGAATTTGACCTTGTTTTTCGGATAGATCTGTAGGAAACGCTTCCATAGGTCAGCGTTCTTTTTGCCTTTGAAACCCTTTTTCACCCAGCCGAAAACCCAACCTTTGGTCACGCTATCGATCACGTATTTGCTGTCTGAATAGATGATTACCTCGCGGTCAGAGACTTTCAGTATTTCAAGCGCTACGATGATGGCCAGCAATTCCATTCGGTTGTTGGTCGTCAGGCGGTATCCCTGAGAAATCTCTTTGTATTGATTCTTGAACGAAAGCACAATTCCGTAGCCGCCCGGCCCGGGATTTCCCAAAGCCGAACCATCGGTATAGATCACTATCGGTTGCGCTTCTGCCATTTGCTACTTTTGCGCCTATGATCCTATCAATGACAGGCTTCGGCAAGGCGCAGGGCAATTATAAGCATACTACGTACACGGCCGAGGTCCGCTCGGTAAATAGCAAACAACTCGATCTCAACCTGAGGCTCAATTCCGCGCTTCGCGATCAGGAGATGGAGTTGCGAAAAAACCTCGCATCGGAGTTGGTTCGAGGCAAGGTTGATATTGCGGTTTATGTGGAAGGCGTGAGCGAGGATAAGATGCTTTCGGTCAATCAAGAACTGTTCGATCGCTACGCGGAGATGCTTAAAACTGCTGCTGATAAACAAGGATTGGATCAGAGTGGACTCTTGGCGAATGTGCTTAAACTACCAGAAGTCCTTCAATCCGAAAGAAAGGAGAAGGAGCAGGAAGAGATCGACCTTGCCATTGGCGTGTTGATGGAAGCCGTGAAGCGCTTTCAGGAATTCCGCTCTACCGAAGGACAAGAATTGAGATTGGACCTCACAGATCGCTTGAATAACATCAGAAACTTGATGACACAAGTGGAGCAGTATGAAGGCGAACGCATCGAAACCGTCCGTCAGCGCATGATGGACCGCTTTGAGGAGCTGAAGGAAAAGGTCACCCTGGATGAAAGTCGTTTGGAGTCGGAACTGATGTACTATATCGAGAAATTCGATGTCACAGAAGAGAAGGTTCGTCTCACTTCACACCTCAAATATTTCGAGGAAACCATGAATTCGGATGAGGCAGCAGGCCGCAAACTCGGTTTCATTTCTCAGGAAATGGGTCGCGAGATAAATACGCTCGGTTCAAAGGCCAATCATGCCGAAATACAGCGCATTGTGGTGCAGATGAAAGACGAACTCGAAAAGATCAAAGAGCAGGTGCTGAACGTGCTTTAATGAAGCATCTCGTACATTTTTCGTTTCTCCTTTTCTCGCTTAACCTTTCCGCGCAGACGTGGGTCGATAGCGTGGAAACCTTCTCCATGCAATCTTATCTACCTGCCTCCAAATACGTGTGGTCGTGGCAGCACGCAGCATTTCTGAACACCATGGTCAAGCGCTATGATCAGGTCGATTCGCTTGAGAAGCAGATATATTTCGATTACATCGAAACGGCAATGAACAGAACAAAAGCACGTGCCAACGGCAAAACACCCAACGGTGTGGCTTCTGGATTAGGAATGGCGTTTCTGTATGAGAAAACGGGCGATGAATTCTACAAGACCAAGTGCGATAAGATTTATGAGCAGTATATAAAGGTTCGCAGAACACCTGAAGGTGCGGTTTCGCATTTACCAACAACACTCGAGCTTTGGGACGACACGGTTTTCATGATCGGGCAGTTCATGATGGCCATGTATCGCGCCACAGGTGATGAGAAATACCTGAATGAATTCGCGTTGCAATTGCGACTTCACCGCGATAAACTGCTGGACAAAAAATGGGGTATGTGGTACCACGGTTGGGATGCCAATAACAAGGACGGACTGCCGTATTTCTGCGGACAAATGGGCTGGCCGAATGACTCAACCCGAGTAAGCGGTGAGATCTGGGGTCGCGGAAACGGGTGGATCTATGTCACGCTTTCAGATGCATTGGAAGTCATTCCACGCGACAACCCGATGTGGAACGAAATGGCTGGTTACCTGAAGGAAATGCTCGAACATCTACCAGAACTGCAGGATGAGAACACCGGTCATTGGTATCAGTTGCCGGTCAGAAAAGACGACCCAGAGAATTGGATTGAAAGCTCTTGCACGGCCATGTTTGCCTACGGAATGATCACGGCCCTCAAACTCGGAATTGTAGATGACCGACAATTCGTTCGAAGCACAGAATTGGCTTACAATGGTTTGCGCCAATATTCACTCGAACGGCGTGAAGCCGGTTTGATATGCACCAATGTTTGCACAGGAACCTGCATTGGCGACAAGGATTATTACCTGAAACGGGGCGTTCAGAAAGGCCGTTCGTTCGGGTTGGCTATGTTCATTCAGTTCGGTATGCGCTATGAAATTGAAAACGGCTTAAGATGAGAACAGCAATCACATTTTTCCTTTTCTCCTTTTTCATTTCTACAGCCTCCGCGCAAACAGAAATCATCCAACTGAACGATACTATTCAGCTCGAAATGGTCCTCGTGGAAGGCGGCACTTTTATCATGGGAAGCGATGAAGGAAAGAAGGACGCTCGCCCAGCGCATGAAGTCAACCTCAACGATTTCTACATCGGGAAATTCGAGTTCACGCAAGAACAATGGATTGCCGTATTGGGGGATAATCCAAGCGAAATTCCATGCATGAAATGCCCAGTGAATGATTTCAGTTGGGAACAATTGATGGACTTTCTCGTGAAGCTGAATCAACTCACGGGAAAGACCTTCCGATTACCCACAGAAGCCGAATGGGAATACGCAGCACAAGGCGGAAAACAGACCAAAGGTTTTCTGTACAGCGGCAGCAACAACATAGAAGAGGTGGCGTGGCTCAAAGCCAACGGCAATGACCAGCAACATGAGGTTGGTCTGCTGAAACCCAACGAACTCGGCCTTTACGACATGAACGGAAACGCTTGGGAATTGTGCCAAGATTGGTACGACAAGAAGTTCTATCAGCGCAGCCCCAAAGACAATCCTGTGAATACGGAAGAAGCCAAATACCGTGTTTCGCGCGGTGCTTCTTGGATGAGCGGGCCAGACTACTGTTTGCGCTGGTATCGCAACATCGATCACTGGCATCACAACCGTGGCAATGGTGGTTTCCGCGTGGTGATGGAGCCGTAGCTTATTTAGAATTATTCCAAACAAATCGACCAAATGCTTGGTCGACTACCTTATTCGCGGTATTTTTGCCGCGAAAATCATAGATTATTTAGAACCATTCTAAATACTTTGTGTTAATCGAGATACCATGATCAAAGTTTCTGAAAACGCAGTCAAGAAGGCGAAAAGCCTGATGGAAGAGGAAGGAAAGAACCCGGCTGAGGCTTTTATCCGTGTTGGAGTAAAAGGCGGAGGTTGTTCTGGTCTTTCTTATGACCTCAGTTTCGATACGGAAATTAAAGAGGACGACAAGGAGTTTGAGGACAACGGAATGAAGATCGTTGTGGACAAAAAGAGCTTTCTCTATTTGATCGGAACCGAGTTGGATTATTCGGGCGGTCTCAACGGCAAGGGCTTCGTTTTCAATAACCCGAATGCGAACAGAACATGCGGCTGTGGCGAGAGCTTCGCGGTCTAATTTCCTAATTGCCTAACGAGCTAAAAACCTGAACGAAGATGGCAGAGGAGAATGCATTACTGAAGGAATTCACCGAGAAGGAATACGAGTACGGTTGGAGCATCGACATAGAGGCTGATCAGCTTCCAAAAGGGCTCAACGAGGAGATTGTTCGCGCTATTTCCGCCAAAAAGAATGAGCCAGAATGGCTGACCGAATGGCGTTTGAAAGCGTTCCGTTATTGGTTGACGATGGAAGAACCGACCTGGGCACACGTCAAGTATCCGAAGATCGATTTTCAGGACATCATCTATTACTCTGCACCGAAGAAAAAGCCAGAGATCGGCAGTTTGGATGAAGTGGACGAGGAACTGCTTGCCACCTTCGAAAAGCTGGGAATTTCGCTCGAAGAGCAGAAACGATTGCTGAACGTGGCAGGTTCGAATGTGGCGGTCGATGCCGTGTTTGATAGCGTATCTGTGAAGACGACTTTTCAGGAAACGCTGCGCGAAAAAGGCATCATTTTCTGCTCGTTCAGCGAGGCGGTCCAGAACCACCCCGAACTGGTGAAAAAGTATCTCGGAAGCGTGGTTCCGTACACCGACAACTACTACGCAACGCTAAACTCGGCTGTGTTCTCAGACGGTTCGTTCTGCTACATCCCAAAGGGCGTGCGTTGCCCAATGGAGCTTTCCACATATTTCCGCATCAATGCGATGAATACTGGTCAGTTCGAACGTACGCTCGTGATTGCTGATGAGGACAGCTACGTGAGTTACTTGGAAGGTTGCACCGCGCCTCAGCGCGATGAAAATCAGCTTCACGCAGCAGTTGTCGAGCTGGTTGCATTGAAAGGTTCGGAGATCAAATATTCAACCGTACAGAACTGGTTCCCAGGCGATAAGAATGGGAAAGGCGGTATCTACAACTTCGTTACGAAGCGTGGAATTTGTGCTGGTGATTACGCTAAAATTTCTTGGACGCAAGTTGAAACGGGAAGTGCTGTTACTTGGAAATATCCGTCAACCATCCTGAAAGGCGATAACTCCATCGGAGAATTCTACTCGGTTGCGGTGACGAATAACTATCAGCAGGCTGATACGGGAACCAAGATGATCCACTTGGGAAAGAACACCAAGAGCACGGTCATCAGCAAAGGAATTTCGGCCGGCAAGAGCAATAACTCGTACCGTGGTCTGGTGCGAATTGGGAAGAATGCCACCAACGCGCGCAACTTTTCGCAATGCGACTCGCTGCTGCTGAGCGATACAAGCGGGGCACACACGTTCCCATACATCGAATGCGGAAACAAGACCGCGAAAGTGGAGCATGAAGCCACCACAAGCAAGGTGGGCGAAGACCAGATCTTTTACTGCAATCAGCGTGGTTTGGACACCGAGCAGGCCATCGGCCTCATCGTGAATGGATATTGTAAAGAAGTGTTGAACAAGTTACCGATGGAGTTTGCCGTAGAGGCGCAAAAACTGTTGTCGGTGAGTTTAGAAGGAAGTGTAGGATAAGCAGAGTTCAAGGTTCAGAGTTTAAAGTTCAAGGGTTTGGCAAGGATAGAGCGATTTGAGGATTTGAGGATTTGGCAGAATGCGAGGAGTATTTGCAAGGAGGTCTTCGTGCTTCTGAACTCAACTCAGAACGTGAGTTATTCTTTGCGAAATCAAATGGAACGTTCCAGCGGTTCCATTATGGACAACATTGCCGAAGGCTTTGAGCGAAATGGAAACAAGGAGTTTACCAACTTTTTGAGCATCGCAAAGGCATCCTGTGGAGAATTGAGGTCGCAACTATATCGGTTGGAGGATTTTCATCCTGAAACGACTGAGAGAGCAAAGGAACTTCGAGAGGCAACAATTGAAGAAGGAAAAGGAATTCAGGGCTTGATTTCCCATTTGAAAAAGTCAGAATACAAAGGTTCAAAATTCATGGAGGCTGCCGAGGAATATGAGAAATTAGAGTCGCGTCACTTTGAACCTTGAACATTAAACGTTGAACAAACAAATGAGTTTACTGAGCATAAAAAATCTAAAAGCCCGTGTGGAGGACAAAGACATCCTCAAAGGGTTCAACTTGGAGGTGAATCCAGGTGAAGTGCATGCCATCATGGGGCCGAACGGTTCAGGAAAGAGCACGTTGGCTTCGGTTCTCGCAGGAAATGAGAACTACGAGGTGACGGACGGAGAAGTGGAATTCGATGGCAAAGACCTGTTGGACATGGACCCGGAAATTCGTGCTCGCGAAGGGCTGTTTTTGGCGTTTCAGTACCCAGTGGAAATTCCAGGTGTGAGCAACGTGAACTTCATGAAATCTGCTGTTGCGGAGATCAGAAAACACAGAGGATTGGAGCCGTTGGAAGCCAAAGATTTCCTCAAGTTCATGAAGGAAAAGCAGCAATTGGTGGAGTTGAGCGGAAACTTGGCTGGCCGTTCGGTGAACGAAGGTTTCTCAGGAGGCGAGAAGAAGCGGAATGAGATCTTCCAAATGGCGATGCTCGAACCGAAATTGGCCATTTTGGATGAGACAGACAGCGGCCTCGATATTGATGCGCTTCGCATTGTTGCGAATGGTGTGAACAAGCTCAAATCGAAAGACAACGCATTTGTGGTCATCACGCACTATCAAAGACTTTTAGATTATATCGTACCTGATTTTGTCCACGTGCTATACAACGGCAAAATTGTCCGTTCGGGTACCAAGGAATTGGCGCTGGAGCTGGAAGAAAAAGGCTACGATTGGATCAAGGACGAAGTAGCGGCAGAGGCATGAGCGAGCTGACAACGACATCGGTTTTGGCCGAGTTGGTGAAAGGTGCTGAAAAGCCCAATTCGTTCGGGAATATCCGAACGGAAGCGGAAGCCTTTTTGGCAGAAAACAGCATTCCATCGAAGAAACACGAGGATTGGAAATATACCAACGTAAAACGGCTTTTCGATAACGGATTGGAGTTTACAACAGCCGAAGATTGCACGTTCAATTCTGTGGATGGCGTAGAGATTTTCTGGTCAGAAGACGAGAAGCTGACTGGTTCTACTGGCATTCACACCAAAGAATCGCACGCGGCATTGAACACTTCACTTTTCGAGAACGTGTTGGTGGTGCGTGTGAAGAAAGGAACGCAGGTTTCGGATGAGTTGATCTTGAACCAAGCGGTTGAATTAACTGGAAACAACTTCGCGGCAACGCGATTGCTGATCGAGTTGGAAGACAACGCATCGCTGAAATGCCAGCTGCATTTCACGGGTTCAAACGCTTCTGAAAAGTCGCTTCATAATCATGTCACAGAGATTTTCGTTGGGCAGAATTCGCAACTCGAATTCAATATCGTTCAGGAGATCGCTGAAGGAAACTTGGTGAACACTACCGAGGTCTTCTGTCAGCGCGATGCGAATTTTACCACCAACACATTCCAGTTGAGCGGAAAATTGCTTCGCAATAACCTCAACATCCGCCTGCAAGGCGAAAACGCAGAAACGCACTTGAACGGTTTCTACATGCTGAAAGGCAGCGAACTGTTCGACAACCACACGTTGGTGGATCACTTGGTTCCGCATTGCGAAAGCAACGAAGTATACCGAGGCATTTTGGGCGGAAAGAGCACGGGCGTTTTCAACGGAAAGGTGTTCGTTCATCCTGATGCGCAGAAGACCAACGGTTACCAGCAGAACAACAATATTCTGCTGACCGATGATGCCACCATGAACTCGAAACCTGAATTGGAGATCTATGCGGATGACGTTCGCTGCTCGCATGGAAGCACCACGGGTCAGTTGGATGAGGACGCGGTATTTTACCTTCGCGCCAGAGGTTTGGATGAGTTCGGAGCCACCGCATTGCTTTTGACAGCCTTCGCTGGCGAGGCTCTGAACAGCGTTTCGAGCGAAGAATTGCGTAATATTCTCGAACAGAAAATTCAGGCGAAGCTGAAAGAAATGCGTGCATGAGCGAGACGCTGGTGGATATTGAAAGCATACGGGCGCAGTTCCCCATTCTGAAGCGCGAGGTGAACGGCAAGCCGCTGATCTACTTCGACAACGGGGCCACTTCGCAGAAGCCGCAGTCGGTCATCGATGCCATTACGCACTATTACGAGTACGAGAACAGCAACATCCACCGTGGTGTGCACACGCTAAGCCAAGAGGCCACCACAGCTTACGAGGAAGTACGCAAGAAGGTGCAGAAGTTTATCAATGCCGAGCACGACCACGAGATCATTTTCACTTCAGGAACAACGGGCGGCATCAACTTGGTGGCCAGTTCGTTCGGGGAAAATCTCATCCGAAAGGGCGATGAAATTCTCATCACCTACATGGAACACCACAGCAATATTGTGCCTTGGCAGATGCTTTGCGAACGGAAAGGCGCACACCTGAAAGTGGTGCCGATCAGCAAGGAAGGCGAGATCGATCTGGAGGAATACGAAAGGTTGATCGGACCAAAAACGGAGCTCATTTCGTTGGTGCATGTTTCCAATTCGTTGGGCACCATCAATCCGGTCAAAAAGATGATCGACATCGCGCATGCGCAGAACATTCCCGTGCTGATCGATGGCGCGCAGGCCATTCATCACACGCCTGTGGACGTGCAGGAATTGGATTGCGATTTCTACGTTTTCTCCGCCCATAAAATGTATGGTCCAACAGGTGTCGGAATTCTCTACGGTAAGGAAGAATTGCTGAACGACATGGCGCCCTATCAGGCGGTGGCGATATGATCAAGAACGTGACGTTCGAGAAGACGATCTATAACGATCTTCCGCACAAATTCGAGGCGGGAACGCCCAACATTGCGGGCGGTATCGGACTGGGTGCAGCTATCGATTTCATCAACAGCATTGGTTATGATTTCATCATTCAGCATGAGGCTGAACTATCAAGGTTTGCCACGAGTCAATTGCGCGACATCAAAGGATTGCGCTTCATCGGCACAGCCAAAGAACGTGCTGGTTTGGTGTCGTTCGTGTTGGATGGCATCCATCCGTACGATACAGGCGTTATTCTCGACAAATTGGGAATTGCACTCAGAACTGGACATCACTGTACTCAGCCTGTCATGAATTTTTTCGGTGTCCCTGGAACCGTGCGCGCATCGTTTGCGGTGTACAACACGAAACAAGAAGTGATTCGACTTGTTGAAGGAATAGAGCGTGTGAAAAGAATGTTTTAAATGGTAGGAACTGTGGGAAATATTGAAGCGAAGGAACAGGAAATCATCGAGGAGTTTTCGCTTTTTGATGATTGGATGGACAAGTACGAGCACATTATCGGGCTTGGGAAAGAACTGCCGCTGATCGAGGAAAGCCTGAAGACGGACGACCTGCTGATCAAGGGCTGTCAGAGCCGTGTTTGGCTTCACGCGAAGCTGGAAAACGGCAAAGTGATCTTCACGGCCGATAGCGATGCCATTATCACCAAGGGCATCATCAACCTGTCGATCCGTGTGCTTTCGGGCGAAAACCAGATGATATTGTGAATGCCGATATGACCTTCATCGACCAGATCGGATTGAAGGAACATTTGTCGCCAACGCGCTCGAACGGATTGGTGAGCATGGTGAAGCAGATGAACTGTACGCGCTGGCATTCAAAACCCAGATGAATAACCCGTCATGAGCCTTTCGTACGATGATATAAAGCAACTGGAGGAGCGCATCATTGATGTGCTGCGCACGGTTTATGACCCAGAAATTCCAGTGGACATTTATGAGTTGGGGTTGATCTACGAAGTGAAAGTGGATGCCGATGGTAAAGCCGATGTGCTGATGACGTTGACCTCGCCAAGTTGCCCCGTTGCCGAGAGTTTGCCTCTGGAAGTGGAAGAAAAAGTCCGTGGCGTAAAAGGAGTGACCGAAGGAAAGGTGACCCTCACCTTCGACCCACCTTGGGACAAGGACATGATGAGCGAGGCGGCTTTGCTTGAGCTGGGTTTCATGTAAAATGGGTTACGAATTACGAATAGCATACGAATATGACGAACTGGGTCAGCTGAACGGACTGAGCTTCGATCGAAGGGCATTCGGATATTCGTACCGCGTAAGCGGAATTAGTAATTCGAAACCATGGACGAAATAAGAAACAAGGTTGCCGAAAGCGGCCTCATCACCTTCAACTTGGAAGACCTTTACCAAGTTGGTCCGAGAAGGATATTCGACCTGAAAGATTTTCTTTTTGAAGGATTGATCCTCCGCGAGAAAGATTACCGCCAGCAATTGAAAGACCTTGATTGGATCACGTACCAAAATGCGTTCGTGAATATTGAATGCACGGCCGATGCCATCGTACCACAGTGGTCTTACATGTTGGCCGCCACTTATCTGCAACCTGTTGCCAAACGAGTGGTGATGGGAACTTCAGAAACCTTGGAAACGGTGCTTTATCAAGAAGCGCTATCCAACCTCGACCTATCGCAATTCCAAGATGAGCGGGTGATCGTAAAAGGCTGTAGTAAGTATCCTGTTCCGACCTCCGCGTTCGTGGAGTTCGTTTCCAAGCTCACACCCGTTGCAAAAAGTGTGATGTACGGAGAGGCTTGTAGTACGGTGCCGCTATTCAAAAAATAGTTCAAGGTTCCGAGGTCAAAGTGAACTCACATTGAACTCGGAACCTTGAACATCAACGAAGCTTACAGCTTCAAAATCCTGTTGGAGGTACGTTTGCCTGTTTCCAGATCTGTAATCTGCACCATGTAAGCACCAGATGGCAGTTGCTCCAAAGATATTTCCATACGCTGCTTCATTGTTGATGCGAACACAATTCTACCCATCGCATCAAAAACCTCTATCGAGAAGTTGGCCTCCGAATCAGTTACGACCGCCACAAGGTCTGTTGCTGGATTCGGGTAGCAGATCAGTTCTGTTGATGATGTTCCGATCGGCTCATCAACGGCTGTCACCGCACAATTGATGGTTGACTCGATGGGTTCTGGTTCAAAGTTGCCACCACCGTTGGTTCCATTGGCCAATTGGCCCAGTTCATTGCTTCCGCAGCCAAAGTATGTTCCATCCGATTTTTTGAATACGCTGTGATTGTCTCCAGCAGCTATTTCCGCTATCTCGGTCAACCCGCTTACCTGTTGCGGAAAACCGTTCCCAACGAAGTTTGCATCATCACCCAATTGACCGTAAGTATCATCTCCTGCGGCCCAAACCGTTCCATCTGTACGAAGGAAAAGTGAATGGGCATATCCGCCAGCTATGGCACTCACCTGTCCCAATCCTGTTTGAAGCACAGTTGGCGTTACCGAACCGCCATTGCCGCCAAGTGCAAGCTGACCAAGGTCGTTGCGGCCACAGGACCAAACCGTGCCATCGGTCTTCAACATCAGCGAGTGTGCGTATCCGGCAGCAATTTTGGAAACACTACTTACCACCATGGCAACGGGTTCGTTTGAGTTGTTGTAATTCTGAGTCCCGAGCTGACCATCGTCATTGTATCCACAACCATATACATCGCCATTCGGCATGAGGAACAAGGAGAAGTAGGCTCCGGCCGCAATGGCGGTGACCCCCGTAAGGTTGTTTACCTGTACTGGAACATTGCGTGTAGTATTTGAACCATCGCCCAGTGCTCCGTATTGGTTATCGCCCGCGGCCCAAACGGTCCCGTCACTTTTAAGGAAAAGCGAATGAAAACGCCCGGCAGATACTGCAACCACATCTGAAAGTGTAGATATCTGTAGTGGAACATTGGTGCCCGAGTAAGACCCCAACCCAAGGCGTCCATCCCAATTTCGTCCGCAGGCGTAAACCGTGCCATCGTCCATCAAGAAAAGCGTGTGCTCATCGTTTGCCGAAACAGCGGCAATTCCGGTCAGGTTCTGAACATCGACTGTTTCATTGGTTTGCGGTATCAATTGGCCCCAGCCCAACTGTCCGGCCTGATTGCGCCCGACCGACACGGCCGAACCATTAGGACAGATATAAACGCTGTGAGCGCCACCGGCAGCAATCGTTTGAGCATGAACTGAACCAGCGCATGCAAGCAAAAGGAAGAGGAGAGATTTTTTCATGTTGATGGAGTTAGAATTCAGCCTCGAATTACGTTTTCACGGAGTATTCCTTAAAAACAGAGTTTTGCAAACATTAAAGGTCTGGAGTGCATCATCGAACCGAATTCTATCTTCGTTCCTAATACAAAATGGACGATTCACTACGGAAACTGATTAAAGGTCTGAGTGCCTCCGAAAAGAGGTATTTCAGGCTTTACGCCCAGCGTTCGGGCGATGGTGCCAACCATCTTTCGTTGTTCGAGGTGCTGATAAAAGACCCATCTCTGACCGATAATGACATCCGCCAACGGTATGACGCAGAGAAGTGGGCCGCGAATTTGCCCGTCACCAAGAATCACCTCAAGCACCAGATATTGGATGCGCTGGTTCACTTTGGCCGTGAAAGCGGAGAGCGAAGCACCACGGAACATGGCATCCGGAAGGCAGTTGCGTTGCATGCTCACGGTTGCACCGCTGATGCTGTGGAATTGCTGAAAAAACTGGAGCAACGGGCCGCTGATGGCCTGTTTTGGAATACCGCCTTGCAAGCGGTTCAGTTGCTCAAAACCATGCAGTATGGCGATGGGATTGTGGTGAACCGTCAGTTGTTGGAGCGTGAGCAACAGTATCTGAATAACATGCTGAACGAATCGGTCTATTATTCCCTCATCCGCGAGTTGCTCAACATCCGTTTGGGATCGGGTTCGGTGCGTGATGATTCTGAACGTGCGCGATTGGATGAGCTGATCCAGCATCAGTTGATGAAGGATATTGAACGGGCTGTAACACCTGTTTCCAAGTACTATTTCCACACGTTCTGGGGTATTTGCCACTCACTTTTGTTGGATCCGGAATCATCCGAACAGAGCTATTTGCAGTCGTTGCAATTGTTGCGTAGCGTACCAGCCTTGGCCGCTGGTCGCGCGCAGGATTACTTCAACCGACTGAACAGCTATGTCAGTAAACTCTCGGCAAAGGGCTTTACGCCCGAGTTCACCGACTGGCTGAACCAGCTGCGCGATGCGCCATCGACCCCGATCTTCAAAGACCTGAAGAACGTAAAAGAGCTGACCACTGTTTATGCCGCCAACCATGAATTGCAAGCGTATTTCCACGAAAACAATTTTAGCCAAGGAGCAAAGCGGGCCGATGAACTTTGGGCCGAGGTAACGGCAGCATTTGAACCTGTGAAGGAACCGTTCCGATTGGTTTTTCTTTACAACGGAATGGTGCTGCACGTCATGGCCGGTGAGTATCAGACCTCCAAAAGATGGATACGCGCCATTCTGGAGATGCCTGGTGAGGCGAGCATGCTTACGCGACAACTGGCTTCCCTTTTGATCATAATGGTGCGGTACGAACTGGGCGACCTTGAACTGGTGGAATCGCTGTTGCGAAGCCAAAAGCGCGATGCGCAAGGGCTGGGTTCGGATACGGCACAACGACTGTTCAGGCACTATGGCGAATTGCTTCGTGCCGAGGCTTCAGAATGGAAAAAGCTTTGGGCAAAGCTGGATTCGGATTGCTCGGAACTGTGTCAGAAAGCCGAGGAGAAGCCGCTGTTCGCGTTGTTCGATTTCGGGGCTTGGGTAAAACGGTTCAAGGTTTAATGTTCAAAGTTCAAGGTGGGTTTACGTTAAACCTTAACCTCGGAACCTTGAACTAAACGAACGCCTGCATTTCATACAGTTTCTTGTAAACCCCATTGTGGGCAATCAGTCCCATGTGATTGCCACGCTCTATGATCTTTCCTTGGTCAATGACAATGATCTCATCAGCATACTGAATCGTTGACAATCGGTGTGCGATGATAAGCGAAGTTCGGTTTTCCATGAGTTTGAAAAGTGCATCCTGAACGAGTTTTTCGCTTTCAGCATCCAACGCAGATGTTGCTTCATCCAATATCAAAATCGGAGGGTTGTGAAGAATGGCTCTGGCAATGCTTATCCGTTGTCGTTGACCACCCGAAAGCTTGCTGCCATCTTCACCGATGCTGGTGTGGTAGCCTTTGTCCATCTGCACAATGAAATCGTGTGCGTTGGCAACTTTGGCGGCATTCATCACTTCAGATTCGGGCACATCTTTCAAACCGAAAGCGATGTTGTTGTAAACCGTATCGTTGAAGAGAATGGCTTCCTGGGTAACGATTCCCAATTTGGCGCGAAGATCCCACGCTTTCATGTCGCGCGTGTCTATTCCATCAATAAGCACTGCGCCTTCGCAAGGGTCGTAAAAGCGGGGCACAAGATCAACCAATGTGGTTTTCCCTGCTCCTGACGGGCCAACGATCGCTACTGTTTTACCACGTTTGATCGTGAGGTTTACGTTGGACAGCACCTCCATGCCGTTATCGTAAGAAAAGCTCACGTCTTTAAATTCTATCTGCTTCTCAAACTTCTCGAGCGTGACCGCGTTCGGCTTTTCACTGATGGTCTCTTCGGCATCGAGCACCGTACTGATACGCTCAGCGGCAGCCATGCCTTTCTGTATCATGTAAATCGAAGATGTAAGCGCTTTTGAAGGCTGAATGAGCTGTGAGAAAACCACAATGTAACCGATGAAAAGGTCGGCTTTCAGGTCGCCACCACCCAGTACCAACGAGCCGCCATAGTAGATCACGGTTACCATTACCAACGTACCCAGAACTTCGCTCAGTGGACTGGCCAAGTGCTGTTTACGAATCATCCGAACCTTCTGGTTTTTGTACTCCTCGTTGATCCGTTGGAACTTCTCGTAAGAAGTATCGATGGCGTTGAATGCCTTGATTATCCGAAGGCCAGAGAGTGTCTCTATCATGGCCGAAACAAGCACTCCCATCTGTTTTTGAACCTTTTTGGAAGACCGTTTCAGACTCTTACCAACCCTTCCAATTAGTAGACCGGTTACCGGTAGCAGAATCAGTACGAACATGGTCAATTCTGGGCTCCAAACGATCAATGTTCCGAGGAAGAAAATAATGGTAAAAGGCTCCTTGAAAACAACCTCAACGGAGCTCATGATGGAGCTTTCAACCTCCTGTACATCGCTGGTCATTTTGGCAATCACATCCCCTTTCTTCTCTTCAGAAAAATAGGCGAGAGGCAAGTTCACCACCTTGTGGTAGATCTGGTTTCTGATGTCCCTCACCACGCCATTCTTAAGCGGTGCGCTGAAGAACAGCGCCAAGTAGCGGAACATGTTCTTCAAGAAGAAAGTAACCACCACAAACACGCAGATGAAAACAAGCGCCTTCATTTGCCCATCCAAGGTTATCTGCCCAGTTTCATCCAAGATCAACTGACTGACCTCATAGTAAAACAGGTCAATGAGATTGTTCGGGTTGAGCGTTACCGGAGGCATTTCGGTTACAATGGGTTGTATACCGAACAATACGCCCAAAAGCGGCACAACCATGGTCAATGAGAAAAGGGAAAAAATGACCGAAAGGATGTTCATCAGCACGACCACAAACACCAGACCCTTGTAGTTTCTGAGCAGTCCTACGATTCCCCAATAGCTGTGCATACGGCAAATATACTTTTCGTTGAGTTGCAAGTAACGAGCAATAGCTGCAAGTAGTATTTCGAAATTCTTCCGTGTACTTTTGACGTAATGGAAAGTACGCGTCAGAAGAAAGTTTCTAAGGTCTACCAACAAGAGTTGGGCATCTATTTCCAACGCAACGGTTCATCTTTCGCCAAGGGCGGAATGATAACCGTAACAGCTGTTCGGGTCAGTCCAGATCTGGGCGTGGCCAAGGTCTATCTCAGCATTTTTGCCGTGGCCGATAAACAGGCGGTGCTGAAGGAGATAAAAGAGCGCGATTGGGAAGTAAGGAAGTATCTTGCTTCAGAACGGCCCGAGATGCGCGTAGTTCCAGAACTGCAATTTTACATTGATGATTCGCTGGATCATATTGAGCGCATCGATGAGTTGCTAAAAGGCGGTTAAGGTTGCCAATTGCGAATCGGATACGAATATTCGAATTTGCCGACCTCTGAGGTGCCCACATTCGCATGTTCGTACTTTTCATTCGTAATTAGAAACCATTGAATCTTTCGTTTCTCATAGCAAGACGCTACCTCTTTTCGAAGAAGTCGCACAACGCCATCAACATCATTTCGGCCATTTCTGTGGCGGGCGTGGCCGTGGTAACAGCAGCCATGGTCATTGTGTTGTCGGTTTTCAATGGTTTCGAAGGGTTGGTCATCTCGCTTTACAATGTGTTCGAAGCACCCGTGGTCATCAGGCCGGCCGAAGGGAAAACACTGGAGCTAAGCACCATCCCAACGGATAAGATCCTGGAAACAGAAGGCGTTATCGGCATTGTAGAAGTGCTGGAAGAAAGTTGCTTGTTGCGCTATCGCGATAAGCAGTATTTCGCACGGATAAAAGGTGTTTCAGACAATTTCAATGAACTGACCGACATTGACACCATGATCATTGATGGCGATGCGGCCATGCACGTGAACGGAACTCCCTCGGCCATGATCGGGTCTGGAGTGGCTTACCACCTTTCGGTGAATGTGAACGACCCGATAAATACCATTCAGGTGTATGTTCCCAAACGGGGTTCGAGTGCTACGATCGATCCGAGCAAAGCATTCAATGTAAAGCAACTTTTTGCCACGGGCGTGTTTTCCATTCAGGCCGATTTTGACCTCAAATACATGATAACGCCCATCTCGTTTGCGCGGGATCTGTTGGATCATGAAGGCCGCGTTTCTTCGTTGGAGTTAGCGCTTGACCCCAAAGCCAACATGGCAGAAGTGCGCGAATCGCTGCAAGAAACCTTGGGTTCTGCTTACGTTGTGAAAGACCGTTACCAGCAGAACGAGTTGCTTTACAAGATCATGAAGAGTGAGAAATGGGCGGTTTTCATGATTCTTTCTTTCATCCTCATGATCTCCATTTTCAATGTCATCGGTTCGTTGACCATGCTCATTCTCGAAAAGAAAAAGGACATCAACATTCTACGCAGCATGGGCGCCAGCGAAGAACTCATTCAGCGCATTTTCATTCTTGAAGGCATCTTCATTTCCATGATCGGAGCTGTTGGTGGCCTTGTGCTCGGGTTACTGGTCTGCTACGCGCAGATTCAGTTCGAACTGGTAAAACTGAGTTCAGGCGGCAACTACATCGTTCAGGCATATCCTGTTGAGGTTCAGCCAATGGATGTACTCTACGTATTTCATGTGGTGGCCACCATAGGTCTGTTGGCCGCGTGGCTCCCTGTCCGTAAGATCATCAAGCCTGTGGAAACGCTGCGAATAGTGCAGGAGTGATTACCAATCAGATTGAATTGGTTTTCTCATAGCGCCATCCAGCGATTTGAGGCTTTCCTTGATTGAAATGTCCATTCTGTTTGTTGCCCTAACTACAAACTTTCTATGGAGGCTGTTTCCTTTCAGTTTTTCAGAAGCAGGAAAACATTCGGATAGTGAGTATTCATGATTTAAGCCCTCGTGAGACCAATGAAATGATAGATTCTTGTATTCTACCCTGTACCTACCTTCCTTACACGCAATTTCCAATGTGTGACGAACAAAACCACTAAGTTCACCAGTCGTGATATTTCCTTTTGCGACAAGAACCCCTCTTTTTCTGTCCTCAAATTGAATCACATCATTTGCTGAAACGTAATTGTTGGCAACCCAATATTTCGCTCGAGTAAATAGTTCCTCAGAACTAACACCATCAACATTTTGAATTTCTTGATAGATGATTTCACCTGTTTGTTCGTCCAGCGGTAATGGCGTTTGATTGTCCATTTTCCACTCTCCTTTAACCGTGTAATTGAAAACGGATGTGACTGCCATTCTACTGGTTTTTCCATCTAGTTTTTCAATTACCAAAAAGTCAATCCCTTCGCCAGAGTGCCGTTCGAGTTCAACTTTATTACATACAAGCGTGTCGAACGAATTGGTCACAACCATTTCATTTTGTCCGAAAGTTGTTAAGGAAATCAGCAGAAGAAGTGCTCCAACACATTGTTTCATACAGCGAAAATAAGTTGTCGCGTCTTTCTGGTCACTCAAAATCTACAAACCCATCTTATCCAAGATGGTATGTTTCAGCACATCGTGCTTACTCAATACTTCCCCTTCGTTTTAGCAGCTTTTACCGAATCGTTTCTCGCCTGATCGGGTGAGCCGTGCTCAATAACCTGCTTCTTTGAAGTATCAGGCATTTCTCCCTGAAGGCCAGGCTTCTCCGCAGTTGGTTCAGCTGCTTTCTCATCGGCAGAGGCACCGTCCATGGTGGTTTCCGTTTCTGAGTATTCGTTCTGCTCAGGCATTGTCTCAGGGTCAATACGCTCAGAGGCTGCGGTGTTTTCCGGTTGCTGTTCCTTCTGCTTGTTTCCGTTGCAAACCGACAGTAGAATGGATAGCAGACTAATTGATAACAAGCTTTTCATTGGAGATGATTTTATCGTTTGAAGTAACGGAGATCAGGTACGTTCCGCTGGTAAGTGCATTGCGATTGAACTGAACCGTTTTGCCACCTGGTTTCAGATTATCGTTCAAGAGAACCTTTACCAATTTTCCTTCCATATCGTAAATGCTCACGTTAATGTCAGCACGTTTCAACATATCAAAACTCACAGAAAACTGGTCTATGGCAGGGTTAGGAAATACCCGAACAGGTTGTGAAGTTTCCTCTTCTTCAATGGCTCCCGGACTACCACCATCGGTCAGTTCAGCTATCCACGCATTCCAGCCGTTGTTCACGCCAAAATTGTTGCCGCTCATCCCGTAGCAACCGCTTGCCCAAACGGTTCGGTTGGCTCCGTTTCTCCGAGAAATCCCCGAATAATCGCCCCAACGGTCCGGACTCTGCCCACCGATGTTCACATCGTCTTCACCCGCTTTGACCTGTACCGAATTGCTCCATTGCATATTATGGTCGCAGTTCACGGCTCTGAACTCAGGGAAAATGGTCTGCCCCGACCTGAGAAAACCGATGATGACCGACTTGTCGTTCTGATCGGAACCCGAACTCGCGACAGCAGGGTAGCAGTAATCGAAACTTCCTACGTTACCGAAAGTGGAACCCTGCACATTCATATTACTGACGTTGATGCGTTTGTAGTTGATACCGTTCCAGCCTTGACCGATATCGCTGGTAAACACCATATGAATGGTTCCGTTGAGGTAGAACCCGTTCTGAATGCGGTTGTCGCCAATATCCAGTAGCACGTTGGAGCCGCTCTGTGCTGCCTGACCGCCTACATCGAAGAAATCGGTGTTGGCGCTGTAGGCATTCAGTTGCTCGTTGCTTGAAGACATATCGTCCGTTAGGTCAAACACCATGATGCGGTCTGATGGTTCTGAGGTTTCGTTGGCCACCAGCAACACGCCAGGGCCGTAATTGCCTTGCTGTCCCCAACTGAGTGGCACCATGGTAAAGGCCGTTTCCTGCGTTTGGTCTACCACGTTGGCCCAATACTGATAGTTGATGTTCTGTCCGTTGTAACACGCGTTCTTCTCAATCTGGAAAAGGATGTTGCCAGAATTCTGCCCGGCATCGGTAAACATGTTGCCCGACACATAAAATTCATTGTTGCTGACCCCGATATTGGGATAATCGAACCATGAACCCGGATGTGCCTGATTGGCCTGAACGCGGTAAACCCACCAACCATCTTGCGCTGGATTATTGCTTTGCGAAAAGCAGATGAGCAATTCGCTTTGCTGTGATGATGTTCCGTGCAGAATGAGGTAGATGAAGCGGTCGGCACCGCTATCGTACAGCACTTTCGGGTCGTAAATATTTCCTGTTGGGGCCGGATTCAAAAAGTTGAAGAAATCGGAGTGCGCTGTGAGCGTGAACAAGTACGGGTCTTGCGCATCGCCATCGTACACCTCCATGGTGGCGTTATCGGCACTTACAATAATTCCGCCATTGGAAATGGCCATGTTGTTGTCTGCTGGCGTCCCGTTAAACAGCTCATTACCCAGAAAATTGGTTCCAACCACAGGGTCGGTTGCCAACGGGTTGGCTACTTCGGGGTTCTGTTCTCGGCTTACGTTCTCAAATTTCAAACGCGTTTTTTCGGCCTTCCTACGGTCGAGTTCAGACTTATTGGGTGCGCCATGCTCTATGCTTCGCGAACCGACCGTTCGCATCCACTTGGTGTCGATGTCTTGGAACTTGCGGAGTCCGAGGCATTCGGCACTGAGTTCTTCAGATTTTACGAATTGGGCCTTTTCTGTTGGAACCAACGCTGGGTTCGGCACCACCTTGGCGTGCTGCGCGAAGGCTGCAAAAGAAAGGAGCAATAAACCGGGGAGAAGTAATGGTCGTTTCATTGGGGTAGAATTTGGAATTACTTTCTAAAAATAACCCTATCCGACCAAAACGCAATGTTATTTTGGCTTAACCAGAATCCGCGGTTCCATCATATCCAAGATGGCGTACTTGAGGCCTTCGCGGCCAAACCCGCTGTCTTTGATTCCACCGTATGGCATCTGATCTACGCGGAAGGTGGGCACATCATTGATGATGACTCCGCCACATTCGATCTTCTCAAAAGCCAGGTTCATTTCGGTAATGCTGTCTGTGTAAACGCCTGCCTGCAGCCCGAATTTTGAGTCGTTGAGCATGTCAATGGCATCTTCAAAATCATCGAACGGCTCAACGGTAATAATGGGGCCGAACGCCTCTTCTGAGCAGACGCGCAATTCCTTTTTCACATGGGTAAGAATGGTTGGCGCATAGATGCCGTCTTTCTCAAATCCGCCAGAAATAACCTTGGCACCTGCATCGGTGGCTTCCTTCAGCCACTCATCCATTCGGTGCGTGTTGGCCGCATCTATCATGGCCGAAATGTCTGTTGCAGCATCTAACGGAGAGCCCCATTTAAGGGCTTCAGCACCCGTTTTCATCTTCTCGCAGAAGTCTGAAAACAATGACCGATGCACAAAGAACCGCTGCGCGTGAATGCACACCTGCCCAGAGTAGGCAAACGCGCCAACCAACAATCTGGGCAAAGCTTTGTCAAGGTCGGTGCCTGCGGTGATGATGACGCCCGCGTTTCCGCCCAACTCCAGCACCACTCGTTTCTTACCGGCCTGTTCTTTCATTTTCCAACCCACTTCTGGAGAACCCGTGAAGGTGAGCAGTTTGAACCGCTCATCCGTCACCAACTGATTTCCTGTTTCTCGATCCATCGGAAGCACTGTTACAGCGCCTTTTGGCAGTTCCGTTTTATCTACAATGCGCGCCAATTCCAGTGCCGAAAGTGGTGTGGACGAAGCAGGTTTCAGAATAATGGGACAACCAGCGGCTATGGCCGGGGCGATCTTGTGCGCCACCAGATTCATTGGGAAATTGAACGGAGCAATCCCGGCTACTAGTCCAACGGGGAAATGCTTCACAATGCCTTCGCGATTTTCTCCGGCAGGAGTAGTATCCAGTTGCATCACTTCAGCGGGCAGACGTTTGGCCTCTTCGCTGGCAATTCTGAAGGTTTGCACAGCTCTGTCGATCTCGCCTTGGGCATATTTCAACGGTTTGCCGCATTCGGCTGCGAGTAAAGCGGCCAATTCTGCACTTCTACGCTGCAGTTCGTTCGATATCTGAAGCAAAGCCGTGCTTCTAACGTGAGTGGGCAAACTCCAAAGTGGTTTACGAGCTGACTCCGCAGCCTCAATGGCCTTTTCCAGTTCCTTGGTGCTTGCCAAGTATGTTTTGCCCACAATGCCATTGTCGTATGGGTCCAGAACATTCAGCCTATTGTTGGTGGTCAGTTCTTTGCCACCAATAAGTAACGGGTAGTCTTTCATGATTATCTAAAGTAAAAAAGGCCGCTTCTCAGCGACCTTTTTCGTTTCTCTTTTTCTCGTTTTACCAATTACGAGTGAGCCTCGTCTTCGTGTTTCACAACACGCATGGCCTCAACCTCTCCTTCCGTTTCTTCAACGGCTGGATCTTCGGTCTCACCTTCTTCCACAACGGTAGCCGTGTAATGATCGCCACCGTTCGTTTTCTCAATGCAGCTGATCACATCTGCTTGGGTCAATTTGCTGGCATCAAATGTGAAATAGCCTTTTCCTTCCTCATAGTTAACGGTGCTTTCGCCCATTCCGGCCAATTTTCCGCACTCTTTCTGGATGGCCGCTGCACATCCGCTTGGGCACATCATGCCTTCAATTTTAACCGCCAATTTGGTTGGGGTTTCCATGTCTTCCACTTTCATCATTTCAACCGCAGTTTCCTCCTCAGAATGTGAAGTTCCGGTTTCACCGCATCCGACAAAAAATGCGGCAGATGCCATAATGGCCAATGCAAATAGTCTCGTTTTCATTTCAATCTTGCTTTATAGGTTTCTGAACTATTGATGTTTTCAATTATTGCTTCGGGATCGGTTTTCTCTCGGTCAAATCCCACAATGGCTTTGCCCTCTGCCAGAATCACATCAGCAGATTCAACTCCATCCAATTCCTCTATCAGGTATTTCACAGCAGCCGAGCAATGGCCGCAGCTCATTCCATCCACTTCAATGATCGTCTTTTCCATTGCTTGGCAAAACTACAACATGTGTTTGCCAATTGTACATGACAGAAGTTACACAGGCTTCATTTAACGTTTCTTTGCGCAATGGGTCAGCCGCTTCGCAATTGGATGCTTCTTTTCGGAATCGGAGTGGTGTGGGGCAGCTCGTTCATTCTGATGAAAAAAGGGCTCATTGCTTTTAGCGATGTGCAAATTGCCGCGCTGCGCATGGGAATGGCCTGGGTGGTTACGTTGCCTTTTCTGCTACTGCGATTCAAGGAAATAACAAAGAGGGAATGGCTCGTTCTGCTTTCCGTGGGTCTTACCGGAAATGGAATTCCCGCGTTTCTTTTTGCGATAGCCCAAACCAAAATTGATAGTTCCCTGGCGGGGATGTTGAATTCTTTAGTTCCGATACTGACGCTCGGGTTCGGACTGCTTTTGTTCGGACTACGAACATGGTTTCTGCAGGTGGTAGGTCTGCTCATCGGTTTTGTCGGAGCAGTTATGCTGATAGTAATGCCAGATGGCATCAGCGGTTTTCAAACCGAATCGTTGTTGGTGGTGTTGGCAAGTACTTGTTACGCGTTCAACCTGAATATTGTAAGGCGATACCTGTCCAAAATGCCGTCCATGCTCATCACGGCCGGTTCCTTTCTGTGGGTAGGGCCAGCATGCTTGATATTTCTGTTCAGTACCGATTTTGTTTCAAGATTCAATCATGAGTACGCTCTCCGATCTTTCGGTGCCATAGCCATTTTGGCCATTGTCGGTACTACGTTGGCCGTGCTGATGTTCAACCGCCTCATTCAATCTGGTGGAGCGTTGTTTGCTTCCATGGTAACCTACATTGTGCCCATTGTGGCTATTGGCTGGGGTTTTCTGGACGGTGAACAGATCAGTGTTTGGTCTGTTATGGGGGTATTAATAATCCTGGCAGGAGTGTATTTGGTCAATAAACCATCAGCCAAATGACACTATTGTTCGGCTTGCATACTATATTTGGCTTTTCACATTTGAAATTAGAATGAAACGACTTTACTCAGCCCTGTTGGTGGCTCTATTACCAACGATCGGTTTCGCACAATCAACAGCTCAATCCGTAAGTGCCATTTTCCAAGCCAATTGTACCACAGGTTGCCATAGTGGTGGTAATCCAAGTGCCAACTTGGATCTGAGCGGAAACCCTTCTGATCTTATTTCGGCTTTGGTTGGTGTTGACCCTCTGAACCCGGCAGCCGCTGCTAAAGGCTACAAGTTGATAGATGCCGGTTACCCTCATAACAGCTTTCTACTTTACAAATGCGCCACGCTAGATTGGGATGGTGCGTTTGGGATGGATGTTGCTGAAGGAAATTCGATGCCTCAGAACCAACCAGCCTTGGCCAAGGAGGAAATTGAGCTGATCCGTCAATGGATCGTTTACGGGGCCAAACAGAATGGCACATTCGTAGACCCACAGACGCTGGATGATTATTACAATGACAATGGAATGGCCAGAATAGAGGTCCCAGCAGCACCACCGGCAGGAGAAGGGTTTCAGATGCATTTAGGACCATTTTTCCTTGAACCAGGAGAAGAGGTTGAATTCTACAAGAAGGAGCAGTTGCTTGACAACAGTGAGCAGAATATTGTGAAGTTTGAAGGGTTCTTCAATGATGAATCACATCACTTCCTTCTGTTTGAGTTGGATGAACAAACCGCAAATGGAGAAGATGAAGGACTTAGACCGGTCGGAATCCAGAATGCATTCCAAAACCCGTACATGGTAGGTTGGGTAGATCCTGATATTCTGGAATTGCCAGCAGGTACAGCTTATAAGATCGAAGAGAACAGTTCAATTGATTTGAACTATCACATTATCAACTACGCAAGCAACGGGGATTCAGTTCTTGCCGCTGAGGTTTACATTAATTTCTGGACAGATAATGATGCTCTGGATTTGATAGAGATGGAGAGTGATCTGCTCATCAACTTGGCAATTTTCATCCCTAACAACGGAAATGAGGTGTCATTTACAGATGCTGCAACGTTTGACGATCAAAACTCGGCAACAGACTCAATTTACATTTGGTTCCTTTCATCTCATACTCACAAATACGGAACGGATTATGACATCTACAAGCGTAATCCGGACGGAAGTCAAGGTGAGCAACTCTATGAAGGGTTTTACAATACGCAGTACACGTTCAATCAAGGATATTATGATTGGGAACATCCGGGCAACTTATACCTAGACGAAGTTTACGGTGAGATGATACCAATTGCAGAAGATGATGGATTGATTCAAATTGCGAAATATCAGATTCCGGGAAGCGCAAATGAAACTGCGCCAGTTATCACATTCGGGCTGACCACTGAAGATGAAATGATGTTGTCGTTTATCCAATACACACGTCAAAGAGTGCCAGACCAACAACCAGATGGCATTTTCGATGCAAACAGAAAGCCACCAATCATGTCGGTCTATCCAAACCCGACAAATGGTTTATCCACCATTCAGTTCGATCTGGCTGAACGCGCAAACGTACAATTGACGGTTTATAACAGCCTTGGACAGGAGGTAAACCAAGTTTACAATGGCATGCATGCAGCTGGTCAGGCTCGTTTTGAGTTTGATGCTTCTGCAGGTCTGGACCCGAACGGACTATATCTGATACAGCTACTTGTAGACGGTAATGTTTACAACGATCGTCTGCTTCATCTCAAGAGATAGATAAATTATTTTCAGACGCTGTTGTAAGCAGTCTTTCTTTTCTTAAATTTGCAGCCCCAATTTGGGGAGATAAATACAATTCTGTTTAAGATGTACGCAATTGTTGATATAGCTGGACAACAGTTCAAGGTTGAGAAAGACACAAAAGTGTTCGCTCACAGATTGGAAGGAAAAGAAGGTTCTAAAGTAACTTTCGATAAGGTCCTTCTTTTGGATGACAAAGGGAAAGTGACTGTTGGAACGCCAACTGTAACAGGTGCAACTGTTTCTGCCAAGATCGTTTCTCACTTGAAAGACGATAAGGTTCTTGTTTTCAAGAAGAAAAGAAGAAAAGGATACCAGAAATTGAATGGCCACCGTCAGGCTTTGACCGAATTGGTCATTGAAGGAATTTCTGCAAAAGGTGGTGCCGCTAAGGCAGAGGCCAAAGAAGCTGCGCCAAAAGCAGAAAAGAAAGAGGCTGCTCCTAAGAAAGAAGCAGCTCCAAAGGCTGAGCAAAAATCAGACGATAAAGAGTAATAATCCGAAAAAGGTAAACAACCATGGCACACAAGAAAGGAGCTGGTAGTTCTAAAAACGGAAGAGAGTCAGAAAGTAAAAGACTCGGAGTTAAGATATTCGGTGGTCAGGCCGCTGTAGCTGGTAACATCATTGTTCGTCAGCGCGGAACAGGTCATCATCCAGGTGAAAACGTTGGTATTGGAAAAGACCACACGCTTTTTGCATTGGTAGACGGTACAGTTGAATTCAGAAAGAGAAAAGACAATCGTTCGTTTGTCTCTGTAGTTCCTTTCAGCTAAGAAACCGACACGTTATTTGAGAAATCCCTTGTGCCTCGGTTCAAGGGATTTTTTGTTTCCAGTAGATAAATTCGCGATAGAAATTCATGTTACAGACAGCGTACATAAAAGAAAACCGAAACGAGGTTATTGAGAGGTTGAAAGCCAGAGGATTTGATGCAACCGAATCCATTGACAGCGTTCTGGCCTTGGATGAAAAGCGAAGAGCCACGCAAACACAATTGGACGAAACGTTGGCCGAAGCCAATAAGTTGGCTAAGGAAATTGGAGGGCTCTTTAAGCAAGGCAAAGCGCAGGAAGCAAATGACGCTAAGGCAAAAGCCGCGGACCTGAAGCAGAAATCAAGTGTTCTGCAAGATCAGATGGCAGAGGTTCAAAACGAACTGAACGAACTGCTTTATCACCTTCCTAATATTCCACACCAAAGTGTGCCTGCGGGCAAATCAGACCAAGACAATGAAGTGGTTTCTGAACATGGAGCCAAACCTACTTTTGATTTTACACCAAAGCCGCATTGGGACTTGGTGAGAGAACTGAACCTGATAGATTTTGAACTTGGAGCAAAGATCACAGGAGCTGGATTTCCACTTTACGTTGGGAAAGGAGCACAACTTCAGAGAGCGTTGATCAACTTCTTTTTGGACGAGGCCAGAGCCGCTGGTTACACCGAGTTCATACCGCCATTCGTGGTTAACGAAGCATCTGGATTCGGAACGGGACAGTTGCCAGATAAGGAAGGGCAGATGTACCACATGAAGGATGACAACCTGTATATGATTCCAACAGCGGAAGTTCCGTTGACCAACATTTTCAGAGATGTGATTTTGAATGAGGATGAGTTGCCAAAGAAACTGACAGCTTATTCTCCTTGCTTTAGACGCGAGGCCGGCTCTTACGGAAAAGATGTGAAGGGCCTGAACCGATTGCACCAGTTCGATAAGGTGGAGATCGTTCAGGTGGTTCACCCAGATAAGAGCTATGAAGTGTTGGATACCATGGTGGCTCATGCAGCAGGTTTGTTGGATAAACTCGGATTGCACTACCGCATTCTCAGACTTTGTGGTGGTGACCTCGGTTTTACCTCTGCCCTGACCTTTGATTTCGAGGTGTGGTCTGGTGGACAGGAAAGATGGTTGGAGGTGAGTTCTGTTTCCAACTTTGAGACATTTCAGACCAACCGATTGAAACTGCGTTACCGCCAAGGGAATGATAAGCCGCAATTGGCGCACACGCTGAACGGAAGTGCATTGGCTTTACCACGCATCATGGCAGCATTGATAGAGAACAATCAGGCCGAAAATGGAATCAGAATTCCGGCCGTTTTGCACAAGTACACAGGTTTCGAATCAATAGAATTGAATGCTTAACTGGCGGTACATCATCGCCCTGATTTTCTTAACAACTCTCATCAGTTGCAGACCAGACTTTACGGCTGAGCTGAACGCAACGGAAAGCTTGATGAGCGTTCTTTCCAATGTTGAGTCCACATCCAACGATGTTGATGCAAGACTCATTCGTCAGTACGCAAAAGACATTGACCAGAAGTGTCAGAAGATTCAGAACGAAATGACCGACACCGTCAATTTGGAAGATGCGCAGTCCTTGGTGGATTTCTGTGGACTGGAAAAGCATCTTCAAAGCTGCCTATCGCGAAAGGAAATGATAGACGCGGAGTTGGTCAGAACCAGAAATCAGCTGTTCAATCTACAGTCTGATCTGAAGGAATACCGAGCTGACAAAGACAGTGTGAATACCCATATTGAACAGGAATTTCTGTTTGTAGAGAGTCTTCAGGAAGGGGCGGATCAGCTGATTGTAGAGCTTAACAGTTGTTTTGAAACGTACGCTGAACTAAAGGAGGAAATTGACCGTTTAATCATCGACCTGCCTGAGAAAGAAGAGGAGTGAGAAGCATCATCATAGCCATATCAATTCTAATTGCACTTCCGATCTACTCGTTGGCGCAGACCGACACGGACGAGCAACTGGCTGCCCAGTTTTTCAAGAACGGTGAATACGACAAGGCCGAGGTGTACTACAAGAAGTTGTATAAGCGGTACAACGATGAGTTTTTCTTTCAATACTATATAGATTGTCTGCTGAATTTAGAGGAGTTTTCTGAAGCCGAAAAGCAAGTAGAAAAGCGCATCAAAAAGGAAGGAGACCCTGTACTTTACGTCAGCTTGGGCCAGGTTTACAAGGCTTCTGGAGATGAAAAAAAGGCTTTGCAGGCTTATGCCAAAGGCTTGCAAGAATTACCGCCCTTTCAGAGGCAGATAGACGCCTTGGCCAATGCATTCCTCGATAAAGGAGAATTGGAATACGTGGTTCGGACCTACGAAAAGGGCAGAAAGATGCTCAACGGTCTGTATATGTACCGCTTTGAGTTGGCCAATGTTTACAATCGCCAAGGCAGTTTTGATCTGGCGTTGGAAGAGTACATGGATGCGCTGGCCGAAGACCAGTCTCAAGTAACCAAGGTAAAGACCGATCTGCTGGAGATTTTCTCAGACGACCGCTCTGGTCAGAAACGCGAGTATTTTGAAGAAGCTGTTATTGGTCGTATACAACGCCAACCACAACGGGATGTTTATCCTGAATTGCTGATGTGGCACTTCAGCCAAGAGAAGAAGTTTGCGCAGGCAATGGCACAGGCCAAAGCACTGGACCGTAGAAATAAAGAAGAGGGAGCAAGGGTCATGTCCATGTCTCATATCTGCAGGGCAAACGGAGACTACGATATGGCCATTGATGGTTATCGTTACGTCATTAAAAAGGGTCGGGACAATTACTACTATTTGAGTTGCAAGAAGGACCTCGTCAATACGCTGTATGAGAAAGCTGTGGCCGGAGGAGATTATTCAACTTCAGAGTTGGAAGACCTCGAACAGACTTTCCTTACAACGTTGGATGAGTTTGGAAGGAACGGAAACGTAGCTCAGATGATGATGAATCTGGCAGAACTCTACACCTTTTACATGCACAATACTCAGAAAGGGATAGATCTTTTGTATGAAGTGCTTGAACTGCCTGGAATAGACCGCAAAGACTTGGCGCTGGCAAAAGTACAGTTGGCAGATGCCTTGCTTTTTACGGGCGAGGTTTGGGAAACCACCTTACTGTATTCTCAGGCGGAGAAGATGTTCAAAACAGACGACATTGGTAGAACGGCCAAGCTGAAAAACGCTAAGTTGGCTTACTACACAGGTCAGTTCGATTGGGCTGTGGCGCAACTCAACGTATTGAAGGCGGCAACCTCCGATTTCATTTCGAATGATGCATTGTATCTGTCCATGCTTATCTCTGATAACTCTTACATGGATTCGACCTATTCGGCCCTAGGAACGTTTGCCAGAGCCGACCTGCTTCTGTATCAGAACAAATTGGACAGCGCAAAAATGGCGTTGGACAGCATTGAGGAATTCCATCCGGGGCACAGCTTGGTGGATGATATTCTATTTAAGCGAGGGGAAATAGCCGTTAAGGAAAAGGACTACATCAAGGCTGTTGAGCATTTTGCTCGGGTTTATTCAGAGTATCCTGACGATCTTTTGGCTGATGATGCCATTTATCGTTCGGCTCAGCTCTATGAAGATAGGTTGGAGGACACATCAAAAGCCATGGAACTGTATCAGGAACTCCTTTTGCATCACCCTGGCTCTCTTTACACGGTTGAGGCGCGCAAGCGTTACCGAAGTTTGCGTGGCGATCTGTTGAATTGATCCGCCACGAATTCTCTTTCTTTACGGCATGATCATTTACAGCGTAACTATCAGCATCGATGAAGATGTGCATGAAGAATGGGTTGAGTGGATGAAGCAGGTTCACATTCCCGATGTGATGGCAACAGGTTTTTTTCTCGAAAACAGATTTGCCAAAGTGCTGCTTACTAAGGATGAAGGTGGTGTGACCTACTCCGTCCAATACCTCTGTAATAGCATGGCCGATCTTCAGAAATACCAAGGATCGCACGCGCCACGATTGCAAGAAGATGTAAAGAAGCGCTACGATGGAAAATTCGTTGCATTCAGAACCGTTTTAGAGACCATTGATTAATGGTCCGCCCGAAGAAACATCTCGGTCAACACTTTCTGAAAGACCAGAATATTGCAGCTAAGATTGCGGATGCGCTAACGGGCCATGGCAATTACAAGCACCTGCTCGAGGTCGGTCCGGGAACGGGAGTTCTCACCCAGTTTCTGCTTCAAAAAGAATATGAAGTACACGCGGTGGAAATGGACTCTGAATCTGTAGTTTATCTGAAGGAGAACTTTATCCAACTAACGGATAACCTGATTGAGGGCGATTTCCTGAAACTCGTATTCAATGAGATAACTGAAGGCCCGCTTTGCGTTATCGGTAACTTCCCGTACAACATCTCATCACAGATATTCTTCAAGGTTTTGGATAATCGGAACAAGGTTCCAGAATGCATCGGTATGATACAGAAGGAAGTTGCCGATAGGATTGCCGCTGGACCAGGTTCAAAAACCTACGGAATTCTGAGTGTGCTGCTACAAGCTTACTATGATATCGACTATCTGTTCAAAGTGCCGCCTGGGGTTTTTCATCCTCCGCCCAAAGTAGATTCTGCCGTTATTCGGCTCCGAAGGAATAATGTTAAACAACTGGATTGTGACGAGAAAAAATTTATCCAAGTGGTAAAGGCTGCGTTCAATCAGAGGCGCAAGACCTTGAGGAATGCTCTTAAAACCTTTACTTTTGCCACCGCTCCAGATGAGCATCTTCTTACGCTCAGGGCCGAAAGGCTTTCGGTAGAGGATTTTGTTCACATCACGAAGTGTGTAGCCGACTGACAGCGGGCCAAGTTTAACGAATGCCTACGCCATTGAACCATGCAGTTCGAACTGACGAACGAATTCCTCGAGACACTAAAGGAGGACATTGCACGGTTTGACAGAGACACGGTTTCTGCCAAAGTAGGAGAGTTATACCCAGCCGATATTGCCGAAATTCTTGATGAGGTCAACCTCCAAGAAGCACAATTTATTTTCCGTTTGTTGGAGAATGAGCAGGGCTCTGAGGTTCTTATGGAACTGGATGAGGATGTTAGGGAGAGGTTTCTGGCATCGTTGTCTGATGAGGAAATTGCCGAGTTTGTAGACGAGCTCGATACGGATGATGCGGCCGACATCATTCAGGAACTTCCAGAAGAACGTCAGGACGAGGTTCTGGAAATGGTGGAGGACGAGGAGCACAGCGAGAACATCTCTGAGCTTCTGAGTTACGAGGAAGGCACGGCTGGTGCCCTGATGGCAAAGGAGCTCATCAAGGTCAATCAGAATTGGACCATTCTGCGCTGCGTTAGAGAAATGCGTAAGCAGGCCGAGGATGTAGACAAGGTTTTCACCGTTTATGTTGTTTCCAATGATGGTGTTCTGTTGGGCATTGTTTCTCTGAAAAGGATGCTACTCAACACAGAACGCACCATAATCAAAGACATTTTTGAGGAAGGTGCCATTTCTGTTAAGACAGATGCCAAGGCCGAAGAGATCATCAAGGTATTTGAGAAGTACGACATGGTTGTGCTGCCGGTCGTGGATAATCAGGACCGATTGGTAGGTAGAATTACGGTTGATGACGTGATGGACGTGGTGCGTGAGGAGACCTCGAAAGACTACCAGATGCTTTCCGGTATCTCGGAAGATATCGAAACCACCGATAGTGTTTGGGTAATGAGCCGTGCACGTTTGCCTTGGCTGCTCATAGCCATGTTGGGCGGAATTGTGGGCGCCATGGTCATTGCCAACTATGAGGATGAACTGAAACTCAGTCCGCAGATGGCATTTTTCATTCCGTTGGTTGTGGCCATGGGTGGTAATGTGGGCATTCAATCATCTGCACTTATTGTACAGGGTTTGGCCAACAATACGTTGAGTAAGGATGGAATGGTAAAACGCATTCTGAAAGAATTGATGGTGGGTCTTGTCAACGGTTTGGCGTGTTCGTTGGTTCTATTGGCTTACAGTTGGATATTCAGCTATCCGGTGGCACTCAGTCTTACTATTGGTGCATCGCTGTTGGCGGTAATACTTTTCGCGGCAGCATTCGGCACATTCATGCCGCTTACGTTGCACCGCATGAAGATCGACCCCGCATTGGCCACGGGCCCGTTCATTACAACCAGTAACGACATCATTGGGCTGTTCTTCTATTTCATGATAGGAAGGTTGATGTATACACTTGTTATCTGACGCTTGAATGAAGTAATTTGCAGCCCGAATGAAGATCCTATTCATTGATACGGTTCACGAGCATCTCTCTTCGCATTTAACGCGAATGGACTTTGATTGCGTTGATGGAACATTGCTTTCCCGACACGAGATTCTTGGAATAATCCACGAGTACGAAGGAATCGTTATCAGAAGCCGCATCAAGCTGGATAAGGAATTGTTGGATGCCGCAGTGAATCTGCGATTTGTGGCAAGAGCGGGCTCAGGATTGGAGAACATTGATGTAGCATACGCCAAGATGTTGGGCGTTAAGTGTTTCAATGCGCCAGAAGGCAACCGCGATGCGGTGGCAGAGCACGCCATGGGTATGTTGCTCTGTCTGTTCAACCACATCAATACTTCCGACAGAGAAGTGCGTAATGGCATTTGGAAACGTGAGGCCAACCGCGGTGTTGAACTGCTCGGAAGAACGGTCGGAATCATTGGTTACGGAAATACAGGTCAGGCGTTTGCCAAGCGGTTGAGCG
Organism: Flavobacteriales bacterium; assembly: GCA_020635495.1. GTDB lineage: Bacteria > Bacteroidota > Bacteroidia > UBA10329 > UBA10329 > UBA10329. Next base: position 256,421 of record JACJZQ010000003.1, on the reverse strand, counting down.
GATTCGGAGTGCTGACTTACGCGTACGATAAGTTCAAGAAGGGATTTAGCAGCGACCTGGTCATTGAAACCAACATGGAAAGCATTTATCAAGAAGCTGAGATCGTATCGTTGCACGTGCCGCTAACGCAGGAAACGTACCATCTGCTTGATGATAAGTTTTTCGAAAAACTCAAAAATCCGATCTATCTCATCAACACGTCTCGCGGACCTATCGTAAATACGGAAGCCTTGGTTTGGGCCATTGAATCGGGTAAAGTACTGGGCGCTTGCCTCGATGTGTTGGAGGTCGAAAAGTTCAATTTTGAGCAGATAGAGAATCAGCAGATCCCGGAAACACTTCAATATCTGATAGACTCAGACAAAGTGCTGTTTACCCCACATGTTGCAGGTTGGACGCTGGAAAGCAACGCTAAAATGGCACACGTTCTAGCAGAGAAGATTCAGCACGAGTTTTCAAAGGTTCACTGATCACTTCACCACCAACTGCGCAGAGGTTGGTGTTCTATGATCCAGTAGAAGATTTTTCCCTTTTGTGATGCGAGAAATGGTGTCTTCATCATAGTAGCGCACCGTAACCAATTCTGCTCCTTCTATGAATGTAAGATGATACTCATCGCTTAACCGCTGTTCCAGCTCCTTCAGTTTTTCAGGATCGTTATTGGTGCTGAACGAGAAATTGACGGCAGAATTCTGGGCGCAATTGGCTTTCATGCGAATGGCACTGAGCACCGTGTAAATGTTGGTGAAGTGCGTTTCGGTAACAAACGAATAATCCTTGGGTGTGATGGAAACCAACACCTGATCGGGTTTTACAATAAATGAAGGAACGATCTTCAGGTCATTTCGATTGGAAACAACGGTTCCAGGCGAATCGTGGTCAACAAACGAACGGACGTACAGCGGAATGTTGGAATTCTGAAGTGGCTTTATCGTTTTTGGGTGGATAACGCTTGTTCCGAAATAGGCCAGCTCCATGGCATCGAAATAAGACATCTCCGGAATGAGGACCGTGTCTTCGTAAAACTTCGGATCGGCATTCAATACACCTGGTACATCCTTCCAAATGGTTACGCTTTCTGCCCCAAGACAATGGGCAAGAATGGCTGCGGTAAAGTCAGAACCCTCACGACCAAGGGTGGTGGTAAAGTTCTCGCTGGTGCCACCGATAAATCCTTGTGTAACCACCACGTTGGCTTTTTTCAGCGCTTGAGAGATCCGTGCATTGGTCATCTCTTTGGTAGTGTCCCACTCAATTTTCGCATCCTGATAATTATTATCGGTGCGAATAAGGTCTCGTGCATCCACCCATTCATTGCTCAAGCCTTGGTGCTTGAGATAGGCCGAAATGATCTTGGTGGAGAGCATTTCGCCTATGGAAACGATCTGATCGTATTGAAAATGGCGGTCCAAACCCTCTGGGTCATCCAACGCCCATTCCACTTCAACCAAAGTGTTGTCAATATCCTCCAGAACCGGCTTTGCAGCATCACCGAAGAGTTCTTTGACAATATCGCCATGGCATGTGCGCAGGTCTTCCAGAATTTCGGTGGTCGGTTGCTTCAGAAAATGGGTGTTCACCAGATTTTCAAATTTATTGGTGGTCTTGCCCATGGCAGAAACCACCACAACCAATGGCTTATCCGTGTATTTGGAAATGATGTTGTGAACGTTTTTGACGCTCTCCGCATCTCTGACAGATGCCCCTCCGAATTTGAAAACTCTCATACTGCTTTAAACGCTTGAATCTGTTCTCGGGTCAATTTCCCGTTCAGCCATTCGCCATCCAAATTGGCGTTATATTTCCTGTAAAAGTTGATGGCGGGTTCGTTCCAATCCAATACTTGCCACTCCATACGTGCCGAATTGCGCTGCTTTGCCACATCAATTACCGCCTGAAAAAGCTTATGTCCAAGCCCATTCCCACGCTGATTTTCGGTTACAATAATGTCTTCCAAATAGATGCACCGACCTTGCCACGTGGAGTATTTCTCGTAGTACAGAGCTATTCCAACAATCGTAGAATCAAGCTCTGCCACGAACAGACCGTATATCGGGTTTTTCCCAAACCCGTCTTCCATCAGTTCCTCAACAGTCAGCGTTACCTGCTCTGGAGCCTTCTCATATAGAGCCAGTTCCTTAATGAGCTTGAATGCCACAGGCACATCTTCGGGCTTGCCTTTTCTAATAACGGGAATCTGCTTTTGCATGGGGCTTAAAAGTATATAAACCGTCTTGCCAAGGTACGCCCTCCAACACAAATGGAAGCAAAAGAAAGCTATCTTTGCGGCACTTCGAATCAACCAGTTTCTCGATGAAAAATTTCAACCAAATATTTTCTACGCTTGTTGCTCTTCTTCTGATTTCTTCAATTGCAGCAGCGCAGAATGATAACAACGTTGGTATAGGTACCACAACTCCTGAACCAGCGGCAATTCTGCACATCGAATCTCCAGCATTCCCAGCGCCCGTTAAAGGTGTACTCGTACCAAGAATGGGAAACATTGAGCGGGATCAGATGGAAGGACAATACGGAGACGAACTTCCAGATGGTCTTCTTATCTACAATGAGGATGACGGTAATTTTTGGTTTTACAGACATGACGATCCAGCTCCGCAGAACCCTCCTTACGGACAATGGGTTATGATCAATGCTAGCACGCAGACGCAAAACTCCAACGTACCACAAGGCGGCATTATGATGTGGTCTGGAACCATTGCTTCCATTCCAACAGGTTGGGCATTGTGCAATGGTGCCAATGGCACACCAGACCTAACAGACAAGTTCATTGTATCGGTGACCAGTTCTGCAGAAAATCCGGGCACTGCACCCGTTCCAAATGAGTATGTACAAGTTCAGAACGGATCGCCAACAGCACCTCAGAGAAGGTTCTTTAAGTTGGCATACATCATGAAACTGTAAAAGAAGAATGAAGACCTGCCCAAAGCGGGTCTTTTCAATTAAATGAATGATAGGAAATGAATCACGTTAAGTCTCTTGGGGAGTTTATTGTAGAGAAGCAAGAAGATTTCAAGTATGCCAAAGGCGAGCTATCGCGATTGTTGAGTGCCATTGGATTGGCCGCCAGAGTGGTTAACCGAGAGGTGAACAAGGCAGGCCTGATGGAAGATATTCTTGGCGATGCCGGTGCGGAAAACGTTCAGGGCGAAGCCCAGAAGAAATTGGATGTTTATGCCAACGATGAGTTTATCCGAGCACTGAAAGATAGAGGTGAGGTTTGCGGACTGGCATCTGAAGAGAACGAAGGCGTTATCGAATTCAAATCTGGTTATGCGGTTGATGGTCAGTATGTGGTGGCTATCGACCCTTTAGATGGCTCTTCGAATATTGATGTGAACGTTTCCATCGGAACCATCTTCTCCATTTACAGAAGAACTTCAAAATCTGGCCCCGCCACGTTTGATGATTTCATGCAGAAAGGAACCGAGCAGGTGGCGGCAGGCTACATTATTTATGGATCCAGCACCATGCTGGTTTACACCACCGGAAATGGCGTTAATGGATTCACATTGGATCCGAGCATTGGTGCATTCTTCCTGTCTCATCCAGATATGAAGATTCCTGAGGACGGAAAGATCTACAGCATTAACGAAGGGAACTATGTGCATTTTCCTGAAGGCGTTAAGAAGTACATCAAGTACTGCCAGGTAGAGGATGCGGCAACCAACAGGCCGTATACATCACGGTACATTGGTTCGGCCGTGGCAGACCTTCACAGGAATTTGATCAAGGGCGGAATCTACATTTACCCGACTACCACGTCTTCGCCAAACGGTAAACTGCGATTGTTGTACGAGGCAAATCCATTCGCTTTCATCATAGAACAAGCAGGTGGACTTGCCACAGACGGTTTCCGCAGAATTTTGGAGGTCCAACCAACTTCGCTTCATCAGCGAACTCCGCTTTTCATCGGTTCGAAAAACATGGTGGAGAAAGCCATGAGTTTTATGGAGGAATTTTCTCCGCAAGAAGCATAAACGGTTATGACCAAGGATGAGTTGATTGGGCTTTTTGCGGGGTCCAAGCAAATAGGTATTCTCAAAGAGCAACTGAAACCAGATGCCAGCAAGGTCCGCTTGCGGGGCGTTGCCGGTTCTGCCAACTCGTTCATTGCCTCAGAAGTGATCAAAAGCACGGCAGATCACCATCTTTTTGTTCTTACAGATAAAGAAACCGCGGCCTATTTTCTGAGCGACCTTGAGTTGCTGATGGGTAAGAAAAAAGTGCTTTTCTACCCCATGTCTTACAGGCGTGCCTACGAGCTGGAAGAGACCGACAACAGCAACGTTATTCAGCGTGGCGAGGTATTGAATGCCCTGCAAGCAAGCACATCTCAGCAGATCATCGTTACGTATTCGCAGGCGTTGGCAGAGAAGGTCATCTCTAAGAAAACGCTCCGAAAGAACACGTTTACCGTAGGTGTTGGAGAAGACCTCGATCTCGATTTCATCAACGAGATGTTGCATGAATATCATTTCGAACGGGTAGATCAGGTTTATGAACCGGGTCAGTTTGCCATTAGAGGCGGAATCATTGATGTGTTCTCATTCGCGCAAGAATTGCCATACAGAATTGAACTGTTTGGCGATGAAGTGGACAGTATCCGCGCCTTCGATCCTGCGGAGCAGCTTTCTGTAAAATCGCTTCGAAAAGCAACCATTGTACCTAACGTGCAGGATGAAGTTCTGCTTCAGGAAAAGGTGCCATTCTTCGATTTCCTATCGGGAAAAACCACCGTTTGGGTAGAAGATGTGGAAGAACTCAAGCTTCGGGTTGATAAAGAGTTGGATGATGCCAAACTGGCTTTTGCGCAATTGGGCAACACAGTTGGTCGTGCTGCGCCAGCAGAAAAGTACGTGAGTTCTGATGAGATTCTGACTTCGTTGGAAGAGAAGCGAACGGTAGAATTCGGAGTGAGAACCTACTTCAGAAATGCGGAGGAAGTTCAGTTCGATACGGCTCCGCAACCCGTGGTGAACAAGGATTTCAACCTGTTGCAGAAGATTCTTATCGATAACAAGAATGCAGGTTATCAGAACGTATTGCTGGTTGATAATCCAGGTCAGGTAGAACGTCTTCATTCCATTTTCGATGATCTTCCGCTACCGGATGGAACGCGGGTTGAGAAGCCTTTTTTCACGTCCATGGTCATGTCCATTCACGAAGGATTTGTGAATCATGAACTGAAGTTGGCGTGCTTTACCGACCATCAGATCTTTGAGCGTTACCACCGCTATCGCATGCGTGAAGGCTACAAACGTGGTAAACAAGCGCTAACGTTGAAGGAGATTTCAGGGCTCAACCCTGGAGATTACGTAACGCACATCGACCATGGAGTTGGCAAGTTTGCCGGGCTCGAGAAAATAGATGTCAATGGAAAGCCGCAGGAAACCATTCGCTTGGTCTATCGTGACAACGATATCCTGTACGTCAGTATTCATTCATTACACAGAATCTCGAAGTACTCGAGCAAAGAAGGCGAGGAGCCAAAGATCAACAAACTTGGTTCACCCGCTTGGAAAAACCTGAAGGCGAAAACCAAGCGACAGGTTAAAGACATAGCCAAGGATCTGATAAAACTTTACGCAAAACGCAGGGCACAGAAAGGGTTTGCGTTTGCGCCAGACACATACTTGCAGACCGAGTTAGAGGCCTCATTCATTTACGAAGACACGCCCGATCAGGAAAAGGCCACGGAGGCTTTCAAGGCAGACATGGAAAAGGATTACCCGATGGACCGACTCATTTGTGGGGATGTCGGGTTCGGAAAAACGGAAGTGGCCATCCGTGCAGCGTTCAAAGCTGTTGCTGATGGCAAGCAGGTTGCGGTTCTGGTTCCTACAACCATTTTGGCGCTGCAACACGCTCGGACTTTCCGCTCTCGACTCAAGGAATTTCCGTGCACGGTAGATTACATCAACCGATTCAAAACCAGAAAGCAACAGACCGAAACGCTGAAGAAAGTGGCCGATGGTCAGATCGATATTCTCATCGGCACGCACCGAATTGTGGGCAAGGATGTGAAGTTCAAAGACCTTGGTCTGCTGATCATTGATGAAGAGCAGAAATTCGGAGTGGCGGTAAAGGATAAGCTCAAAAAAATGAAGGTGAATGTGGATACATTGACCTTGACGGCCACGCCAATTCCGAGAACGCTTCAGTTCAGCTTGATGGGCGCAAGAGACCTTTCTGTCATCAATACACCACCACCGAATCGCTATCCTGTCATTACCGAATTGCACACATTCAACGAAGAGTTGATTCGTGATGCCATCATGTATGAGGTGGGCCGCGGTGGGCAGGTTTTCTTCGTGAACAATCGAGTGGAGAACATTCAGCAAGTTGCCGGAATGATCAGTCGACTTTGCCCAGATGTGCACGTTTGCGTTGGTCATGGACAAATGGAGCCTTCCAAGTTGGAAGACACCATGATGCGCTTCATGGAGGGAGAATATGATGTGTTGGTGGCCACAACCATCATTGAAAGTGGTTTGGATATTTCGAACGCGAACACGATCATTATCAATAATGCCAATCATTTTGGACTAAGCGACCTGCATCAAATGCGCGGTCGGGTCGGGCGTTCCAACAAAAAAGCGTTCTGCTACCTCTTGGCACCGCCTGTTACCATGCTCACTCCAGAAGCACGAAAACGTTTGAAGGCCATTGAAGAGTTCTCCGATCTGGGTAGCGGTTTCAACATCGCCATGCGCGATCTTGACATTCGTGGTGCTGGAAATCTTTTAGGTGCAGAGCAGAGCGGTTTCATCAGCGATATCGGGATTGAGATGTACCACAAGATCTTGGATGAAGCGGTGAATGAGTTGAAGGAGACCGAATTCAAGGAGCTTTTCAAGGATGAGCCGGCCAAGCCATTTGTTGAGGATTGCCAGATCGATACCGACCTCGAGATCTTACTTCCTGATCAATACGTGAATGCCATTGCGGAACGATTGGCGCTGTATCGCGAATTGGACGATCTGGAAAATGCCAAGCAATTGGCTGAATTCGAAAGAAGGTTGGTAGACCGTTTCGGGCCGATTCCCGCTCAAGGAATTCAGTTGTTGGAGACAATACGGTTAAGATGGATAGCCAAAGCGCTCGGGTTCGAAAAGCTGATTCTGAAGCACAATACGTTGGTCGGCTATTTTGTCTCAGACCCCGAAAGTGGCTATTACCAAGGAGAAGGCTTTGCGCTGATCTTGAACTTTATAAAATCAAATCCGCAAAAGGCCATTATGCGGCAGAAGAATGATAAGCTGACGCTTCGGTTTGAGAAGGTCTCAACGATAACCGAGGCTATTTCTTTGTTGGCGGATATTTCTCCGGATCTAACACGATCTCTTCTCCACGTTCCCGAGCGTGAGAACGTAGAATAAAATCGTGGATGTGCTCCGCGAGTTTCTTGCCCTGATCTTCCTGCAAAAAGTGCCCAGCACGTTCAATGATGATCTCAGGTTCGTTCTTAACCGTTGGAATGTTCTCCATGAACCAACGTTCAGCACCGCGCGTAATCGGGTCGTCTTCTGAGAACATGACCAACGCGGGTTTGTCCCATTCTTTTAGAACAGCTCTTGCTCGTTTCATTTGACGAACCCCATCATCCTTCGGATTGGTTGGAACCAAACTTGGCCAAGCCCTCGCTCCAGCTTTGTATTGTTCTGATGGAAAAGGCGCTTCATAAGCCGCCAGAATTTGAGCCTGAGGGGTGCGGTAAGTTCCCCATTTTATGATGTTGCGGATAGGAAGTGTTGGAGCCCATCTGCTGAACATTCTCCATAAGCGGAATGCCAGCGGCAGTCCACGATGCCCTGTTGGAAGAGAGGTGTTCATGATCACAACCCGCTTGAACAGTTCCGGGTGCTTTCCTAAAACGCTCAGCCCGATCAATCCGCCCCAATCTTGGCAAACTAACGTGATGTCTTTCAGCTCAGCCCGCTCAATGAACTTGATGAGCGTTCTATAGTGCAGATAGAACGAGTAGTCTTTCACCTTGGTGAACTTGTCAGACCGTCCAAAACCGAAGAAATCTGGGGCAATTACACGGTAATTCTTCTTCAAAGGTGGAATCATCTTCCGATAGAGATAGCTCCAAGTTGGCTCGCCATGCAGGCAAAGAATCACCTCGCCTTCGCCTTCATCCACATAGTGGAAACGACCACCATTGATCTCCATGTAATTCGGTTCGTACGGATAGCCTGGCAATCCGTAAAACCGCTCATCAGGCGTTCGAAGCATCTCAATCATGCCAACAAGATAAAACCTGTTTTTAGGATTTGTGCGATAAGGATGACAAATACAATTTCAGCAACAGAAATGCTGATTATTTGGTGGCTTCTACGTAAAGCGATTCGTCTTCGCGAAGCTTGCTGTCAACCAACAACTTCGGGTCGCGACCGTTTCGGAATGTTTCCTTTTTCACGTCCTTGAACCCGACCTCTTCCAATAGGTATTTGAAGGTCTCAAAATCGTACATGAAAAGATGCCCGTGGCTTCGCGCAATACGATTGATGCTGATCATTGGCGTAGGCTCTAGCCTATCGTCTGGGCAAGGAATTTTCACTTTTTCGCCTTGTCGATGCTTGTTATACAGGTCAATGAACAACTCGCCATCCGGAACCGCAATTCGTAGCGTGCCACCTGGTTTAAGCAATCGATAGAATTCCTTCAGATTGTCTTTGGTAGATTGAAACGGAATGTGTTCCAAGCAATGCTCGGTGTAAATCCCTTGAAGCGCACCATCGGGAATCGGGTAATTGTCCTTGTAAATGGTAGAAATATCCCACGGAATTACGTTCGGTTTCCACTCAATATCCGTATTGATGAAATCGTCATAGATGTTGTAGCCACAACCTACTTGCAGATATTCTTTGCCCTTTACGAGTTTGCTCGGAACAAAGAATTTCTTGTTCAGAATCCACGGAGTGATGAACTTGTTGAAGAACTGGTGGAACTTGGTGTAAGACGTAATTGGTCGGTTCCACGAGAATTTTCCAGTTGCTTCCATGCTTAAATGTTAGGGTGCAAAATTATCATCATTTACTTCGGATAGCCTCAACGGGGCTAAGCCGTGAAGCAAGGTAGGCCGGAATGATACCTGAGATAAGTCCGATGGAGACAGAGATGGCAATTCCCTTGAGGATGTTGACGAACGTAAGGTAGATGTCTACATCAAAGGCCGCGGAAGCCGCAAATGTGAGCAGGTAAACGATGATGAGCCCAGAGATTCCGCCCATCAAACTCAGAAACACGGCTTCTGAAAGGAACTCCAGAAGAATGAACCAGTTTTTGGCTCCAAGCGATTTTTCGATTCCGATCAAGTGCGTACGCTCTTTCACAGAAACGAACATGATGTTGGCAATGCCGAATCCACCAACCAGAATGGAGAACCCACCAATGATGGTTCCCGCGATATTCAGAATGTCGAACAGACTTTCGAGTGAATTCGAAAGCACGCTTATTTCGTTCAAAGCAAAGTTGTCTTCTGCCCTTGGTTTCAGTCTTCGTATGCTGCGCATGATGCCGCGCAGTTCGTCCTTCAGAGCTTCGGTTTCAACACCGGTTTTACCTCTTACCATTATGGTCGGGTTGGCACTTCGACTATCAATTCTAGTTACTTGTCTAGCATAGTTTATAGGCATTAGTACCTGATTGTCAACCGAGTTCCCGAAAATGCTTTCTCCTTCAACTCCAAAAACGCCTATGATGGTCAGTTTCCTCTTAAACACTTTGATGGATTCTCCCACCGGGTTCTGGTCTCCAAAAAGCCCTTGGGCCACGGCCATACCAATGATGCAAACGTTTTTTCCAGCATTGGTTTCGAGCAGCGTGAAGTATCGTCCCGCAACAAGTTCAAACGACTTGATCTTGTCGTAATCGTGGGTTACGGCCACAACACTTACATTCTGGACTACGGTCGATTTGTGCTCAACACTTTTGTTTTTGGACGCCATGAAAACAACAGCATCGGCAGCTCTACTGCGATTCTGAATTTCACGAAAATCAGAGAGGTCAGCTTCTGGGCGCTGCCAGTATTTCCACCATTGGTAATTGCTTCCAGTTGCCCACGGCCACTTCTGAATGTAAACGGTGTTGTCTCCCAAAGACTGAACGTTGTCCTTGATGTTCTTCTCCATCGAATCCACCAACGTGAAAACCGTGATGATGGCCATGATTCCGATGGTAATTCCCAGCAACGAAAGAATGGTGCGCAGCTTATTGGCCACCAACGCATTCCAGGCCATCTTGATGCTTTCGTTGAAGAGTTTGAGGAATATGATCATTCGCTGTTGAAAACTTGGGCGGAAATGCTACCGTCAGGGGCCCAAAGGTAACCGATTTGTGCTTCAAAAGGCTACCTTTGCCGTGCTTGGAAAAAGTTCCTGAAACCCTTGATTTTATTGGATTTTAAACTGATAGGAAAACGGTTTTTCCGGCAGAATTGTTTTTTCGAATTGCTAATTGAAGAAAGTGGCGAATAAGACCATCAAAAACGCATTGATCTCCGTCTTCCATAAGGAAGGTCTGGAGCCGATAGTTAAGCAGCTGATCAAGCACGGAGTGAACATTTATTCCACGGGCGGAACGCAGACCTATTTGGAGGAATTGGGTGCAACAGTCCTGAAAGTGGAAGAGTTGACTTCTTACCCATCCATTTTGGGCGGAAGAGTGAAAACCTTGCATCCGAAAGTCTTCGGAGGAATTTTGTGTAGGAGAGAAGAGCAAGGCGATCTGGTCCAATTGGCCGAGTACGAGATTCCAGAGATCGATCTTGTGATTGTTGACCTCTATCCGTTTGAAGATACTGTGGCAAGCGGTGCTGATGAACAGGCCATAATTGAGAAGATTGACATTGGTGGCATTTCCCTGATCCGTGCAGCGGCCAAGAACTTCAAAGATGTGGTCATCGTTCCATCGAAAAACCAATATGCGGCTTTGGCTGGACTGCTTGAAGATGGTGCAGAAACCACGTTGGAGCAGCGCAAGCAATTCGCTACGGCAGCCTTCGCGGTTTCATCGCATTACGACACGGCCATTCACGGTTATTTCGCTGGAGCGGATGGCTTCAACCATAAGGAAACAGGAACAAAAGTGCTTCGCTACGGGGAGAATCCGCATCAAGATGGATTTTTCCATGGCGATCTGAGTGCGCTTTTTGATCAGATTCACGGAAAGGAATTGAGCTACAACAACCTCTTGGATGTTGATGCAGCGGTGAATCTGATAGCGGATTTTGACGACACAACGTTCGCTATTCTGAAACACAACAATGCTTGCGGATTGGCAAGTCGACCGAAGTTGAAAGACGCTTGGATCGCGGCTTTGGCTGGTGATCCGATCTCAGCTTTCGGAGGAATCCTCATCACCAATGTGGAGGTGGATGCTGAAACGGCTGAGGAGATGAACAAGTTGTTCTTTGAGGTGGTAATCGCGCCATCATACAGTAGCGAAGCACTCGAAATTCTCAAGCAGAAAAAGAACCGCGTTATCTTGATTCAGAAGCCTTGCGAGTTCCCAAAACGTCAGTTCCGTTCGTTGCTGAATGGAGTTTTGGAGCAGGACAAAGACCTCAGCACGCAAGCGGCATCAGACATGAATCCCGTTACGGATTTGAAACCAAATGATGCACAATACGAAGATTTAGTATTTGCTAACAAATTGGTGAAGCATACCAAGTCAAATACTATCGTTCTTGCAAAGAACAAACAGTTGTTGGCAAGCGGTTGCGGAATGACCTCACGCGTAGATGCATTGAAATTCGCCATTACTAAGGCAAAGTCTTTTAACTTCGACCTGAACGGAGCGGTTATGGCATCAGACGCTTTTTTCCCATTTCCAGACTGTGTGGAGATCGCCCACAACGAAGGCATTGATACGGTGGTGCAGCCAGGCGGATCGATAAAAGACCAAGAATCGATCGACTACTGCAACAATAATGGAATGGCGATGGTAGTTACTGGTGTAAGACACTTTAAACACTGAGCGAATGGGGCTGTTCGACTACTTCAGACAGGAAATTGCGATTGACCTTGGAACGGCCAACACGCTGATCATTTACAATGACAAGGTTGTGGTTGACGAGCCGTCTATAGTGGCCAAGGATATCCAAACAGGTAAAATCGTTGCCATTGGGAAGAAAGCCCAGCAGATGCATGGGAAAACCCACAAGAATATTGAAACGATTCGTCCGCTGAAAGATGGTGTAATTGCGGATTTCGAGGCGGCAGAGCAGATGATCAAAGGGATGATTCAGATGATCAATCCTGGTCGGAAATACTTTATGCCACCGCAGATCAGAATGGTAATCTGCATTCCATCTGGTATCACTGAAGTGGAAAAACGTGCCGTTCGTGACTCGGCAGAACATGCTGGCGCGAAAGACGTGCGATTGATTCAGGAGCCGATGGCAGCTGCAATTGGTATCGGTATCGATGTGGAGGAACCGATGGGGAACATGATCATCGATATCGGTGGAGGTACATCTGAGATTGCGGTTATCGCCCTTGGTGGTATCGTTTGCGATCGTTCCATTCGCGTTGCGGGAGATGATTTTACCGCTGATATTGAGGATTACATGCGCAGACAGCACAACATTCTCATTGGCGAGCGTTCTGCGGAAAGAATCAAAATTGAGGTTGGTTCGGCTTTGACCGAATTGGAAAATCCTCCACCAGATTATGCTGTTCACGGCCGTGACCTCATGACCGGTATCCCGAAAGAGATCACGGTTTCGTATCAGGAAGTGGCTCATGCGTTGGATAAGTCCATCACCAAGATCGAGACAGCGATTCTCAACAACTTGGAGATGACGCCACCGGAGCTTTCGGCAGATATTTACCGAACGGGCCTGTATCTTGCTGGTGGTGGTTCCATGCTTCGCGGTTTGGACAAGCGGATCTCACAGAAAACAAAACTTCCTGTTCACATTGCAGACGACCCGTTGAGAGCGGTTGCGCGTGGAACAGGTATTGCACTCAAGAACATCGACCGATTCCCATTCCTGATGAGATGATCGGTTGCAATACGGATGAAACATGAGGAACGTCCTGCTTTTCATTTACAGGAATCATGTGTTCTTCGTTTTCCTATTGCTCGAATTCGTTTGCTTTTGGCTCATTGTCCGCAACAATAATTTCCATCGCGGAAGCGTGCTCAGTTCCAGCAACCGATTGGTGGGGAATGTGTACGAACTGAACAACAACGTTACCGAGTATTTCAGGCTGAAAACGGTCAACGAAGAACTGGCGTTGGAGAATGCTGCGTTGCGATCGTTGCTCAACGAATCGAAGTACATTTCATCGGGCCGAAAGGGTGAAGTGAAGGATTCCATCGCACGTCAGCATTACACGTACATTCCAGCCAAAGTGGTCAACAATTCAACCGATAGAAGAAACAACTATCTGACCATCAACCGAGGAATTCTGCAAGGCGTATTACCCGAAATGGCGGTGCTTTCATCCGATGGAATTGTCGGAATTGTGAAAGACGTTTCGAAGAATTATGCTTCGGTTATTTCGGTATTGCATCAGAATTCTAGCATTAGCGCCAAGCTGAAAGATTCAGGTTACATCGGTTCGTTGGTGTGGGATGGAAGAGACCCTCAAGTAGCGCAGTTGATGGATATTCCCAATCACGTTGACCTTGCTGAAGGCATGCTGATTCAAACCTCTGGTTTTTCGTCCATGTTTCCAGCAGGAATTAACATCGGAAAAGTCAAGGAATTCCATGTAGATGAAGGCGATAATTTCCATTCCATTGAAGTGGAATTGATAACCAACATGAGTACCATTAGCATGGTGTATGTGGTAGATAACCTCATGCGAATGGAGCAGGTGGAATTGGAACATCAAGCACAGACCAATGACGACTGATTCGCTCAAATATCTGTGGCAGTTTGGGCTGCTTTGTCTGCTTCAAGTGCTGATCTTCAACCACTTGAATTTGGGTGGGTACATCAACCCCTTTCCATACATCTACCTCATTCTCATACTGCCCATTTCTATGGGGAGAATTCAGCTTTTGCTGATCGGCTTCCTTCTTGGATTGACCATTGATGTGTTCTCAGACACAGGCGGATTGCATGCCGCAGCAACCACGCTCATGGCTTTCTATCGTCCGCTTTACCTCAAAGCACAATCGCCTCGCGAAGGCTACGAATCAGCTGCAGTTCCACACATCAAAACGTTCGGATTTGCTTGGTTTCTGCCGTATGCCGCATTGATGGTCATCATCCATCACACGGCACTTTTTTATCTCGAAGTTTTCCGCTTTTCTGAATTCTTCCACACGCTATTGAAAACGCTGCTGAGTTCAACACTCACATTGGCGTTCATCTTCTTGGCCGAGTACCTTTTTGTAAGCACTAGAAGACGTAGGTAATGGCGTTCGAGTCGAAACATACCGACCGCATGTATGTGGTGATGGGCATCGTGGTGCTCGTGGCCATCACGTTTCTTGGTCGGCTTTTTTACATTCAGGTCATTGATGAATCGTATCGCCTTTCGGCAGAGAATAACGTGCTACGTTACGAGACTGAGTATCCTGCGCGGGGCTTGATGTATGATCGAAATGGCGAGCTGCTCGTATACAACGAGGCGGCATACGACCTCATGGTTATTCCTCGTCAAGCAACTGATGTTGACACCGCCACCATCTGCGAGATCCTTGGAATTGAGCGTGATCAGTTCACGCGCAGAATGGTGAAAGCAAAAGCCTATTCGTGGCGAAAACCGAGTGTTTTTGAGAAGCAGATTTCTGCCGAAACCTATGCGATGCTTCAAGAGAAACTCTATCGTTTGAAAGGCTTTTTCGTGCAGAAGCGTACGCTGAGAAAATACCCGAAACCTATCGCTGCGCACTTGCTTGGGTATGTAGGCGAAGCCAGCCAGAGTAAGCTCGAAGAAGACCCATATTATAAGCGTGGCGATTACGTTGGGATCAGCGGTTTGGAGAAATCGTATGAAGAGGAATTACGCGGTAAAAAAGGTGTGAAAGTGATAATGGTTGACGTGTTCAACCGGACCAAAGGCAGTTACAAGGATGGTAAATATGACACGGTTGCGGTTGCCGGCAAAACCATCACTTGCAGTATTGATGCAGAGTTGCAGGCGTATGGCGAAAAACTCATGCAGAATAAAACGGGGGCAATTGTGGCCATTGAACCATCAACAGGCGAGATTCTGGCATTGATCAGCGCACCAACCTTTGACCCGAATCTGTTGGTTGGCCGAGTTCGTTCCGAGAACTATGTCATGCTGCAAAAGGATACGCTGAAACCACTTTTCAATCGAGCATTACAAAGTGAGCAGAACCCTCCAGGATCTACGTTCAAATTGATCAATGCGCTTATCGGACAGCAGGTTGGGGTAGTCAATGAAAACACAACTTACAGGTGTCCGCGAGGATATATTTCGGGTAATTTCCGAATGGGATGTCACGACCACCGTTCTCCACTCAATCTGAGAGAATCCATTCAGCATTCATGCAACGCTTATTACGGAAATGTATTCCGAAACATCATAGACCATACAGGGAAACCGTGGGAAGGATTCCGAATCTGGCGTAAGCATGTAATGAGTTTTGGATTGGGCCACAAATTCTTTACGGATTTGCCGATTGAGTATTCTGGAATCGTTCCTTCGAACGAATTCTACGATAAATACTATGGTAAGAACCGCTGGAAATCGCTGACCATTATTTCGTTGGCAATCGGCCAGGGCGAGTTGGGAACAACGCCTATTCAATTGGCGAACATGACGGCTGCAATTGCCAATCGCGGATATTATTATCCACCGCATTTGGTCAAAGCCATTGATGGTGAACCGATTTCAAATCGCTTCACCGAGCGGCAGAACACGACCATCGATAAAAAGTATTTTGACCCTGTGATCGATGGAATGGCCATGGTGTTTCAGCAAGGCGGAACCGGTTATCGCTCGCGACATGATAGTATTGTGATGTGCGGAAAAACAGGTACAGCTCAAAATCCACACGGAGAGGATCACTCCATCTTTGTGTGTTTCGCTCCTAAAGATGACCCGAAAATTGCATTGGCCGTATTTGTGGAAAACGCAGGTGGCGGTAGTCAATACGGAGCGCCAATTGCAAGCTTGATGGTTGAGAAATACTTGCTGGACACTATTTCGCGACCAAACCTGGAGCAGCCGGTTTTAGATGCTGATCTTATCGATCCAAAATTGAAAGTCGTTCAGGAATGAGGGAGCAACGCAGCATATTCGATGGTATCGACTGGGTGATGGTGATCCTGTTTCTTTTGCTCGTGTTCATGGGTTGGCTGAATATTTACGCAGCGGTTTTCAATGAAGAGCATCAGAGCATTTTTGATACCACCCAGCGGTACGGAAAGCAAATGATTTTCATTGGCTTTTCGGTCTTTGTAGCGCTGGTCATTCTGTTGATTGACGGAAAGTTCTATTCCACGTTCTCCGTCCCGATTTACATAGCTAATATGCTCTTGCTGATTGTTGTGCTGATCACGGCAAAAGAAGTTGCTGGAGCACGTTCGTGGATAGACATCGGTCCCCTGAAACTCCAACCTGCTGAGTTTGCCAAGAGTGCTACAGCGTTGGCTTTGGCCGCCTTTTTAAGCGACATCAACACAAGGATGAAAGACCTGCAGACCAAGGTCATTGCAGGAATAATTCTCGGAATTCCGGCAGCTTTGATTCTACTTCAGAATGACACCGGTTCCATGCTGGTCTTCGGTGCTTTTGCTTTGGTGTTGTATCGCGAAGGTTTGTCTGGAAACATCTTGCTGCTGGGGTTGGCATTTGCGGTGCTGTTCATTTTCTCGCTGCTTTTTACACCACTTACCATGTTGATCATTCTTGGAAGTATTGGTTTGGTGGCATTCCTATTTCAACGCAAGAAAACGTGGAAACTCGGATTGGGCATCGGTGGAATTATAGTGGTTCTGATGGGCTTTGTTTATAGTGTCGATTACCTTTTCAATAACGTTCTAGAACCACATCAGCAGGTTCGGATAAATGTACTTCTTGGGAAAGAAGACGACCCGAAAGGCGCAGGTTACAACGTGAATCAAAGTAAGATTGCCATCGGTTCTGGTGGGTTTACTGGCAAAGGCTTTCTGAAAGGAACGCAGACCAAATATGACTTCGTTCCAGAACAGACCACCGACTTTATTTTCTGCACAGTAGGAGAGGAGTGGGGCTTTCTCGGAACATTTGTAGTGATTGCACTTTTCACTGCACTGATTCTGCGTATTCTCTACATCTCAGAACGACAGCGTTCATCATTTACACGCATTTACGGATACTGCGTGGCGAGCATCTTCCTGTTCCATTTCATTATCAATATTGGAATGACAATCGGCCTGATGCCCGTCATCGGAATTCCGTTGCCGTTCTTCAGTTACGGAGGGTCATCGTTACTTGGATTCACAATTCTGCTGTTCATCTTCATCAAACTGGACGGCTACCGTTTGCAGCAGTTGAGGTAAACAAAAAGCCCCACCAGAATGCTGGCAGGGCTTTCAATTCATTAAGAGAATTTCTTAGAAGAATTTGGTGCGGTTATCTGTGATGTCCGCTTTCTCTTTCAATGCTTCAAAAACTTCGTAATCTACTCTTGAAGAAAGTGAGCTGTTCAAGATTCTTCCGCTGTTAGCGAAGTCAATTCCTGCTGGTGTTTCGGTCTTAGACTCGAGAGACACAACATACACACCTTGTTCACCTTTTATTGGCTTAGAGATGTCGCCAACTTCCATTCCGAATACGGTTCCGATAAGCTTTGGCTCACGACCCAAACCTGAAATAGCAGTAGAACTGAAAGAAACTTGCTCTTTCACCTCAACTGGGAGGTTCATGTTATTAGCAATGGACTGTAGATCACCTGCTTTTGCAGCCTCAAATTCTTCCATGAATTTGGCAGCTTTCTTCTCCTGAATGGCACCAGCCTCAAGTTCCTCTCGAATCTCGTCCATAGCCGTAGTACCTTCTTCTCTAACGGCTGTAAGCACACCTACAACGAATGTGTTGCCCAGTTCGAAAACCTCGCTCACATCTCCTTTCTCGGCTTCAAACGCCCAACGGATCAACTGACGTGGATTCTCCAATCCAGCAATTGTCCTGTCGTTTTCCTTCAGGTTGCTGGCAATTCGCTTGTTTAACCCTCTGTTGGCCACTTCCTGGTCGAAAGAGGTGACCGAGGTGATGCTTCTTGCAAATTCATCTGCCTCACCGTACTTGATCTGGAAGGTTTTGGTACTTGGGTCAACCGCACGGTCGATGAACGCGATGGCACGCTTCTCTGTGCTTCCTTTCTGCTCCAATACTTCGATAATGTGAAATCCGAACTGAGATTCAACCAAAACAAGATCGCCTTCATCACCATCAAAACAAGCATCGTTGAATGTTGGAACCATCTGTCCTTCTTGGAACCAGCCAAGGTCTCCACCTTTGGCACCAGAACCTGGGTCTTCTGAGTTTGTCTGAGCCAATGCGGCAAAATCGCCACCGTTCTCTATCAGACCTTTCAGGCTGTCTGCAACAGCTTTTGCTTTATCGTAGCTTCCGTAAGTCTCTGGACGAATAAGAATATGACGGGCGTTAACAGAATCTGGAGACATTTTAACTCCGATCAGCTTAGCCAAACGATATGTCTGTCCTTCCAAATAAGGGCCGTAAACAAATCCTTTTTCAGCGCTGAACATCAACGAATCAACCAGACCACCCAAATCTCCTTTTGGCAACCAACGGGCGTTGAAACGCATGTCGGATTCGCGGTTTACAAGAAGTGTATCGTTCTCAGTAGATTCGAATTCAGGCTTCAAACGGTCTGCCCAAACTTTCACTTTTTCGAAGTCTTCCTGAGATGGATTTACCTTGAACGCCACGAACTCAACATCTCGCGAAGCATCTTGCTCGTACTTTGAAATGTTGTCGTTGTAATACTTTTTGATATCCGCTTCAGAAACCTCAACCGTGGTGTCTGGAATGCTGTTGTAACGCTTTAGAACGTACTTGATGGTGGCGTTCTGATTCTTGGCGTAGAAATCGTTCTCGGCCTCCACCTTAGTTACGTACAGACCTTTTTTAAGGAGGTTGTTGTACTTCTCAGACCTGCGCATTTTGGCAATATCCCCTTCAAAAGCTATCCAGCGTTTTTTGATGTCCTCATCGGTCTCCATTCTCTTCAAGAAGTTTACCACTTGAGCTCTATCAAACTGACCCGTTTCCGGGTTGGTAAAGGCTTGCACAACTTGCGGATGCGGATTGGCACCCTGAACCATGTCGTACAACTCCTCGTTGCTGACGCGAACGCCTGCTGCATCCAATTCCTGTCCAAGCACAATGTCTCTCACCATCTGGTTCCAGGTCTGGTCTCTCAGCTGGTCTGTAGTGGCATTGTCAATTGTGGATTGACCTGTCTGTGTCTTGTAGTTGGCGATGGTTTCATCCACTCGCTCTTGGAATTTCCGTCCATCCACAGTCTCTCCGGCAATGTTTCCAACCTCGGTCGGATTTCCTTGGAAAAGGCTGTCCAACATTGTTGGGTCAAGCACGAACAGGAGCATAGCTCCACCGATCATCACCATCAACAGTGTTGACTTTTCTCGAATTTTACCAATTACCATGTGTAATTACGCTTAAAAATTAGGGTCGCGAATATACGCTTTGTGCTTCTAAATTGAAACCATCGATTTGAACTGAAAATTCAGTACGATTTTAAACCGTCTGCTTGCCATACATCTTGGCAATGAGCGAGAGTTGTCCAAGGTGCGTTCCCTCATGACGAATGGCATGCATGGCGATGAACCTTTTGCTACGGTTTTCGCCAAAGGAAATGCCCAACGTGTTGTCCTTATCCAACTCCTCATCTGTCATGGAAGAAAGTTGTTCCAGAGCTGCCGCATGGATGTCTTTCATAGCAGAAAGCACCTCTGCAAGTTCTGGGGCGTTGCCTGGTTTTTCGCCTTTGGCAGAACCAATTTTGAAGTCTTTCAACCAAGGAATATCCAAACCTTTGTGTCCCATGCATTGCAGCAACAGCATATTCTCTGCCCAGCATAGGTGTGCCAGAATCCAATACGGACTGTTGGTTGCAAAACCGTTGATTTCGAACACACGATCCATGTCTTCGCCCTTCAGTTTGCCCGAATAGAAACGCGTAAGGTTTCGCGTTTCATCCATGGTTTGGGCTAAGACCTTGCCTGAGGTGTATTCCATTATCTCTTACCGTGGCATTGTTTGTACTTCTTGCCGCTTCCGCACGGGCAAGGGTCATTACGACCGATCTTCTCACCAACCGTTACAGGTTCTGGTTTGCTCTGAGGCTGCGTAGGCAAAGGTTGTTGCTGACCGCCATTCTGCGCTGGTGCCGGTGCAGCTTGTCGTTGTGCCAATTCAGGTCTTGAAGCAGTTACTTTTTCCTTTCGTTGTTGTGCTTCGCTGACACGCGTGTTCTCTGCATTCGGAAGGTCTCCCTTGAATAAGAATGAGATAACCTCGCGGTTCATTCTGTCCAGCATTTTCTGGAACAGGTCGAAACTCTCAAACTTGTAGATAAGGAGCGGATCTTTCTGCTCATAAGATGCATTCTGAACTGAAGTTTTCAGTTCGTCCATCTCACGCAAGTGCTCCTTCCATTGCTCATCGATAATGGCCAAAATGATGTTCTTCTCGAACGCCAGCGGAAGGTTGGAACCTTTAAGCTCATATGTTTTTGCAAGGTTCACCACCACATTCAGGCTCTTGATGCCATCCGTAAATGGAATAACGATGTTGGTGAACTTCTCTCCCTGTGTTTCAAAAACGTTGGCAATAACTGGGAAAGCGCGCTCTGCAATGGTCTGCTTCTTACGCTTGTATCCTTCAACCAGTGCATGAACCAACTTGTCAGTAAGTTCAGGACTTTTAGTAGAGTTGAATTCGTCTTGAGTAAAGGGCGTTTCTGAAGAGAAAACCCGGAACATCTCCAATTTGAAGCCTTGGTAGTCTTTCACTTCGTGGAATTCTTCCATCAGCATGGCAGCGGTGTCGTGGATCATGTTCAAGACATCAACCGACAGACGCTCTCCTTGCAATGCGTGTCTTCTACGCTTGTAGATCACTTCACGCTGTGCGTTCATTACGTCATCATACTCCAGCAATCGCTTACGGATTCCGTAGTTGTTCTCCTCAACCTTCTTCTGCGCACGCTCAATGGACTTGGAAACCATGCCGTGCTGGATCACTTCGCCTTCCTCATAACCCATTCGGTCCATCAGCTTCGCGATTCTGTCCGAACCGAAGAGACGCATCAGGTTGTCTTCCAACGAAACATAGAACTGTGAAGAACCAGGATCTCCCTGACGACCCGCACGACCACGTAACTGGCGGTCAACACGTCTGCTCTCATGGCGCTCTGTACCGATAATGGCCAAACCACCGGCTTTTTTCACCTCATCTGTAAGTTTGATGTCGGTACCACGACCAGCCATGTTGGTGGCAATGGTAACCGCACTTGGCCTACCCGCCATGGCAACAACATCTGCTTCTTTGGCATGCAGTTTCGCGTTCAGAACGTTGTGATCGATCTTCTTCATCTTAAGCATGCGGCTTAAGAGCTCCGAAATTTCAACAGACGTTGTACCGACAAGAACTGGACGGCCTTGGCCAGTTAAGTTGACAATCTCATCAATCACCGCATTGTATTTCTCACGGGTTGTTTTGTAAACAAGATCATCCTTGTCTTCGCGGGCAATTGGACGGTTGGTCGGGATGACCATCACATCCAACTTGTAGATGTCCCAAAGTTCTTTCGCTTCGGTCTCGGCCGTACCCGTCATTCCCGAAAGCTTGCTGTACATACGGAAGTAGTTCTGAAGTGTAACCGTTGCCCAGGTCTGGGTTGCCGCTTCCACTTTCAGGTTTTCCTTGGCTTCAATTGCTTGGTGAAGCCCGTCTGAATAGCGTCTTCCGTCCATGATACGGCCGGTCTGCTCATCAACGATCTTCACCTTATTGTCCATCACCACGTACTCCACATCTTTTTCAAAAAGGGTGTAGGCTTTGAACAACTGGTTCATGGAGTGAACGCGCGCACTCTTAATGGCGAAATCGCGCATCAACTCATCTTTCTTCTTGGCTTTTTCCTGATCGGAAACTTGCATCTTCTCAATCTCGGCAATGCCAGAACCAACATCCGTTAACACGAAGAACTGGTCGTCTTCCATGTTCTTAGTAATCAGGTCGAGACCTTTTTCCGTCAGTTCAATGGAGTTGTGCTTTTCATCTATCACGAAGAAGAGCTCCGCATCTACCTTATGCATTTCCTTGTTCTGGTCTTGCATGTAGTAGTTCTCCGTTTTTTGGAGAATCTGCTTCACACCAGGCTCGCTCAAATACTTGATCAGTGCCTTGTTCTTTGGTAGTGCACGGTAGCAGCGCAAAAGTGCCATACCACCTTCGCCTTCTTTATAGCCATCGTTGCCTGCTGAAATCAGCTTTTTGGCATCTGCCAACTGGGTGTTGAAAAGCGTTTTCTGAACGTTGAGCAATTTCTCAACCTTCGGTTTCAATTCGTCAAACTCATGCTGGTCTCCTTTCGGAACCGGACCAGAAATGATGAGCGGAGTTCTCGCATCATCGATGAAAACCGAGTCAACCTCATCCACAATGGCGTAGTTGTGCTTGCGTTGCACTAGATCGCCAGCTTCGCGGGCCATGTTATCACGCAGGTAATCGAAACCGAATTCGTTATTAGTTCCGAATGTGATATCTGCATTGTAAGCAGCGCGTCTTTCGTTGGAGTTCGGCTGGTGCTTGTCAATACAATCCACTTTCAATCCATGGAATTCGTACAGTGGCCCCATCCATTCGGAGTCACGCTTGGCGAGGTAATCGTTCACCGTTACCAAGTGAACACCTCTGCCTGCCAGCGCATTCAGATAGACAGGAAGGGTTGCCACCAGCGTTTTACCCTCACCCGTTGCCATCTCTGCAATGCGGCCTTTGTGAAGTGCAACACCACCAATGAGCTGCACATCGTAATGCACCATGTCCCACGTAACCTCAGTTCCGCCAGCCAACCATGTTTTTGGGTAAGTGGCATAACCACCTTCAATTTTCACATATCCTTTAGTTGCGGCAAGGTCACGGTCCATTTCGGTGGCCGTTACCACCAGCTTTCCGTTCTCTTTCAGTCTGCGGGCAGTTTCCTTAACCACCGCAAAAGCTTCTGGAAGAATTTCCAACAGGACTTCTTCAACCTTGTCTATCGAGTCTTTTTCTATCTGATCGATCTGGTCGTAAAGACGCTCTTTTTCCTCCACATCAGTTTCTGGATTGTCGGCCTTTGCAGATAGTTCGTCAATTTGCTTGCGCTCTTCCGAAAGGTGGTCGGCAATTCGC
This sequence comes from Flavobacteriales bacterium, assembly GCA_020635495.1. Classification (GTDB taxonomy): domain Bacteria; phylum Bacteroidota; class Bacteroidia; order UBA10329; family UBA10329; genus UBA10329. The sequence continues at coordinate 233,028 of JACJZQ010000003.1, read as the reverse complement.
TGCTTCAACTCTGCGGTTTTGCCTCGGAGAGCGTCATCTGAAATGTTCTGAAGTTCAGCGAAGATCTTGTTGATCTGATCGACATACGGCTGAATCTCTTCAATGTCTTTATCGGCCTTGGTTCCGAAGAATTTCTTGGCCAGATTATTAATAAGATTGATCATTATGATTGTGTTCTATTCGAATGGCACTTGGGTTGTCAACAACCATTCCGTTGGAGGTATTCGGACAACCTGTCATGCGGGCGGGCGAAATTAAGCCTTTTTTACCTCCATTGCTGTTTGATTACTGACGTATCTGGTGAAACAAAAAGAGCGACCCCTTTGCTGGAATCGCTCTTTGAAAAAGTTGATTTTCTAATTCAATACTCGTCTTCATTAAAGAAGAAGTCGTCCTTGGTTGGATAATCTGGCCAAATGTCTTCGATGCTTTCGAACACTTCACCGTCATCCTCAATTTCCTGCAGGTTCTCAACCACCTCCATCGGTGCTCCGGATCGCATAGCGAAATCGATCAGCTCGTCCTTAGTGGCTGGCCAAGGTGCGTCTTCAAGACGTGATGCTAATTCTAGGGTCCAATACATAGTTACTCGTGTTAGAAATTACCTGCTCTATTTTGCGCAAAGCTAAAAATTATAACAAGACATGAAAGCCCCCTCGAAAATTCCTTGAAAGATTGTCTGAAACCCTTTATTTACGCGGCTTCCAAGGAATCTCATTCAGGTGGTCATCCTTTGTTATTTGACGACTTAGCACAAATAGATAATCGGAAAGTCGGTTCAAATATTTTCCTACGAGCGGTTCTATGGGTTCTTTTTCGTTGAGAAGCACCACCAAGCGTTCTGCTCTGCGGCAAACGCATCGGGCAATATGGCAGAAACTGACCGTGTCATTGCCGCCAGGAAGTACAAATGAGCGCATTTCTGGCAGCGTTTCGTTCATCCGGTCAATCTCCTTTTCGAGGAGTTCAATATCTGCTTCGTGAAGGTCTGGAACCACCAGATTGGACTTGCTTGGGTCTGACGCCAAGATGGAGCCGATAGTGAACAAACGGTCCTGCACTTCGCCAAGAATTGCTTCTGATTTCGGATCGATTTTGCGATGGCGCACAAGTCCGATGTAGGAGTTCAGTTCGTCAATTGTTCCGTAGCTCTCAATGCGAATGTGGTGCTTAGGAACACGGGCACCACCGAAGAGTCCGGTTGTCCCATCATCGCCAGTTTTGGTGTAGACTTTCATGCCGATTGCAATACGGTTTGCACGTTCATGTTCTTCTCGTCCGATTCCACCAATCCATCCTTTAAACGGATGATGCGGTGTGCATGCTGCGCAATGTCTTCTTCGTGTGTTACAACAACAATGGTGTTTCCATTGCGATGGATTTCTTCAAACAATCCCATGATCTCGATGGAAGTTTTCGAGTCGAGGTTTCCGGTTGGTTCATCAGCAAGAATCAACGCGGGTCTATTGACCAACGCTCTTGCCACTGCAACCCGTTGACGTTGACCACCTGAAAGTTCATTCGGTCGGTGCGTCATCCTATCACCCAAACCAACTTGATTCAACACTTCTTCGCCACGAATTTTTCTATCCGAACTGCCCATTCCCGCATAGATCAACGGCAAAGTCACATTGTCCAATGCGGTGGAGCGGGGTAGAAGATTGAACGTCTGAAAAACAAACCCGATCTTCTTATTCCGAACCTCGGCCAGCTGATTGTCGGTCATACGGCTTACGTCCTGTCCGTCTAAAAAATATTGTCCGCTGGTGGGCGTATCCAAGCAGCCGATCATATTCATCAACGTAGATTTTCCTGAACCGGAAGGACCCATCAACGCCACGTATTCGCCTTCTTTTATGGTAATGGAAATGTCTCGCAAGGCGTGAACCTGTTCGGTTCCCATCACATAAACTTTGGCAATATGCTCGGTTCGGATAACGTCTTTCATGCGTGGCTAAGTTACAATCAATACCTGATGATGAAATCCTGTTTCGGTTGCTGCTTTCTTAGGAAAACGATGCCAACTTGAAACAGGTCAAGCGTTACTGTAACACGCTCATCGGTCTTGATGTTCTCCCAGGCTTCGGCCATGCCTTTGCTCCAATAGATATCATCTAAAAGCAAGACAGAATCGTTGTGGCATTTTTCCAAGCATTGCTCGAAGTACCGGATGGTCGGCTCCTTCTGATGATTCCCGTCAATGAATGCCCAATCGAGCTTTTCGATGGAATCGAGAAACGGCTGAAGTGTGTCATCAAAGTTTCCTTCGATTATTGTTGGGTTCATATTTGCTTGCGCGAACTGTTCTCGGGCAATGGCAGCGGTGTTCGGGCAACCTTCAAATGTTGTCAGAATTCCGTTTGGGTTTCCGAGTGATTGATAGAGACTCCCGATTCCGAGTGAAGTTCCCAACTCCAGCATGGTTTCGGGTTGGAAATGCCTCGCCAAGCGAAAAAGCAATTCGCCCCATTTTCCTCCTTTGGCTGAGTTCTTGGCAATGTCAGAAACCTTTCTGCAGTTTGAAGAATTAACGGTTGAACCTGCTCCGAGATCGGTTATTTCGATTTCATCAGTTCGTTGGAGCAGATTCTGACGAATAGATTCTACCGTCTTGCACTCTGGATAACTGATTTTATCGTAAACAACCTCATCCAGCAATTGATACACGAATGGCGAATGGATTCCATGGCGGTTTTTGGCCTTGGAAATGTATTTGGTGTACTGCTTAGCGCGCCACAGATGAGACATTGGGCGAATTTAGCGTATCGATAACAGTTTGAGGATTTTGCTGACCTATGTTTGTTGTATCAAGCGCAACATGAAACACATTTTCCTTTTTCCACTTTGCTTTTTCTCACTTTCGGTGTTGGCTCAAAGCATTACTTCTGGTCCGGTTGTGGGAGGATTGACCTCAGAATCTGCTCGGATCTACATCCGAACGGATGTTCCGACAACGTTTGAAATTGAGCTGGACACGCTGGAATCGTTTGCCACTTCGTTTACCGTTTCCGACAGCACACGTTCCGATCATTTTTCTATGGTCATTACCGATGTTGAAGGACTCGAGCCATTTAAGGATTACTTCTATAGATTTTTGATAAATGGTCAACCGCAGGATTCGGTTTACAATTTCACCTCGTTTCCTGAGGTTGGAGATACGGGTCACTATAAGATCGTGGTCGGTTCTTGCAATTACTTCGAGAATTTCGAGCTGTTCGGACATATCAAAGAGTTCAACCCCATGCTATTCATCCACTTGGGAGATTGGGGTTATCCTGCCACACCTTTCGGTTGGGATTTCAACTTATATCCTGACCGCATTGCCAATGCATTCTCCTGGTGTTATAATGATGCCAACATGAGCAGATTTGTGCTCGGAAACTCAGCGATCGATTACGTTTATGACGACTCGTACTGCTACAACGGAAACCAAGGGAACACGTTCCCGCAGATAAATACGGTGGAGTTGGCACCCGATTCATTCTTCTATGATCTTCAAACAATTGAATTCGATTCGGCTGTCATAACTGGAGCAATCAATGGTTATTTCGATCAGTTTCCTGGGTATGCGCCCGTGGATACAACGGTTGGTATTTATCATTCATTCACCTTGGGGAATATCGAATTTTTCATGCTCGATCTGCGCAATCCAGCATCGCCACAGAACGATCCGTTCATCTATCATCCCGAGACCAATACGTACACGTTCGAACCCGATTCCAATCATAGCTTGATGAGTGCGCCTCAGCGCGAATGGCTGCTGAACGGGCTGCAAAACTCTACAGCCGATTGGAAAGTGATCGGTAGCAGCGTGATGTTCAACAAACGGTTCACGCAGTTCCTGAATATTGCTGTTCAGTTGCAAGTGCTCAGTCCGTCTTTGGTGGAATATGCTTGGAGTTTGGCCTACCTGTGGGCTGCGTATCCGGTTGACCTCAATGGAGTGTTGGATTTTGTGGAAGAGAATAACATAAAAGACGTGATTGTGATCTCTGGCGACAGCCATAGTTCCATGGTGGATGATGGAACGAACGCTGGCTTGCCAGAACTGAGCGCCAGTGGTTTGGCATCGCAGGATGAAGGGTATCTCAACCATAGTCTGGATTCGGTAATAGACCTTTTGGGTTACTCGTACGGTACCATTGATTCGCTGTGGAACGGTGGTGGTAGCGGAGTTGACAACACCAATTTTTCTGACAGCTATGGAACGATGGAATTCTTCGGCAGAGATTCTGTTATGCTTTGCGCACATGACGAAACCGGACAGACCTTGGGCTGCGTCCGACTGTATCATTCCACCAATCCATTGAGCGTTTGGTCTACCGTCAGCAGCAACAGATCAACCTTCAGGGTTTACCCGAATCCGACCAATGATCAGATTCAATTGGAGTTGTTCAAAGGATTTCTGCCTACTGAGAAGACAAGCTTGGAACTCTTCTCACCAACAGGTCAGTTGATCCAGATCTGGAACGGACCGGAAATTCAGAACAGAATGGTCATCGACCTGTCTGGACATAGCGCTGGAAGTTATTCCATTGTGCTGCGCGATGGCAATAGAATGGACTCGAAGTCTGTTGTTGTAAGCCGTTAATCCTTGTGCAAATGAACATCCATCTGCGGGAATGGAATATTCAGCCCGTGATTTCCAAACTCCTTGTACACACGCTCATTCAGATCGAAGAACACGCCCCAGTAATTTGCAGATTCAACCCAAGCACGCACAGTAAAATTCACCGAACTGTCGGCCAACTCAGACATAGCCACAAACGGCTCTGGATCTTTTAGAATTCGTTCATCAGCATTTAACATGGCAAGCAGAACCTCCTTTGCCTTGTCGGCATCATCACCATAGCCGATTCCAACGGTCCAATCAACCCTTCTTCTCGGTTCCGTTGAGTAATTGACCATGCTTCCAGTAGAAAGTCCACCGTTTGGAATGATGATGGTCTTATTGTCCGGAGTTTTAAGAATGGTATTGAAGATCTGAATCTCAGCCACGGATCCAATATAACCCTGTGCCTCAATCACATCCCCAACTTTAAAGGGTTTGAAGATCAGTATCATCACACCACCTGCAAAATTCTGAAGTGTTCCACTCAACGCCATACCAACGGCCAGACCTGCCGCTCCGAGAATGGCTACAAAGGATGTCATTTCAATTCCCAGTGTTCCTAAAGCACTAATGGCCACCAGCACTTTAAGCGTTATCCCGATCATGCTGCCCAAAAAACTTTGGAGCGCAGGGTCAAGATTCCGCTTCTCCATGATTTTCTTCACCATGTTGGTAATCATTCCGGCAAGCCAAAGGCCAATGACAAGTATCAGAATGCCAATGCCCAACTTCTGACCATATTCCAGTGCCAATCCTTCCCAATCTGTTCCATTGTCTCCAAATAGTTCTTTCATTATGTGATGGTGTTTTGTTAGAGGTGCAAAGGAATGAAAACAAAAAAGCCGCTCAAAATGAACGGCTTTCTTTCGGTGGGAAATGAGGGATTCGAACCCCCGACCCCCTCGGTGTAAACGAGGTGCTCTGAACCAACTGAGCTAATTTCCCGAATTGGGGCTGCAAATGTAAATAAGGATTTCAATTGCGCAAACAGAAAATTCGCTACACCACCTCTGCCACAACAAACGTGCTTCCGCCAACGTAGATGATGTCGTCTGCTTTAGCTTTTGATTTTGCGGCTTCCAGCGCTTCCCGAACGGTAGAGTAGGAGGTATACTTCAATCCGATTTCTGAGGCTTTTTCGGATAGAATAGAAACAGCCAAGCCTCGTGGTACATCTGGTTTGCAGAGATAGTAGTTTGCTTCTTTTGGAAGCATATTCAGCGTTTTCGAAACGTCCTTATCGTTGACCATTCCCCATACAAAATGGAGTTGGTCTTCTTTACGGTTGGAGAGAAGACGGTTGAGGTTAGGTTCCAAACCTTCTCGGTTGTGAGCTGTGTCTGCAATGATCAATGGTTCGCGTTGCAGAATCTGCCAGCGCCCCATCAGTCCTGTGCGGTCAACCACGGTTTTCACGCCATCTTTGAAATGATTGCGAGTCAAATTCCAACCAGAATCGCCCAATGTTCTGATCACTTCCAGAACGGTGATGAGGTTCTTCTTTTGATGCGGCCCGGTCAGTTGCCCTTCAAATTCCAATTCCAAACCATCGTAATGGCGGACTTTCATTTTCAGAGAATAATCATCAACCGCATTGGAAAGCAGTTCAGCATCGCGGATTTCCCATTCTCGATTGGCGAAACGCAAGCGACTGCCCGTTACACGAGCTTTTCTCTCAAAAACTTCAGCCACTTCCTGTTGGAATTCACCAATGACAACTGGAACATTCGGTTTGATGACGCCCGCTTTCTCGCCAGCAATTTCTGGTAAAGTTTCGCCTAAGAATTGCTGATGGTCATACCCGATATTGGTGATGACGGAAAGCTCTGGGGTGATGACATTCGTGCTGTCCAACCTTCCACCTAAACCCACTTCAATAATGGCAATATCCACCTCATTCTTGGCGAAATGGTGGAATGCCAACGCCACTGTCATTTCAAAAAAGGAAGGTTGGATGTGTTCAAAATCCACTCTGTGACTCTCGACAAAATCAATCACGGATTTCTCGGGTATCAGTTCGCCATTGATCTTGATGCGTTCTCTGAAATCACGCAGGTGAGGCGAGGTGTATAGGCCCGTTTTGTAGCCAGCGGATTGAAATACGGAAGCCAACATGTGGCTGACCGAGCCTTTTCCATTCGTTCCCGCTACATGGATGCTCTTGAACTTCCGATGTGGATTGTCCAGCAGTTCGCACAGCGCAAGTGTGTTGGTCAGGTCTTTCTTGAAAGCCACTGCGCCTTGCCGCTGGTACATCGGCAATTGGCTGAAAAGGTAATCGAGTGTCTCTTGGTAATTCACGGTTCGTGAAGATAATTGAGGAATCAGCAACCCGTCATTTCGACTGAAACGGAGAAATCTAAGTGGTTGCAGATAGATTCCTCGGCTCGTTCCTCGCTCGGAATGACAGAATAGGGGTTCATCACTGCAAAATGAAAACGAAGGTCATGGTTCCTTTCTGCTGGATAGGTGCATCAGGATTGTTGTTGAACTTCGTGTTGTAGGCAGCTTCGGTGGCTAGTTTTTCCAAGTGGCGGTCGGTGGTCGTAGAACCTCTAGCACCCGGTGTTGCTTTCACCACTTTACCGTACTTATCTACGATGATCTCCACCACAACTTTCCCTTCTTTCTGAGAATTGTCGGTGATCTTTGGTGCAGAAACCATGCTTCTTCCGCCCAAATTGAACGACATACCATTGCCACTACCTCCTAAGCCATGTGGAGCATTTGGTGTTCCATCCTGACTTCCTTGATTACCGCCTGGTTTCGTGTTTCCTTCGCCAGTTCCTTGGCCTTTTTTGGCTTGGTCGAAAAGAGAATTCAGTTTGGCTGCTTTTTCTTCCTTAATGCGCTTCTCTTCGGCAAGTTTTCGTTCTTCTTCGGCACGCTTTTCAGCTTCTTCACGCTGCTTCTTTTCCTCTGCTTTTTTCAAGGCAATGGCTTCCAGCATTTCCTGCGTGACCACTTCCTCCTCAACCTCAGTCTCAACGGGAGTTTCTTCTACTGTTTCAGTTGGGGTTACTTCTTCAATCACTTCTTCCACCTCAGCACTTTCTGCTGGTTCGCTTTCCACATCGCCCAAACCTGTTTCGGTGTTTCCGAAGTTGATCATCATACCCTCTTCGGGTGGCGGATAGACGTACGTCATGCCTAAAAACGCGAATGCTAATAACAGCAACCCGTGAATGGTCAAAGACGTGATCAGTCCCTTGCGTTTATTTTTCTTTTCCTGATCAGACATTACTCTGGTTTTGTGGCCAGGACGATCTTGTATTGGTTCTGATAGGCTATGTCCATCACTTCAACCGCATACTCGATCGGAACGCCTTGCTCAACTCGCAACACGATCACTTTCTCCTCGGCATTAGCTAGACGCTGACGCAGCACACTTTCCATAGATCGTGCATCAATTTTATCCGTATCGATGTAATGGTTGAGGCTTTTATCGATGGAAACAGACACCGATTGCTTCTTCACAGATTTGGCTTTGCTGCTTGGCAAAACCAGATCCAAAGCGTTGGTGGTAACCAGCGTGGAGGTGAGCATGAAGAATATCAGCAACAGGAACACGATGTCCGTCATGGACGACATGTTGAAGTTCGGACTAACCTTATTTCTTGTTCGCAATCCCATGGCTATGCAGGTTCGTGAAGTAGATCAATGAATTCCGTAGAGCGTGCCTCCATTTGGAAAACAACCTTCTCCACCTTAGCAACGAGAATATTGTAGCCTAAGTATGCCATGATGCCAACAACAAGACCGGCCACCGTAGTTGTCATGGCGGTGTAGATACCGCCAGCCAGCATTTCCACGTTCACTTGTCCGCCAGCATTTGCCATTTCGTGGAAAGCCAGAATCATCCCGATTACGGTACCAAGGAAACCGATCATCGGTGCTGCCCCGGAAATGGTAGCCAACGTGGCCAAGTTCTTTTCCAGTTTGTAGGTCTCCAATTTGCCCACATTCTCAATGGCTGCAGAAATATCGTTCAACGGCCTACCGATTCTGGCAACACCTTTCTCCAACATTCGAGAAACGGGGCTATCCGTCTGCACGCAAAGTGCTTTGGCCGTGGCCAGATCACTTTTTTGGATGCTGTCTTTCATGGTGGCCATGAATTTCTCATCGGTAACGCCCGCTTTCGAAATGGTCAGAAAACGTTCTACGAAAATGTAAATGGCAATTATCGAGAGCACAAGAAGCGATAACATGATGATCTGACCGCCAAGTCCGCCTGAGGTCATCAACTCTAATATCGACAGCGTTTTTTCTTCTCCCGCCTGTTCTGGAACGTCTACGGTTCCTTGCGCCATTGCTGTGGTTATGAACAACAGATTCATGTTTTTTGAGGTTAAAAGTTGAGGTAAAGTGTGCTCCGTACCGAAAGTATCAAAGATGCATGCTGGCTTCCTCGGCCTAGTTTCCATTTATAAACACCGATGTGTTAGCTTTAGTATGCACCCCAAGTACGGATTCGTGCATTTAAGCACGCACACTTTTCAAAATTGAGACATAATTGATGAGGGTTGGAGTGATGGGCGTTACCGCGCAAGTTCGTAGGCTGAGGCTCTCGAAGCCTACAGGGCGCGGTCAGGCTTTCCGCTCATACTCCTCGCTTTGCTGCGGGGTATCCGCTACAATCCTTAACGCGAGTTGCCGCCCAAGCTTCTCCACAATTCCAACCACCAGGGCGTTGCCCATAAAGAAGGCGCGCTTCTGATGGGTAATTCCGTCCAGTTTGGTGTGGTCATCTGGGAACATGTTCAACCGTTCCAATTCCTTTGGAATAAGTCTTCGGTATTTGCCGTCTTTCAGAACCACGTGCTTAAAACGAGATGGCGTTCTGCCACCTTCGCCCGTAATAATTGTTCGTGAAGGTCTGTCCAATGGGTCTGGGAAAGTCATTCCACCTTCTGAATACGAATACGTGTGGCCATTGCTATTGGTACGCTGAATCTTCTTCGCGCCTTTCTGAAACTCCCAACCGTTTGGTTGTTTCAGTTCTGCTTTGCTGATGAAAAACTCCTTCGGAACTTCCGAATTCGGCACAAGAACTTCTTCCAAAACCTTCTCTTCTCCTCGGAAATCACTTTCGGTTTTCAGGGTCCAGAACTGTCCGTCAACCATCAGTCCTGTATTCTGAAACGGAGAGAGCTTTCCGTTTTTATTGAAACCCTCAGAAATCTGGGCAAGGTTTGAATCAAGTGTGTCCGAAAACGGTTTCTGTGTGGTTTCCTTCACAGGAAATTCAGTTGCTACAACACCTAATTTTGTTAACCATTCCGTTTTGGTTTTCGCAGCTTGGAGCTGTTTGTAGATGTCGCTCGATTTGTGATAACCGAGAATGAAAACCCGCCTTCTGCGCTGTGGCATTCCGTATTCGGCAGCATTGATCACGCGCCATTCAACTGCATATCCCAAAGCATTCAAAGAAGAAAGCATAATAGCCAAATCGCGTCCACGCTGCGTTGCTGGTGACTTGAGCAAGCGGTCAACGTTTTCAAGCATCAGGTATTTCGGAAGATTCTTGTCTTTCTTTCGAAGAATAGCTTCAATGCTCCACCAAAGCACTCCTTTTTTGCCTCTAAGTCCTTTTGAATTCCGAAGGGTGGTGGCTACCGAATAATCCTGACAGGGAAATCCTCCAACCAACATATCATGGTCTGGAATCTGGTCGAAATCGTGTTCAACAATTTCTTCAATGTTCTGATTGGAATGATTGGCGTTTGGCCAGCGATGTTCATAAACCAAACTGGCGTGTTGCTTCTTCGTGCTCGGTTCCCACTGGTTGCTCCAAATCACATCGAATTCGGAACTGGCCTGTTCCAATCCCAATCGGAAACCACCAACACCCGCAAAAAGCTCAACAACTTTGATGCTCATTGCACCAAAGATATGTTGCCGTTAAATGGGATCAAAATGAATCAGATTCCGTGAAGAACCTGCACCAATAGCATGAAACTGGCACAGCCTGCGGCAAAGCCAAGCAATGCCAACCATGCAATGTTCTTGAGGTACCACATGAAATCGATGCGCTCCATTCCCATGGCCACAACACCTGCTGCAGAACCGATGATAAGCATGCTTCCGCCCGTTCCGGCAGAGAACGCGATGAAGTGCCAGATGTGGTGGTCCAATGGCAATTGGAACATTCCCATGCTGGCCGCAACCAACGGAACGTTATCAATAACCGCAGAACCGAAGCCCATCAGAATCACAAAAATGTCGTCTGGTATGGCCGCACGAACGTTCTCGCCCAATTCGAAGATCATTCCAACACTTTCCAATGCGGCAACTGCCATCAGAATTCCCAAGAAGAATAGGATGGAAGGCATTTCAATTCGAGCCAAAGAAGTATGTACCGGACTGTGGTGATGGGCTGCTTCAGACATGGTAAATGCACGTGCACTTTTTATTTCAGCCACGGTGGCAACAACGGCCAACGAAAGCATCATTCCGATGTATGGAGGCAGGTGTGTAAGTGTTTTGAAGATCGGAACGAATACGATCATTCCAAGACCCAACAACAGCATACTTAAACTGGCTGGCTTTTCATCCGAAGCTGATTCTGGAACAGAAAGTTGTCCTTTGAAAGGTGGTAACAGCGTTGCAATGAACGTTGGCACAACCATGCAGATAAGAGATGGCAGGAAGATGAATTCTATCAATTTACCAGCAGAAACTTTGTTGCCTATCCAAAGCATGGTTGTAGTAACATCTCCAATTGGAGACCAAGCACCACCTGCATTTGCCCCAATTACAATGAGACCGGCAAACCAGAGTCGGTCTTCCTGTTTGTCTACCAACTTCTTAAGAATTGTAATAAGGACAATGGTAGCGGTAAGGTTGTCGATTATGGCAGAAAGAATGAATGCCAATCCACCCATGATCCAAAGCAGAACCTTCTTGTCTTTGGTTTTCACAAACGATTTGATGGCGCCAAAACCATTGAAATGGTCGGTGATTTCCACAATCGTCATCGCTCCCATCAGGAATACAAGAATCTCAGCCGTTTTGCCGAGATGATGCAGCAACACTTCGTCAAAATGCTCTACCGGAACCAACCCGTTAATGATCTCATAAACGGGAACGTGAAACAGCGCTATAATGGCCCAAAGCAATGCCATCATGGCCAGTGCTGGGATCAGTTTGTCAATTTTAAGAGAGTGTTCTAGCGTAATTCCGAGGTAGCCAAGAACAAAGATCACTAACAATGCTATTTCCATCTATTAATGTGTAGGTATTGATTCAGATTCTGTTGTCAATTCTTCAAGGGCAATTTCAAATGCCGTGCGAGTTACGTTGGTGAGAGAGGTGCTTCTATCGTGAATGTCTCTCAGCGAATTGTAAATAGTGAACGATGTGTCCTCGAAAATTCCGGCATCTGTAAATTCCGGGTCTTCAGACTCCATCAGGTATGCAAATGCTCTGGCCATGCCACAGTTGGCAATAAAGTCAGGGATAAGACTTATCTGCTTATCGGCCTCGCTCATAATGGGACCGTAGAATATTTCCTTATCCGCAAATGGCACATTGGCTCCGCAGGCAATGGTTTCAACACCCGCCCAAAGCAGGCGTCTCAATTGGTCTTCTGTAACCAATCTGGAAGCAGCGGCTGGAATGAAAATATCTGCGGGGACTTCCCAAATGCGCTCGTTTACCTGATCGAAAGACATCATGTCCTTCACCACCAGATTGTTTCCTTTTTTATTCTCGATAAAAAACTTTTTCACGGCCTGCAAGCCCCAGCCTTCCTCGTTAATGATGCCACCATCGCGGTCTATGATACCAACGATCTGTGCACCACTGTGCGCCAACTCAAGGGCCGCTGCTGAAGCAACATTTCCCCAGCCTTGCACAATTACCCGTTTTCCCTGAAGCGATTCGTTTCTGAAAATAGAGTAGAAGTGTTTTACAGATTCACTTACACCGAATCCAGTAATCATATCAGCTACACGGTACTTTACAGGGCCATCCGGACAGTAGTTCGGGTCTTCCAAAATCTTGGAAATACCGTTTCTCAGCCTTCCGATCTTATGGATCTTCTCTGCTTCTGTTGGTTTGAAATGTCCGTTGACCACACCTTCCTGCGGGTGCCAGATCCCGTACGATTCAGTGATCGGAATTACATCAGCTTTCTGATCCACGTTCAGGTCGCCACCAGTGCCGTAGTAGTTCTTTAAAAGTGGGGAAACGGCTTTGAACCAACGTTCAAGAACACCTTTTCTACGCGGGTCTTTCGGGTCAAAGTCAATCCCTGATTTTGCCCCACCGATAGGAGGTCCGCTTACGGTGAATTTGATCTCCATGGTTTTGGCCAATGAGATTACTTCGTCCTTGTCCAAACCAGGGCGCATTCTGGTGCCACCACCGGCAGCACCACCACGAAGCGAGTTGATCACAACCCAACCGCGAGCCTCAGTTTCTCTATCGTTCCATTCAAAAACGATCTCGGGCGCGGTTTCCTCGTATTTCTTAAGAAGTTCAAACACAGGTAGAACGGGCTAAAATTCCGCGCAAAAGTAAAACAAATTCAGAGGGCAATCATGTATTCGGAAAGTGACATCAGACCAATGGGAAATGGATCGATCCGGAAGAAGAATTTCGAGTAGCTCCCGTAACACTTCGAAGCACATTTATCTCATCGTTTATTCGGAGGACGCCTAAGAACGCGAAGATTAGCGCCTCTTTGAACTCAATGGTCTGTTTTTCGGGGGTGATGAGGTCGGCCAAACAGTACGTTCTCAATCGCTCGATCAAGAACGAATTGTACGCGCCACCACCTGTTACCAGTACCCGTCCACCAGCAGTTTTTCGTTCAACCACGCGAGCGATCTGAATCGCCACATGTTCAACAAAAGTTCGCATGAGATCTATTTCACTCAGACCAGATTCTTTCAATAGTGGGGTGACGGTAGATTCCACCCATTCGCGGGCCAGCGATGGACGGATTTCTGCTGTGTACAGGTTCAAGCTATTTAGGTGGTCGAGAAGTGCTTCATTCAGTTTTCCCGAACGGGCTAGTTCACCGTTTCGGTCAAACGGTTGGCCCAAACGGTTGGATAGTTCGTTCAGAACGATATTCACTGGGCAAATGTCGAAGGCGCGTCTTTCGTCATCTTCCTTAAAGCTGATGTTAGAAAATCCTCCCAGATTCAGGCACGCATCAAATTCAGAGAACAGCAATTCGTCTCCGATGGGTACAAGAGGCGCGCCTTGTCCACCCAACGAAACATCCAGCGAGCGGAAATCATTCACGCAAGTAATTCCTGTTGTGTTGGCAATGGTTTGTCCATCTCCGATTTGAAGCGTTATTCCTTTTTCAGGCTGATGAAAAACCGTGTGGCCATGCGAGCAGACCATTTCAGGTTTTTCCAGTTTATTCCTATCCAGAAATGAGTTCACATGTTCTCCAATGAAACGGCCGAAATTTGCATGGAGCTTTTGGAGGTTTTCTTCGGATAATTCGTGAGCCGTTGCCAATTTCTTTCGCCAATCCCCATCATAATCCACACAATTAGCATGGATGATCTCGAAGTGCCACTTTCCATCGAAACGGAACTCGGCAAGACACAGATCCAATCCGTCAAGCGATGTGCCTGACATGATGCCGATTGCGGTTGTTTTGAACCCTTTTCCCATCTAGCGGTTTAGCCCTGTAAGATTAAGGATTAATAGGTGCAATGCGTTACATTTGCCGCTCACCAAAAAGCATATCGGAGATGAAATTTGAGTTGACAGAAGAGCAATTGATGATACAGAAGGCTGCCCGCGATTTTGCGCAGAGCGAGCTGTTGCCAGGTGTTATTGAGCGCGATGCGAAGATGGAATTCCCACACGAGCAGGTGAAGAAAATGGGAGAGCTCGGTTTCCTCGGTTTGATGGTTGACCCAAAGTATGGCGGCAGTGGCATGGACACCATTTCGTATGTGCTGGCCATGGAAGAACTTTCCAAGATTGATAATTCCGCTTCAGTATGTATGAGCGTTTGCAACTCGTTGGTGAATTGGGGCTTGGAGAAATACGGAACAGAGGAGCAGAAGCAGAAGTACCTGGTTCCGTTGGCAACGGGTCAAAAACTAGGCGCATTTGCGCTTTCAGAGCCAGAAGCAGGTTCGGATGCAACTTCCCAAAGTACCACGGCCATTGATATGGGCGACCACTATTTGTTGAACGGCACTAAAAACTGGATCACCAACGGAGGAAATGCTTCAACGTATTTGGTGATTGCGCAGACAGATGTTGCGAAAGGGCACCGAGGGATCAATGTGTTGATCGTTGAGAAAGGAATGGAAGGTTTTACCGTTGGCCCGAAAGAGGACAAGCTGGGAATCCGTTCTTCAGATACGCATTCGCTCATGTTCCAAGATGTGAAAGTACCTAAGGAAAACAGAATTGGTGAAGACGGCTTTGGATTCAAATTCGCGATGATGACCCTTTCGGGTGGACGAATCGGAATTGCTGCGCAAGCGCTCGGAATTGCTCAAGGAGCGTACGAGTTGGCGTTGGCTTATTCTAAGGAGCGCAAGGCATTCGGAAAGACCATCAACCAACACCAAGCTATTCAGTTCAAGTTGGCTGACATGGCTACGGAGATCGAAGCTGCGCGGATGTTGATCTATAAATCTGCTTGGCAGAAAGATCAAGGTTTGAACTACGATCTTTCAAGTTCCATGGCAAAACTCTATGCCTCCAAAGTGGCCATGGAAACGACCATCGAAGCCGTTCAGGTTCACGGTGGTTACGGTTACGTGAAAGAGTACCACGTAGAGCGTTTGATGCGTGATGCGAAGATCACGCAGATTTATGAAGGAACTTCTGAGGTTCAGAAAATCGTGATCTCGAGAGCGGTTACCAAGGATTAAGCAAGTAGCAACTCTGCTGCTTTTTCCAGTTTATTTCCTCGCGAACCTTTTATAAGGACTGTTTCGTTGTCAAACGGATGGTCTTTCAGCCATTCGTTCAACTGTTCTACATTCTCGAAGAATTGAAATGGAAAGTCGTTCTTGAAATGATTGAATTCTTTCCCGACCAAGCAAACGGTTTTCATTTTCAGCGAAACCAAGCGTTCGCAGATGTTGCGATGCTCTTCTGCGCTTGTTGGGCCAACTTCCAGCATTTCGCCAAGAATTACTGCATGATTCTCACCTACTGAGCCGACCAAATTGTTAATGGCCACCTCCATACTGCTGGGGTTGGCGTTGTATGCATCTAGGATGAATGTGTTGGTTCCCTTTTTTCTAACCTCTGAACGGTTGTTCGAAGGCTCATAACTGGAAAGGCCTTTCGCGATTTCAGCGTCAGTAAGGCCAAACACAATTCCAGTGGCAACGGCTGCCATGATATTTGGAAGGTTGTAAGTTCCAGTAAGGTTAGTCTTAACAACTGGCGCATCATTTAACGCTCCTTCCACTTCCTTTCGTTTCCATTGTACAGAGACAAGGTTTCCATCCCGTACAATTTGACCTTGAACATCATCTGTTGGTAAAGCTCCATACAGGAATGAAGCATCTGAACTTGCATTCTGCATCAACAGTTTGTCACAACTGTGAACAAGCAGTTTACCACCATGAATTCTGATATGGTCGAACAGTTCGGTTTTCGTCTTCAGAACACCTTCCAAACCGCCCATGGTTTCTAAGTGTGCTTTGCCGATGTTGGTAATCAATGCGTAGTTCGGATCTGCAATATCACACAGTTCTTTAATGTCACCTTGTGCACTTGCACCCATTTCAATGATGGCAATTTCATGCTCGGGATTCAGTCGAAATAGCGTTAGGGGAACTCCGATATGGTTGTTGAAGTTCCCTGATGTGGCTAACACATTGAATTTTTGACTGAGGACTGCATGCATCAGTTCTTTGGTCGTTGTCTTACCGTTTGAACCAGTAATTCCAATAACAGGAATCTCAAACTGATGGCGGTGATATGATGATAGGTCTTGAAGTGTTTTAAGTCCGTTAGACACCTTTATTATACCATCTTGATCCAGAATGGTAGGATCATCTACCACGGCAAACTTTGCGCCTTTTTCAAGGCTATCCAATGCAAACTTATTTCCGTCAAACGTTTCGCCTCTTAGAGCGATATACATACAGTTGGCGGTTATTTTTCTACTGTCTGTAGAGATACCTGAGCACGTGGTGTATTTGTCGTAAAGAGCCTTAATGTCCATGACCGAAAAATAAAAACCCCGAGTTCATTTTGAACTCGGGGTTTACAATTCTTTTAACCAATGGTGGTTATTGAGTTTGTGTTCCTACACGGTGCATTGCACAGCGGAAACCAATATCGTCTGTAGATTGCGTGGCATCCAAGAATCTTCTAGTTCCAGGAACCAACCAATACGCTCGGTCTTTCCAAGAACCTCCTTTGTATACGTGCGCTTCATCATTGATCAAAGACGTAGCGCCCCATTCATACATTCTTTTCTTTTCCTTGTCTCCACCGGTATTGTACTCATCCTGTGTATAGAAAATCGATGATGAATAGTCACCATCAAGGAAGTTGATATTATCAGCCTTCTTGTAGTTTCTTCTTTGAGTATTTTCTTCCTCGGTTACGTCCCTCCAGATGATACGACCAAGGCTGTCCTTCTCAGCAATTTCTCCTTCTTCTTCGCGAAGTTGAGTCTTGAAAACGTTACCTCTGAACATGTTGAAGTCATCATCATCTTCCATGCTCAATGGACGGTAAACATCTTTTACCCATTCGTTAACGTTACCTGCCATGCAGTAAAGCCCGTAATCGTTAGGCCAGTAAGAGGCCACATCTGTTGGAATGTTAGCACGGTCGTTCAAATAACCGGCAGCACCCATGTTATCTCCTTTTCCTCGTTTGAAGTTGGCCATCATTTCACCTTTAAACTGGTCATCGGCATTACGCATGTAAGCTCCATTCCAAGGATAAAGTCTTCTTTCTGTAACACGCTCGAAGACAGTATTTCCAACTAGACCAAGAGCCGCAAATTCCCATTCTGCTTCTGTTGGGAGTCTGTAACGAGGCAATAGTATTCCATCCTCAATTCTAACTTTTCGTGTATCCTTATTTGGATCAAGGTCAATCAGGTCAGAACGCACCAAACCTTCATATTGGCCAGATAGATAAGCGTCTGTATTAAAGTTGTCTTCATCAACTTGGTTCGGGTTGGTTCTAAGAATTCCCTCTCGAATTAAGATGTGCTCGTTAACACGGTCAGTTCTCCAAGCACAGTAATCAGTTGCTTGCAACCAGTTAACACCAACCACTGGGTAGTAGTTATATGCTGGATGTCTTAGGTAAAGTTCTACGTAAGGTTCATTGAAACCAAGCTTGCTTCTCCATACCAAGGTGTCAGGAAGTGCTCGCTTATAAACCTCAGGGTAACTCGCATAGAATACACGTGTGATCCAATAAAGGTATTCGCGGTAATCTACGTTGGTAACCTCTGTTTCGTCCATGTAAAATGAAGAGACCGTAGTTCTTCTTGGCATGTTGTCCCAATCATAACGAACATCTTGTTCAACTCTACCCATGGTGAAGGTTCCACCTTCTACAAATACCAAACCTGGGCCAGTTTCCTGTCCTTCCCAAGCGGCCACCTCAAAACCTCCATTCTTGGGGTCGTTGGTGTTCCAACCAGTAGTATTGGATCTTTCTTTTTGGCAGGCTCCTAATATGACGCTAGCAGCGAAGAAGAGACCTACCAACTTAAGGCTATTAATCTTGATTGTGCTCATGACTAAATTGTTTCGAAACATGCTTTGAACGTAAAAACGAGTTCTTAGTTACGTTTATTGTATCAGAATGAAGGACAGTCGATAGCTCTGAACTTCTTCTTAGGCTTTCTACAGCCAAACTGTAAGCCGAGGGAAAATTCGTGAGATCCGGCCGTATTATTCGTCAGGGATGATACAGTTACGTCATAACTATATCCGAATTTGAATGCTCCTTGCTGAAATCCGATAAGGACTATGAATGCATCTGGATTATTGAAACTCTGACGGAACCAGATACCACCCACCATAAAACTCTTAGAGAGGTAGAACCCGTAATTCAATTGCTGGAAGTCCTGTTGATGCTGGTAAAGAATATTCGGAGATAGGTTCCATTTCTTGTCTTGTTCCCTTCTTTTTCCAAAATATATGTTTACACCTGCATGTCCAGTGAATTTCACAGGAAGCTTGCTATATCCGGCAAACCCTTCATCAGGCTGACTCATGTGATGGGCCGCAAATCCGACAAAGAAATTCTCTGTATAACCGATAATTCCTGCAGAGAAGTCAGCAAAAATCTTGCTTGTAGACGGCTGGACTTCGTTGGTTGGGTAGACAAAACCGTAACGCGGATCGATCATATCACCGAAGGTCAGCTTCTGCCAATCAATACTCCGCTGAACGATGGTGGCTTGCGCTCCGATTCTCAACGAGAACTTCCTTGATATGTTCATTCGGTAAGCATAAATCAAGCTCCCCTCAAAACTGTTCAATGTTCCTTCTCCCGCTCTGTCTGCCATAAAATGGCCTGCAACCCCACCATGTATGGCATTAATGTCCATATCAAATGAAGCACTGTAAGTCACAAATGTGCCGGAAATAGCAGGCCACTGATTACGATAGTTCATGATAACCCGCGGACATCTTTTTGAACCAGCGAAGGCTGGGTTCAAATAGATGGGATTAGCGTAGAACTGAGTGAATTGTGGATCCTGAGCAAAAGCTTCATTAGCCGACCAAGCCCCTACAAATACCAACACGAAGGCAACGAAAAACCGCTTCAGCATTCTGGTTTTTTGAAATTTAAAGGACAATAATACGGAAAAATTTAGTTGAGAATCTTGACAACAACGTAGAATAATTTCGACCATTTTATGCAATATTTTTGAACCCTTGCCGTTCAGCGGCTGTTTCAATCCTTATGCAGGTGGGTCAAAGGTCAAACGAAAGACCCTGCCCAATTATTATGGTTTGGAATATTGTGCAACTGAAATACGATTAAATACACTCCTCCAAGAATGAAAAATAAACTCTGTTATACGATACTGTCCGTGGCCTTCCTTTGCACGGTAAATGTAGCGGTAGGTCAACAGTCACTCATGAATGATTTGCGCTCAAAGAATGACGCAGATGGTTCAATTAAAATTGATTGGGTCGACCCCGTTAAAGAGTTGAAATACGATGGTTCGTCAAGAACGTACCTAATGTTTGAAGGTGCGGTGTATCTTGACGATACATCACTACCGAATGCAATCCATAAGATAAAGGTTGGTGCTAGAAATGACCTGAGGGTCAATTTGATTGATGCCAAGTTTGAAGAGGTTCCAACGGAACAGCAGGGCGCGTTAGCGGGCGTTGATCTCCCAAACAAGATCAACGTCACAGTTTCAAACTTCGTTGAGAGAAAACAATCGTTTGCAAGGGTTTCTTTCATCCCACTCCGGAAAAATCCATCTACTGGTAAGTTGGAGAGACTGATTTCTTACAAGTTGAACACTCAGGAATTCGCATCGTCTTCTCGCAAATCGGCAACCGCCTCAAACTTTGCAACTAGTTCAGTATTGGCTTCTGGAGACTGGTATAAAGTAGGTGTAACACGAGATGGCGTTCATCGAATAACGTATCAAGACCTGGAGGCATTGGGAATGGACATGGGTTCTATTGACCCTTCCAGACTGAATGTTTTCGGTAATGGGAGTGGAATGCTTCCTCAGGCCAACAACAAGTTCAGGCATGATGACCTTAAGCAGATTCCTATTCAGGTTGTGGGAGAGGGTGATGGCAACTTCGGGCCTGGAGATTACATTCTATTTTATGCGCAAGGGCCACACACTTGGGTACAAGACAGTTCTGTTTGTGGCTTGTTCAGGCATGAGTTCAACGTTTACTCCGAAACCAGCTATTATTTCATCAGTGCCAATGCGGCAACCGGGCGAAGAATTTCTTCAGTCAATTCTTCTACAGATCCGGCAACTCACACCGTAACCAAGTTTACAGACCATGTTTTTCACGAAGTGGATAACCACAACATTCTCAAATCTGGTCGCGATTGGTATGGGGAGGAATTCGATATACAGACATTCTACGATTTTGACCTCGGGTTTTCTAATGTAACGTCTGATCCTGGTTATTTGTCAACCAGAGTTCTAGCAACCTCCTCGGTTGCTACCACATACTCGGTCAGAGTAAATGGCTCAACCGTAGAAAACGTTATTGTTCCTTCTGTATCTGGAGGATACAACAGAAATGCGGAAGATGAATTTACCTGTACCGAAGTGCAGTTTAATTCTGGTAATACCAATGTAGCCTTCAACTATAGTAAGGGTGGAAATCCGGGTGCAGTTGGCTGGTTGGATTATTTCGATGTGATCCTTACGCGAAACCTGTCCATGGCCGGAACTCAGATGCCGTTCAGAACTTTGGAATCGGTAGGGCAGGGCAATGTATCCGAATTTCAGATATCAAATGCGAACGCTTCTGTAAGAGTTTGGGAGGTTACCGACCCGACCAACGTAACAGAGCGGGTTCTCGACCTGCAAGGCTCAACCGCTAAATTCAGAGTTGAGACCGATTCTCTGAGAGAATTCATTGCATTTAATGGTGGAAGTTACCATTCGGTACAGCCCGTTGGTCCCGTTGCCAATCAGAACCTTCATGGATTGAGTCAGGCAAACATGTTCATAGTTTGCCATCCTAACTTTTTGAGTGAAGCAGACCGGCTGGCCAATTTCCATGAACAGAATGAGACCAGCCCACTATCTGTACATATCGTAACGCCAGAACAGATATATAATGAGTTCTCGTCTGGTGCGCAGGACGTGTCAGCCATCAGAGATTTCATGCGTATGTTCTATCAGCGAAGCACCGGATGGGAAGACATGCCGCGCTACCTTCTGCTGTTCGGAGACGCCAGCTATGATTACAAGGACCGTCTCTCAGATAACACCAACTATGTTCCTACTTATGAATCTCTTGAGTCTCTAACTCCAACCATCAGTTATGCTTCTGATGACTATTATGGACTATTGGATCCGAATGAGGGAGAATGGTCGTCATCATCTTCAGATGCGTTGGATATAGGAATCGGCCGATTCGTTGTCAGAACTCTGGATGATGCCCGAGTTGCTGTAGATAAGATCTACCGATATGAAGAATTGGCCATTGCCGATCTGCAAACAGAACATGTTTGTACCGATGAAGGTTCGGCCGTTGTTTCGCCCGATTGGAGAAATAGAATCGTATTCATTGCCGATGATGAGGACAGCAACATGCACATCAACCAGGCAGATCAACTGGCCGAATTGGTTGATACCATGTATCCTGAATATAACCTCACCAAAATCTACCTCGACTCCTATATTCAAGAGTCAACACCTGGAGGTCAGCGCTACCCAGAAGTCAATATTGCTTTCAATAATGAAGTAAACCGTGGAAACTTACTTGTGAATTACACCGGCCACGGTGGTGAATTGGGCCTTACCCACGAACGAGTTCTTGGCATTACCGATATCAATAGTTGGGCAAACACGAACAATCTTGCAGCATTTGTAACAGCAACTTGCGAGTTTACCCGTTACGATGACCCAAGCAGAATATCTGCTGGTGAGCTTGTTCACCTCAACCCGAATGGCGGAGGAATAGCGCTTTTCACCACATCGCGTTTGGTGTATTCGGCTCCTAACTTCACATTGAACAGAAACTTCTTCCTCAATCTGTTGCAAGAACAGCTTTGGGGACCTCCAACCATGGGAGACGTTATCAGAATGACCAAAGTGGCAAGTGGTGGCTCTGTCAACAACCGGAATTTCTTGTTGGTGGGCGATCCAGCGCAGCGCCTTGCATTCCCGTTACACGGGGTAGAAACCCTAACAATAAATGGCGACCCGGTAAATTCTTTCACCGACACAATAAATGCCCTACAACTCGTTACTGTAACCGGCCAAATGAGAAATAGAAACGGACAATTGATGCCAGATTTCCAAGGTGTGGTGTATCCGACCGTGTTCGATAAATCAACGGAAGTATCTACGTTGGGTAACGACCCAGGGTCGAGTGTGCGTCAGTTCAACGTGCAAAAGAACCTTATATATAAAGGAAAAGCCAGCGTTAGTGATGGCCAGTTCAGTTTCTCTTTTGTAGTACCACGGGATATTGCCTACAACTACGACTTTGGACGAATCAGCTATTACGCTGAAGGAAGCGAGACCAATGCAAACGGATTTTTCGAAGAGTTTGTGATAGGTGGTTCTAGCGATAATGCTGTTGCAGACGAGACCGGACCTACCATTGGTCTGTACATGAATGATGAAGGATTCGCCTTTGGCGGAACCACAGACGAAAATCCATCGCTATTGGCAATTGTTGCAGATTCTAACGGTATCAATACAGTTGGAAACGGAATTGGGCATGACATTACCGCAGTGCTTGACGACAATACCAATACTACAATCAACCTTAACGATTACTACCAGGCAGACCTAGATAGTTACAAGAGCGGAAAGGTGGTTTACCCGTTCACCAATCTGAGCGAAGGCACTCACAATCTCAGATTCAAAATATGGGATGTCTATAATAATAGTGAAGAAGCCTACACCGAATTCGTGGTGGCAGAATCTGCGGAATTGGCGTTGGAACACGTGCTCAATTATCCGAATCCGTTTACAACCAGAACCGAGTTCATGTTTGAACATAATCAGCCGTGCAACAGTTTGGATGTGCAGGTTCAGGTGTTCACCGTCTCCGGAAAACTGGTTAAAACCATCAACGAAACAGTGCTATCTCACGGCTTTAGAAACGAACCCATTGCATGGGATGGATTGGACGATTACGGACAGAA
Source organism: Flavobacteriales bacterium (assembly GCA_020635495.1). Taxonomy (GTDB): domain Bacteria; phylum Bacteroidota; class Bacteroidia; order UBA10329; family UBA10329; genus UBA10329. Next base: position 209,606 of record JACJZQ010000003.1, on the reverse strand, counting down.
GATCGGTCGCGGTGTCTATCTGTACAATCTGAAAGTTTCGACCCCAGACGGACAAACCGCAGAGCAGATTGAGCGTCTGGTTATACTAAACTGATATTAAACTACGTAACATACCTATATTTGCGGCCCTCAAAAAATTAACAATGCTTGAGATAATAAAAAAAGGCGCGTTCTTGCTGATGGCAGCATTGGTTTTCTCCAATGCATCGGCTCAGAATGTAAATCAAGATGAACGTGCCGATGAGGTTCAATTGAACACCATTACAACTGCAGTACCGTTTCTGATGATCTCTCCAGATGCCCGCTCAGGAGCCATGGGAGATGTTGGGGCGGCAACAGACCCGGATGGAGCTTCCATCCACTGGAACCCGGCCAAGATGGCCTATGTGCCCAATAAAATGGGTTTTGCTGTTTCTTACACGCCTTGGTTAAGAGCTCTGGTACCTGACATCAATCTGGCTTACATTTCCGGATATGGAAAGATCGGTAAGAAGGGTCTTCAAACGCTTTCAGGGTCGTTGAGATATTTTTCTCTGGGCTCCATCACGTTTACTGATGCACAAGGAGGAACAATCGGAGATTTTACGCCTAACGAATTCGCCATTGACATTAGCTACGCTCGAAAACTCTCCGAAGAGTTTTCCGGAGGTATTGCGCTTCGCTATATCTACTCTAATCTAACTGGCGGAATCAACGTTGGTGGTGCCGACACCAAGCCTGGGCAAGCTGGTGCTGCGGACATTTCGTTCTTCTATCAGACCAAAAGAATTGAGATAGCAGATCGGAAATCTGTGCTTACTGCAGGTATCAACATTTCAAATATTGGTTCTAAGATGTCTTACACCAATACCAACGAAGAGGATTTCATTCCGATCAACTTCCGATTCGGGTTGGGATTCAAGTACTTCGTGGATGAAAGAAACTCGATTGCAGCCTTCTTCGATATCAACAAATTGATGGTGCCAACGCCACCAATCTATGACGATAATCCTTATATCAACGATCAACTTCCCCCAGGAGACACACTAGGAGCAATCGGTCACCCTAGCAATGCCAATTCAAATTTCGGAGCCATCATAGCGGGTCAAGACCCTAACAGAAGTGTACCTAATGGGATGTTCACTTCGTTTGGAGACGCCCCAGGAGGAAGCATGGAGGAGTTAAGAGAGATCAACATTGCGGTGGGCCTTGAATACTGGTACAATAAGTTGTTTGCCATCCGTGCCGGGTATTTCCACGAGCATTATTCAAAAGGGAACCGTCAGTTCTTCACCGTTGGTGCAGGAATCCGATACAACGTATTCGGGCTCGATTTCGCTTACCTGATTCCTACACAGCAGCGTCACCCGCTGGAGAACACACTGCGGTTTACACTCACTTTCGACTTCGAAGCTTTCAAGAAGCAGAACGAAGAAAAGAATGACGATTGATGACCATCAGGGTCGGATTCGGCTATGATGTACACCAACTTGCCAAAGGCGAAGAACTTTGGTTGGGAGGTAAATTGATTCCATCAGAACTTGGAGCAGTCGGGCATTCAGACGCAGACGTGCTTATACATGTAATTTGTGATGCGTTGCTAGGCGCAGCTAACCTGCGAGACATCGGCTTTCATTTCCCAGATACATCATCAGACTACAAGAATATTGACAGCAAGATTTTGCTTCGCGATGTAGTGAAACTGTTGGAGGAAAAAGGCTATTCGGTGGGAAATGTAGACTCCACAGTTGTGCTGGAAAAACCAAAGGTCAACCCACATATCAACGACATGAAGGCCATTCTAGCACCGATTTTGAAAGTGGATGAAGACGCAGTTTCCATCAAGGCCACAACATCTGAAAAGATCGGTTTTGTAGGTAGGGAAGAGGGTGTGGCTGCTTTTGCCACCGTTCTAATTCAGAAGTAGTAATTTCCTATTTCAAACAGGAAGTATGGAAGAGTTTAAACTGACCATAAAAGGGATTTCGCTCACGCAATCTGAATTGAACGCGGCTGATGCCGAACTCTTGAAGCAAGCCGAAGAAGCTGCCAAAAACGCATACGCACCTTATTCTCAATTTTATGTGGGAGCAGCTTTGCGATTGAAAAACGGAACAATTGTTCTAGGAACCAATCAAGAGAACGTAGCTTACCCATCAGGTCTTTGTGCCGAGCGCGTAGCGATTTTTTCAGCCTCAACCAATCATCCAAACGAACCAATTGAGTCAATGGCCATAACGGTCAACACAACCAAGAGTTCAATTGTTGAACCGCTTTCGCCATGCGGTAACTGCCGACAGGTAATAATGGAATATCAGCACAAACAGAAATCGCCTATCCGCCTCATTCTGTCCAGCCAGACAGACAAGGTTTGGATATTTGAAGATGCGGCTGCACTCCTTCCATTCGGGTTTGAGGCAGATTACCTTAAGAATCAGTAAACCATTCCCTATTCTTTCCTGTTGATTATTGGAATGTCGGGAATGCCCAGTTACCTTTAACTTCGGCACCTACATTTGTATTAAACGAAGCTCATGGCGAAGAAGAAATTCGGCAAAGAAACGTACCTGAAATGGTATGAAAACATGTTACTCTGGCGCAAGTTTGAGGAGAGAGCAGGTCAACTTTACATCCAGCAGAAAATCCGCGGATTCTGCCATTTATACATAGGTCAGGAAGCCGTTGTTGCTGGAAGTTGTGAGGCCATGGAAGATGGCGATAAAGTAATCACTGCTTACCGCGATCACGTGCATCCGATAGCACTCGGTGTTCCTGCCAAGGAGATAATGGCTGAACTCTACGGCAAAAAGACTGGCATTGTAAAAGGCAAAGGCGGTTCCATGCACATGTTCAGCAAGGAGAAGAACTTCTTTGGCGGACACGGAATCGTTGGCGGTCAGGTTCCTTTAGGAGCTGGAATCGCGTTCGCTGATAAGTATCGTGGTGACAAGAATGTAACGCTCACTTACATGGGCGATGGTGCTGTGCGTCAAGGTGCTTTCCATGAAGCACTGAACATGGCCATGACGTGGAAACTTCCTGTCATCTTCATCATTGAGAATAACAACTACGCGATGGGAACTTCGGTTGAACGAACTTCTAACGTGAGTGATCTCTACAAACTCGGACATGCCTACGAAATGCCGAGCGAAGCTGTGAACGGAATGAGTGTTGAGGCTGTTTACGAAGCCGTGAAAAAAGCCGCAGACCGAGCAAGAAAAGGCGATGGTCCAACACTCCTAGAGATGAAGACCTACAGGTACAAAGGACACTCCATGTCCGACCCAGCTAAGTATCGTACCAAGGAAGAGGTTGAGAATTACAAGAAACAAGACCCGATTCAGCAGGTGTTGGATGTGATCGTTAAGAACAAGTATGCTTCTGATGAGGAATTGGAAGCGATTCAGCAACGGGTTAAATCGGAAGTAGAAGAGTGCGTCAAGTTCAGCGAGGAATCACCATTTCCAGATGCAAGCGAACTGTATGAAGACGTTTATTCGCAGGCGGATTATCCATTTATAAAGGATTAAGAAGATGGCGGAAGTGATAAGAATGCCCAAGTTGAGCGACACCATGACCGAAGGTGTGGTGGCGGATTGGCACAAGAAAGTTGGAGATGAGGTCGCTTCAGGAGAGTTGCTTGCCGAGATCGAGTCGGACAAGGCCACCATGGAGTTTGAATCGTTTTACGATGGAGTTCTGCTTCATATTGGAGTAGAAAAGGGAAAGGCTGCGCCAGTTGATTCTATTCTGGCCATCATTGGAGAAAAAGGAGAGGACGTTTCGTCAATTCTAGAAGCAGAAAAATCAAAAGCTGTGGATTCCAAAAAAGACGAGCCGAAAGATGAACCCAAAGCAGATAAGGTTGAGGCAAAACCAGTTGAAGTCAAGGAAGAGAAACCACAACCGAAGCCAGCCGCAACTACAGTTTCCAAACCTGCGCCAGTTCCACAGCCATCTACAAATGGAAGAGTAAAAGCATCTCCATTGGCCAAGCGATTGGCGGAAGAGAAAGGCTACGACATTGGCCGAATTCCTGGCTCTGGAGATGGCGGCCGTATCATTAAACGTGACGTTGAAGCATTTACAAGTGTTGGGCCCTCTGCAGCAAACGCAGTAGAATCGTTTGAAGATGTGGAGGTTTCGCAAATGCGAAAAACTATTGCAAGGAGGTTGGCTGAGAGCAAATTCTCTGCTCCGCACTTTTACCTCACTATGAAGATCGATATGGATGCGATGATCGATGCGCGCGATTCCATCAATAGCGTTTCTTCCACCAAGATATCATTCAATGATCTGGTCATCAAAGCTTCTGCGGTGGCGTTGAAAGAACATCCGCAGGTCAATGCGGCTTGGATGGGAGACCACATTCGATACAATCATCATGTGCATGTAGGGGTAGCAGTTGCCGTTCCAGATGGCTTGCTCGTTCCAGTTGTTCGCTTTGCTGATACCAAGCGTTTGACCGAAATCTCCAGCGAAGTGAAAGACTTTGTACTTCGTGCCAACGATAAGAAGCTACAACCGAAAGATTGGGAAGGAAATACCTTCACCGTTTCTAACTTGGGCATGTTCGGTATTGATGAGTTCACAGCCATCATCAATCCGCCAGACAGTTGCATTATGGCGGTAGGCGGAATTGAAGAAACACCTGTTGTAAAAGACGGTCAGATAGTTCCTGGTAATGTGATGAAAGTGACCCTGTCGTGCGACCATCGCGTGGTGGATGGTGCTTCGGGAGCCAAATTCCTAAAGACCTTCAAAAAGCTGATGGAGAACCCAGTTCTGCTGCTGGGTTCTTACTCGATTTAAGTAGATCAACGTATCTTGGTATTACAAGGTTTGATGAGCTTTATGTTCAAACAATCAATACCATGAGATACCTATTAATAACAGCCACAGCCTTGGTTCTCGCTGTCTTTGCCAGCGGTTGTAAAGAAGATTTCGAAGACGCCAAGTTCCGCTGTAAGATCAACGGAAAAGACTTCATTCCAAATAAAGACCTGATTGATTTCCAATACACTGAAAACTCAGGTAATGACCACATTCGCATTCGCGGAACCGCGCTCTCAACAGGCATCATCGGCAACGACCCATATGGCGAGTTTGAGATAGAATTCTCGTTCGATGACACCAATCCTGGGACCGTAGAACTTGGCTACGACATTGTATACTATGGCAATAACGAGTGGGACAAAACCTTTCGGAGCTCGGCCACCGATCCGGGCACGTTGACCATCACCAGTCTCGATGTTTCGGGTAAAAGAGTTACGGCAACCTTCGAACTCACCTTGTATGCGGATGGTGGAGAAACGCTTACCGTAACCGATGGATTTTTCGATCAAGATTGGTAATCCATCAATTAAGAGAAATTAGATCTTGTTGGGAATTGAACGTAACCTAACGCACTACTTTCGGTATAAGCTTTTGGAACTACGGTTCTGATAGTGGATTTTTCATTTGGTTTGGCTGCGGCTCCGCGAAAGTGGGGCCGCAGTATTTTTTGGGCGTTACCCCAAGCTGCGCAAGGGGTCGGGCTTTCCACGCTACACGGTAGCTGCTTCAACTGCGAAGCACCTCACGGGCTGATTAGCCCGTAATCCCTAACGCGGTCAAAGCCCAACAGACCTTACATTTAAACCCGTGAAACCCTTTCTCGAAACATCCATCGAGTTTCTATCTGGCGTTGGTACAGAACGCGCCAAACTCCTGCGCGAAGAATTCGGTATCCGCACCTACAACGATCTGTTGCATCACTTCCCGTTCAGGTATGTGGACAAGACACAATTTCATCAGATAAACAGCATAGAAAGTGACGATGCCGACATTCAACTTCGGGGAAGAATAACAGCGGTTCGTACGGTTGGTCAGGCTCGCGGACAACGTTTGGTGGCCGATTTTACCGATGGAACGGGCGTTATAGAACTCGTTTGGTTCAAAGGCATTAAATGGGTCAAACCCAAGTTGCAGCACGGAATCGATTATGTGGTTTTCGGCAAGCCAAGCAATTTCAAGGGCAGCTACAATATGGTGCATCCCGAGTTCGAAACCGTGGAATCGCAGCAGAAACGTGTCTCAAATGCGTTGGTGGCGGTTTATCCGTCAACAGAAAAGGCCAAGGAAAAGCATCTTGACAGTAAGGGCATTGCACGGCTCATGAACACGTTAGTGGGTCAATTGCCCGGCAAGGGTCATGTTGCCGAATTATACGGACCAGAATTCAGGCAGAAGAATCATCTGATCAGCAGAGAAGAAGCCTTCATCAATGTTCATTTTCCACGCGATACCGAATCGTTGAAGAAGGCTCGTTTCCGCCTCAAGTTCGATGAGTTGTTTTTTATACAACTGCGTTTGCTGAAACTGAAACTGCTCAATCAGACCAAGTTTCAAGGAGCCGTTTTTGCGGAAGTTGGCGAGTTGGTCAATCGCTTTTATTCTGAGTGTTTGCCGTTTGATCTGACAGATGCTCAGAAACGCGTGGTGCGTGAGATCCGCCATGACCTAGGCTCAGGAAAACAGATGAGTCGTCTGTTGCAGGGAGATGTGGGAAGTGGAAAAACCATTGTGGCGCTTATGTCCATGCTTTTGGCAGTTGACAACGGCTATCAAGCTGCACTGATGGCGCCAACAGAGATTTTGGCAGAGCAGCATTTCGCCACCATCACCAAGTTTTTGGAGAAACTGAACCTGCACATTGCGCTCCTCACTGGTTCAACCAAAACGGCAGAACGCAAAGTGCTGCATGAGCAATTGCGTACTGGCGAAATCCATATTCTAATTGGAACGCATGCGTTGATTGAAGACGTTGTGCAGTTCAACAAACTCGGATTGGTGATTGTGGATGAGCAGCATCGTTTTGGTGTGCAGCAGCGCGCTAAGTTGTGGCTCAAAGGCAATGATGGCGAAGTCCCGCATATGCTCATTATGACAGCAACGCCCATTCCGCGCACCTTGGCCATGACGGTTTACGGAGACTTGGACACCTCCGTTATTGACCAATTACCTCCTGGGAGAAAACCGATCAAAACGCTGCATCGGTTCGATTCCGCACGCATTAAGGTGTTCGATTTCATGAAACAGGAAATTGCCAAAGGCCGTCAGGTCTATGTGGTCTATCCGCTCATCAGCGAAAGCGAAAAACTGGATTTCAAGCATTTGGAAGATGGCTACGAATCCATTGTTCGGGATTTCCCTCAACCGCAATATCAGGTCAGCATTCTGCATGGAAAAATGAAAGCCGATCAGAAGGATTATGAGATGCAGCGTTTCAAAGAAGGCAGAACGCACATCATGGTTTCCACTACGGTTATTGAGGTTGGTGTGGATGTGCCGAATGCATCGGTGATGATCATCGAAAGTGCAGAGCGGTTTGGTCTTTCGCAGTTACATCAGCTTCGCGGTAGAGTTGGCCGTGGAGCTGAGCAGAGTTACTGCATTTTGATGACAGGATATGCTTTGGGCCAAGAAGCACGGACCAGAATGGAAACGATGGTCAGAACCAATGATGGGTTCGAAATTGCGGAAGTGGATATGCGCTTACGCGGACCAGGCGATATTCAGGGAACGCAGCAAAGCGGCAAACCGATTTTCCAGATAACCAACCTGAGCAAGGACGGACAGATTCTTCAACTAGCGCGAAATGCAGCAGTTGATCTATTGACGGATGACCCAAAACTCGAAAAGCGGGAGAATGCGTTGACCAAACATCGTCTGGTTCAAGAAATGAAGAATCGCCCGAATTGGGCACGGGTTTCTTAAGGAATAACCGAAGCCCTTCGCAACCGATCGTTGATAGCTCTTCCCAACCCGATATCCGGTAGTTTTTCTGCAAGAATGAGATCAACAGGAAACTTCTCAAACTCCCGCATGAATGCGAACAGATTAACGGCCGCTTCATGAAGATCCCCGTGAGGTGATAGGATCAACTGTTGCTTAGGTGGAAGAAATTCCAACCGTGTCATGAATCCCAAAAAACCGATACGTTTCCCTTCAAAATCGGTGATCATCTCGCCCGGATTCCCGAAGTAAAGTGGCTTTCCGGGGGCGTAATGACTTTTCAGCATTCCAGGAGCTTTCGGATCAGAAGATTGATTCAAACTCAACTCAACTTTACCTATCACTTCCTCTATAACATCAATGCTCAAACCACCCAAACGGAAAACTACCGGCTTACCTTCTTCAAACCCGATGATGGTGCTTTCCAAACCAACCGTGGTCGGTCCGCCATCCAAGATGTAATCGATCTTATCTCCCAATTGGTCTTGCACGTGCTGCGCTGTTGTGGGACTCACATACCCGAACGGATTGGCGCTTGGCGCAGCCAGCGGAAAATCGAGCATTCTGAGAAGATCTTGCGTCATGGGGTGCGATGGCACACGAACGGCTACGCTATCCAAACCAGAAGTGACCACATCGGGCACAATAGGTTTTTTCGGAAGAACCAACGTCAGCGGTCCAGGCCAGAATTCATCCATCAGAATTTGCGCCATGGGCGATGTTTCAGCCACATGTTGTTTGACCCATTGCGCAGTAGAACTGTGCACGATCAACGGGTCAAAATGTGGGCGCTCCTTTGCCTCAAACACGTTGAGCACCGCCTCTGGGTTAAACGCATTGGCCGCCAAGCCATACACCGTTTCGGTAGGTATGGCCACTAACTTACCGCGTTTCAATAACTCGGCAGCCTTATGTATGTCTTTACCGATTTCGGCCATCCATGCAAAGTTAACTGCTACTGAGTTCCATAGGTAAGTTTTCGATAATCGGAAAACCTTTCTTTCAGGTTCACAAACACTAAATTCGCGGCACAAACGCACATGCATGAACATTTCGTACAACTGGTTGAAGCAATACCTGAAGCTTGATATTGATGTTAATGAGGCTGCCGCCCTGCTTACCGGCAGCGGACTTGAAGTGGAGAAGGTCATTCCGTTTTCGTCAGTGGAAGGTGGCTTGGAAGGGCTGGTCATTGGCGAAGTGCTTACCAAGGAAAAACACCCCGATGCTGACCGATTGAGTGTGACCACTGTGAATGTGGGTGGCCCAGAACCGTTGCACATCGTCTGTGGAGCGCCTAACGTGGCGGCTGGACAGAAAGTGGTTGTGGCCACGGTCGGAGCGAAGCTTTATCCATCAGAAGGTGAGCCGTTTGAGATAAAGAAATCGAAGATTCGGGGAGCCGTTTCGGAAGGAATGATCTGTGCTGAGGATGAGATCGGATTGGGAGAAAGCCACGATGGCATCATGGTGCTTCCGGCAGAGGTAAAGGTTGGTACGCCTGCGGCTGATTATTTCGAGATTGAGAATGATTTTATTCTTGAAATTGGACTTACGCCAAACCGAGCCGATGCCATGAGCCACATCGGAGTGGCGCGCGACCTGCGTGCGGTGCTTCGCGAAGTAAAAGGCGGTTATGAAGACCTGAAACTCGAATGGCCGGAAGTCATGGCTTATTCAGCTGATCTGAAGGAAAATCCAATTGCGATTGATGTTCAGGATACGGAAGCAGCTCCGCGATACGTTGGATTGTACATTGAAGGGGTGGAGGTAAAACCTTCGCCAGCGTGGTTGCAGAATCGCTTGAAAGCAATTGGTTCGCGACCGATCAATAACGTGGTGGATGTGACCAATTTCGTGCTGCATGAGATGGGCCAACCGCTGCATGCTTTTGATGCCGATAAGATCAAAGACAACAAGGTTGTGGTTCGTTCTGCGAAAGCGGGAGAGAAATTCACCACGCTGGATGAAGTAGAACGTGACCTGAATGAGAACGACCTGATGATCTGCAATGCATCAGACGGCATGTGTATTGCTGGGGTTTTTGGAGGCGCCAATTCCGGAGTTACAGAAGGAACTAAGAATGTTTTCTTGGAAAGTGCCTACTTCAATCCTGTTTCCATCCGAAAAACAGCTAAGAGACATGGTTTGAATACCGATGCATCCTTCCGTTTTGAGCGCGGCATTGACCCAGAAACTGTTGTGTTAGCAGCTAAGCGAGCGGCTCTTCTTATTCAAGAATTAGCTGGCGGAAAATTATCCGTCATCACAGACATCTACCCGAACCCGATTCCGCACCAGAAGGTGGAAGTGAAGTTTGAGAACATCAACAAACTAATCGGTCAGGACATCCCGCAGGAAACGGTGCTGTCCATTTTGGATGACCTTGGTATTTATGTGGAGAAGAAGATTGAAGGCGGGCTGAAATTGTCTGTTCCATCCTTCAAAAATGATGTGACGCGTGAAGCCGATGTTATTGAAGAAATACTCCGGGTTTACGGTTACGATAGAATAGCTGGAAGCGGTCAGTTGCGTGTTCCGTTGATTTCCTCAGACAAGAAAAGTCCCGAACAGCTTCGCAACTTGGTTTCGGATGCCTTGACTGCCCAAGGCTTCAACGAGATCATGAACAACTCGCTGACCAAGGCCGCTTACATGGACAAGCATTTCGCGGAGCAAGGCAAAGCAAAAGTGGACATTCTGAACCCGCTAAGCACCGACCTGAATGCGATGCGCCAAACGTTGCTTTTCGGTGGCTTGGAGAGCGTTTCGCGCAACATCCGTCATCAGAACGCCAACTGCAAATTCTACGAATTCGGGAATTTGTACGAGAAGAATACCCAAGGTGAGTGGCCGTACAACGAATACCGCTCGTTGGCGCTTTTCATTACCGGTAGATGGCAGAAGGAACGTTGGAACGCACCGACCGGAAATGCCACGTTCCATCACATTCATGGTGCTGTAAAATCTATTCTGAATAGACTTGGTATTGAGGCGCAATTGCATGACGTAACAGGCACAAAAGCTTATGCTTACGGAATGGAATTCAGAACCAATGATGGGAAGCTGCTCGCCAATTTCGGTTTGGTCAACTCAAACGTTTTGGAAGCTTTCGATATTGACCAGGAAGTATTCTATGCCGATTTCGATTGGGACCTGGTGCTGAAACTTTCAGCATTGAACGAGTTTGAGGTTAAGGAACTTCCAAAGTATCCGTCTGTGCGAAGAGACCTTGCGCTTTTTGTTGATAAGACGGTGAAGTATTCTCAATTGGAGCAGCTTGCATATCAAACGGAAAGAAAGCTTTTGAAAGAAGTTGACCTGTTTGACGTTTACGAAGGAAAAGGCGTTCCAGAAGGAAAGCGTTCGTATGCCTTGAGTTTTATTCTTCAGGATGAGAACAGCACGCTTAACGACAAGACCATCGACAAGACCATGGGTCGTTTGCAGCAACGCTTTGAAAGAGAGGTTGGAGCGCAATTGCGAGGATAATCGCCCATGAAACGGTTATCCGTTCTCCTATTTCTCTTTTCTCCCTTTTTCCTCTTCGCGCAGGATGTTCGCATGATGCGCATCAAAAAAGCAGAAGGAAAAATCACTCTGGACGGAAAACTGAACGAAGCCGATTGGAAGTCGGCTGATGTCGCTTCCGATTTTCAGCAAACTTTTCCATTCGACAGCTCGCTTGCGGAGACCAGAACGGATGTTATGCTCACGTACGATGACCGAAATCTGTACGTGGCTGCCGTTTGCTACGATCAATCAAATGGCAAATACGTCATTCAATCGCTCAAACGAGACTTCTCATTTCCTGTCAGCGATGCTTTCGGGATTTTCATTGATCCGTTTGATGATGGTGCCAACGGCTTCAGTTTCTCTGTAAATCCACTAGGTGTACAAAGAGAAGGAACGCTCGAGAATGGTGGTGGTTTTGGCGTTACCACCGCTTGGGATAACCGCTGGTTTAGCGAAGTGAAAATTGAGGAAGGTAAGTGGATTGTGGAGATGAAAATCCCGTTCAAGTCCATCCGTTACAAAAGCAACGTTACCGAATGGGGAATCAATTTTGCTCGAAATGACCTGAGCCGAAACGAGAGCAGCACATGGAGCTGGGTACAACGCGGTCAGAATGTGGCCAATTTGGCTTACACGGGAAAACTTATTTGGGATGCACCTCCTAAGAAAGCGGGCTCGAACATTTCGCTTATTCCGTACGGTATTGTAGGCGTAAACCAAGATTACCAAGGAGAAAACAAGACCAAAGTACCGTGGAATTTGGGCCTTGATGCAAAGGTTGCCATCACTTCTTCATTGAATCTCGACCTAACGGTTCGTCCAGACTTCTCGCAAGTGGAGGTGGACAGGCAGATTACCAACCTTTCGCGGTTCAGTCTGTTCTTCCCAGAGCAGCGGCAATTTTTCATTGAGAATAATGACCTGTTCGCACGCTTCGGGTTCAGTCAGATACGTCCGTTTTTCAGTAGAAGAATTGGATTGGAAAATGGTCAGGCGGTGCCCATTTTAGGTGGTTTCCGCTTGAGCGGAAAGGTGAATCAGAATTGGCGTATCGGTTTCATGAGTATGCAGACCGAAGGGGGTGTGCCTCAAGGAACACGCTCGCAGAACTTCACGGTTGCAGCCGTTCAGCGCAGGGTTTTTAAGCGGTCCAACATCGGTCTTATCTATGTCAACAAGCAGGCGTTTGATGATTTCAGTCCGCAATGGTCGGATTACAACCGTTTGGTCGGATTGGATTTCGACCTCAATTCCGCCAACGGCAAGTGGCAAGGGAAGGCATTCTATCATCATTCATTCTCGCCTGGAGACAGGGCTTTCGTAGGCGCCAACGCCACTTGGCTCATGTACAATTCGGCCAACGTAACGGTGCACTGGAACCACGAATACGTGAACAAGAATTACAATGCCGAGGTCGGTTTTGTGCCGCGCCTTTCACGCTTCAATCCCGAAACGGGGCAAGTTGAAAAACGCACGTTCTGGCGATTGGAACCAAGTGCAGAACATCGCTTCTATCCGAAGAACGGGAACGTGGTGAATTACCACGCGCCTGGCGTTTATTACGATGGCTATTTTGATGAGAATTGGGGAGAGACCGACCGTCAGGTGCAGTTCTTCTACAAGGTCAAATTCAAGAACACTTCGTACTTGGAAGTGAACTACAACGAGTGGTTTACGCGGCTATTTTTCGATACAGACGTGACTTTTACGGATCAAGCGGCCATCAACAGGGGCGGATACGATTATCGCAGTGGTCGCATCTTTTACAAAACGGATGTTCGGAAGCGGTTGAATGCATCTGGCTCGGCAGAATATGGCTCGTATTTCTCTGGCGAGAAACTCACTTCGCAGGCCATTCTGAACTATCGTGCACAGCCGTGGGGAATTTTCTCCATTCAGTATGATCAGAACGAGATCTGGCTGCCAAATGGCCGAAGAGCAAGTCTGCACCTCATCGGTCCTAAATTCGAATTCTCATTCACGCGAAGCATTTTCCTCACTACGTTCTTCCAGTACAACACGCAGCAGGACAATTTCAACATCAATGCGCGCTTCCAATGGCGTTTCAAACCAATGTCCGACCTCTACTTGGTTTACACCGATAATTATGACCAAACATTATCGGTCAAGAACAGAGCAGTAGTGTTGAAACTGATCTGGTGGATTACGCTTTGACGTATCTTCGAGTATGTTTTTGCGCTTTGCTTTGGTTTGTTTATGTGTTGGTTTTTGCTCGAGACAAAGTATTGGTCAAGCCTTATGTGATTCGGATACTATGCCGTGTTACAGGGTGTTGTCGGAAGAATTGCACTTACTCCATGATTGGGACAGTAGACAACCGATTACTGCTTTAGGAAACTGGCCTCTCTATGAAGCCAAACTGAAACTGTATTACCCTGAAGAAGTTAACCGAATCCACACCAAGTTCATCGTTAAGCGGTCGGGTTGGGCTACTGCCGAAGGATTTGTTTTGTTTCAACCAGACAGGGAATTTACAATTGCAGAAAGATGGGTCATGGATTGGGGAGGAGTATTTTACTTTATAGACTTTAATGCGATGACCAAGAAGGTGTTTTACGAAAGACTGAGGACAGAGAATCTAGAGTTGGAATCTGAGTAGTGTTCTAGATATTCCTCACCTTCCTGATATGCTTCGCCAGTGTAGATTTGAGCTGAAGTTTCAGAATCTCGCCCATGTTCTCGCACTCAAGGAAAGCTTCGTTGGAATGATGCTTCGCGAGATCTTCGCGTAACTGCTTTACCTTTTCGGGAGTGGAAATATCATCTTCCTCCATGCAATCGATAAGGTCTTTCACGCGGTAGCGCGAGGCGATCAATCTTCGAGCAATCAATGAACGTTCCTCCGCCTGATACTGCTTCACCGTCTTCTCATTTATCAGCTGCATTCCCAATTCCACCAACGGGAAATTCTCTTTGAAGAACTGTGGTAGATACAGACTCTTTCTTCCCTCGTAACACTGTTGGTCAAAATCAATGGCACGGATGCGGTACTGCATGTCATCGAAATCGGGCGTGATGTCGAGCACGTAATTATAACTGCGCATATCGCCCAAAAGCCGCACAAAACACCGCTCGTTGAACTTGACAAACTCCTTGGCCAAACGCACTTTATTGGTCTGCTTGCTACCCATCATATTCTTGATGAACATATCGCCAGGAATGCCCGCAATGTGTTCCTCTATCAAGGTGTTGTCGTCCACAAAGTAGCTGATGCGGTTGGGCGACAGAAGGTGTTCCAATTCCAACCCGTAAACGCGCGATGCATCGGCCGTTTTGATGTAGAAGTAGTCGTAATTATCGTTGAACTTGTTGATGATGCGGATGCGGAATGGATTCGAATTCCCGAATGAGCAGTAATCGATTCGCTCAACGTCCAAATGTTCCTGAGAGCTGAAATCGCCCTCATTTTTCAGCATTACATATATATAGGTAAGAGATTGGTAGAGTTTCTTGGTCCTTGCGGGTTCGTAGAAAACCGTTTCCCAAAGCGTGTCATGACCTTTCTTGTCGAGCAATGGAGTTGCTAACTGATGTTCCAGAAGGTCATCATACACTAGTCCGAATTTCATCTCGCGTCCTTCCGACTTGAGGTATTTCCTCAACGAAGGAATAATGGGAATGAAATGCTTCTTCTTGGAGATGTGGTTGCTCAAAACCTGTAGCTTAACTGAATTCGCGGAAGAAAGTAATAATTGAGTTGATTCTCACTGCCAAAAGCAGCTTCTTGAACTGGTCCAGTGACCATTAGCGTCTGGCCGATTGCAAAGTTAGCGTCAATGCTAAGTAATAAATGTTTGCCCAGATCGGTCTCAGAGCCAACACCAATACTGTACAACATGCCGTGTTTGCGTACCCGCTTGTAAAGTGTGTAAGTGTAATGTGCTCCTATTGGTGCGTAGTAACGCACTTTGCTCAAATTCTTGAATGGATAGACTCGGTAATTGACGCCTAAACCAATATCCTGTTGTTGGGCCAAGGCATCTAGCCTACCGTAGAATGGTGCGGCCGCTATGTAGTGCCGTTTGTAGTGAAAGGCATAATATCCAGAAACGAAATACGTAAAGTTGCTGCTGAAGGAGGTAATAGCCAAGCCAACACCTAACTGATGGTCTTGCCTTTGATTGAATAATGAGCCTTCCGTTATAGCAGATGTTACCTGCGCCTTACACAGACTTAACATTTGTAAGTGCAATACGAGAAATACGTAGACATGACGAATTTTCATGATGCCAAGGTAGGATTTGGACTTTAATCTATCCCGTGAGGCAGGTCAGTGGAAGCTTGCAGTCAATTGAACGTGAAAATTTTTGTCTTGGTCGATTCAATTCCGTGCTTGAGGCTTAAATATTTCTTTATCTGTATGTTGTATTACCAATAGATTTATGTTACTTCGTTTCCCTTTTTTGCGTGAAATACGTAGCCGCAACAGGGAAGTGACAAAAACATTAGAGCAAAACTTAAACACCTGGAGAATGAAAACGATTCTACCCAATTACCTTACAAAGACCATTGCCATCATTTTGCTAGGCATCGGTTTTTTCAATAACACGGCTTTGGGGCAAGCTAGTGGTTATGGCTTTACGGCCACCACTGGAACATATGCCTATCTGAGCTCGGGAGCCACAAGCACTTCCTTGAGTGCCACGGATGACGATGCCATTTCAGCTGCGGTCACGTTGCCGTTCACATTCACATTTGCAGGTACCAACTACACTTCCTGCAAGGTTAGTTCCAATGGCTGGATGACGTTCGGAAGCACCACCTCGAACTATAATTCCAACTCTTCCGCCAATGCGAATAATGCCAAACCTGTTCTAGCTCCACTATGGGACGATAATCAGAACATCGGGTTTGCACCAAGGTATCGTACAGACGGTACTGCACCTAACAGGATATTCAAGGTGGAGTGGCAGTCCGAGTGGAATTATGGTTCAGGTGCTGCGGTAATGTCATATCAAGTATGGCTGTATGAAACAAGCAATCAGATCGATTTCATTTATCAGCAAGAAGCAGATGCCGTGAATTCCGCATCAGCAACTATCGGAATTTACGATGCAGGAAGTACATACCTTACATTGAACAATTCTGGTGCTTCTCCAACGGCATCATCATCCACTTTTACAACCAATATCAACGCAAAACCGGCCACGGGTCAGGTTTATAGATGGACTGCGCCAAGTTGTTTTGCTCCTGGCGCGGCAAACGTTACAGCAACTACGTCTACCACCGTCTCTTTCTCGTGGACGGCTGCTTCGCCTGCTCCGGGAGTTGGCTATGATTACATTGTTCAGTCTCCTTTAGCTCCAGATCCAACTTCAGGAAGTTCTCCTACCGGATCGACCGCAGGATTGACAGGAAGTGTCTCTGGTTTGCTTGCTGCAACTAACTATGAAATTTGGGTGAGAAGTGATTGCGGGCTTGGCGATGTCACCAATTGGGTCGGTCCAGTAAACTTTACAACAGATTGTAATGCATACTCGGTTCCATGGACTGATGACATTGAGAGTGTTGTTACAGTAGGTACAACCAGTTTTCCAAATTGCTGGTACAAGCAGAACGGTGGATGGGAGTCTGCCGATGCGGCCGACAATACCTACCACGATCCTCGTAGCGGAAACAGATACCTGATAAACAATTGGACGGCCACCAGCGAATATATGTGGACCCCAGGTGTTGCCCTTACTGCTGGAACCAGTTATGATTTCAAATTCTGGTTTGTTGGTGATGGGTTATCTGGATGGACCGGAACCGTATTTGTGAACGATGCACAGTTGAGCACAGGTGGTTCTGGTGCCACTCAATTAGGTGCTGAATTCATAAGTTCCGGAACAACGTCCTCAACTTCCTATCAAGAAGTAACCCGCTCTTTCACACCTGCCTCAACTGGCACATACTATTTTGCGGTGAGACACACTGCCAGTAGTAATCCTTGGTATCTCGGGTTTGATGATTTCTCCATTACGGAGACACCTGCCTGTACATCTCCAACGGCATTGGCTTTGACGATAACAGGTTCGACAACTGCAGACATCAGTTGGACCGGAGCGGGTAATTACATCGTTGAGTATGGTGCGGCCGGTTTTACTCCAGGTACTGGAGCTACGGCTGGAACAGGTGGTACGGTTGCTACAAGCACAGGTACATCCCCATACAGTATCACATTCCCGTCTGCAACTACGGAATATGACGTTTATGTGAGACAGGCCTGTACCAGTCCAACGGCTTACAGTCCGAATGCAGGCCCAGTCAATTTCCTTCCGGGCGATGCATGTGCCAACGCTATAGATCTTGCAAGTTTGACAAGTCCATACACGTCTACAACAACTGGAGCCGCTAACAATATTGCTACGGTAGGAACTGGTTGTTACACCAACTCAGCACCTGAATTGGTGTTCAGTATTGATGTTGCCAATGGCGAGACCCTCACCATCGGTCAGACCTCGAACGGTTATGATTCTTACAACTATCTGTTCTATGGGGGCAGTTGTCCTGGTACAACAGAAATAGATTGTTACGATTCGGATCTTGATGAAAACACATGGACCAATACTACTGGTTCAACACAAACGGTGTACTTTGTACAAGATGGTTGGTCCAGTTTAAATGGAACGTTCACTTTGGAATGGGAGTTGGTTGCCTGTGGTGCACAACCAAGCGCGTTGGTACCAAGTTCAGTGACAACCACAACAGCAACAATAGGTTGGTCTGCAGCCATTCTTGCACCTTCCGGTGGATACGATTACTACGTGGGTACCAGTAGTACGCTTCCAGGTAGCCCATCTGTCACTAATGTTCCTAGTGGAACATCGGCCAACCTGACTTCATTGACCTCTAACACCACTTACTACTATTGGGTTAGGTCAAATTGTGGTGGTGATGTTTCTGATTGGGTTGGTCCTGTAAGTTTCACCACCCTGTGTGCACCGTTCAGTATTCCTTGGACTGATGATATTGAAAGCGTTGTTACTGTTGGAAGTACAAGTTTTCCAGATTGCTGGTACAAGCAGAACGGTGGATGGGAGTCTGCCGATGCGGCCGACAATACCTACCACGATCCTCGTAGCGGAAACAGATACCTGATAAACAATTGGACGGCCACCAGTGAGTATATGTGGACACCAGGAATGAGTCTTACGGCTGGTACCACATATCAATTCAAATTCTGGTTTGTTGGTGATGGGTTATCTGGATGGACCGGAACCGTATTTGTGAACGATGCACAGTTGAGCACAGGTGGTTCTGGTGCCACTCAATTAGGCACTGAGTTCATAAGTTCAGGAACGAGTTCTATAACGTCTTATCAGGAAGTAACTCGCAATTTCACTCCGTCTTCCACTGGTACGTATTACTTTGCTGTTAGACATACTGCCAGTAGCGGTCCTTGGTATCTTGGTTTTGATGACTTCAGTGTAACAGAAGCGCCTCCATGTACAGCACCTTCAGCTTCTCTTACAGTTACCGGATCTAATACGGCCGACATTACTTGGGGTGGTTCGGGTACTTACTTGGTTGAGTATGGTCCAGCGGGATATACTCCTGGTACTGGAGCCGCTGCGGGAACAGGAGGTACTGTAGCATCTGCAGCAGCCACTAGTCCTTACTCCATTACGTTCCCATCGTCTACAACTGAGTATGACGTTTACGTGAGAGAAGATTGTATAGTTCCTGACTACAGCGCAAACAGCGGGGCTATGAATTTCCTTCCGGGCGATGCATGTGCCAACGCTATAGATCTTGCAAGTTTGACAAGTCCATACACGTCTACAACAACTGGAGCCGCTAACAATATTGCTACGGTAGGAACTGGTTGTTACACCAACTCAGCACCTGAATTGGTGTTCAGTATTGATGTTGCCAATGGCGAGACCCTCACCATCGGTCAGACCTCGAACAGTTATGATTCTTACAACTATCTGTTCTATGGGGGCAGTTGTCCTGGTACAACAGAAATAGATTGTTACGATTCGGATCTTGTTGAAAACACATGGACCAATACTACTGGTTCAACACAAACGGTGTACTTTGTACAAGATGGTTGGTCCAGTTTAAATGGAACGTTCACTTTGGAATGGGAGTTGGTTGCCTGTGGTGCACAACCAAGCGCGTTGGTACCAAGTTCAGTGACAACCACAACAGCAACAATAGGTTGGTCTGCAGCCATTCCTGCACCTTCCGGTGGATACGATTACTACGTGAGTACCAGTAATACGCTTCCAGGTAGCCCCTCTGTCACTAATGTTCCTAGTGGAACATCGGCCAACCTGAGCTCCCTTAGTGCAGCTACAACATACTATTTCTGGGTTAGGTCAAACTGCGGTGGCGATCTTTCTGATTGGGTAGGTCCTGTAAGTTTTACAACAGAATGTACTTCTTACTCGGTTCCATGGACTGATGACATTGAGAGTGTTGTTACAGTAGGTACAACAAGCTTTCCGGTCTGCTGGTACAAGCAGAACGGTGGATGGGAGTCTGCCGATGCGGCCGACAATACCTACCACGATCCTCGTAGCGGAAACAGATACCTGATAAACAATTGGACGGCCACCAGCGAATATATGTGGACCCCAGGTGTTGCCCTTACTGCTGGAACCAGTTATGATTTCAAATTCTGGTTTGTTGGTGATGGGTTATCTGGATGGACCGGAACCGTATTTGTGAACGATGCACAGTTGAGCACAGGTGGTTCTGGTGCCACTCAATTAGGTGCTGAATTCATAAGTTCCGGAACAACGTCCTCAACTTCCTATCAAGAAGTAACCCGCTCTTTCACACCTGCCTCAACTGGCACATACTATTTTGCGGTGAGACACACTGCCAGTAGTAATCCTTGGTATCTCGGGTTTGATGATTTCTCCATTACGGAGACACCTGCCTGTACATCTCCAACGGCATTGGCTTTGACGATAACAGGTTCGACAACTGCAGACATCAGTTGGACCGGAGCGGGTAATTACATCGTTGAGTATGGCGCGGCCGGTTTTACTCCAGGTACTGGAGCTACGGCTGGAACAGGTGGTACAATAGCATCAAGTACTGCTACAACGCCATACAGCATTACATTCCCATCTGCAACTATTGAGTATGATGTTTATGTGAGACAGGTATGTGCGGGGCCTCAATACAGTCCCAATACAGGTCCGGTCAATTTCCTTCCGGGCGATGCATGTGCCAACGCTATAGATCTTGCAAGTTTGACAAGTCCATACACGTCTACAACAACTGGAGCCGCTAACAATATTGCTACGGTAGGAACTGGTTGTTACACCAACTCAGCACCTGAATTGGTGTTCAGTATTGATGTTGCCAATGGCGAGACCCTCACCATCGGTCAGACCTCGAACAGTTATGATTCTTACAACTATCTGTTCTATGGGGGCAGTTGTCCTGGTACAACAGAAATAGATTGTTACGATTCGGATCTTGTTGAAAACACATGGACCAATACTACTGGTTCAACACAAACGGTGTACTTTGTACAAGATGGTTGGTCCAGTTTAAATGGAACGTTCACTTTGGAATGGGAGTTGGTTGCCTGTGGTGCACAACCAAGCGCGTTGGTACCAAGTTCAGTGACAACCACAACAGCAACAATAGGTTGGTCTGCAGCCATTCCTGCACCTTCCGGTGGATACGATTACTACGTGAGTACCA
Organism: Flavobacteriales bacterium; assembly: GCA_020635495.1. Classification (GTDB taxonomy): domain Bacteria; phylum Bacteroidota; class Bacteroidia; order UBA10329; family UBA10329; genus UBA10329. The sequence goes on along the minus strand of JACJZQ010000003.1, from coordinate 188,663 downwards.
GTAATACGCTTCCAGGTAGCCCCTCTGTCACTAATGTTCCTAGTGGAACATCGGCCAACCTGAGCTCCCTTAGTGCAGCTACAACATACTATTTCTGGGTTAGGTCAAACTGCGGTGGCGATCTTTCTGATTGGGTTGGTCCTGTAAGTTTCACCACCCAGTGTTTGGCATACTCGGTTCCATGGACTGATGACATTGAGAGTGTTGTTACAGTAGGTACAACCAGTTTTCCAAATTGCTGGTACAAGCAGAACGGTGGATGGGAGTCTGCTGATGCGGCCGACAATACCTACCACGATCCTCGTAGCGGAAACAGATACCTGATAAACAATTGGACGGCCACCAGCGAATATATGTGGACCCCAGGTGTTGCCCTTACTGCTGGAACCAGTTATGATTTCAAATTCTGGTTTGTTGGTGATGGGTTCTCTGGATGGACCGGAACCGTATTTGTGAACGATGCACAGTTGAGCACAGGTGGTTCTGGTGCCACTCAATTAGGTGCTGCATTCATAAGTTCTGGAACAACGTCCTCAACTTCCTATCAAGAAGTAACCCGCTCTTTCACACCTGCCTCAACTGGCACATACTATTTTGCGGTGAGACACACTGCCAGTAGTAATCCTTGGTATCTCGGGTTTGATGACTTCAGTGTAACAGAATCACCAAACTGTGGCGTTCCTTATGATTTTGCGTTCTCCGGTGTTACCACAGATCCTACGGTTTCTTGGACTGAACCGGTGCCAGCAGCTGCAAACGGTTATCAGTACATTGTACAGAGCACTGCAACTCCGGTTCCAGGACCTACTTCAACACCTACGGGAACCACTGCGTTTGGCGATACGGATTTTGATCTTTCAGGTCTAACTGTCGGTGATACTTATTATATCTGGGTAAGATCAGATTGTGGAGGTAGCGTTTACGGAGATTGGGGAGCTACCACATATACGGTGCCATTGCCAAATGATGAATGCATCAATGCAGAAGTAGTTACGTGTGGACAGACCGTAAGCGGTACTAATGTTGGAGCAACGGGAAATGGTCAATCTTTCTGTAGCACCACTCCAGGGTCGTATGGAGTTTGGTATACCTTCATGGGCAACGGAGACGTAGTTACGTTTGAAACGTGCGGTTCATCAGGAAGTATGAGCGACTCTAAGGTTCTGGTCTATACTGGTGCGTGTGGTTCACTTTCTTGTGAGGCTGGTAATGATGATGACTGTGGTTTCCTTTCAAGTGTTACTGTGCCAACAATCAATGGCACTCAGTATTGGATTCTGGTTACAGGTTTTGGTTCTGGTACAGGTACATTCGACCTAACAGTTTCATGTGTAACACCTCCGCCTCCACCAGTTAATAACGAATGTGCCAATGCAATAACTCTTGAGTGTGGAGATGCGTTGATCGGAACCAATGTTGATGCCACCACGGTGGGACAGCCAACTGGTTTCTGCGGAACAACTCCAGGAGGTCCAGGCGTATGGTACTCTTTTGTTGGTAATGGATTTAATGCTACGGTTTCTACTTGTGGGTCTAACGGAACATTATTAGACACCAAACTGAATGTATACACTGGCTCGTGTGGTTCGTTCAGCTGTCAGGGTGGAAATGATGACGGGTGTGGTGCTCGTTCTTCTGTAACAATTTCGCCAACCGTAGACGGACAGACCTATTATGTCTTGGTAACAGGATTCGGTGGAGCAGAAGGAACATTTGACATCAGCCTGGATTGTGATGTAGATGTTTGGACGGGGACGGTCAACACAGACTGGTCTATTGCAGGTAACTGGTCAACTGGCGCAGTACCGGGTGCAACTGACAACGCCCTTATTCCATCTAACCCTTCCGGTAATAATTATCCAGAAGTGTTTGGAGTCTACAGTGTTGGATTATTAAGAACAGCAGCGGGTAGTGAGATGTCAGTCGAAGACGGTGGTGCAATAACAGTATCATTCTTCGCTGATATCAACGGAGACTTGAGTGTTGCTAACAACGGAAGCTTCGTTCAGCCGACAGGTAGCGTTCTATCTGGAACAGGAACGTTCCATGTAAGAAAGGTTGGAAGTGGTGATTACGACTACTGGAGTTCTCCTATAACCAGCTATAGTGGAGGTTTGGTAGCGGGGTCATACATCTACAATCCAGCATTGGGAACAGATGATCCAAGTGATGATGAATACGATCCAGGATGGATTGCTGCTAGTGGTTCAATGATACCAGGCAAGGGTTACGCGCGACAGAATGGATGGTTGCAAACTTTCCACGGAACTGCTAATAATGGAACGGTGTCAATTGCTGTTGACCAAAACCCATTACCAAATGTGTCTTGGAATCTTATTGGTAACCCTTATCCAAGTGGAATAAGCGTAGCTTCGTTCTTGTCTACAAACAGTGGTATACTTGATATCCCAGCGGTGTATCTGTGGGATGATCCAGGAACGCAACCATATGGAATAGGAGATTACGCAGTTAGAAACGCTGCTGGAGGTACAGCTGGCGGTGGCGGAAACGTTCCAGGTCCTAATATAGGAACGGCTCAAGGATTCAAGGTAAAAGTTGCGGCAGATGGTAATGTTCAGTTTACCAATGCAATGAGAACAACTGGAAACTCGGCCATGCTATTCCGTCAATCAGATTCTAGAAGACTATGGATCAACGTAACCTCTCCAAATGGGTTCTTTAACCAAACTCTTGTAGGTTTCTTTGAAGATGGTACTGAAGGTGTCGATATATATGATGCTCCTAAGCTGAATTGGATGTCTGACTTGAGTCTATACAGCTTACTGAATAATGAACCTTACTCTATTCAAGGGATTGGACCATTCTATCAGGAGGCCGTATTCCCACTTGGGCTTCATCTAGGAATGGAGCAACAGGTAACCTTTGAGATAGATCATGTTGATGGACTGGAGAATGATGACATATACCTTGAGGATGCTTACCTCGGAATATATCATGACCTTAATGCTAGTGGTTATGTGTTCACAGGCTCTGCTGGAATTCACAATGATAGATTCTTTGTTCACTTTATGCCACAATCAGTTACAGGAATTGACGAGAATGAGACAACCTCATTCGGAGCAATTATGAGTAATGGAGTGTTGGTGGTATCAAGTAAAGATGAGTTGAATGGTACGATAGAGATACTTGATCTCAGTGGTAGAGCGATCTTCAGTAGAAGTAACATCACGTTAAACTTAGATGGAACTAGATTTGACATGTCTAATGTCAGCGATGGGGTTTATATCGTTAGATTTGCAGGCGCTGACGGAATCATGTCCAAGAAAGTTCTGAAGTAATTTATTGAGATAAGCAGAAGATCATGAATAAAATAGTTTCAATACTAGTAGTTATATCTGTTATGATTTTGGTGTCTACAGTAGCTTTTGCTCAAGCACCACCTCCGAACACTAATCCTCCTGGAGCACCGATTGATGGTCTCGTAGCTGTTTTATTAGCTGCTGGTGTAGGGTATGGAGTATACAGTTCAAAAAAAGAAGCCGCTTAGGCTTGGTTATAATTCAATGGAAAAGGCCCGACAGATTTCTGTCGGGCCTTTCTTTTTGATTGTATTTCTAGAGTGTTTGTCTATTCTAAAACTGAATCATCCACGTATTGTGGTATGGTTATATTTAGCAACGGCTCAGATATCATGGCACGCTTGATGGCGAAAACCGCACCTTCATTGCGAGCCCAATTTCTTCGAGCAATGCCATTGTTCACATCCCAATACAGCATCATTTTCAGTCTTCTGTCAGCATAATCCGAACCATCGAGTAGCATTCCGAAACCACCATTTATCACTTCGCCCCAGCCGACACCACCACCGTTGTGCAGGCTGATCCATGTAGCGCCTCGAAATCCATCGCCAACAAAATTCTGAACGGCCATATCGGCAGTGAATTGAGAGCCGTCATAAATATTAGAGGTTTCGCGGTAAGGCGAATCCGTTCCTGAGACATCATGATGGTCGCGGCCGAGAACCACAGGACCAATTTTTCCTTCTTTGATGGCTTGATTGAATGCTGCTGCGATTTTGATTCTTCCTTCTGCATCAGCATAAAGAATACGCGCCTGCGAACCGACCACCAGTTTGTTTTTCTGCGCTTCACGAACCCATAGCAAATTGTCTTGAAGCTGCCCGCGAATTTCCGTTGGCGCGCTCAAAAGCATTTCTTCTATCACTTGTGCGGCTATTGTGTCTGTTGTTTGAAGGTCTTCTTTTTTGCCAGAAGCGCAGACCCATCTGAAAGGCCCGAAACCGTAATCGAAACACATTGGCCCCATGATGTCTTGCACGTAGCTTGGGTAGATGAATGTGCCATCTGGTTTTGTGACCGCGGCCCCTGCTCGGCTGCTTTCCAGCAAGAAGGCATTTCCATAATCGAAGAAGTACATGCCGGCATCGGCAAGTTTGTTCACGGCTGCAACGTGTCTTTTCAATGTGTCCTGAACTCGCTTTTTAAATTCTTCAGGCTGTGAAGCCATCAATGCGTTGCTTTCCTCATAGCTCAATCCAACAGGATAATAACCACCCGCCCAAGGATTGTGCAGCGATGTTTGGTCAGAGCCAAGGTCGACTTTGATTGTTCGTTCTGCAAGCCTTTCCCAGAGGTCAACGATATTTCCAACATAAGCGATGCTGCGAGGCGTTCCTTCTTCTTGATAAGCAAGTGCCGTTTCAATGCACAGGTCAACATCTTGGATGAGTTCGTCAACCCAACCTTGTGAGTGTCGCTTTTCGGCAGCAGTAGGATTGATCTCCGCACAGATGGTAACCACGCCAGCAATATTTCCAGCCTTTGGTTGCGCGCCACTCATGCCTCCTAAACCAGAAGTAACGAACAAAGGGACCCTATTCTCAGCACCGATTTTCCGCTTAGCATTGAGAACGGTAATGGTTGTTCCGTGCACTATTCCTTGCGGACCAATGTACATGTAAGAACCTGCTGTCATCTGTCCGTATTGAGTCACGCCTAACGCATTGAATTTCTCCCAGTCGTCTGGCTTGCTGTAGTTTGGAATCATCATTCCGTTGGTAACTACCACGCGCGGTGCGTCTTTGTGGCTTGGAAACAACCCCATCGGATGACCACTGTACATGGCCAATGTCTGCTCCTCGGTCATTTCCGAGAGGTACTTCATGGTCAAACGGTACTGCGCCCAGTTCTGGAAAACAGCTCCATTGCCACCGTAGGTAATGAGTTCTTCTGGATGTTGTGCAACGGCAGGATCCAAATTGTTTTGGATCATCAACATGATGGCAGCTGCCTGCTGACTTTTAGCCGGATATTCCTCTATTGGACGCGCATACATCTCATGCTCTGGCATGAACCGATACATGTAAATACGACCATATTTGGTCAATTCATCACGGAAATCCTCTACTAATTCTTGATGCCATTCAGATGGAAAGTACCGCAGTGCATTTCTCAACGCAAGTTTCTTCTCATCTGGAGATAAGATGTCTTTTCTGTTTGGTGCATGACTCAATTGCGGGTCACGCTGTTTTTTGGTTGGTAATAGACTTGGAATTCCTTCCGAAATCTCAGATTTGAAATCAATCATTGTAAGCTCAACGTTTTTCGATTCTACCGGTTTTTTTATTGAAACCGTACGGACAATGCTTGCAGCTGTTTTTACAGCAATACCCACGTTTTAGCAGATACTTCTCTGTAAAGACAATGTAGCCTTCTTTAGAGTAGTAAAAGTCGTCTGAGTCAAGCTTCGGTCTCCCGAAATAATCGTCCATTTCGTTCACGTTTGCAAAGTAAACAAGACTGTCGGTCTTAAGTTGCAGATTGGTTTACTTTGAATCGATGGAGTTTGGTCAACAAATAGTTTCGCGTGTTCAAGAGATTCAAGACACTGAGTTGAAAGAGTCAGGAGTTCGGTTGCTTATGAAACGCGATGACCTGATTCATGAACACATCAGCGGTAATAAATGGCGAAAGCTGAAATATAATCTGCGTGAAGCAGTTGAACAGAATCATCACACACTGCTGACCTTTGGCGGAGCGTACAGTAATCATATAGCTGCAACGGCTTTTACAGCTCACAAAGCAGGACTTTCGAGCATTGGAGTTATTCGGGGAGAAGATGATGCTTCCAATCCGACATTGAAGTTTTCAAGAGAGCACGGAATGCACTTGTATTTCGTTTCGAGGGAAGATTATCGGAGGAAAAACGAGGATAAATTCATTGATGATCTGGAAGAACAGTTCGGACAGTTTTTCTTGGTTCCCGAAGGAGGAGCAAACGGTTTGGGTGTTCGAGGCTGTGCGGAAATTCTTCCTGAAATTGAAGAAGCTTTTGATGTTGTTTGTTGTGCAGCCGGAACTGGTACAACACTGGCGGGCTTGGCGCTCACACTGAAAGAAAATCAAACGTTGCTTGGCTTCCCAGCCTTGAAAGGCGGAGAATTTCTACTGGATGAAATTGACCGATTGATGGTAGAATCCCGTCTTCGACCACCGTCAACGGTAAACCATCTACTGATAACCGATTACCACTTCGGTGGCTACGCCAAACTGAAACCGGAATTGCTGGAATTCATCAATGGTTTTCAAGAAAGAACAGGCATTCCGTTAGACCCAGTTTACACAGGAAAAATGATGTTCGGGATGTATGATATGATTCGCAATGGCACGTTCGAGAACGAAACAACCATTTTGGCAATTCACACAGGCGGTTTGCAAGGTTGGCAAGGGATGAAGCATCGCGGCTTGGTCTGATCAACAGAATCGTGTTTAAAACAACATCGGTAATTAAACGTTAACCACCCGAACGCATCTAATTTTGGTGCAAATGCGAAGTTTTCTGTCGTACATACTTATTGGTTTGCAACTGGTGGCCTCTGCCCAGAGTAGCACCAGAACGGAACCTTTCACCAAGCTTACCCGAAGTGACTACATTGAGAAGTATGCTCCGTTTGCCGTTAAGGAAATGCTGTTAAGCGGTGTTCCTGCAAGCATTACTCTGGCACAAGGAATTCTGGAAAGCGGAGATGGCAACAGTCTGCTGGCTCGCGAAGCGAATAACCATTTTGGCATCAAATGCCACGGCATGTGGGAAGGCAAGAAATACTATATGGACGATGATGCCAAGAATGAGTGTTTCCGTGTGTATGCTTCCGTGTTTGACAGTTACAAAGACCACTCAGAGTTTTTGAGCACCAGAGACAGGTACGCTTCACTTTTCGAACTTCGAAGAACCGATTATAAGGGTTGGGCGCACGGTTTGAAAAAGGCGGGGTACGCCACCAACCCTAAGTACCCGGCTTTGCTTATCAAGATCATTGAAGAGAACGATCTGGCAAAGTATGACCGGATGAAAACACCTCCAAAAGGGTCGATTGAAACGCCTGAACCTACGGTTCCCACGAAGCCAAATCCAACTGCAGAAACCAGTTCTGGTCAGCGGCAGATGTACCTTCGTAACAACACCCGCTATGTCTGGGTGCAGGAAGGAGACACCTACAAGAAATTGGAGCGAATGCTTCAATTGCGTGAACAACAGTTACAGAAATACAACGATCTAGCTAGAGGTGCCAACCTGATTCCCGGAGAACGATTATACGTGCAGCCCAAGCGCAATAACAATACCGAACAAGATTATCACGTGGTTGCCAAAGGTGAAACGCTACGCTGGATATCTCAAGAGTATGCCGTTAAACTCAAAAAGTTGTATCAGTACAACGAGTTGAGCATTGGCGAAGAGCCAGCCATTGGTCAGAAAGTATGGCTGCGCAAGAAAAAGCGAAGTGATTACTGATTAAACTCCCGTGTAGTTGAACGGGGTAATTGCTCTCATCTCCTCTCTGACCGCATCCGAAACATTCAACGAATCGATGAATTCCAGCATGGCTTTTTCATCCAATTTGGCGTTGGTACGGCTGAAAGCTTTCAAAGCTTCGTAAGGTTTAGGATAGCCTTCTCTTCGCAGTATGGTCTGAATGGCCTCCGCAACCACCACCCAGTTGTTTTGCAACTCTTTTCTGATGTTGTCTTCGTTGATCAGAAGTTTATCCAATCCGCGCAGCGTTGAGCGAAAAGCAATCAGCGTGTAGCCCAATGGAACACCAATGTTTCTCAGAACCGTGCTGTCTGTAAGATCGCGCTGCAAGCGTGATACCGGCAGCTTCTCAGCCAAGTGTCCGAACAAAGCATTGGCAAGGCCAATGTTGCCTTCAGAATTCTCAAAATCTATGGGGTTTACTTTATGAGGCATGGCCGAAGACCCCACTTCACCTTCTTTTATCCGTTGCTTGAAGTGGTCATTGGCCACGTAAGTCCAAATGTCACGGTCAAGGTCCAAGATGATGGTGTTTATTCTTCGCAACGCATCGCACCACGCGGCAATGTTGTCGTAATGCTCGATCTGAGTAGTGGTTTGCGAACGTTTCAACCCAAGTGTCTCGTTCACAAATTTGTTTCCAAACGCAACCCAATCGTGGTCAGGGTAGGCCACTTTGTGGGCGTTGAAGTTTCCTGTGGCACCACCGAATTTCGCAGAGAAAGGAACATCAAGTAATTGGGCTTTCTGAGCTTCCAATCGCTCCACAAAAACCATCATTTCCTTACCCATTCGGGTTGGAGATGCGGGTTGTCCGTGTGTGCGGGCCAACAACGGAATGTCTTTCCACTCAGAAGCAAGTGATCTTAGTTTGGCGATCAACTCATCCAACAAGGGTAGGTAAACCTGTTCGGTGGCCTCCTTCATCATCAGAGGTGTAGCCGTATTGTTGATGTCTTGACTTGTCAGTCCAAAATGCACGAACTCTTTCTGGTCACCGATTCCAAGGTCGTCCATCTTATCCTTGATGAGATACTCCACTGCCTTCACATCGTGGTTCGTGGTCTTCTCTATCTCCTTGACCCGTTCTGTATCGGCTACCGATATTTCGGAATAGATATTTCTCAGCGTTGGGAAAAGTGAGTGGTCAAATCCTTGCAATTGCGGCAACGGAAGTTCGCAGAGTTCAATAAAATACTCTATCTCTACCCGAACACGGTAGCGTATCAGCGCGGCCTCGGAGAAGTATTCGGAAAGCGATTCGGTGTGTCTGCGGTAGCGACCGTCAATCGGAGAAACGGCCGTGAGAACATTGAGTTCCATACGGTGTTGATTAAGGCGCGAATTTAGCGATTTTTGCCCGCGACCTTTTTGGCGATTTGACGGACACGATCAAGATATCAGCAGTCTCTTACGCGAACTCATTTCCGTTCATTTATGGTATTCAGAATCACAGGATATCCAAGAGTATTGACCTGCAATTGGATATGCCAGCAGATTGTGCTAGAAAACTGCTGAATGGTGAGGTGGACCTTGGTTTGGTGCCAGTGGCCATTATTCCTGAACTGAATGAAGCGCACATAGTCTCTAACTACTGCATTGGCTCTGACGGACCTGTAGAATCGGTCTGTCTTTTTAGCGATGTGCCGTTGGAAGAGATTGACACGATTCTCTTGGATTACCAATCAAGAACCTCTGTTCAGTTGGTTCAATATCTGGCCGCCAACAAATGGAACATCCAGCCAAAATGGAAGGCTGCGGATTCTGATTTCATTGAAAAGATCAGTGGAACAACGGCTGGAGTGGTGATAGGTGACCGTGCGTTTCCGCTTCTCGAAAAGTATGAGCACGTTTACGACCTGTCGGCAGAATGGAAATTACACACGGGTCTGCCGTTCGTTTTTGCTTGCTGGGTCAGTAACAAAAAGCTACCTGAAGATTTCATTTCTGAATTCGAAAAGTCGATTGAACTGGGCCTTACTCAACGCGAAATTGCAGTTGAGCAAATGGCTCACTCCGATCATGAAAATCTGGTACGGTATGTGCAAAATGTCATCAGCTATTCATTGGATGAGAAAAAGCGTGAAGCGATGAAACTTTTTCTCGATTGGATGAGTAAGCCATCCTAGTGTTGGAAACACGTTGCTCAGACGCAGATTTTGCCATCATCGAATTACTAATTTAGTTGCAAACGCACTCAAATGAGATCACTTACCACGTTGTTAGTTACTGTTCTGTTCGTATTCAGCTTCACCGATTCGCAAGGTCAATTACTGAAAGGACCAGATAAAATCAAAATGATGCAGGCCAAGTCGAGCATGGCCGAAGGAGATTACAACGGTGCCCTCAGAATCTACAGAGCGGAGTATACCGATAACGGAACTGATGCCATGCTGAATTTCCGCATGGGAGAATGTTTTTTAGCACTGAATCAAGGTGAAGACGCATTGGCTTACTTTCAGAAAGCCGAGAAGTACGATCCTGCCATTGACAAGGAGTTGTACTACAATCTGGCAAGCGCTTTCAGATTGGTAACCTATCAGAAAAAGGCCATTGAGGCGGTAGAAAAATACCTGGCCAACGAGAAGCTTCCGAAGGCAGACCAAGAAAAAGGACAGCTTTTGAAGCAGAAGTGTGAGACCACGTTGGAAATGATGGCCAATCCAGTTGATGTGGTCATTTCTTCCGCTGGAGAGGGCATTAACACGGTTGATAATCATGAGTATCATCCATCGGTTACAGCTGATGGCAGACTGATGGTGTTCACATCAAGAAGACCGGATACTGAAGGCGGTAAGCGCTATGAGGGCGATAATGATTGGTACGAGGATGTCTATGTAAGCTATTGGAGTGATAGTTTGAAAGGTTGGGCTCCTGCAGAACGGATTCAAGGTTCCATCAATACAGAAGGGCACGATGCCAACTTGAGCATCTCTCCAGATGGAAGACAACTGTTCACCTTCCAGAACAAGAATGCTGGAGACATTTACGTTTCGAAAACAAGAATTAACAAGGGGGCGCAAGACGCCATTGCTGATGGTAGTCCAGACGCTGCCAGATTGATGAGCATGAACCGTTGGTCTAAAGCCTATTCGTTAGGAAACAACGTTAACAGCGGCTATTTTGATAGCAACGCTTCGGTTACAAACGATGGTAAAACCATCTACTTCGTTTCTGAAAGACCTATGGGAGCCAAAGGCAATGGAGATATTTGGACGGCCCAGGCTGAGTCTACAACCAAGTGGGGTAAGGCCACCAACTTGGCCGATCTGAATACGGTTGAAGATGAAAAAAGTGTATTCATTGCCGCAGATGGCAAAACCATTTTCTTCAGTAGCAAGGGCCACATGAATATGGGTGGTTATGACATTTTCAAGTCTGTTAAGCAGGATGATGGAACATGGAGTAAACCGGAAAATCTAGGTTACCCGATCAATACACCTGGAGATGAGGTCGATTTCACGCTAACGGCTGACGGAAAAACCGCTTACTACAGCACAAAAGGTTCGGCCAACGGCAAGTACGATATCATGATGATCGATCTTACCAACCACCCGTTGATCAATTCTTCGGCCGTAGGTAAGTAAACTTTACTGGGTCTTCTTGTAGTAATTGGTGTTGTCCGATACTTTTTCCCACGCTCGATTTTCAAGCATGGAATCCAAGAATTTCTCGAAGTATTTCAGGTTGTCCGGAGGGCTTCTTCTATCGATCACCTTCTTGTAAACACCATTGAGATTAACTTCCGTGATGCACGATGGGAAGTCGGCAATTGGAGTAGGGTAAAGCGTGTCTAAACTGAAGTAGTCATACTCCTTCACCTTTTCCTTGATCTTCAATACCTCTTCAGAAGATATAAGTGCCTTATAAGTACCGATGTTCTCTACAAAGCGCCTTCCGATGTATTCCACCTCGCCATTATCAAAGAAAGTTGCCTTGTACATGGGGCACTGGCCATAACAGGCGGTGCGATTAATGGTGGCCAACATCTGAAGCTCTGCCAAAACAACATTTTCAGTTGCAGAATTTGAGTTGGCCGTAGCCGTTTCTTTGGTGCTTTTGCAGCTGATTGCAGCTAATGCAACAACAACCATCAGTGGTAAGAACTTTTTCATTTCGAATGGTATTTAACCGCTGAAGACAAAAACCTGACCAATTCAGAATTACTTCTTGGGCGGCTGGTATCCTCGCTCCTTTGCCATTTCTTCCAATCGCTTCTGGAAACCGGACTTCTTCTTAGGCTTTTTCTTGTTCTCCTGAAGCTTTTTGTGGATGGCATCATCATCTACCAACTTGCGGAAAGCAAAGTTCTGCCCGAAGGTCATTACGTTGGCCAAGAAATAGTAATAGCTCAAACCAGACGCATAGTTGTTGAACCATCCCAGCATCATCACGGGCATCAGGTACATCATCCATTTCATCTGCTCCATCTGCGGAGAACCGGCCTGCATACTCATGTTCAGACGGGTGTAGAAGATGGTTGAAATGGTCATCAACAGCGTGAAGAGGCTTACGTGGTCTCCGTAAAACGGAATTTCAAATGGAAGATCGAAGATACTATCGTAGCTACTGAGGTCGTCCGCCCAAAGGAAACTCTCTTGCCTTAGTTCAATTGACGCAGGGAAGAATCGGAACAAGGCAATAAGAATAGGCATCTGAAACAGCATCGGCAGACATCCGCCAAGCGGATTCACACCCGCCTTGTTGTACAGCGCCATGGTGGCCTGTTGCTTGGCCATTGGGTCGTCCTTGCCTTCGAACTTCTTGTTTATCTCTTCTATTTCTGGCTTGAGCACACGCATTTTGGCCGTGCTCATGTAAGCCTTATAGGTGAAAGGCATCAAAGCCGTTTTGAGAAGTATTGTCAGGATAAGGATGATGATTCCGTAGCCCAATCCGGTTCCTTCCAGTAGGTTGAATACCGGAATAACCGCAAACTTGTTAACCCATCCGAAAATGCCCCATCCAAGAGGGATCATTTCCTCTAAACCCAGTTCAAGGCCTTTGAGTGTGCTGTAATGGTTTGGTCCGAAATACCATTGCAGTTCAACTTGCTCCATTTCAAGATGCCCGAAAGGAATGGAGAGTTTGGCCTGGCAGGTTTTTACTACCGTATCATTGGCTTCATCACGGGATGTTTCAATGGTTGTTGGCCCTTCCCAACCATCCTTGGCCAACAGAACCGTGCTGAAGAATTGTTGCTTGAACGCAACCCATTGTAGGTCAGTCTTTATCTCCTCTTGCTCGTCAGAACGTTCAGATATGTAGTCAACCTCGTCATCGCTGAAACGATAGTAGATGGTTGAGTTGTCTCGTTCATTCTGAAGACTTTTTTCCTGATGTGGAAGGTCGTTCTTCCAATTCAGATCAATGGTGGTGGCATTGCGCTCAATAACGCTGCCCAATCCAACCAGATTAATGTCGAAATCTACCAGATATGAGTTGCCCGCAAGCGTGTAAACGTATTCTATGTACTTGTCAGGTCCAGCCGAAAGGCGCATGCTCAGGCTTTTCTGGTTCTCTCCTGTTACAGAGAATCCATCCTCCGAAGGAGAAAAGAAGAGGTCTTGGGTAGAAACCTGCTTGTTGTTGGCCCAGAAGTCGAGCGCAAATCGGTTGTTGTCTCCTTTGAAAAGCTGAAGCGGTAGCGAATCGAACGTCTGATATTCCTTCAATTCAACCGAAAGCGGGTGGCCGCCACGCTTGGAGACATTGATTCTGATAAGGTCGTTTTCAATGACAACGGTTCCTTCTTCACCTTCTGCGGCAGCACCGAAATCTCCGTATTTGGCCTGAAGTTGTATCGCGCGCAGCGAGTCGCTCAATTCTGGTTGCGCAGCGGTTGAATCGTTTGAAGCGGCAACCTCTGCAACGGCTTCTTCAACTTCGGCAGTCTGATCTGCCGTTAAAGCTTCAGCTTCTGCAATGGAATCTTGAATTCTTTGCGCTTCGGCCCGTTCTGCCTCCGTGGGCATGTTCACATAATTGAACCCGACAAATATGAGTAGGATGAGCGCTAGCCCGATGCCTGTGTTCTTGTCCATTCCGACTTTTTAATTGGGCTGCAAAGATAGCAACCTGTATCGCTTGGCAGAATGTCGGTTTCAGTGCTTCAATGCAGCACCGATGAATTTGGCAAAAAGCGGGTGCGGTTGAGCTACGGTACTCTTGTATTCTGGGTGAAATTGAACTCCCACAAACCATGGATGGTCCTTCAGTTCAACCATCTCAACCAGGTCACTTTCTGGGTTAATTCCCGATGCGATCATGCCTGCCGCTTCATAGTCTTTCCGGTATTTGTTATTGAACTCGAAACGATGACGGTGACGTTCTGTGATGTTGGCAGATCCGTAAGCCGCATAGCCTTTTGTGCCGCGCTTCAATTTACATGGATACGCCCCTAAACGCATGGTGCCGCCTTTGTTCTTGATCGACTTTTGGCCTTCCATAATGTCAATCACCGGGTACTTGGTTTTCGGGTCCATCTCGGTGCTATTGGCTTTTTCAAGACCAAGAACATTTCTTCCGAATTCAACCACCGCGCATTGCATGCCAAGACAAATTCCCAAGAATGGAATGTTGTTTTCGCGGGCATACTTTACCGCTTCTATCTTGCCTTCAATTCCTCTGTCGCCAAAACCCGGTGCCACAAGAATTCCCTTCAACCCGCGAAGTTTCTGCTCCACATTTCCCTGTTCCAGGTCTTCACTGTGAATCCACTTCACATTCACCTTACACTCGTTCTCAACACCGGCATGAATAAGCGCTTCCGCGATAGACTTGTAGGCATCCTGCAACTCCACATATTTACCGACCAGCCCTACTTTAACCTCGGCAGTCGGGTTTTTCAGAAGACCGAGAAAATGTCTCCAATTGGTAAGGTCCGGTTCTGTTTTGGACGACAGTTTCAGTTTGCTGATAACCACCGAATCCAATTTCTCTTTGAGCATCAACAACGGAACATCATAGATAGTCTCGGCATCCAACGATTCGATGACCGCATTTTTGGTCACATTACAGAATCGGGCAATCTTTTCTCGCTGGTCGCGAGGAATCTTTCTGTCTGCCCTACACACCAGAATGTCTGGTTGCAGCCCGCTTTCCAATAGTGTTTTTACCGAGTGCTGTGTTGGCTTGGTTTTCAACTCGCCAGAAGTTGCCAGATAGGGTAGAAGGGTAAGGTGTATGACCAAGTGGTTTGACGCCCCTACCTCCCAATTGAACTGACGCACCGCTTCAATGTATGGCAGCGACTCAATATCGCCAACCGTGCCACCGATCTCCGTAATTACAATGTCATACTCTCCAGTTTCGCCAAGGAGTTTTATCCTGCGTTTTATCTCATCTGTAATGTGTGGAATTACCTGAACGGTCTTTCCCAGATAGGCGCCTTCGCGCTCTTTGTTGATCACCGTCTGGTAGATCCTGCCTGTTGTAACGTTGTTGTCCTGACTGGTAGGTACGCCTAGAAAACGTTCGTAATGTCCAAGGTCAAGATCGGTCTCGGCACCATCATCCGTTACATAGCATTCTCCATGTTCGTACGGGTTCAGCGTACCTGGGTCAACATTGATGTAAGGGTCCAGTTTTTGGATGGTAACCCGGAAGCCTCTTGACTGCAACAGCGTTGCCAAGGATGCTGAAATGATTCCTTTTCCGAGTGAGGAAGTAACTCCTCCAGTAACAAAAATATACTTGGTTCCCGCCATCTTTAGGTAGTTCTGTAAGTTGATGAACGGGAGACAAACTTACGAATATTCAACTCCATGGCGGTTGAAAATCCGGTTGATTATCAATGATTTTCAACAGCATTGCCGTTGCTTAGATTCTTAGCTTTAGCCCGCCATGAATCACCAACAGCTTTTTAGTAGAATACAGAGAAAGCGTTCGTTTCTCTGCATCGGGTTAGACTCCGACCTCTCCAAGATACCCCCACATTTATTGAGTTATCAGGATCCGATCTACGAGTTCAATAAACGTATAATTGATGCTACACACGACCTGTGCGTGGCCTATAAACCCAACACCGCTTTTTACGAATCTAGGGCGTTTGAAGGGTGGTTGTCTCTGGAGAAAACGGCTCAGTACATTCCTGATAGCATCTTCAAATTGGCAGATGCAAAACGTGGTGATATCGGCAACACATCGCGCATGTACGCACTGGGCTTTTTCGATAAGTTAGGTTTCGATGCCATCACCTTATCTCCTTACATGGGTTCCGATAGCGTGTTGCCTTATCTGCAGTTTGAAAACAAGTGGGTTGTGCTTCTTGGCCTGACCTCAAACGAAGGTGCAGCCGACCTGCAATACCTCAAAACGGAAAACGGCATGCTGTTCGAATCGGTGTTGCGAGCAGGGAAAGAATGGGGAACCATTGATAACACCATGTTTGTGGTTGGTGCCACGAAAGCATCCATGCTGAAGAAGGTGAGAGAAATTGTGCCCGATCATTTTCTTCTGGTTCCTGGAATAGGTGCCCAAGGAGGTAGTTTGGCAGAGGTTGCCAAAAACGGCCTGAACAAGACCTGCGGATTGCTGGTAAACTCATCAAGAGGTATCATCTACGCCAGCAAAGGAGAAGATTTTGCTGAAGCGGCCCGTGCAGAAGCATTGCTTATCCAACAGCAAATGGAAGTTATTCTTGACGAGGCGGGGCTGTAAATTCCCCGAATTCTTCATCTTTAGTTCATGCCTTACCCAAGGGAAGAACTGTTACACCACATTTGGCAGCATCGGTTATTCGACCAGCAGAATCTGCGAACAACGGATGGAGATTCCATCTCTATTCTTCGCCCCGGCTCGTTGAATCCGAATTCCGGTCCCGATTTTTCGGCAGCCAGACTGAAGATCGGTGAAACCGAATGGTCTGGCAATGTGGAGATCCATATCCGTAGTTCCGATTGGCTAAGACACCAGCACCAACAAGATTCAGCGTATTCAAACATCATTCTACATGTGGTCTTTGAGGATGATCTTCGAGAATCGCTAGGTTCGTTCCCAACCTTGGAGTTGAAGGATCACATTTCCGATCAGATATTGAGGAGGTACGAAACCATGCAGACCACCGATAAGGGTTTGCCGTGCGGAAATCAGTTCATGGAAGTGCCTGACCTGGTGCTGACAAACTGGATAGAATCGTTGATCGTTTCCCGTCTCCAACGAAAATCGGAGGAGATCGCTGAGAGAATCGAACGGAACAATGGAGACCTGGAACAGGCATTTCAGGCCACGCTGTTCCGTGCTTTCGGTATGAAGGTCAATGCAATGGCCTTTGAAACACTGGGTTCATTGATTCCTTGGAAAGTGCTTTCCAAACATCAGTCAAACCCATTTCAGTTGGAAGCCATTCTCTTCGGAGCTGCCGGATTTTTACACGAACCGAAAGAGCCTTATCAACTTCAGCTTTCTAAGGAGTTCCAATTCCTTTCCAATAAATATGGTTTGGAGCCCATGCAAACATCGGTCTGGAAATTCTCTAAAATGCACCCAAAGAATTTCCCAACGCTGCGGTTGGCTCAGCTGGCGGCATTGTATCAGCAAACCGGGCAATTCCTTGGTTGGTTCAGAACACAAGAAGTTTCGGATTTGCATACCGCTTTGTTGGTAGAGCCATCGGAATACTGGCAAACGCACTATCGTTTTGGGAAAGGGTTCCCAACGGCTGGCAATAGATTGGGTTCCGCCATGGCCAACAACATTCTCATCAATGTGCTGGCTCCGTTCCTTTTCGTTCTATCGGAAAGAGAAGGCAATCAGAACCTGAAAGACAAGGCCATGTTGCTTCTAGAAGAATTGAAGCCTGAAACGAATTCGATGGTGAAAGATTTCGAAAATGTGGGATTCAAACCTAAAAATGCGCTCCAAACTCAAGCACTTATTGAACTCAGAACCAACTTCTGTGCGCTCAAAAAATGCTTATTTTGTAATGTTGGCGCTAACATTCTGAAACGGCAATTGTGAGTTCTGAAGAAAAAAATAAAGTGGTTTCCCTGTTCGAGTTTCAGCTTTTCGGGGTCTGTTCTTGGCTGGGCGATAAGCTCGGTATCAAGGCAACAAGTATCCGCATGTACTTCATCTATCTCTCATTCTTCACCTTTGGGTCTCCTATTATTGTCTACCTCATCAGTTCGTTCATTTTGGAGCACAAAGAGTTTTTTAAACCAAGATTGGAGCCCAAGCGCAGAAGTGTTTGGGATCTATGATGTTTCTTTGAGGCCGTGAACAGGCAGATTCGGTCCATTTACTTCCCCTTCATTGTAATTCTCGTGTTATTCCTCACAGGGATAGCCGGGTTCATGGTGCTGGAAGGCTTTACCTTCTGGGATTCGCTGTACATGACCGTGATAACCATCAGTACCGTTGGTTTCAGCGAGGTGAAGCCTCTCTCGTTCGAAGGCAGAATCTTCACTGTGTTTCTCATAATGAGCAGTTTCGGTACATTCGCGTACACCATCACAGAGGTGACGAAATACGTTATCGATGGCGAATTCAGACGACTGATTTTACACATTCGCGTGGACAGAACAATCGGGAAACTTAAGGGGCACACCATCATTTGCGGCTACGGCCGAAATGGGAAACAAGCGTATCAGACGCTGAAAGAAAGTGGTATCACGTGCGTGGTTGTAGAGAAAGATAAGGGCATCATTTCCGAACTGATGGAGGCCGACAACATTCTATACATTGAGGGAGATGCTACGCAGGATGAAGTACTGGCCCGTGCCGGAATCAAGGAGGCAAGAGCACTGATAACGGCTTTGCCTAACGATGCAGACAACCTGTTTGTGGTTCTTACCGCTCGCGTCAGCAACGATAAGATCAAGATCATAAGTCGTGCATCAGAAGATAATTCCGATACCAAGCTTCGGCATGCGGGTGTGAACAACGTCATCATGCCCGATCGGGTTGGAGGCGCGCACATGGCTCAGCTTGTGGTAAAGCCAGATGTGGTCGAATTCATCGATCTGCTCATCGGCCAATCATCGGTAGAAACGCATATCGAGGAAATTCCTTGTCACTCTTTACCGTCTAGTTACCTCGGTAAGAGTATTGTCGATCTGGATATTCGCAAGAATTGGGGCGCCAACATCGTAGGCTTCAAGACAGAGGAAGGCGAGTACGTTTTCAATCCATCGCCAGACACGCTCATTCAAAAAGGTTCTAAACTCTTTGTTCTGGGCACGATGGAAGAGATCAGAAACATGAAGAACGATATATCTAAGAATTCGTGAAGAAGATTCTAGTTACAGGTTCTAATGGCCTTCTGGGTCAAAAACTCGTTTACAAACTGAAGGATAGGGCAGATGTGGAGCTGATTGCCACAGCCCGAGGGGAAAATCGCCTAATGGACCAATCAGGATATGCGTTCCGCTCCATGAATATTTGCGATCAGCACAATGTGGATGAAGTGATCGATCAGGTAAAACCGGACTTCATTATTCACACGGCCGCCATGACCCAAGTGGACGATTGCGAATTGGACCATGAGGCCTGTGACAAAGCCAATGTTGACGCGGTCCGATACATCGTGACGGCTGCCGAGCGCAACAACTGCCATCTCATTCACATTTCAACCGACTTCATCTTCAATGGAGAAGAAGGACCATACGATGAAGAAGGTGTAGCCGACCCATTGAGTTATTACGGAAACGCCAAGTGGAAAGGCGAGCTTATTGTACAGAACAGTTCATTGAAGTGGGCCATTCTGCGCACGGTTCTGGTTTATGGGATCGTAGATAACATGAGCCGATCCAATATTGTGTTGTGGGCCAAAGGGGCTTTGGAGAAAGGAGACCCCATCAATGTGGTAGACGACCAGTTCCGTTCTCCAACACTGGCAGAAGACCTGGCAGACGGTTGCATTTTGGCCGTTGATAAGGAAGCAACAGGCATTTACAACATCTCAGGCAAAGACCAATTTGCCATAATCGACCTCGTCAGAACCGTGGCCGATTATTATGGTCTCGATAAGTCGTTGATCAACCCCGTTTCATCTGCAACACTGAATCAGCCAGCCAAACGACCACCCGTTACGGGATTTATCTTGGATAAGGCAAGGCGGGAGTTGGGCTACAACCCTCACAGCTTCATTGAAGGTATTGCTCTGATGGAAAAACAAATGGCCGACATTCAGAAGGCCTGACTTGTCCATCCCATCAATTTTTAGACTTTTGTTCTTAACCATCTATTCAGAAAACCTTAACAAACACGTATGAAAAAGCCCTTAGCAGTTACGGCCGCGTTTCTTTTGCCACTATTGACCCTTGCCCAAGAAGAAATGGGCCTAGACCAGAAGATCGATAAGGTTTTCGGTGACTACACAGGTTGGTTTGTGGCAGGCATTTTCGCTACGGTTGATGTGGCTGGAGTGGCTGTTCCTTGGGTGCTTTTCCCATTGATACTAGGTGCGCTTTACTTCACCATCATATTCAAAGTGCCGGGCATACGATTGTTCGGTACAGCCATTAACACGGTCAGAGGTAAATATGAGCACGTGGAAGAGCTCAGATCCGACCTCAATATTGTTGATGGAGACGAACCGGATACCATTCGTATAGAAGGCGCAGATGGTGAGGTGAATCACTTTCAGGCACTTACGGCCGCACTTTCTGCCACTGTCGGTCTTGGAAACATTGCAGGGGTTGCCGTGGCGGTGGCCATCGGTGGTCCAGGCGCCACGTTCTGGATGATCTTTGCTGGATTGCTCGGCATGTCTTCCAAGTTTGTAGAATGTACGCTTGGGGTCAAGTTTAGAGAGGTGGATGCCACAGGTCGCGTCTATGGCGGACCGATGTATTACCTCTCCAAAGGCCTTGGCGCAAAGAACATGGCAGGCCTCGGTAAGGTCTTGGCAGCCTTGTTCGCCATCATGTGTGTGGGTGGTTCGTTTGGTGGAGGTAACATGTTCCAGTCAAACCAAGCCGCGAGCATATTCTTAAATTCAGTAGGGGTGGAATCTGCCTATGGCGGTACCGTATTCGGATTGATAATGGCCGTATTGGTAGGTATCGTTATTCTTGGCGGAATCCAGAGAATTGCTTCCGTTACCGAGAAGATCGTACCGTTCATGGCAGTAATCTATGTTGGAGCTGCGCTGATTATCATTGCCATGAACTATCAGCACATACCGGCAGCCATTTCAGCCATATTCTCAGGTGCCTTTACAGGCGCTGGCATCATCGGTGGCGGAATAGGCGTCCTTATTCAAGGATTCCGTAGAGCAGCCTTTTCCAATGAGGCTGGTATCGGTTCAGCCGCCATCGCCCACTCGGCAGTAAAAACAAAACATGCGGCATCAGAAGGGGTCGTTGCCTTGCTAGAGCCGTTTATTGATACCGTGGTTATCTGCACCATGACGGCCTTGGTCATCGTCATCTACAACATAGAAGGCCTGTTTGCCTACGGAGATGCAGGTGGCAATGCCGTTATAGATGGGGTAGGAACCCTTTCCGGTGTCGATCTCACAACCCATATTTTCGATAGCGCCATTCCGCACTTCTCCATCGTACTTACCGTGGCAGTCGTACTCTTCGCATTCTCTACCATGATCTCGTGGTCATACTACGGCCTACAGTCATGGACCTACCTCTTCGGTAAATCGCAACGCAACGAGATCATTTACAAAGTACTCTTCTGCCTCTTTGTGGTCGTTGGCGCAGCCTCCAACATGGGCTCCGTACTCGATTTCTCAGATGCCATGATCTTCGCCATGATGGTTCCCAACATGATCGGCCTCTTCATCCTTGCACCCTACGTAAGAGAAGAACTGGGCAAATACCTTGCTGCTATAAAGAACAAGTAAGATTTTCATTGTTTTCTGGATTCATTATCTTCCAAATGGAATTGATAATGGAATTGGATGCTGCCACGCTGGTTTAAAGAGTATCTATCTTTTCACAGAACGGAAAGACGAGGATTTTATATCCTCTGTGCTGTTCTTATTACACTCATTTCGTTCAATATCTATCAACGTTTTTTCTGGAAGTCTTCTTGGGAAGAAATGAAGTTAGAATTCGGTCCTTCAATAATCGAATTCACAGAAAAGCAGGATTCCATCAAGGAAAACAGAGATGCACCTCAACCATGGATTCCCAAAGCCATAGACTACTTTCAGTTCGATCCGAATACATTGGATAGTGCAGGTTGGGTGGCACTTGGTTTCAGCCCGAAGCAATCGGCAGCCATTATCAAGTATAGACATGCGGGTGCCGTTTTCCGAAAATCGGAAGATGTGAAGAAATTGTTTGTGGTCGATGAAGCGAAGTATGCCGAGCTGGAACCGTACATCATCATCAAAGAGCTTCCTGTTGAGTCGAAACCAAGGAAAGAATTCAAAGAGTACGAACCGAAAAAGGAAAGAAAGTTTGAGCCGATAATCGTTGAGCTCAACGCTGCTGACACAACCCAATTGCAGCAACTGCACGGCATCGGGTCTTCCTTCGCTAAGCGTATCGTGAAATATCGTGAGTTACTTGGCGGTTACACCTCCAAAGAACAGGTATTGGAAGTGTACGGAATGGATTCTGCCCGTTATCTGCCAATTGCAGAAAGCCTATTGATCGACACAACGTATCGCGTTCGCATCAACATCAATACAGCCGATTTCAAAACACTCCTTCGGCATCCATATCTGAACAAGAATCAGGTCAACGCCATCATCAATTATCGCAAACAGCATGGTCTGTTTAGTTCTTTGGAAGAACTGGCTAAAATTCATTTGATTAATGATGAAGCCTTATTCAAGATTAAGCCATACCTGAAAGTTGACTAAACCTAGAACCCTTCATTTCTTCACCACTTCACCACTTCATCACTTCATCACCGCTCACTATTCGCTAATCACTCAAGTTTATCGTAAAATTGCAGCCAATTCACGGTGCAGCAATGCTCGAAACACGCATAAAACAGGCCATAAGAGACGTCCCGGATTTCCCAAAACCGGGAATTCTGTTCAAAGACATCACACCCATTCTATTGGACCATAAACTCAGCATCGATATTGCCGAGGAGATGGCAACCCTCGTTTCAGATTGGAAGATAGATGCCATTGTAGGGGTCGAAAGCCGTGGTTTCCTTTTCGGGATGATGACCGCTCAAGCATTGCGCGTACCCTTCATTCCAGTAAGAAAAAAGGGAAAGCTTCCTTACAAGACCATTTCGTACGAGTACCAATTGGAGTATGGCACCGCCACCGTAGAAATGCATACAGATGCCATAAAGCCAGGTTGGAACGTCCTTATTCATGACGACCTCCTGGCAACTGGAGGAACAGCCTGTGCGGCTGCCGAACTGATTCAAAAACAAAACGGTACGGTAGCTGGTTTTGCCTTTATCGTAACCCTCGATTTCCTCAACGGAAAACAGGAACTACAGAAATACACAAACAACTTTGTCAGCCTCGTTAACTATTGATACGGCCACATTCATCATATTCGCGGTTTATTCGTAATTCGTATCAGTACAAGCAGAGACTCAATTAAAGACAGAATACCAACATGGATTTTTCACAGAGCGAAAGCCAGAAGATGATCGCAGACATGTGTCGCGATTTTGCAGAGAAGAACATACGCCCAAAAATGATGGAGTGGGATGAAAGCCAAGAATTCCCAGTTCCACTTTTCAAAGAAATGGGTCAGTTGGGTCTGATGGGAATCCTAGTGCCCGAAGAATATGGTGGCGCAGGCCTTGGCTATTTCGAATACGTTACCGCATTGACCGAAATTGGTAGCGTCTGCGGAAGTATCGGTCTTTCTGTGGCAGCGCACAATTCATTGTGCACGGGCCATATTCTTCAGCATGGTAGTGAAGAGCAAAAGAGAAAGTGGCTCCCGAAACTGGCCACAGGAGAGTGGATAGGCGCTTGGGGATTGACAGAGCATAACACCGGTTCAGATTCCGGTGGCATGAACACAACTGCGGTGAAAGACGGTGAGTATTGGGTGCTTAACGGAGCCAAGAACTTCATTACCCACGCCATTTCCGGAGACATTGCCGTGGTTATGACCCGTACAGGAGAAAAAGGAGACTCGCATGGCATGACCGCGTTTGCCATAGAAAAAGGCACACCAGGATTTTCATCAGGGAAAAAAGAGAATAAGCTGGGAATGAGAGCTTCTGAAACAGCAGAGCTCATTTTCCAAGATTGTCGCGTGCACGAAAGCAACATGATTGGGCAAGAAGGAGATGGCTTCATTCAAGCAATGAAAGTTTTGGATGGCGGACGTATTTCCATTGCGGCCCTATCGTTGGGAATTGCAAAAGGCGCCATCAAGGCAGCAACCAAATACGCCAAAGAGCGCGAGCAGTTCGGACAACCGATTGTCAACTTCCAAGGAATTGCATTTAAACTTGCCGACCTGTACACGGAATATGAGGCAGCAGAATTATTGACGTTCCAAGCCGCAGACCTTAAGAATCGTGGTCAAAAAGTGACAACCAAGTCGGCCATGGCCAAGTACTATGCTTCTGAGGTTTGTGTAAGAGCTGGGAATGAGGCGGTGCAGATTTTCGGAGGTTACGGGTATACCAAAGATTTCCCTGCCGAGAAGTTCTATCGCGATAGCAAACTATGCACCATTGGTGAAGGAACTTCCGAGATTCAGAAGGTGGTCATTGCCAAGAATCTCATCAAGGGAGAATAGACTACTTCTTGTGTAAATTGCCGCTGGTATGGGGCAAATCGAACGGCTACTGGCCGCACTTTCCGTTCTGTTGGTATTCGTGTATGTCGTTCTGCGGGCTATTTACGTCCCAACGTTTCATGATGAAGCGGCCACGTTCTTCCATTATATTGTTTCGGAAAATTTCTTGCCATTTCAAGCGCATTGGGATGCCAACAATCACATTCTCAATTCGGCCTTAGGATTCCTTTGTTACAAGGTTTTGGGTCCACAACAATGGTGGATCAGGTTGCCGAACGTGCTCTCCTTTTTGGTCTATGGATATTTCGCCATTCGAATAACACAGGATCTCAAGAATGGTCTGATAAGATGGGGTGTGCTCATAGCGGTTCTGACCGCTGCTTTTCTACTTGAATTCTTCTCGCTCGCGAGAGGTTACGCCATGTCCATAGCCTTTTTGATGGGTGTAATCCATCACGGAGCGCAGTACCTGAAAAGCTACCAACTGAAAAACCAGCTCGCATTGTGGTTCTGGATGTGGTTGGCGGTTGCGGCAAGTCTTACTTTGATGAACTCTTATCTGATTGTTTTAGGGCTGGTTTTCCTATCAATCATCCTGAAAAGAGAATCTCTTGGGAAAGCATCTTCTGGTTTGGTTTGGGTTAGGTGCTTCCTTCTTTCTGGCTGCGGCTTATTACGGATTCCAACTCAAGGAGCGCGGGCTTCTATACACTGGTATGGCAGATGGATTCATCGAGGTCACGGTTCGTTCGCTGGTACGCTATCAATTGGATAGAGAATCGCAACCGATCTCTGTTTTGGTGACTGCCGTTGGCGGTGCCTCGTCACTCCTTGTCATTGGTTATTTCTTGATCAAGTCGCTGAAATGGAACGCAGTACGACTGGCAGCAGTTATGCTGCTTCTCAATGCGGTCGGTTCAATTTTGTTGAATCTTCTGTTCGGAATGAACTTCCCTGAGAACCGGGTGGGGATGTACTACATTCCGCTGTTTCTCATTACTGTAGGTGGAGCTTTGGATATGCTTTCTCAGAAAGCACCACACGTAAAATGGTTGGCAATTTCATTTCTCATTTTTCCTGCTCATCTGGTAAAGCATTTCGGATTCGAGTCTACCATTCTTTGGCCCAAGTGGCATGCCAGCGATAAGATCTATGATATGGCATTGAAACTTCAGCGCTTCAAGGGCGAGCCGCTGATGATAAGCGCAGAGTATTTGAATGAATTGGGTTGGGCCTACTACAACTTTCAGAATAACTCTGAGATGCAGCTTCTTCAACGAGACCCAGTTCCAGATACGTTGGCGGATATGCTGATTGCCCGCCCAGCCGATTTCGACTTCACATCTGTACCTTACGACACACTTTTTCACGACCCTCCAAATGATGTTTATCTACTTGGAAGACACAATCCGATAAATTGGAGCAATGGTGTAAAGGTTCCAATTCAGAGAACAGAATTCGTAGGTACGGATGAGTTCTATGAACTGGTGAATTGCTCAGCGTCAGAGTTGCCTGGCAACATTGGTTCTTGGGAGTTGAAGGGGAGTTTTGATACGGATTCACAGGTTTTCCGTGGCCAATTGATCATTACTTCCGAATCGGACGATGAAAATGGCAATACTTATAATATGATACCCTTGCATTGGATCCGTTCTGGTTGGTCAGGACAAGACCTTCACATTAAACGCACCTACCACTTTGGCAAGAGCGTCAGGTCATTCAAGATATATTTCTGGAATCTTGATAAGCAGGAGATTTCCTTCAAGTTGGATAATCTTGAATTCAAAGGGCCCAGTTAGTTTGATGTTGTTGTAGCATCGATAAAATTTTATCTTTGCGCCCCGTTTCACACAAAAGGAGGTAAAAAGACATGTTGATCATTCCAGTAAAAGAGGGCGAAAGCATTGAAAGAAGTCTGAAAAAATTCAAGCGTAAGTTTGAAAAAACAGGTACTATGCGTGTATTGCGTGAGAGAAAGCAATACGTAAAACCTTCAGTAACAAGGAGAAAAGAGGTTAAGAAGGCGGCTTACGTTCAGAAACTTCGTGAAGCAGAAGGAGAGTAGTCCGTTCCATCACAACAAATTGACTAAATTCCAGTTGGTATAATACTAGCTGGAATTTTTTTATGGAGACGGTTGTAGAGGGGTTTTTGGCTTACATAAGCAAGGAGAAGCGATTTTCCCAGCACACGGTTACGGCCTATTCCAATGACATTCAGCAATTCATCGATTATTTAAAGGATGGTCTGGAGATAAAGACCATCAAAGAAGTTGACCATCACGACATCCGTTCTTGGATCATTTCCATCCTCGAAGACGAGAAACTTCAGGCAGTTTCGGTAAATCGAAAAATCTCATGTCTTCGTTCCTTCTATAAATACATGGTAAGGAATGAACTGGTCACTAAAAACCCAATGGACCGGATCAGTTCTCTAAAAACCAAGAAGAAGTTACCTCTGTTTCTAGAGCAGAAGCAGATGGAGAACTTGTTGGATCAGATGGAGTTCGGTGATGATTTTTCGGGGGTCAGAGACAAACTCGTGATAGAACTTCTCTACTGCACTGGAATGAGGCGCGCTGAACTAATGGGCTTGAAAAGTGCCAATGTCAATTACCAGAAAGGAGAATTGAAGGTTTTAGGCAAAAGGAATAAGGAACGTATCATTCCACTGTCCAATGCTGTGCTGTCGCTCATTGAGGATTATGAGACCCTTCGGTCATCACATTTTACAGACCCTATAGAAGATGTATTCCTACTTATAAACGATCACGGCAAACAGATGTCCGATGGATTTGTTTATAGAAAAGTGAATAGGTATCTTCGATTGGTAACCACCATTGAAAAGAAGAGTCCACATATCCTTAGGCACACATTTGCCACACACATGCTCAACAATGGGGCAGACCTCAATGCCATTAAAGAACTACTTGGTCACGCTAATCTTTCGGCAACACAGGTTTACACACATAATTCAATAGAAAAGTTAACGCAGATATATAAACAAGCCCATCCAAGGGCATAAAAAGAAGAATGTCATGAAAGTTAAGATTCAATCCATTCATTTTGATGCAGACAAGAAGTTGTTGGATTTCATTGAAAACAAGGTAGGCAAGCTCAACACGTATAGTAACAAGATCATTGATGGCGAGGTGTTTCTTCGGTTGGATAAAAGCAGCAGCCATGAGAATAAGATAGCTGAAATCAAGTTGATGGTGCCTGGGAATGACCTGTTTGCAAAGCGTCAATGCAAAACATTTGAAGAGGCTACAGACCTTGCGGTTGAAGCGTTGAGAAGACAGCTGAAAAAGCAGAAAGAGAAGACGCTTCCGTAGCTCGAAACACATAGACCCACAGGGGTCTGTTGAAAAAATCCAACGTGAACTTATTTCATGTTGGATTTTTTTGTTGTAGCTGATATAAAATATTACATTTGCAGTCCTTTTTCGAGGGGGTCTATGCGGGTAAAATCGCTGAAACCCGCGCGGTTAAAGGAATACAGAGTAAAAGCCGATGTAGCTCAGTTGGCCAGAGCAGCTGATTTGTAATCAGCGGGTCGGGGGTTCGAATCCCTCCATCGGCTCGTTCTTTGAATAAAATGACAAAAGGCTGGGGAGATACTCAAGTGGCCAACGAGGACAGACTGTAAATCTGTTGGTGTATACCTTCGAAGGTTCGAATCCTTCTCTCCCCACCAAAGACAAGCGGGAGTAGCTCAGTTGGTAGAGCATTAGCCTTCCAAGCTAAGGGTCGCGGGTTCGAATCCCGTCTCCCGCTCGTTTAACCCCTTAAAGCTGCTGGGGTGTAAAAGCCGATGTAGCTCAGGGGTAGAGCGCATCCTTGGTAAGGATGAGGTCACGGGTTCAATTCCCGTCATTGGCTCAAGGAATTTTAGATTGAGGAGAGGGAAATTTAAAGTAGTAAGTAATCAGAAATCAATAAATAATTAATCAATTAACAATTAACCATGGCCAAAGAGAATTTTGATCGTTCCAAGCCGCATGTCAACATTGGTACAATTGGCCACGTTGACCACGGTAAAACAACACTAACCGCTGCTATTACAATGGTATTGGCAAAAGCCGGTCTATCTGCAGAAAGAAGTTTTGATTCGATTGATAATGCCCCTGAAGAGAAAGAAAGAGGTATCACGATCAACACTTCACACGTTGAGTACACAACCGCTAACCGTCACTATGCGCACGTTGACTGTCCAGGTCACGCTGACTACGTAAAGAACATGGTAACTGGTGCTGCTCAGATGGATGGAGCAATCCTTGTTTGTGCCGCTACTGATGGTCCAATGCCACAGACTCGTGAGCACATCCTTCTTGCACGTCAGGTAAACGTTCCGAGAATCGTTGTTTTCATGAATAAGGTTGACATGGTTGATGACGAGGAATTGTTGGAGCTTGTTGAAATGGAGCTTAGAGAATTGCTTTCATTCTACGAGTACGATGGTGACAATACACCAGTTATTCAAGGTTCTGCTTTGGGAGGATTGAATGGAGATGAGAAATGGTCTAAAACGATCATGGATCTGATGGATGCAGTTGACAACTGGATTGAAATTCCACCAAGAGAGATTGACAAGCCATTCCTAATGCCAGTTGAGGATGTATTCTCAATTACAGGACGTGGTACTGTTGCTACAGGTCGTATCGAAACAGGAGTAATCAACACTGGGGATCCAGTAGAGATTCTTGGTATGGGTGAAGAGAAATTGACTTCTACCATTACTGGTGTTGAGATGTTCCGTAAGATTCTTGACAGAGGTGAGGCAGGTGACAACGTTGGTCTTCTTTTGAGAGGTATTGAGAAAGAGGCGATCAAGAGAGGTATGGTAATTGCCAAGCCTGGATCTATCACTCCACACACTGAGTTCAAAGCTGAGGTGTATATCCTTAAGAAAGAAGAAGGTGGACGTCACACTCCATTCCATAACAAGTACCGTCCACAGTTCTACATCAGAACAACAGACGTAACTGGTGAGATCTTCCTTCCAGAAGGACAGGAGATGGTAATGCCTGGTGATAACTTGACTATCAATGTTACATTGATCGTTCCGGTTGCAATGAACGTTGGTCTACGTTTCGCTATCCGTGAGGGTGGTAGAACAGTAGGTGCTGGACAGATCACTGAGATCACCAAGTAATAAATACTGAAGGTATAAGAAAGGTGTCCGCCTCAGGCGGATGCCTTTTGCCTTCAATAAACGGGTGTAGCTCAGTTGGTAGAGCACAGGTCTCCAAAACCTGGTGTCGGGAGTTCGAGTCTCTCCTCCCGTGCAGAGAAAAGAATAAAATGGCGAGTATCATAACATATATAGAAGAGTCTTACAACGAGCTTGTAAACAAGGTGTCTTGGCCTACTTGGGCTGAATTACAGAACAGCACTAGAATTGTTGCTGTAGCATCTGTGATGATTGCCCTCATGATATTCGTTATGGATTTCGTATTTGGAATTAACGGTGGCGAAGACACCGTATGGAAAGGAATATTAGGTTTTTTCTATGAGTTATTCTGATAATCCTGAGGTCAAGACAAGAATGAGCGAGAGTAGTAAAAAGTGGTATGTGGTCCGCGCAATAAGCGGACAGGAAAGCAAGGTGAAGGATTACATCGAGGCAGAGATATCTCATGCCAAGTTGTCCGACCACGTTGCACAGGTGCTTATTCCAAAAGAGAAGGTATTCCAGATCAGAAACGGAAAGAAAGTAAGTAAGGAAAGAAGCTTCTTCCCTGGGTACATTCTTATAGAGGCAGACCTTGTTGGAGAGGTGCCTCACGTAATAAAGAACATTACAGGAGTTATCGGTTTCCTTGGAGAAACCAAAGGAGGAAACCCGGTTCCACTGAGACAGTCAGAGGTGAATCGAATCCTCGGAAAAGTTGATGAGTTGGCTGAAAGTGATGAGGAAATGAACATTCCTTTCATTGTTGGAGAAGCTGTTAAAGTAATTGACGGTCCTTTCAACAGTTTCAGCGGAATCATCGAAGAGATAAATGAAGAGAAGAAAAAGCTCAAAGTAATGGTAAAGATCTTCGGAAGAAAGACACCATTGGAGTTGAGCTATATGCAAGTAGAGAAGGAATAATCAGGTCGGATATCTCAGCGTGTTGATTTTGAATGCTTCCCCCCACGCTGATTATCATATTAATAGTTCAAACAAATAGTTAAACATGGCAAAAGAGATAAGCGGATTTATTAAGCTCCAGATTAGGGGTGGTGCCGCTAACCCTGCCCCGCCTGTAGGGCCTGCATTGGGTGCTAAAGGAGTCAACATTATGGACTTCTGTAAGCAGTTCAACGCACGTACACAGGATACTCCGGGTAAGGTTTTGCCGGTGGTGATCACGGTTTTCGCGGACAAATCGTTCGAGTTCGTGATCAAGAAACCCCCTGTAGCTGTCTCGATCAAAGAGGCGATCAAGCTTAAATCAGGTTCTGCTGAGCCAAACCGTGCGAAAGTCGGTAAGATCACAGTTGACCAGATCAAAGCTATCGCTGAAGAAAAACTGCCTGACATGAACTGTTTTACTGTTGAATCTGCCATGCATATGATTGCTGGAACAGCGCGTAGCATGGGAGTGACTGTTAATGGAAAACTTCCAGAAAAAGTTTAAGAAAATGGCACTTACTAAGAATAGAAAGAAAGCCCTTGAGCTTGTGGATGTTGACAAGACATACTCACTCAGCGAAGCAGCAGGCCTCATCAAACAAATGCCTATCACGAAGTTCGATTCTTCGATTGACATAGCCGTAAGGTTAGGTGTCGATCCTAGAAAAGCGAACCAAATGGTACGTGGAGTTTGTAGCCTACCGCACGGTACAGGTAAATCAGTAAGAGTTCTTGCGCTTTGTACTCCTGATAAGGAAGAAGAAGCGAAGGCTGCCGGTGCAGACTTTGTTGGACTTGACGAGTTTCTCGACAAGATCAAAGGGGGATGGACCGATGTAGATGTTATTGTAACCATGCCAACGGTTATGGCCAAATTGGGCCCGTTGGGTAGAGTATTAGGACCTCGTGGTCTTATGCCAAACCCAAAAGCGGGAACAGTTACCATGGACATTGGTAAGGCGGTTTCGGATGTAAAGGCCGGAAAGATCGACTTCAAAGTTGATAAGTATGGAATCGTTCATGCAGCTATTGGCAAAGTGTCTTTCTCGGAAGACAAGATTGTTGATAATGCAAACGAATTGATCCAAACACTGATCAAACTGAAGCCATCTGCGGCTAAAGGAACCTACGTAAAGAGTATTGCTCTATCTGGGACCATGAGTCCTAGCGTGAGGATAGACGTTAAATCAGTTAGTTAATAGTTAAGCGAAGAACGATGACCAAAGAGGAAAAAAATCAAGCGATTGATGCTCTGGTATCAGATCTTGGCTCTAACGCCAATTTCTATCTGGCAGACATCTCAAATCTGAACGCAGAGCAAACCTACAAGCTTCGTGCAGCTGCACACAAGAAGTCAATAGGAATTAAAGTTGTTAAGAACACCCTTCTTAGAAAAGCTCTGGAAAGAGCAGAAGGAGAGTTTGATGGACTTTATGACGTATTGAAAGGAAACACTTCAATCATGTTCTCTGAAACAGGCAATGCTCCGGCAAAGCTTATTGCAGAACTAAGAAAGAAGGGAGACCGACCAATTCTTAAAGGAGCTTGGGTAGGAGAAAGCATCTATCTGGGAGACGAGAATGTTAAAGTTCTTGAAAGCATCAAGTCTAAAGAAGAGGTTATTGGAGAAATTATCGGAATTCTGCAGTCTCCTGCGAAGAACGTTATCTCAGCTCTTCAGACTCCTGGAAGAAACATTGCTGGAATACTACAAACACTTGCCGAAAAGGCCGAATAAGCCTGG
This sequence comes from Flavobacteriales bacterium, assembly GCA_020635495.1. Lineage (GTDB taxonomy): Bacteria > Bacteroidota > Bacteroidia > UBA10329 > UBA10329 > UBA10329. The sequence goes on along the minus strand of JACJZQ010000003.1, from coordinate 156,365 downwards.
TCGGTTAATCGATCAAATCAATTAAGTCAAACAACGAATAATAATAAATAAAATGGCAGATCTTAAAGAATTCGCAGAACAGCTCGTTAGCCTTTCTGTAAAGGAAGTGAACGAACTAGCGCAGATCCTTAAGGATGAATACGGCATTGAGCCTGCTGCTGCAGCGGTAGCTGTTGCAGGACCAGCTGCTGGTGGCGGTGACGCTGCTGGTGCTGAGGAGAAATCAGAATTTGATGTGATCCTTACTTCAGCTGGTGGTTCAAAACTAGCTGTAGTTAAGTTGGTAAAAGAGCTTACAGGTCTTGGTCTTAAAGAGGCTAAGGAACTTGTTGATGGAGCTCCAAAACCACTTAAAGAGGGTATCTCTAAAGAAGAGGCTGAAGCACTTAAGACTCAACTTACTGAGGCAGGAGCCGAAGTTGAGGTTAAGTAATCTATCTCTTTAACCTTTTAAGGTTGAGGCCGGTCCCGTCCCGATGATTATCGGGATTGGGGCATGGCTTCAGCCTATTACTGTTTACAGTTAACTCTTTTTACAAACCTCTAAATTCCAAGACCTTGGCGCTGAAAAATAAAACCGGACGAAAGAATTTCGCATCCATTAAAAACCAGGTTCCTTATCCTGACTTTCTAGAAATACAGCTCAAGTCTTTTAAAGATTTTTTCCAGCTGGAGACAACTCCAGAAAACCGTCATAACGAGGGTCTCTTCAAGGTATTCGCAGAGAATTTCCCGATTACCGATACAAGAAACAACTTCGTTCTTGAGTTCCTGGATTACTTTATAGACCCACCTCGCTACTCAATTGAAGAATGTATTGAGAGAGGACTGACACACAGTGTTCCTCTGAAAGCGAAGCTGAAACTTTACTGTACCGATCCGGAACACGAAGATTTCGAAACCATTGTACAGGATGTGTACCTAGGTACAATTCCTTACATGACCCCGAAAGGATCTTTTGTGATCAATGGTGCTGAGCGTGTTGTTGTATCACAACTACACAGATCACCAGGTGTGTTCTTCGGTCAGAGCTACCACGCCAACGGTACCAAATTGTACTCTGCGCGTGTAATTCCGTTCAAAGGTTCTTGGATTGAATTTGCAACAGACATTCACGGTGCGATGTATGCTTACATCGACCGTAAGAAAAAGCTTCCTGTAACCACGCTTCTAAGAGCCATTGGTTATGAGAGCGATAAAGACATCTTGGAAATATTCGGTCTTGCAGACGAAGTAAAAGTCAGCAAGGCAGCATTGAAGCGTGTGCTTGGTAGAAAGCTTGCTGCACGTGTTCTTAAGTCTTGGGTTGAGGATTTCGTTGATGAAGATACTGGAGAGGTTGTATCTATCGAAAGAAACGAGGTTATCATTGACCGTGAGACCATCATTGAAAAAGAGCACGTTGACCTGATTCTTGAGGCAGGAGTTAAGAGCATCATTCTTCATCACGAAGAAGTGAATGCTGCAGACTTCGCCATCATTTACAACACGCTTGCCAAGGATACTTCAAATTCTGAGAAGGAAGCGGTAGAGCACATCTATCGTCAGCTGCGTAACGCTGAACCACCAGATGAAGAAACAGCACGTGGAATCATCGATAAGTTGTTCTTCTCAGACAAGCGATATGACCTTGGAGAAGTTGGACGTTTCCGTATCAACAGAAAACTAGGTCTTGACATTGCTGAGGACCAGGTTGTATTGACCAAAGAAGACATCATTTCCATCATCAAGTACTTGATAGAGTTGATCAACTCTAAGACAGATGTGGATGATATCGACCACTTGAGTAACAGACGTGTACGTACAGTAGGTGAGCAGTTGTATGCTCAGTTCGGTGTTGGTCTTGCGAGAATGGCAAGAACAATTCGCGAGCGTATGAATGTTCGTGATAACGAGGTTTTCACACCGATCGACCTGATCAACGCGAAGACACTTTCTTCAGTTATCAACTCATTCTTCGGAACCAACCAGCTGTCTCAGTTCATGGATCAGACGAATCCACTTTCTGAGGTAACTCACAAGCGTAGAATGTCTGCACTCGGACCTGGTGGTCTTTCAAGAGAAAGAGCAGGTTTCGAGGTTCGTGACGTTCACTACACGCACTACGGACGTCTTTGTACCATTGAAACACCAGAAGGACCGAACATCGGTCTTATCTCATCACTTTGCGTTTACGCCAAAGTGAATAAGCTTGGATTCATTGAAACTCCTTACCGTAAGGTTAACGATGGAAAAGTGGACATCAAAGGTGAGCCGCTTTACCTTAGTGCTGAGGATGAGGAGACGAACATGATCGCGCAGGCAAATGCTCCGTTGAATGACGATGGAACGTTTGATAGCGACAGAATCAAGGCCCGTCTTGAAGGTGATTTCCCAGTGGAATCTCCAGATAAGATCAAATTGATGGACGTTGCTCCGAACCAGATCGCATCTATCGCGGCATCTCTTATTCCTTTCTTGGAGCATGATGATGCGAACCGTGCTTTGATGGGATCTAACATGATGCGTCAGGCAGTTCCGTTGTTGAGACCACAGGCACCTATTGTAGGTACAGGTCTTGAGCCATTGGTTGCCAGAGATTCCCGTGTATTGATCAACGCAGAGCGTGATGGAGTTGTGGAATACGTTGACGCGAATAAGATCAGCATCCGTTATGAGCGTTCAGACATCGATAAGTTGGTAAGCTTTGATGATGACCTGAAGACTTACAACCTCGTTAAGTTCCGTAAGACAAACCAGAACACAACTGTAAACCTGAAGCCAATTGTGGTTAAGGGCCAGAAAGTGAAGCAAGGAGAAGTTCTTTGTGATGGTTTCGGTACAGAGAATGGTGAGTTGGCTATCGGGCGTAACCTGAAAGTGGCATTCATGCCTTGGAAGGGTTACAACTTTGAGGATGCAATCGTTATCTCTGAGAAAGTTGCCAAGGAAGACATCTTCACATCTATCCACATTGATGAGTACACATTGGAGGTACGAGACACCAAACGTGGACTGGAAGAGTTGACGGCTGATATTCCGAACGTAAGCGAGGAAGCAACCAAAGACCTGGACGAAAACGGACTTATCCGTATCGGTGCTGAGGTTGGCCCTGGTGATATTCTTATCGGAAAGATCACTCCGAAAGGAGAGACAGACCCATCTCCAGAAGAGAAACTTTTGAGAGCGATCTTCGGTGATAAGGCAGGAGACGTGAAAGATGCTTCATTGAAAGCGCCTCCATCTTTGAACGGAGTTGTACTTGAGAAGAAATTGTTCTCAAGAAACATCAAGGATAAGAAGAGCAAAGCAGAGGAGAAGAAGGTTCTTGCCAAGATCGATGAGGATTACGAAGTGGAATTGGCGAAACTTAAGGCTGTTCTTGTAGACAAGCTTTTTGTTCTTGTCAATGGTAAAACTTCTCAAGGAGTTGAGAACAACCTTCGCGAGGTGTTGATTCCAAAAGGAACCAAATTCACGCAAAAGGCACTTAACTCTATCGAGTACGATAACATCAACCCAGCCGCTTGGACAACTGATGAGGATAAGAACACATTGATCAAGGAGTTGCTTCACAACTTCAACATCAAAGTGAACGACCTTCTTGGAACCTTCAAGCGTAAGAAGTTCGCCATCTCTATCGGAGACGAACTTCCAACGGGTATCGTACAGTTGGCCAAAGTTTACATTGCTAAGAAGCGTAAGCTGAAAGTGGGTGATAAGATGGCCGGTCGTCACGGTAACAAGGGTATCGTTGCTCGTATTGTTCGCGAAGAGGATATGCCATTCTTGGAAGACGGAACACCAGTAGATATCGTATTGAATCCATTGGGTGTACCATCAAGGATGAACCTTGGACAGATCTATGAGACCATTCTTGCTTGGGCAGGAGAGAAGCTAGGCCGTAAGTATGCTACACCGATTTTCGATGGAGCTAGTCTAGACGAGATCGAAGCTGAGATCGCGGAAGCCGGTGTACCATCTCTAGGTAGAACTTACCTGTACGATGGTGGTACTGGAGAGCGATTCGATCAGCCAGCAACCGTAGGTATCATCTACATGCTGAAACTCGGTCACATGGTAGACGATAAGATGCACGCAAGATCTATCGGACCATACTCACTTATTACTCAGCAGCCGTTGGGTGGTAAGGCGCAGTTCGGTGGTCAGCGTTTGGGAGAGATGGAGGTTTGGGCACTCGAAGGTTTCGGTGCTGCCAACATCCTTCAAGAAATGCTAACCATCAAGTCTGATGACGTGGTTGGACGTGCTAAAGCTTACGAAGCCATCGTTAAGGGAGATCCGTTGCCAACACCGGGTATTCCAGAGTCATTCAATGTATTGATGCACGAACTACGTGGTCTGTGCTTGAATGTAACGCTTGACTGATAATGGTTTTCCGCCTCGAGAAATCGAGGCGGAAAATTTCAATTCAACAGAATATTAAAAGAAAAAATTCCTCAAATGGCCCTCAAAAGAGAGAATAAAATAAAAAGCAACTTTAAGAAGGTTATCATTAGCCTTACGTCACCAGAGAAGATTCTTGAAGCTTCCAGAGGTGAGGTTTTGAAGCCTGAAACCATCAACTACAGAACGTATAAACCTGAGCGTGATGGTCTGTTCTGCGAAAGAATATTCGGACCCGTAAAGGATTACGAATGTCATTGCGGAAAGTACAAGCGTATCCGATATAAAGGAATCATCTGCGACCGTTGTGGTGTTGAGGTAACCGAGAAGAAGGTTCGTAGAGAGCGTTTAGGACACATCCAATTGGTTGTGCCAGTGGCGCACATCTGGTACTTCCGTTCGCTACCTAACAAGATCGGGTATCTTCTTGGTCTTCCAACCAAGAAGTTGGATATGATCATCTATTACGAGCGTTACGTGGTTATTCAACCAGGTGGAGCCGTAAACAACGAAGGAGAGCCATTGAACTACATGGATTTCCTTACGGAAGATGAGTATTTGGATGCTTTGGAAAGAATGCCAAAGGAAAACCAATACTTGGATGATTCTGACCCGAACAAGTTCGTTGCTAAGATGGGTGCTGAGGCATTGGAGTCTTTGTTGATGGGCTTGGATCTGGATGCACTTTCTTTCGAATTGCGTCATAAGGCAAACAACGAAACAAGCCAGCAGCGTAAGAATGAGGCTCTTAAAAGACTTCAAGTTGTAGAAGGTTTCAGAGGTGCTCAAGAGCACATTGAAAACCGCCCAGAGTGGATGGTGGTTAAGGTTATTCCGGTAATTCCGCCAGACCTTAGACCATTGGTTCCATTGGATGGTGGCCGTTTTGCTACGTCTGACTTGAATGACCTTTACAGAAGGGTTATCATCCGTAACAACCGTCTGAAGAGATTGATCGAGATCAAGGCACCAGAGGTGATCTTGCGTAACGAGAAGCGTATGCTTCAGGAGTCTGTTGATTCATTGTTCGACAACTCAAGAAAATCTTCTGCGGTTAAGACAGAATCAAACAGAGCACTGAAATCACTTTCAGACTCATTGAAAGGTAAGCAAGGACGTTTCCGTCAGAACCTATTGGGTAAGCGTGTTGATTATTCTGCACGTTCGGTAATTGTTGTAGGTCCTGAGTTGGAAATGCACCAATGTGGTCTTCCAAAAGGAATGGCGGCCGAGCTTTACAAGCCGTTCATTATCCGTAAGATGATTGAGCGTGGAATCGTGAAAACGGTTAAGTCTGCTAAGAAATTGGTTGACAAGAAGGATGCAGTTGTTTGGGACATTCTAGAGAACGTGCTTACAAACCACCCGGTACTCCTTAACCGAGCCCCAACGCTACACAGATTGGGTATCCAAGCGTTCCAACCGAAATTGATCGAAGGAAAAGCTATTCAGCTTCACCCGTTGGTTTGTACGGCCTTCAACGCTGACTTTGACGGTGACCAGATGGCGGTTCACTTGCCACTAGGCAACGCAGCTATTTTGGAGGCTCAAATGTTGATGCTTGCATCGCACAATATTCTTAACCCTGCCAACGGTGCACCGATTGCGGTACCTTCTCAAGACATGGTTCTTGGTCTGTATTACATGACCAAGGAGAAGAGGAGCACCAAAGAGGAGCCCGTTAAAGGTGAGGGAATGACTTTCTACTCTCCAGAGGAGGTGATCATCGCTCACAACGAGAAAAAGGTTGAACTGCACGCAATCATTAAGGTTAGAATCGCATCTCACATCAAAGGAGAAAAGGCTTCTATCATTGAAACAACCGTAGGTCGAGTTCTATTCAACCAGGTTGTTCCCAAAGGTGTTGCTTACATCAACGAACTGTTGACCAAAAAGGCACTTCGAGACATTATCGGTGATATCATTTACCGAGTTGGAATGGCCGAGTCTGCACGATTCTTGGATAGAATCAAGAACCTAGGTTTCATGAGTGCATTCCGTGGTGGACTTTCGTTCAACTTGGGTGATGTATTGATTCCTGAGGCTAAGATTCCAATGATTGAGAAAGCTCAGGCTCAGGTTGATGAGGTAATGAACAACTTCAACATGGGATTCATTACCAACAACGAGCGTTACAACCAGATCATCGATATCTGGACGCACACTAACTCTCGATTGACTCAGACATTGATGAATCAGATGACAGAGGATAAGCAAGGCTTCAACTCTGTTTATATGATGCTTGACTCTGGTGCGAGGGGATCGAAAGAGCAGATTCGTCAGCTTTCTGGTATGCGAGGTCTGATGGCCAAGCCACAGAAATCCGGAGCTACAACTCAGGAGATCATCGAAAACCCGATTCTTTCAAACTTTAAGGAAGGACTTTCGATTCTTGAGTACTTCATTTCTACTCACGGTGCACGTAAAGGACTTGCGGATACGGCTTTGAAAACGGCCGATGCGGGTTACTTGACAAGACGTCTTGTAGACGTTGCGCAGGATGTGGTTATCAATGATGTTGACTGCGGTACACTTCGTGGATTGATCGCAACTGCGTTGAAGAAGAATGAGGACATCATCGAATCTCTTTATGACAGAATCCTTGGACGTACTTCATTGCATGATGTAATTCACCCAGAAACAGGAGATATTCTTGTTGCTTCAGGAGAATTGATCAACGAAGATGAGGCTAAGGCCATTGAGGATGCTGGAATCGATTCGGTAGAGATTCGTTCTGTACTTACTTGTGAGACCAAGCGTGGATGCTGCTCTAAGTGTTACGGACGTGACCTTTCAACTGGTCGCGAAGTGAAGAAAGGATTGGCCGTTGGAGTTATTGCTGCACAGTCTATCGGTGAGCCTGGTACACAGCTTACACTACGTACGTTCCACGTGGGTGGTGTTGCATCTCACATTGCATCTGAATCTCAGATCAGAGCAAAAGGAGAATCTGTTGCTGAGTTTGACGAGTTAAGAACAGTTAAGAGTTCTGATGGCGACTACGATGTGGTTATCGGCCGTTCGGCTGAGCTCAGATTGGTGAACAAGAACACAGGCGTGTTGGTGGCAACACACAACATTCCTTACGGTTCTAAACTGTACATCAAGGATGGAGCAAAAGTGAAGAAGGACGATCTGCTTTGCGATTGGGATCCATTCAACGCTGTTATTGTTTCTGAAGTTGACGGTAAAGTTGAGTTCGAAAACTTGAGCGATGGAATGACCTACCGCGTAGAGTCTGATGAACAAACAGGCTTCAACGAAATGGTGATCATCGATGCGAAAGACAAGAAGATGATTCCAGCCATCCACGTTGTTGCTGGCTCAGGAAAGACCAAAGAGATCAAGAATTACAACATGCCTGTGGGCGCGCACATTGCCGTCAAAGAAGGAGATGATGTAAAAGCGGGTCAAACACTTGTTAAGATTCCTAGAGTTTCTGGTAAGTCTGGTGATATCACCGGTGGTTTGCCACGTGTTACCGAGTTGTTCGAAGCGCGTAACCCATCTAACCCAGCTGTAGTTTCTGAGGTTGACGGTGTTGCTTCTTTCGGAAAGATCAAGCGTGGTAACAGAGAGATCATCATCGAAACCAGAACTGGAGAGATCAAGAAGTACTTGGTTTCACTATCTAAGCATATCCTGGTTCAGGAAAATGACTTCGTGAAAGCTGGTGTTCCACTTTCAGAAGGAGCTATTACGCCAGCCGATATCCTGATGATCAAAGGACCAACTGCTGTTCAAGAGTACTTGGTAAATGAAATTCAGGAAGTATACCGTCTGCAGGGTGTGAAGATCAACGATAAGCACTATGAGGTTATCGTGCGTCAGATGATGCGTAAAGTGAACATCCTTGATCCGGGCGACACTAAGTTCTTGGAGAAAGAATTGGTGAACCGATACGAGTTCCGTGAAGAGAACGACTGGATCTTCGGTAAAATGTACGTAGAAGAGCCAGGAGATTCTGAAACGCTGAAGGCAGGTCAGATCATCACTGCAAGAAAGTTGAGAGACGAGAACTCTATGCTTAAGCGTAAGGATCTTAAGCCTGTTGTTGCCCGAGAAGCAATTCCAGCAACTTCAGAACCGATTCTTCAGGGTATTACCAGAGCATCGCTACAAACAGATAGTTTCATCTCTGCAGCATCGTTCCAGGAAACCACTAAGGTGCTTAACGAAGCAGCCGTTAAGGGTAAGATGGACGAGTTGCACGGTCTGAAGGAGAACGTGATCGTTGGTCACTTGATTCCTGCAGGTACTGGACTTAGAGAGTACGACAAACTGGTTGTAGGATCTAAAGAAGAATATGAAGCACTTTTGGCCGCCAAAGAAGAAGAGGAGGCCGAAGCAGAAGCATAATTTCTGATTACTTAGTTGAAGGTGGCAGGCAATAGTTAACTATTTCTGCCACCTTTGCTTTTATACGAATCTTAGCTAACCCCTAAAACCTAATACAAGAGCTAGTTATGGCAGACGACAATCAAAATCCACAAGGCCCACAACAAGGGCAATTGAGCATAGAACTGACAGAGGAGGTTGCAGATGGACATTACTCCAATCTGGCCATCATCACGCATTCAACCGCAGAATTTGTGGTTGATTTCATTAAGGTGATGCCAGGAGTTCCAAAGGCCAAAGTAAAATCACGGGTGGTGCTAACGCCAGAGCACGCAAAGCGTTTCATGAGAGCCTTACAGGATAACGTGGCCAAGTACGAGGCAGAACACGGCTCGATCAAGCATACGGAAGGACCACCGCCACTTCCCATGAATTTTGGTGGACCAACTGCCCAAGCATGATAACTACGAGCCGAGACAATTGTCTCGGCTCGCTTATTTTTAGCCCATGAGAGCAGCCCAGATCATCGATTCTATTCCCAATTGGGTTTGGATGCCTCTTCTGTTTACGGTAGCATTGAGTGCTAGGCTGTTGTGTTTGACAAGCACCGACATTGCAGGAGATGAACCGTTCTCGATTTTCGTTGCACAGTTTGAACCTGCATTCATCATAGAATTTCTGAGCAAGGGGAATAACCCGCCATTGTTTGAGATGATTCTACATTTCTGGATGAATCTGGTGGGCAATTCAGACTATCTGTTACGGTTGCTTCCGGCCATTTTCGGAGCACTGACAGTAATTCCGGTCTACCTCATTGGGGAACGATTTTTCAGCCGTCAAATAGGTTTTGTTGCAGCCATTCTGTTCACATTCTCCACTTGGAATATCAGATTTGCGCATGAGGTGCGCGTTTACTCGCTTTTAACGCTGCTTGCCGCATGTTCCATCTGGTTCTTCATGTCAGTGGTCAAGCACCCAAAAAAGAACCGGAATTGGGCGCTTTTGGGCCTGACATGGATATTAATGCTGTACTCGCACTATGTGTCCGTTTACATTATCGGAACTCAGATCATACTGGGCGTTTTCTTTGTGCCAAAGGAGAATTTCAAGAGGGCAATCGTTCTTTTAGCAGCCTTGTTTCTGGCGTATCTGCCCAACATTCTTGTTCTGCTAGCGCGATTGGATGAGGTTGTGGAAAGTGGTGGAACTTGGGTTCAACCGCCTGGTTGGGGAGAGATCTACGGGAGCGTAAACCTGATGCTTAACGATCGGCTCGTTTCACTGGTTCTGATCCTCATTCTAATGGCAGGGTTTCTTTTAACAAAGACTCCTAGAATCTCCAAACTCACAGAAATAAAACAGCCCGTTGTTTTCATTTTAATTGGGCTGCTATTTCTGATTCCGTATCTGTCTCAGTTCTTCATTTCAAAGTGGTTCATTCCTATGTTCACAGATAGGTACATTCTGTACACGAGTGTACCGCTTTACCTTTCAGTGGCATGGGGAGTCGATCATCTATGGTCAAATTCCAAATTACGTTTCATCGGCCCGTTGGCGATAATGGCATCTGTCATTGCCCTTTCCACATTGAATCCTTCCAACAATCGTGATGTGGCAAATGCGGTTCATCAAGTGAAGGAATGGCAATCTGAAAACACTACCGTTTACGTCATCCCAGAAGAGTTCGATCTGACCTTTGCGTATCACTATGACCGTGCTGCATTCTCCAAACTCGGAAAGCCCGAAGCACCCAAGAGCGAACTGACAAATGCACTGAAAGCACAAGGTATTCACGTTCTCTCTGATGCCTCGGAATTAACGTCTCCTACCAGTGCTCAGGTAGTCTGTATAGACGCACATTCGGAGTTCTTGCATCCGAACAATGGCATCTTACATAAATTCAAGGATGAGTTTGAATTGAAAGATTCGGTGCATTTCCTTCAGATATTCGATGTGTATTTGTTCGAGAAGAAGTAGGAATAACTGCTGATGACTTTTCCTTTCAGTGTGTACTTTCACGGAATTCAATGCACGCATTCTAATTATGAGAGTTACCACCATCTTAATAGCTGCCATATTCAGCTTTTCAAATCTTATTGCCCAACAGACTTTCGATCCTAAGAAAATTGACATTGTCCGCGATGAGTATGGAGTTCCTCACATCTTCGCGAAGACGGATGCAGAAGTAGCGTATGGCTTGGAATGGGCCACGGCCGAAGACGATGTGGAGAACGCCCAGTTCATGCTTTCGGCCATGCGTGGCGTACTTGGTAAACGACAAGGAATTGATGGTGCCAAGATCGATTTCGCGGTTCAGTTTTTGGGAGTTGTCGACTATGTGGACGAGCATTATGAAGAAAGTATACCCGAAGACCTGAAACGCGTTTTGGAGGGCGCAGCGGCAGGTGCAAATGCTTATTATCAGAAACACCCAGAACTACTTTGGGATAAGAAACTGCTGCCCGTAAAACCGCAGGATTTCGTAACCGGATACATGCTGGCCATGGCGCTGATGGGGGGTGTACAAGGAACGGTTGAGAAAATGGTTGACGGCCGCATTGAGCGCGAAGTGCCGAAAGCCGAAGATGGTATCGGTTCCAATGCTTTTGCATTCAACTCAAAAAAGACGGCCGATGGAAATACGTATCTGGCGGTCAATGCGCATCAGCCCATAGAAGGGCTTTTATCGTGGTATGAGGCGCACGTTTGCTCAGAAGAGGGGTGGAACATCGTCGGAGGCCTTTTTCATGGCTCTCCGACCATTTTTCTAGGCACCAACGAACATCTTGGTTGGGCCCACACCACCGGAAATCTTGACGAACTGGATGTCTACAAACTGAAAATGCACCCCAAGAAGAAGCTGTGGTACAGCATAGATGGTGAGTGGCACAAATTGGAGGTTAAACGGGCCAAACTCAAAGTAGCTCTTGGTAAAAACGGTTGGTTCAAAATTGGGGTAAAGAAGAAATTCTGGGTAAGCAAGTATGGCCCTACCATGAAAAACGACCATGGCTTTTTCTCGCTCCGGATGCCTGCTTTGATGAACATCTACCCGATCGTTCAATGGTATCGGATGAACAAGGCCAAGAATTTTACGGAGTTCCGTCAAGCTTTGGATATTCAAGGGCTATCGCGACAGAACATTACTTACGCAGATAAGAACGATACCATCTATTTCATCTCCAATGGCTACATCCCCGTTAGGGCGAACGGTTACGATTGGAAGCGGGTTGTGGCTGGCGATACATCGCTAACGCTTTGGAACGAATTCCTTCCGGTAGACAGTTTCGCGCAGTTCCTTAACCCGGAATGCGGTTGGGTTTTCAATACCAATAATTCGGGTTTTGAAGCCACGGCCAAGGAAGAGAACGGAAAGCTGGAGGATTACAATCCACATATCGGTTATCGCAATACGCATAACAACCGAAGTCTCAGAACATATGAGATAATGGAAGGTAAATACGCCAACAAGAAAATTGATTATGCCGATTTCAAAGCGCTGAAAATGGATCAGACCTATCCGGAGAGAATGACCTACAGAGGCGAATTCTGGATGGATGAGCTTTTCAAACTCGATGGCACCAAATACCCCGAAATTGCGGATGCCATTGAACGGATCGCTGCCTTTGACAGAACGGCCGATACCTTGGACAGAAACTTCCCTATGTTGTTGATGACCATTTATGAGTTGCTGGATTACAACGGTAAAAAGAGAGATGAGGCAGCACAAGACGTTGAAAAGCTTGTTGCGATGTTCGTTGATTGCATCACCAAGGCCAAAGCCAAGATGATCGATAAATTCGGAACCATTGACATTGCCTTGCGCGAACTACAGGTAATTGAGCGAGGTGGAAAGACCGTGGCCATTGGTGGAGGTCCTGATGCCATTCGTACCGTGTTCGGTCAGTTTATGGAAGATGGCCGGAACCGTATGGTGGCAGGAGATGGTTACTTCCAGTTGGTTCAATTTACCAAAGACGGACCGATCATTGAGAGCGCCAGTCCTTTCGGTGCATCGAGCTTCCCAGATTCTCCACATTACAGAGATCAGATGTCTCCTTTCGGCAAAGAGCAAATGAAAACCATGAGTTTGGATAAGGAGACGGTTTACAAGAACGCCAAGCGCGTTTACCATCCAGAATAAAAAAGCCCGACCAACGGGTCGGGCAATTCTCATAAGATATGATGATAACAGTAATCAGTCTGCTTGATTTACTGTGTAAGTAACTCTTACTGCGTAAAGTCGGGTATCATTGCTTCCTTGCGCTCCAGTAAATCGCAAGAAATAGGAGTTAGATTCGTTGTCTATTGTTGCAGTTGAACTGGATGAAAGTTCCTGAACAGAACTTATAGCGGTAGCCGTTGCTGATTCTATAGTAGAAATTAGGGAAGCAGTTTCCGATCCCAGTGGTTGTGAATAAAACCTTACTCTTACTGGTGAACTGGAATCATTGTCCCAAATCCAAGCTCTAATTTCTGTAACAATAGCTTCATCAGGTAAATTCAGTGGGGCCACCGCATACCCAAGTCCCGCTGATCCGGTAACAAACTCTCCATATCGTACTATCGAAGTACTAGACTGTCCAAATTGATAGCTCTGTGGGAATACAGAGATAAAACTGTTCCAGCTAAATGACTGATAATGGGTCTTGGCGGTTGCATAAGTATAATCTCCTGTTACTTCAGAATTCCCATCTACATCAAGCTTTTCTGAAGGAGACGTTGTACCAATACCTACGTTCGTCCCATTATTAAAGAGGTTGGTATTGGCCATCCAGCCAGACCCGTTATGTCTGATCGTGCTTCCACTTGGACCAGAGGGAAGTCCATTACCGCTATTTTCTGCGTATAGTGCATAAGGAACAGACAACAGTTGAGACGTGCCCAAATTCATATATGATGTTCCCCCAGAAGGGTCCATTTCAACTTTAAGGAAGTATGGACCATTTGCCCAACTTATGCCGGAGAAACTTCCGGAAAGGACTGTTCCATCGCCTACCTGAATGTTGAATAGGCCAAAGTCATTGGTTGTTGCCAGCCAATCTTCAGCATAAAGCACAGTAATTCCGTCATTGTCCAATATGCTGAATTTCAATCCTACATTCTGATTAGCCAATACGTTACCGCCATTATCGCGAGCAACGCCTTGGTAATTAATACTTTGTGGGGCCTGTGCGAACGCAGAGAAGGTTGCTGCAAGCAAAATGAGTGTAAATAAATGTTTCATGGTCTATCATGTTGGTTAAGGAATCAAGTTTGTTAATCTGTCTTGCAATTCCAAGTTATACCGAAAGAGTTAACGAAATAATTAAGCGAAGAAGTTTAGTTTTGCAGCCCTTATTGGCCCCGTAGTTCAACTGGATAGAATATCAGATTTCGGCTCTGAGGGTTGGGGGTTCGAATCCTCCCGGGGTCACTAGGCTTATCCCTCTGGGGATTGTCGAACCCATCTAAATGAAAAGCATCTCAACTTGAGATGCTTTTTTGCTTAAGAGAATCGGCTGTATTCATTTTACCAAGGTTATCAGGAATTTCGATTTTGCAATTGGTTAGGATTGATTCCTCGTCATGACTCGTATTAATTACTTTTTCAGATTAGGCCCGGTTTATTTGTTTGGACGGTTTACTTTGTGAAACATGAGCCAACCCGTTCAACTGGATGCAGAGAAGGTCATTGCCACGATAGATCGTCTTGAGAAAAGGATAGCGGACCGCTTTCCCGAATCCAGCCTGAGGACGACCTGCGGCCAGTTTTTAGAAGTGGCGAAGCACAGCAAGCAGAACATCGAATGGATCGCATCTCCCAACCTTCCGCTACGCCTGTTCTCCGCAATTATTATTCTGGTTGGCGTTAGTGGCTTGATCTACAGCATCACGTACGTTGACCTAAGGATTCAAAACACCACGCTGGCCAATGTGGTTACGCTATCTGAAGCCATTTTCAACGATTTGGTGCTGATCGGTGCTGCCATTTTCTTTTTGGTAAGTATTGAATCCCGCGTAAAGCGTGGTCGAGCGCTGAAATCGCTGAACGAGCTGCGGGTAATTGCACATGTCATTGACATGCTTCAACTCACCAAAGACCCGAACCATGTAATGACCAATCGGTTGGATACAGCCAATTCTCCGAAGCGAACGCTGACCAAAATGGAATTGCAGCGGTATTTGGATTATTGCTCCGAAGCCACGGCACTCATTGCTAAAGTGGCTGCGCTCTATTCTCAAAGTTTGCCAGATGAAGTGGTTGTAGGAGCCGTGAATGAAATTGAAACCCTAAGCACAGGATTGAGCCGCAAGATCTGGCAGAAGATCATGATTTTGAATAGTGACAAGAGTTCGATTGAATTAGTAGAATCCGTTACGCCCAACCCTTAATGAAAGCCTACGAAAGCAATCTCGATGTCTTTGCTTCCGTGTTCAAACGGTCGGTCAAGCATCATTTCAGATTTCACGAAAGAGAACTGACTTCGATGATGGTGATTGCTGATGACGAACACCTGAAGGCGTTGGATGATTTCGCGGCTACGTATTGCGAAAACAGAACACAGTTCGCTTACAATTCAACTTTTAGATGGAGTACGCTGCGAGATGAGCTCTCAAATCAGCAACCAAGCATGGTTCTCATCCAACGGCAGCTGGGAATTCATGATATGGGTCTGAAATTCAGCATGGGTCCGATCTTGGAAAGTATCACGCAGGAATTGAATATTCCAGTGCTCGTTTTGCCTCACGATTTCAGCGGCTGTAAGATCAAAAACGTGGCTATTGGGTTCGACCATCAGATAGATAACAGTCATTTGGTCAATCAGGCGCTATTGCTGAAAAACAGCATCGAAAATCTAGTGCTTGTGCATGTGGAGGAGGTAAGCATTTTCAACTATTACATGGATGCCATTTCGAAGATTCCAGGCATCAACACCGATTACGCTGAAGAGAACATTCAGCAAACCATCCTCAAATTGTCGGGTGATTTTTTCGAAGATGTCAGGTCCAAACTGAGCTCGCAGAAGATGAATATCTCATCGCATTGCTCTTTTGGCGATGTGGTCACACAATACGGTAAGTTGATAAACGATCATAAGATCGATCTCTTGGTCTTTGAGGCCGAAGACGACTCAAAACTGGCCATGCACAGCCTCGGGCAATCGCTGGCCATTCAATTCCCGAACGTAGCCACACTCTTGGTATGATGCTTTTGAATACACAGATGGCGCACATTTCGGAAGGAGTGACATTTCTCTTTCTAGGGTTGTTGGCATTGATGATTCTGGCGTTGGCGCTGGAAGCAAAGATCCATGCGCACAAATCGGTCATTACAGGAGTTACGGCTGGAATTGCGCTGATCTTGGGTCAGGCGCTTGGTATTTTCGATGGGCTTGAATCGCATGGAAGCCATATGCGGTTTTACGTGGAGTTCATCGATTGGGGCGTGATTGCCATCATACTCGGTTCCAGCATTTTTATTGATGTGACCAGCAAGAGCGGCATTTTCTCATGGCTGGCCATCAAACTCACCAAAATGACCAAAGGCGACCCGTTCAGGTTGCTGCTCTATTACTCGCTGCTTACAGTCATTTTCTCGGCCTTGCTGAACAACGTTACGGCCATGCTCATCATCGGTTCGCTGACCGCAGTTTCGTTGAGCAATCTGAAGCGAAACGACCTGCTTCTCGGCTTCCTGCTTTGTGAAGGTTTGCTTACCAATGTTGGCGGTCTGCTCACGCTCATCAGTTCGGTACCGAACATCATTGTGGGAAACACGGCTGGCATTTCGTTCGCCACTTTCTTTATGATTTCTGCTCCGTATGTGGTCATTGCCACAGCGGCAACCATTTTCCTTGCGGGAAAACTGTTCAAGATCAAACCACTGAAAACGGAAAAGGAAAAAGCCGAAGCCGCCTTGCTCATCAACGATTTTGACGAGAACGAAGGCGTTGATTCCGAGTCGTTTTTCGTGCTGGGTTGGATTGCATTCCTGTCGTTCATTCTCATTCTGGCAACAACCGACCTCATTCCATACATCAGCCAGTTGGGAATCGGGTTTGTGGCGATGGCATTTGGAGTAATGATGCTGCTGAAGATCAAAAACCGAACGGAGGTTACGTATCAAGTATTGGATTGGGATCTGCTGTTCTTTTTCGCGTTTCTATTTGTGGTAATCGGTGCCATGGAACATGCGCAGGTGCTGAGCCTCATTGGCGGATTGGTAGTGAAATTGATGGAACTTGGCGATGTAGCCGGGCCCATCGCGCTGCTTTGGGCAAGTGCAGCCGCAAGTTCCGTCACAGACAATATTCCGCTGGCGGCCATGCTGGCTAAAACGATGCACTCGCTGCCAGAATTCTCACAAAGTTTCTGGTGGTCTGTGATCTACGGGGCCAACTTAGGCGGCAATATCACCCCGATCGGAAGCGCATCAACCGTGGTTGCCGTTACGGTCATTCAGAAGAACGGCCTGAAGCTTTCCTTCGTGCAATTCATTACCAAGGTCATTCCGTTTGCGCTGATGCAATTGCTACTTGCCAGCGGCTACATCTACCTGATCGGTCTGTTGGTTTGACCGTGCAAAAACAAAGCAAACGTTAATTCTGACCCAACCGCCATTGATCGGTCATAGCACTTTGCCGCCAATACATTAGATTTGGAAATCTATCACACGAAAAAACTAACCCTAATCATATGTCCGACTCATTTGACCTATTAGACCAACTTGGAGATGCCAAGAAGGTGGAAAGCCTGAAAGCCAAGATTGAAAAGCAGAAATCGACTGACATTGTTTCTAAACTCGATCAGATAGAATCTGAAATTGACCGTGCGGTTGCCGATAAGCGCGATCCGCAAGAGATCGTTTCCGGAATCATCGAATCAAATTTCGAAACGCTGAATGGCGATGTGGATCAGACAGAGCAGGATCTGCAAGAACTGATGCTTCACTTGCGTGGCATGCTGGATTCTTGCGGTGGAGAATTCTCCAAACTTCAGGAACTGAACGCGGAAGAGTTGGCTTGGATCGAGCAGGCTAAAAAGAAGCTGTCAGAAGCGGAAAACGACTTGGCAGGTGCCAAAGGAATGAACAACGCTTGGAACATCCTTTTTGGCTACAAGAACAGCCAGATCGCTAAGAAGGAAGAAGGGTTGGCTCAGAGTCAGACCAACCTGAAAGACACCGAAGCGCGTGCTAACAAGAGCTACCGCGATCGTTTGAAAAATGCGGACATCGGTGAATCTTTGAACCGCGTTATCAGCCAAGTTCAAGGCATGGTCGGCATCATCGAAGAGATGATCATTGACGTGGAGAAGCAGATCGATGCTTTGAAAAACCGTAAAGAGTTGGCGTTCGAAACCAAGGAGAAGGCTGCTGTCATTATGCGTGATAAGCAGAAGGAGCTGGAAGACATCGAGGCGCAACTGAAAAGTGCCGAGAACGAATTGGTTGAACTGCCGAACAACAGCCCCGAGTACACGGAGCAGGAGAAGAAAATTGCCGATCTCCGGGAAAAGCGTGCGACCTCAAAAGGTAACTACAACATCGCTTTGGGTATTTTCCAAAGTAAGGAGCGTTTCGTGGATCAGATTGTGATTCACCTGGAGGCACAGACCACTACCAAGAACAACCTGAAGCAGCTGATCGGTCAGTTGAAGTCGGATACCGAAGAGCGTGTCACCACCTACGAATCGGGTCTTCAGTTGATCCAGACCGCAACCGCTCAGGAAGCAGCTTCGCTTTACGAAGAAGCTGGCGTGAAAACGGACCAGAAGATCACCGAGATCGCAGCCAAGGTGTTGGTCGGTTCGGAGAAAGACCGTGTGGAGCGCGTGAAGAAACACCCAGAGCGTATGACCGAGCTGCATAAAGTGTTGGTGGCCATGGCAGAGGCTACGGCCAAATACAAGGCTGAGGATGCCAAGATCATGGAGCAGCACAGTAAGAAATTCGGTATTGATGTGAAGGAAACCTTCTCGCACCGCTACGAGAATTCGGCTGGAGAGCCTGCTGCGCCATCAGAGCCAAGCAAGGACAAGTCGGTGAATGACCTCATGGAGTAATCGGCCTGACCGAAGTTCATGAAGACGTCTGAAGTTGCCGAACATTTTACCCCGCTCGATAGGAGCGTGCTCGATGGTGAGCACGCTTACAATCAGTATTTCCGTTACCTGAAATTTGCGCTGGAGCAGTTCATCAACTCCATCGATCATTATCAGGGTGATGAGCCGTACGAGGCCAAGATCATCAAGGATTTCTCGCAGAAACTCTTGAACACGGCCGAGGTGCTATCGCTGAAATATGCGTTCAACGACACGCATCCGATGCTTATTGATCTTACCGAATCTGGATTCCCAAATCACATGGAATTCAAGCGATTGGAAGACGACCTGAACAAACGGGCTGACCAGTTGAAGGATGGTCCTAATGTGGATACGCTGAAAACCTTGATCCTCGATCAGATGATCCGCAGCAAAACCGAACCTGTTCGATTGCTGAAACAGATCGCCAAGCGGACGTATTTCGAGCTGATCGATGAGTGGAAACTCTTCCGTGAACACATTTCAGGTCCGTTGGAGCTAATGTCGAAAGGCAAGAATTTCCACTGGCGGTACCTGTACAGTTGGGCTTCGTTTGATAGCGTAACCAACAGGCCGTACATCTACATCTTGGTGTTCGACCATTTCAGGCAAGATGCCGAAGCCGAAAAAGCACTCAGAAGTTTCGGTTTTGTGGAAAGCATTCGAAAAGTGACGCATAACACCGCTCCGCTCAAGGTCATGATATCAGACATTGATGCGCTAAGCGAGCTCATCATGCCCAAGATTCTGAAACGGATTGCCATCGGGCCTATTTACGGTCAGTATTCGCAAGACGAACATCCGTTCACCAAAATGCTGAAGAAACGGTTCGATTACAACGATTTCATCTTCCGTTACGATGCCGAAGTGATCTTCTCCGTGGGTCAGCAACGCAAGGAAAGTTTCCTTACTAAAGGTGAACTACGGCAGATCTTCTACATCGATGAATCGAACAAGGAGTGCATGGAGAAGATGATCTCTAAGCTCAATAAATACAGCATCACCAGCCATGGCGTGTGGCAGTATCTGAGCGAGTATCATCCCGAAGCGCTGAATGAATTGGTGGTTCCGCCATACATCTATCATCAAGATTAAATGGAGAAAACAGACTCATCCTTACTGATAATCAAAGAAGAATACCTGGAGGAATTCAAGGAGGAAGTGACCAATTACCTGAAAACGGTGGGTTGGGTGGCCGATGTGAAAAAGGCCAAAGGCGACATCGACCTTTCGTTCTTGATCCATGCTGGAAAGGCACTGAACATCAATGAAACCGATGAGCTTTCCATTATCCGCAATGCCATCCGCATCAGCAACGACCGCATCATTCTCAGCAATACTTCCAACGTAATTCTGAATGCGCTGAAGAAGGGTTTTACCATCGGGAAATATCTCGCAACGCAATACGCGCGCGCTTCTGGTTTGGAGTTGCTGCTTCAGAAGAACAAGGATGGAAGTCTGCACCAATCAGAAATGCCCGAGTTCCACGATAAGTGGCAAACGCAATCGGCCGTGTTGCTGATGGCGGCTTCAAGCTATGTGCTTTACGCTTTGCGCGAGCACCGAGCGGATGAGGTTTCTTCCATCAACATCGATTTCAACGGTATTCCAGAGGTGAATCTGAATCGCCCTACAAAGGCCATGCAATGCGCGCTGTACTACTATGGTGCATATTTGGAGCGTTCGGGCGTGGTGAACAATGACCTTCAAATGCTGAAGATCACGCACCAGTATTTTGAGCGATTGACCGAAGAGTTGAAACTGCGAAAAGACGGTTTCAAGTACGTGGAATCGTTCACGGACAACCACTACAAGTTGGAGAAGACCGACTTTGTGGTGCAGGGTTTCGAAACCATGTCGACCAGCGTGACGGTTGGGATGAGTTTCAACCACGTGGAGATGGAAGACATTGTAGCCAACAAGGAGGCGAAGCACCTGTTTCAGCGGTACGCGGAGCGCCTCATGTGCTACGACATGGAAACCAAGCGCAACCCGCTGAATGAATTGGGCGGCCTGCCAAATGTGACCATGGCCGATGGTAAGCCCGGAACGGGAAAAAGTATGCTGATCGCAGCCACAGCAACCTTGCTGAAGGAGCGCTGCGACATGCTTGGATACAACTTCCTTTTTTGGCCGCTACCAGAGAATATCGTCTCAACATACCAAGGAGGAACGGCTGAGCGTGCCATGGAGTGGTTCAAGCCGATGCAAGACCCCACCAAGATCATCTTCGCGCCAATTGATGACGCGGAGAACAACTTGGAAGAGCGTACGCGGCAAGGTGTTTCGGCTGGTGTGCGCGAGTTCATTGGGGTTTTCCTAAGGAACACAGAAGGTGCTTATGCGGTGAATTACGGAAACCGCCTCATCAGTCTCTTCACCAATATTCCCGATCAAATCGATAAGGCCGTGCTTTCGAGAATTCAGATGCGGGTAAAAATGGACGGTGCGGGAACCGACAAGGATTTCATCGATCAGGATTATCTGTGGTGGCGCAAGTTCGAAAAGCT
The DNA here is from genome assembly GCA_020635495.1 of Flavobacteriales bacterium. Lineage (GTDB taxonomy): Bacteria > Bacteroidota > Bacteroidia > UBA10329 > UBA10329 > UBA10329. The sequence goes on along the minus strand of JACJZQ010000003.1, from coordinate 135,066 downwards.
CGAACAAGGTTTTGTGAATTCGCCTGCCCCGAAAGGCTACGAGTATATGTCGAGCCAAAAACGGCCCGATTCTCTGAACGAATTGTTGAGCCACAATTACACCTTCACGAATGAAAGCGTCAAGGCCATTTTTGATGAAACGATGGCGAATGCAGGTTCAAACTCGCACGATTTCTTCGGTGATTTCTACGCGGCCATTCAACGCAAATATCCGTTCTTCTCATCGCGCGATCTGCGGAATATTCAGAAAGCCGTTGATGCACGTGTGATCGATTTCGACCTGCCAGAGATCTGGTGGGAGAAGCCAGAGGATTTCTTCCTGAAGGATTACAACACCAAGGTGGAAATGCTCAAGGTGCTGATGAAGGAAAACCTGAAAGGTTCCAACTTCTCGCAATTGCGGTTGTACGAGGCGTTGAACTACGTGGAAACTTCCATCCGAATTAACGAAACGGGAATTAACCGAGAGATCAAGGAAGCGGCCAAGCGATTGTTTATCCAAACCGAGGCGCGCGAAATGGCAAGTAAAGGTCAGATCCATGATTAAACTGGCCGAATCGAAACTGTTTGGCGACCGTTTGGTCTACATCGACACTGCGTTGATGCAGAAGCGTTACAATCGGTGCTTGGAAGACATCGGTATAGAACCGACCAAACTCAGCACCTTCCATGTGGACGGGTGGGGTTGGAGCCCCGAAATTGCCAAGGAAAAAGACGACCGTTTTTACCTCTCGCACGGGTTGGCCAATCCGTTTTCCATTATCGTTTCTCCCGAACAGAAAGACAGTCCGGTTTACATGCCGTACCACACGTTCGACTGGGAGATTCACAGACGTGTTTTTGAGAATTATGCGTTGCAGATTGAAGACATCACTTCGCTCAACGGCATTTGGTTTGAACTCGACCAGAACATTAGCGCTTACCGAAGCCCACAGGATCTCCTGATGATGGAGATCATCAACGTGGAGTTCAATGTAGCTGGCGACCTTGCCGCTGCGGCCGCTGAGCAGAAGGAGCTGGTCACCCGCTATTTGAACGAACCGCGCAGTTGGATGAATGCTGAACTGCGCGAACAGATCATCAACAGCAGCAAGGCCCATGGCGATCTTCGTTACCGCAACTTGGAATTGCCAGATTTTCCGTTCTCGAACATCACCAGTTTCTACACCTTGGCGTTCAACGGCATTTTCGTTTTCAAGAAAGTAATGGGCGGTAAGCCCGTGCTGATATTCGAAGACAATTCCTCTGAAATAAGCGGAGACACAGGCCATCTGCATGTGGAGTTCAACCTCAACGACCAGAGTTTCATTCCATACCTCTACAACTTGGATTTGCTGGATAGCGAGATCGATTACTTCACAGAACATGTGGAATTGCTGGAACTCCAGTTGGAACACATGGTTGTTTCCGCGGCCATGCAGTTGGATGAGACCCCTCCCGTAGATAAACTGACCAAAACCCAGCGCAAAGGATTGATTAGCAAGCTGAACAATGCTGGCCTGTTGGATGAGCGCTATTTCGAGTTGGAAATGGTGGTGAACCGCATTCTGAGTGGCGGTGGCGATAAAGTGAAGGTTTCCAATGAGCTCAACCAGTTCATGCTGCAGCCACACGAGCGCACCACGCCCGAGCAGAAAACCGTCCTTTGGCACCTGATATCAAAAGTGCAGAAGAACAACCCCGTGTTGCAGTTTGCTTTTGATAAGACCTCGTTCTACACCGATTATCAAACTTGGAAACCGCCTATGCAACAATGGGCAATCAATTGTATCTTGAATAATCGAGGGATTTACTCTAAACTCATCAAATAATGGATACGCTACTCGCATTTTTCATTGGGCTGGCCGCTGGCATCGTCTACTATTTTTTCGACTACAAGAAGCTGACTAACAGCTACCGAAGTTGGTACAAACTCACGCACAAAGACCCACTTCCGGACGATGCCGTGCAGGGATTCGTTTATGCGCAACCGTTCTCAGGTAAGTTGTACAGCGCCATTTTCCTGGCAGCCGTCATCACCACAATCATCATCCTAACGGGCAGTGCCAACATTCTCATTCAATTGCTTTATGGCGTGTTCATTACGGTTGGTTTGATGGTGGCCTTCTATGCCGCCCCGCTCATTTTCCGTCATGCTCCCACCAACGTTTCCAAACTGAAAAAGCATTTGGAGAAGATGGATGAGTTTGAGGCGGAGATGAAATCGAAGCAAATCGAGGGAAAGCCCAAGCCCGTTGAACCGCCCAAACCGGAACCCGAACCCGCGAAAAAACCGGACGCTGACAAAAAGGATGACGATTGGCGAAAGGGTATCAAAGACTACTTGAATGACTGAGCAGGTTCAAACTCCTGAAGAAGACAGGAACCGCGTTTATTGGTTCTTCCACAACCTGAGAACCCGTATTGGCGGTGCCATTAAAGGTTGGATGAAACGCCACCCGATTCTTGTGGTGATTCTCATCCTTTTCGCGCTTTACAGCCTGTTTGTCGGGCGAGGAAGTGCGCAGCCAATTGTGTTGCTCATTCGTCAATATTTGGCATTGGTAGTGGTCATTCTTCTCGTGTTCGGACTCTTTGCCCTTTACATCAGAAAACGAACTTGGAAACAGGCCATTCTGCCGAGTATTCTCTTCCTCTCATTCTTGGTCGCAAGCTGGTTCGGTGGGCCTTACGTGCACAACTATTTCAGCCTGTACATTCATTATTCAAGTCTGAATAAGGTCGAATTGACCGAGATGCCTGTTTCTGGCCATGAGCGGATTCAGCCTGTCAATTCCATCCGAACGCTGATAAATCAAGAGGCTTTGAGCGAGACCGAAGACGCCACCAACCCGCGTTTTACCAAAGGCGCAGACGGCAATTATTACTTCACATCTGCGGTTGGTCCGGCCAAGAATTACCTCATTCAGCGATTGAGCAAGAACATGTACGAGGTGCTCAATGTGCCTGCTTATCTGCCATCGCCTGCATTCGACAGCAAGCACCGCGCAAAGGTCAATTTCGAGATCGGTGAACAGTTGCTTTTCAGTCATAAAACGGAGAATGCCATCATCAAACGATTTGGAATTGATGCGTTTTTGAACTGCGAGCCAGCCACACCGCTTTACTTGGAGGATGACAATGGCAATTGGGTTCAGGTGGTGCCGATTGTCCGTTGGACGGGTTTTCTTTTCCCACGGCCTGTTTTCGGGGGCGTGTATGTCATTCAGCAAGAAGGTGGCGATGACAATTACTTCTCTCGTGTGCTGTTCGGTAAAGGGGATTTCCTGACGCCCGAACAAGTGCAGACCAAAAACTATCTGATCGGCCAGAACCTACAACCTTACAAAGCCTTGAATTACACGGCCAACAGCTTCAAATTCGCCAACGGATTTTTGGCGCCCATGCCCGGTTATCACGAAGGTGATGTCAGGATTCCAGAAGTGGCAAGCGACCAGAACCCCATGCCGTTCATCACGTACTTCTCCATTAATGACGAAGGGAAACTGTACAACTATTTCGGGTTGGAACCTTATCAGGAGGATAAGAAGGGCTTGAGTCTGAGCCTTTTCATCCCAGGCGATAACGACCACACGGTATATTTCATCAACCACCGAAGCGAAAAGTACATCGGCAGTGGGGCCATCTCCGCCAAAATCGTGGAGAGCAAAAAGAACTACGATTGGTCGGTGAACTATCCTGCAGAATCGCGCCCGTTTGTGCGTAAAGTGGACGGAAAGACCCGCTTCTTCTGGCTTAGCACCATCGTTTCACGCGCTGGAAACAAGGAGGGCGAGTACATCGGTGGCAGCATCCCTGAAATATGCCTGACCGATGCTGTTTACGGCAAGGTAACTTGGATTCCGCAAGACTCGCTGATGGATGGTGAGTCTTGGCTTCGCGAGGCGCAACGGCAGATGAAAAGTTATTGGGATGTGGAGTGACTTGAAAGTCGGTTAAAGTTCATCCAAAGTTCTCAACCAAGGTTCGGACCTTCGGTAGTGAGAGCTTCGTTTTTCGAAATTGGATTGATGTTCAAGGAGTGTTGATATTGTCTATAAATTGTGCTTGAATCAACTGGTCCTTGCCCTTCCAAGCGTTCGACTCTTGTCCTTTCAGGGACACACCTAAAGTTGCTAAGTCCTTGATCTTCAATTGAAGATCAAGGACTTTTTTTGTAGGTAAAACATAGGTGTAATAAATTGCCTTTTTATATCGTCAGGGTAACGGGTCTCTTGTTGTATCAACACTTGTCGAAGAAATTCCCAATTTCCGACCAAATCGGACGTTAGAAATCATACCCTTGATGTGAATCGAATGGTCAGTCGATCAATCCTTCACGGAGTGCCTTGCTTACCGCCTCACTTGCGGAATGCACATGAAGTTTGTCGTAAATGTTCCGAATGTGAGAATTGACCGTGTGATACGAAATGTTCTCACGGCCTGCGATCATCTTATAGCTGAGGCCATCCACCATAAGACTTAGGATATTCCTTTCGCGCTCGGTAAGCGGGTAGGACGGTTTTGTGGACTCGTCCGCGACTTCCTCGGATGTCGTCTGAGCTTGGAAGAACCGCAAGACCTTTAGGGCCATGCCCGCGTTCATGCTGGCGCCCCCATTTCGTGCCTCGCGCACGGCCTGAATTGTACGATACGGGTCATCACGCTTCAGAATATAGCCCGAAGCACCTGCTCTAATGCTGTTGAACAGATTATCATCGTCCTCAAAAACGGTTTGCATGATGACGGTAACCTCGGGCATAGCGGCTTTGATGGCCTTTACGCCTTCAATACCGTTTGTGCGGGGCATTTCAATGTCCATCAGAACCACATGCGGATTGCAACTTCGAAGTTTTTCAACCGCATCTGTGGCGTCTTCAAAGATTCCTACGCACTCCATGTCCTCAAAAAGATCGATGAGATAGCTCAAACTCTCCCGTCTGTCCCAGCTATCATCAAATACGGCTACTCGTATGGTATCAGGATGGTCCATGGTACAAAGGTGTTGAAGTATTTGGGTCGGACGAGTAACTAATTCTTGCGATTGGATAATGGAGCACAATGGATGTTCCAAGATCGGGAGATGAACTCACGGTTAAGTTCCCGCCTATTGCCTGGGCGCGTTCCGTCATATTGCGGATACCATTTCCTTGGGTTGCACCATGAACGTCAAAACCTTGCCCGTTATCCGATATCTCCATCTGAAAATGATCGTGCGTTGCGCGTATCCTGACGGTTACCTCCGTGGCATTGCTGTATTTGGCGGTGTTGTTTATCGCCTCTTTGAAGATCAGGTAGATGTTCTTTCGAGCCAGCATTGGAGGGTGAAACGAATCCATGTCACCGCTGATCCCGTAACTCGGAGGAACGCCCAACGAGCCCAAAGCTTCGCTGGCAAACGATTTCATCCGCAACACCATTTGCTCAGCACTGTCATTGTGAGGGCTGATGCTCCACACAATATCACCCATACGGTCCATGACCCCAACTGTGGTTTCCTTTATCCGCTTAAGGAGCTTCCGTTCCTCCGTAACGTGCTTATCGGCCCGCATCAACGCAGCCTCACTGTAAATTCGGATGCTCGATAGGGATGCACCAATGTCATCGTGCAGGTCGCTGGCAATCCGATTCCGCTCCAGGTTCAATGCCCTGACCCGATCTTCAATGGACTTCATTTCCAGGTCCCGTTCTTTGGTCTGCATCTGCTGTACAAATTCCATTTTCTGGATTCTTTGCCTCTGACGAAAAGCCCATAGTCCAATAAGTATCAGAACCAAAAGCATCACCGCCAATGCGATGAGAAAAAACTGCATGCGATCGCGCAACACCAATTCGCGCTGCTGGGATTCATTGATGGCGCTTGCTATCGAAAGCTGTCGGTTTCGTTCATAAAACTGCTTCAACACTTCTATGCGTTGATGCTGCTCCTTCGATCCCACTTCCCGTGCCAGATTCCGATAGTCGCTCATAATGGATGCAGCCCGTTGCACTTGATTCATTCTAATAAGTAGATTGATCGAAGCATCAAGAAACTCCAAGCGCGAGAAATCCGTGTTGAGTGCATTTTCGTTCTCTGTAAGCCCCTTTTCGAGATACAAAAGCGCACTGTCTCTACGACCTGATATTTCAAATGCCCGCATCATGGTGGAATGGAAGATCTGAATGACATCACGGTGCGGTGTGGCGTTCACAAGTCTCAATCCCTTTCTCGCCTCTGTCAGCGCTTCAGCAGTTTGGCCTTGGATCAATCTTGCTTCTGCTATGTTCCAAATGGCCAACGCCAAACCACGCTCCTTTCCAAGGGAATCTGCCTCCTGCAATGAAAGTTCTGAATACGCGATAGCACTGTCTGGCAATTGCATCTTCAGGAAACATTCGCCAATGTTTGCAACGGCATGATAGTTATAGGACAGGTAGCCATTGCCGTGATACTTCGGTAACAGCAATACGGCTTTTCGCAAATGTTCGAGTGCATCTTCCGTTCGGCCTATGTTCATCATCAGCAACCCGACAAGATTCTCAGCGCTCCCCAAAAGGATACTGTCAGATGAATGTTCCACCAAAGCCCGAGCACGAAGGGCGCTGCTCAGACCTTGTTCGAAAAGTGCACTGTAATACATGATCTCCGCTTCCAGACTGTGGAGATAGAATAGGTCGACCTGCGAGAGCGCATGTTCAGTTTGAATGAAAGTGGCACTTAGCACAGCCTGCGCGCTGTCGTATTGGCTTCGGTTCATTAACTCAACCGTGTGCTCAAGTGCCGGAGCTATGGCTGCACTGACATCTGCTGGAACTGGCTGACCCCAACAGGTGAACGTATTGATCCAACATAAGACCAGAACTGGACTTAGGAAACCTAACCGTGAAATGAGGTTTTTGAATTTCAAGACGCTGGAAATCAATTATGGCGATGAAAGTAATGCGCTTCTGATGCTTTTGGAGCAACTCCAGTACCACTAACATTAGTGATTGCGAGTCTATCTCCGGTTTTGGTCATTTACAGCGAGAAATCGAACTGCGATCGAACGCTCAAATGAGACATTCTTTCATCTCCGCTGAACCCGTTTTAAGCACTTCGATGGCATCACTAAAGGTACCAGTGTAAATAATCAATAACGATATCCTAATCCCTAATCATGAGACAACTTGCTGCTTCCCTCATATTCTTGGCGCTTATTGTTCCGAGCGTTCTGATCGCCCAGACCGTCCCTCAGAAAATGAACTACCAGGCTGTGGCCCGTACGGCCGATGGTTCTGTAATGGCAGAGCACGATGTGGTGCTACGCATTGCCATTACCAGTAGCGATGACCCCGAAACACCCGTGTATGCCGAAGAGCAACGGGTGCGTACCAATAAACTGGGCCTCATGAACCTGCAGATAGGTGGAGGAGATGTGCTGGAAGGTGATATGAGAAGCATAGATTGGGGTTCTGCTGCCCATTACATCACCATTCTGATGGATGCCGACAACACGGACCGTTTCCAGAAAATGGGAACATCGCAACTCCTCACCGTGCCGTATGCATTCTACGCAGAAAAGAGTGGTTCTACCAATAATGAAGGAACCGAGAAGAGCGACCCCAACGACTGGACTTTGAACGGAAATGCAGGCACTGATGACGCTTTGAACTTCATAGGCACAACGGACGCGCAGGATCTGGTAGTGAAAACCAATGGGTTGGAAGTAGGTAGGTTTACCACAGAAGGAGATCTTAATCTTACAGATGGAAGCAGAATTCTTAATAGCGGGTCTATGCTGCTGGCGGTATCTAACACTTCTACTTACATAGGAACAGCCACAGACCACGATGCCAATGTCGGGGAGGACAATATGTTCATCGGAAACATTGCGGGTAGAGATAACAGCTCTGGTTCGGAAAATCTTTTTATCGGAAATCGTGCCGGAAGAAGCAATACAACTGGTCAAAGAAATATCTATATAGGCAATAAGGCTGGCCTTGCTAGCACAACCGCTTCAAATAACATAGTTATAGGGGGGCAGGCCGGTCAAGCTACCACTTCAGGAGGATTCAACACTTACATTGGGAGACTTGCAGGATTCAGCAACACCACTGGTAGGTTTAACACATTCATAGGTCCCGAAGCTGGAAAAACGAATCAAACATCAGATGCCAACTCATTCATAGGATTTAAAGCAGGAGAGAATAGCACAGGTGCCAATAATACAGCCATTGGTAACTTGGCAGGGCAAAGCAATACTACTGGAAGCAATAATACTTTCATTGGGTCTAACTCTGGCGGAGCTTCTACAATAACCAACGGTACTGCAATTGGCTCGAACGCAACCGTTAATCTGAGCAACTCGCTCGTGCTTGGAAACAACGCAAATGTAGGTATCGGCACCTCTGCACCAGCGTTTAAATTAGATGTGAAGGGTGACGCTTCAATCACTGGTCGTTACATCGACTCCAGTGGCGATGCTGGAACCGATGGACAAGTACTTTCAAGCACCGGAAGCGGAACCAATTGGATAGCCGCTCCGTCCGGAACAAGTGGTTGGGGTCTAGAAGGTAATTCCGGCACCTCAGCAAGCACCAACTTTATCGGAACTACTGACGACCAGCCATTGATATTCAAAGTCAACAGTCAAAAAGCAGGTAAGATCGACCACGTAGATTTCAACACATTCTTTGGTCATCAGTCTGCCGTCAATTTGGTCAGCGGACAGAACAATACCCTCATCGGGAACTTGGCTGGGGCTGGAGGATTATTCACTTCGGGTAACACACTACTTGGTTCTGGAGCTGGGGCTGGCATCACCAATGGCGACAATAATACGTTAATTGGAAATGGTGCATCGTCAGGTCAGGCCAATGCTTCCAATAGAATTGCCATCGGAGCAAATTCTATGGTTGATTGTGATGATTGCGTAGTGCTTGGAACTGTAGATGGGGTTCTCGGAGCCACAGCCACTTCGCGTGTTGGTATTGGAATAAACGCTCCAACCGAACGACTGGAAGTGAACGGCCGCATCAAAGCCAATCAGATACGATTGATAGATGGTGCAGGTATAGGCAAGGTTCTGATATCTGACGCAAACGGATTCGCAGGATGGAACACATTATCAACTTTGGAGGATGATCCGCAGGTTGCTTCATTTCAGAACGGTAGAGTTCCACGATGGAATCAGGCTTCAGGTCAATTGCTGGATGGTTCCATTTTTGACACGGGAAATAATATTGGCCTCGGAACAACTGTCCCATCAGGTAAACTACACGTGGTTGGAAAAACAGTTACCACGACTTTTCAAATTACCAACGGAGCTTCAAACGGCTTTCTTCTCTCCAGCGATGCCAGCGGTAATGCAACTTGGGTCGATCCAAATACGATTATTACACCTGAAACAGACCCGCAGGTCAGTTCCACCTCCGCTGGTAAAATTCCTCGTTGGAATGGGGTTACTTTAGTAGATGGGGCTATGTCAGATACTGGCAATGGTAATATTGGACTAGGAACTGCTAATCCGGCAAAAGCGTATCACGTCAATTCAGCAGATGTGAACGGTACGTTTATCAAAGTGACCTCAGACGTAAACACTGGCACAACCCAATTTGATGGAATGGACATTGGAATTCAACCTGATGGACGAGGACAAATCACTCAATTTGAGAATGCGGACCTCGATTTTGCCACTAACAATCAATTCAGAATGCGTATTGGAGCAGACGGAGACGTACTTGTGCAGAACGACATGGTCGTAGCAGACACATTAACTGTTTCAAGATTAAAGGTCACATCTGGGTCCGGGTCAGCAGGTAATGTTCTGGTAAGCGATACCGAGGGAAATGCTAATTGGTCTGGACTCACGTTGGCTCAAATGCCTTTTGGCGTGTTTACCGTGAATAACCCACCTACGGGAATAACTGGCCCAGCGGGCGCTGACGGTGCCACAGGTCCCCAGGGTCCTACAGGAGCGCAAGGTATTCAAGGTGCAGATGGAGCCACTGGCCCAACGGGGCCGCAAGGTGCAACCGGAGCCACTGGTCCGCTTGTGGCCGGAACCTCAGGTCAAACACTCCGCAATGATGGAACCGATTGGGTGGCCAACAGCAATCTTTTCAATGACGGAACGAATGTGGGAATAGGCACCACATTACCAAGCTCCAAATTGCACGTAGAAGGTACTTTTCGATTGGCGGATGGAACAGAGGACTCTGGAAAGATATTGACCTCAAACGCATTTGGCACGGCATCTTGGCAAGAGCTATCTGTCACCACAGAAGACATATTCGGTAGTGTTCCAGCGGCTGATTACGCGTGTCTTGAGGTTGTGTCTAACGATTTTATTGAAGGTTTCTCAGTTCATGCTTCTGGCCAGTTTGCGGCAGTTGCAACGAGTACTGGGGTTCGAGTATATGATATAACCAGTCCCGGATCGATAGCACCTCTCGGTAGTCAAGGTACCGGTGGATTGATTTCTTCCGTTCGCGTTTCTGGCAATAGCATATTAGCGTTGGATGCAACGAACGATGTTCTGAGAAAGCTGAGTACATCAAACGGTGTTGTTTTACCTGATGGATTCATTGCTATCGGAACCAGCGCAAACGAGATGGACGTGAACGGTGACTTCGCCTACGTAGCAGATAGCGGTAGTGACCTTCTAAAGGTTATTGATATATCCAACATGACCAACCAAGGATCGGTAGGTTTTGGAACCGGAAACCCTCGAAGTGTAGTGTTTCTGAACAATAAGGTATGCATTGCAACCACCTCTGCCAACGAGATCAAATCATTTGATGTTTCTGGTGCCCCAACAGCTCAGACAACCTTGTCGTTAGGTTCGTTTAGCCCAACAGATATGGTTGGGGTTGCAACAGGTAAACTGTACGTTATCGGTGAAGAGTTGGGAACAGGTCAACTGAAAGTTATAAAAGTCGGTGTTTCCGGTTCATTTGCCGTTCAGAGTACTTTAGATCTGAACACCCCTGATCCAACCTCCGTTTCTGTTACTGGAAACTTGGTTACCATCCTGCATCAGGATGGAACGATGACCATTGTTGATGTAAGTGATTCGTCTGCGCCTGTAGAAGACACAACCTTCGATCCTTCTGCCAATGTTGATATTTCTGCCAATGGAAATTTCGCCTATGTGGTTGATGGCATTCAGCAGCTTTCTGTTATCGAATTGCGCTGTATTTCAGCGGTGGTGATCGACCCTACAACAGGCGAACTCACCACCCAATCATTGAACAGCGAAGCCGGACTTGTGGGGCCACAGGGTGCGCAAGGGCAGCAAGGCCCGCAAGGGAACACAGGCGCAACGGGTGCGCAAGGACCTCAAGGTATTCAGGGAATTCAAGGAGTGGCTGGGCCAACGGGGCCAACGGGAGAAACAGGAGCAACAGGAGCACAAGGCCCACAAGGTATTCAAGGTTTAACTGGAGCTACTGGTGCAACTGGGCCTATTGGCCCAATTGGATTGACGGGTGCTACTGGCCCAGCCGGACCACCGGTAAATGCTTCTGGAACCGAAAACTTCCTTGCAAAGTTTGATGGTAGCGATACCGCGCTTGTCAATTCCGGTGTAATTGAATTGGGTGGTAACATCGGTATCGGAACGGCAACACCAACAGCCAAACTTCATGTAGCGGGTGATGACGGTTTCTTGACAACGGGAACAGAATCTTCTGGTTCTATTCCGGTCGAAGGACCTGGAACCAGAATGATGTGGTATCCCAACAAGGCTGCCTTCAGGGCAGGACGAGTATTTGACGATCAATGGGACGATGTCAATATAGGATTCAGGTCTGCCGCATTCGGGGTTTCAAACATAGCCAGTGGCGATGGTTCCTTTGCGGCAGGTGGAGGAAACACCGCTTCAGGATTCAATTCGTTAGCGGTTGGTAATGCAAATCTCGCTTCAGAAGCCTCCTCAGGTTCGATCGGGGCTTTTAATAATTCAAGTGGTATAGGTAGTATGAGCTTTGGGATTGAACTAGAGGCCCGATCTTTTGCAGAGATCGTTGTTGGATCTCATAATACGGATTACACACCCAGTTCTACTTTCAACTTCGTGGGCACTGACAGGCTTTTTGTGGTCGGTAACGGTTCCTCAACCAGCGCTCGCTCCAACGCCATGGTAATCCTGAAAAATGGAAATACCGGTATCGGGACCTCAACTCCTACAGCCGATCTTCATGTAGCAGGTGAAGATGGTTTATTGGCAACAGGAACATTTGGTTCGGGGGGTGCGTTACCTGCCACGGGCGCAGGTGAAAGAATGATGTGGTACCCGAATAAAGCTGCATTTCGTGCAGGAAGTGTTGTTGGAACGGAATGGGACAATGCGAGTATCGGGAACTTCTCAGCGGCATTTGGATCGAACAATATTTCCAGTGGAGTCGAGTCATTTTCGTCTGGTACTAACAATATAAGTTCGGGTAATGCTTCCTTCACCGCGGGTGGTTTCAGCACTGCCTCCGGAAACAATTCGTTTACTGCTGGCAATGGTAACTCGGTAACAGGCTTCGCTTCCGGTTCCATCGGGTCTGACAACATTTCTGAAGGAAGCAGTGGTCTGACATTAGGTAACCATCTTTTTTCTCGTTCTTTTGGCGAAGTCGTAGTGGGCGTAAACAATGTCAATTACACGCCATCTAACAGCTCTGGTTTCGCCAGTACCGATAGAATATTCGTGGTCGGTAACGGTTCCTCAACCAGCTCTCGTTCCAACGCCATGGTCATTCTTAAAAATGGAAATACCGGACTTGGCACAAGTACCCCAAGCTCACTGCTGCATCTGGCGTCTGCATCAAATGCAGAAGGAGCACTTGCCATTATGCTTGAGAATACACACGGCCCAGGGGGCGAAGCGGCCATATTCTTTAAGAACAAAACGTTTTCATCAACCAACAAATGGGCGGTAGGGCTTAATCAATCGTCCTTACTTTCTTTCAACTTTGGAACCGTACTTTCCAGTGGTAACACAAAAATGGCCATTGACACCCTTGGAAATGTTGGTATCGGAACTACTTCTCCATCAAATAAGCTTCATGTTGTCGGAGATGTATTTGGTAGTGCCTTTGTTGGTACTCCGTCAAATGGCCGCATTAACATGGGAGGAAGCATCGCCCCGTTCATCAACGTTATTGGTGATGCAACCACGCCAGCTCCCACAGTTGTTGCCGGTGACGAAGACCTTTACATTGAAGACGACCTCGAAGTAACTGGAAGCGCCTTCAAAACAGGAGGCGGCTCATGGTCAACCGCTTCTGATGCACGATTGAAAACCGATGTTCAGGATTACACTGATGGATTGAACGAAGTGCTACAGATACGCCCTGTAACCTTCAAGTACAACGAGGTGTGGCCAAGCTTGTCCGATGGACGAACGTTTGTTGGTGTGCTTGCTCAGGAAATGCAAAAAGTGGCCCCATACATGGTTGAGGAAAAACCTTTCGGACAGCGCATCATGGAGAATGAGGACGGAACAGAGACCGTGATTGAAAAAGGAACACCCTACCTTACGTATGATCCGAGCGCTTTGGATTACATGCTCATCAATGCGGTAAAGGAGTTGAAGGCGGAGAACGATACGCTTCAGGAAATGATGAAGCAGCAACAGCAGCTCATTGAGCAGCTATTAAAAGAGAGAAAGTGATATACAAGAACATAATGAGAAATTCTTGTATGAAACGGTACGTCAGTCAGTCTCAGCATCGTCCCAATAGCTATCAGGATGCGCTGTCCATGCATGGCGAAACGTCCAACGGGAGCTCACCGACAAAGGGGGTACCGGACGGTAGTTTCTAACGCATTTTCTTTAACTGAAACCGTTGTTTTTCGATTTTTTCAAAATTGGATTGATGTTCAAGGAGTGCTGAATTTGTGTAAAAATTGTGCTTGATTCAACTGCTCCCTCTGCCAAGAGTTCGACTTTTGTCCCTTCGCCCTCACATCTTCAGTCCTTGATCTTCAATTGAAGATCAAGGACTTTTCTTTTGTGGGTAAAACATGGGTGAAATCTGGTTGTTACCTAATAAGATGAATCACCCTGATAAGGATGAAGTTGGATTGAACTACCTTTGTAATTCGTTCTTTATTTATGGGGCCGACAGGTTTTGACAGCAGCAAGGTCGGTGAGGTAAGCATGTCGGGTGTTGGAAAGATCATCCGTGAACAAACTTTCTAAACAATAATAGGCGAATCTAACTTCGCGCTAGCTGCTTAATTTAGAATTACGCAGTAGCTGTCTCTGCCGCAACAGTGTCCTACAGTGCGGTAAATGAGGCATCATCAGGTAGGAATAAGCCAAGGGTTTTCTCGGCCCACGGACGAAAATCTCAGAGGATAAGGACAGGTTAGGTCGTCTCTTGCCGGACCGGTCCCGACAATCAAGTTGAGAATAAGCATGTAGAAGGCCCACAGGTCTGTTGTTTGGACGAGGGTTCGAATCCCTCCGGCTCCACAAAACAAAAGCCACTCAATGCGAGTGGCTTTTTTATTTCAACGAAGATACAAGCTGGGCTAGATAGGGTTTGGCATGCGTCAACCGACTTCCGTACCAACTGAACGTCTCCCCATTTACTAATTTGATCTCCGCATTTGGAAGAAGTTGCTGCAATTCCACGATATGTTTTTCCTTGAATGGAAACGGCTCAGAAGAAAGCAGAATCACCTTTGGGTTTAGGCCGATAATTTGCTGTTCAGTCAGTTCTGGATAGCGGGTTTCAGATACCACATTTTCAAACCCACAATGTTCTAGTATATCGTTTATGAAAGTGTCGAACCCAGCCGCCATGTAAGGATTCTTCCAGATCAGATAGAGTACTCCCTTGGTAGAATTCAGCGGTTTCAAATCTGCGAAACCTGTGTCGATTTCATGGATTAATTGAGATGGATCGGAATCCGTGATCTGTGCAACCGATCGAATCATATCCAAGGCGGAATCAAGGTCATTCACATCACTCACCCAAACAGGGAAATCTGTTTCCAGCGCCTCAATATCCGCTTGGTTGTTCTCTTCCTTATTGGCAATGATGAGGTCTGGATTCAGTTCACGGATCACACCCATATGAAGCTTCTTGGTGCCTCCAACATGAGTTTTGGTTCGGAACCATTCGTTGGGATGCACACAGAATTTAGTGATGCCGACAACGCGGTCTCCAAGACCAAGGTCGAACAGAAGTTCTGTTTGGCTAGGAACTAGCGAAACAATACGTTGAGGGTTTATTGGAATAAGAACAGTACGACCGAGTTGATCTGTGACCGTTCGGAATTCCATCAATCCGCAATCGCCTTAATGATATCGTGCTTGGTCAGAATGCGATAAGAATCCGCTCCGTCCTTGTAAAGCACTGCAGGTGTGTCCTTATCAAATATGTCTGCAATTTCAGCCACACTTTTACCGCCATTCACCTCTGGGAAAGGCTGTTGCATAATATCTCGCACTTTGCAGTTTCTGTCTTCTGGTTTGTTGAAAAGGTGACTGAACAATTTACCTTCCGTAACCGAACCAACAGGCTTTCCATTCTCAAAAACAGGAACCTGCGAAATACCGTTTTCGGTGATCAGTTTCACCACATCGGCAACAGAATCATCAGCCTCAACCAACATTAACTCTGGTTGTTTGGCACCATGAACTTCCACCACACTGATGCGGCCTTTGTCCAAGTAACCACGGTCTCGCATCCAATCATCGTTGAAGATCTTGCCCACGTATCGCGTTCCATGATCGTGGAATATCACCACCACCACATCATCAGGTTTTAATTGATCTTTCAACTGTAGCAATCCCTGAACGGCACATCCCGCGCTGTTTCCCACCAGAAGACCTTCTTTTTTGGCCAACTCGCGGGTCATTAGCATGCCGTCTTTATCAGTCACCTTCTCAAAAAGGTCGATCACTTCAAAATCAACACATTTGGGAATAATATCCTCACCGATGCCTTCGGTAACATACGAGTAGATCTCGCTCTCAACGATCTTACCTGTTTCATGGTACGCTTTGAGCGCAGAGCCATACGTATCAATTCCCCAAACCTTGATGTTCGGGTTCTTCTCCTTCAAGTATTTTCCTGTTCCCGAAATGGTTCCGCCAGTTCCAACGCCAACCACCAAATGTGTCACTTTTCCTTCGGTCTGTTCCCAAATTTCAGGACCAGTTTGCAGGTAATTCGCCTTCGGATTGCTCAGGTTATCGTACTGATTCGGGTAAAACGAATTCGGAATTTCCTCATTCAATCTGCGCGCTACTGAGTAGTAAGAACGCGGGTCATCCGCATCCACATTCGTAGGTGTTACAACAACCTCAGCGCCCATTGCACGAAGAATATCCATCTTCTCCTTGCTCTGCTTGTCCGGCATGGTGCAGATCAGGCGATAGCCCTTCACAATGGCCGCCAAGGCCAAGCCCATTCCCGTATTGCCCGAAGTTCCTTCAATAATGGTTCCGCCTGGTTTCAGACGGCCATCAGCCTCCGCATCCTCAATCATTTGCAGCGCCATTCTATCCTTGATGGAATGGCCCGGATTGAACGTCTCAACCTTAGCAAGCACCGTACACGGAAGATCCTTGCAAACCTTGTTCAGCTTTACCAGAGGTGTGTGGCCAATGGTCTCCAAAATATTGTTGTAATACATGGCCGCAAAGGTAGAAACCTCCCTTGTCCGACCATTTTTTCGTTCTTCGTTTTTCAATTTTCTTTGACAATTATGAACCAACCACTTCAAGGCTACCGCATTCTCGATTTCACCAAACTGCTACCCGGTCCGTTGGCAACACTTTGGATGGCCCAGCAAGGCGCGGAGGTCATCAAGATCGAATCGCCCAATTCGCCTGATTCTGTACGTTGGATGCCACCGACAAAAGAAGATGGAAACTCTGTTTTCTATCATGCTTTGAATGCAGGCAAGAACAGCGTTTCGGTCGATTATCGTTCTGAAAGTGGGAGAGAGGCCATCCTGAAATTGGTGGAAACGTCCGATGTGGTGATGGAGCAATTTCGCCCAGGTGTTTTGGATGCTTTCGGTCTTGGTTTCGAAGCATTGAAAAAACACAATCCAAAGATCATTCTCGTTTCCATCACCGGCTATGGACAAAGTGGCGAAATGGCCGCAAAACCTGGCCACGACATCAACTACCTGAGCTATTCTGGCGTGTTGGACGGGCTTCGCGATAGCAGCGGAAATCCCGTTATCCCAAAAGCGCAATTGGCCGATGTGGCGGGAGGTAGCATGATGGCGTTGAATGCAACCGTTACGGCTTTGCTTCACCGCGAACGGACGGGTGAAGGTCAGCACGTGGATGTTGCCATGGCCAAGAACGTCTCGGTACTTCAGATGCTGCGAATTTCTGAGGAAAAAGAAACAGGTCGCTACGAAGATTATCTGTCAGGAAAACTCGCTTCATACAACGTTTATCGCTGTGCAGATGAAAAGTACATTGCATTGGGTGCGCTGGAACCCAAATTCTGGCAGAAGTTCTGCAATCTGGTCGGGCATCCAGAGTGGGGTGCTCGCCTCATGGAACCAGAATTAAAGCAGGAAGTGGCCGAGCTTTTCGCATCACAAACCCAACAATTCTGGACAGACAAACTGGAGGACGAAGACGTTTGTCTTTCTCCAGTGCTTTCCGTTCAAGAAGCCATGAATCATCCGTTGTTCAAGGATGGTTTTCCTGCAAATTTCGGTTCAGCGCAGCTTTCTCCCGCACCTAAATTGGGAGCTAATAATGATGAGGTTTTGACTTAAGAGGCTGGCGTCATTTCGACCGAAGCGGAGAAATCTATTTCCGTAGAAACCAGATGTCTCGACTCGTCCCTCGCTCGACATGACGGTCAATTACACGGAGCAAACGTGATCAACTGCAAATAAATTTTCGTTTTGCCCAGTTGCCCAGCTAGCCAATCCCGTTTTTGATGATTGATGGGCGAAGTGTAATTCGCCACCAGAAAACGGTGTTTGTCCAAGCGGATGATGGACGGAAAAGCCGTGTCGCCAGCTCCTGGTAGATCCATTACCCATTCCACTTTTCGTGTTTCTTGATTGATCTTGAAAAGCGCAGTTGTCTTTGGCGTAAGTGAATACCCGACCCAATTCCACTTTCGTTGTGCCGACATTTTTCTGCTGCGCTTCACTTTACCGAAAGGTTTTTTGCCTAATTGCCTTCTCCCGATCAAGTAAAGGTCATCGCCATGTCTGAACATCTTTGGCGACATGAAGCTCCGAACATCGGCTGTATCTGGAAATTCCCAATTACCCAGATTTCCGGCTTTCGCGAAAGCAACATGTGAACCGAAACCCGTGTTGTCGCCATCTTCCAATCTGGTAACGGCCCAAAGATTTCCTTCTCGGTCAAATTCCCATGCACATTCTGATACGCCTCCAAAATAGACCGAACCGGTATCGTTCATGGACTTCCAAGTAACACCATCATCCGTTTGCTTGAAAAACAATCGAACTTCTGAAGGCCCTTTCAACTCGTAGTGTGATCCTGTGTAGCTGGTCATGTAAGTCGCGTTGTTCCGATTCTTCATGCTCCAATGCACCTCACCAAGTGTGAGAACCTGTTCTGGTTCGCTCCAATTTCCGTTGCCATCTGAAGTAAAATGGTCGATGAACTGAGGTTCGAAAGCGGTCATTTTGGTGCCAGCACCAAAAGTGTAGAAATGCAGTTTCCCGTCAATCGGAACTAAGAAAGGTTCGCGCACATCACGTCCAATGAAAATCTCTTTTTCCTTTCGCCATTCTTTTCCATCTGCCGAGCTGATGATGTAAATGCCCGTTTTCTTGGAAGCGAAATGCGTTGGCCCCGTTCGGAAAGCAAGGAACAGCCGCTTTTTGAAAATGGTGATACAAACGTTGTTGTTTGAGTTCTGCGGATCAACGCTTTCAGGAAGATCAGCCGATGGAATCAGCCAATACGGATCACTTAACTGCGGACAATAATCCTTGCTGAAATCGAAACCTTCATCATGCAACGCGGGGTCATCTGGCGAAACCTCCATTCGCGGTAGCACTTCCTCCAAAACCTGCTGAACTTCCAACGGATATTCGTTCTGCATGGGCCACTTTAGCGTGGTACATCCGAAAAGAAAAAAGGAGAAAATGAAAAATGAAAAAACGTGAGATTTCATCGAATCGTTAAGGTGCCTTGCGAAAATAGGACAATCCGAATGGCTGTGCCTAACTTGCACCCATGGATTGGCTCGAGTACGGCTATTGGGGACTTTTTCTGGCGGCATTCCTGTCGGGAACCATTATTCCCTTGTCTTCAGAAGCGGTACTTATTGGGTTGCTCATTGCTGGCATTGACCCGATCTGGTCATTGGTAATTGCCACCATCGGCAATTGGATCGGTGGGATGACCACTTTTTGGATCGGGCAATTGGGTAATCTGGAATGGATTGAAAAGTATTTCCGTGTGAAACACGAAAAACTGATGGAGTGGGAACATCAGGTAGAAAAGTACGGAGCGTACTTTGCTGTGTTCGGATGGATACCCATTTTCGGAAACGTGATTGTGCTTTCGCTTGGTTTTTTCCATGCCAGACTTATACCCAGCGCCTGGTGGCTGCTAGTTGGGAAAACCGCTCGTTATGCAATAATTATTTGGGTAATGAACTAGCGCTTCAATTGTTCGAGAAGCAGTTCCGTTACCAAGTCTTCATCTTCCCAAGGAGTCATATGACTGCCGCCATCAATGGTCACGATGGTGAGAAGCGAATCTGGAATCATCTCCTTTGAAAATGAGATGTTGGCGTAAGGAACAATTCTATCATCGGTTCCGTGAACATGTATGAAAGGAGTTTTGACCGAATTCCATTTCGGAAGCATTCTTCTTAACTCAGTCTCATGGGCTTTTTTCTCGGCCGCAGCAACCATGAAAAATGCTGGAACCGCCCACTTGGTCAGTGACCATTCTGTGAATTTGACGATAGCAAAATCCTTTTCCTCGTCTGGACTGATGGCTGGGGCCAGCAAAACGGCCGCCTTCACTTTTTCTGGGTTATCCAATACAAAAGCGGAGGTTATGGGTCCTCCGTACGAGTGCCCAATAGCAATGACGTCCGGATAAGAATAATGCGACAGCACCTTGGCAATGGCTTCACTCTGCTTTTGAATGGAAACCTCCGCATTTCCTTGGTCATCGGGGCTGTAGCCCAAACGGTCGATGGCAATCAGCCTTGCGTGTTTCAATAGCGAAGTATCCTCCAAAAATTGGAAGAAATTGTTGGCTGCACCTGGTGCCCCGTGCGTGAAAATGATAATGGGGAGCGTGTCATCTTTCAAGGTTGAAACCTCAACCCAGCGTAATGGATGACCATGAATGCTATCGGTTCCGATGGTGCAGGTCAACCCCAGATCTTCGAAATACTCATTGGTTCCCTCATCATCTGAAATGGCCATTGGGCTGTTGAAGAACCAGAAGGCCAGCGGAATGTGCAGTCCGATAAAAATGAGGAGAAAGATGTAACGCTTTTTCATTCGCTAGAGCGAAACAGATCGCGTAGAAAACGGTTCACTCGTACTTTACCCAAAAGGCTGACGTGTAGCCACGTAGTTCACCTCCTTGCCGCGAGTACACCGGAATGCGAGGAGCGAGCCCAACGATCTTTCTGTCGATAACGGATTGCTCCGAATCATAACTCCATTTTTCTTTGAAAGTGAGCCCATAGAAATCGGCCGTGTAATCACGTTCAACAATGTCTATGGATTGATCTCCAGTTTCCGGGTTGTTGAACCAGATGGTGTCCGTGTAAACAAGCACTGACTTGGCCTGTTCAGCGGTGATCGGCTCATCAGAAAAAGCATCATACGCCTTCAGTTTTCCAGACAACACATCGGCAATGAGTTTCTCCGTTATCGGTCCAGCATCCGAGAAATCCTCGTCATTGAGGTCTTCGTGAAACATGGAGTTCAAATCTACCGCATAGACCATGGTTTTGGTATATGCCACTTCCTTAGAAGTTATTGGTTCTTCAGCTTGCTTTTGGTTGCATGCAACAGCGGCAATCAATAAGAATGGAATCAACTTTTTCATGCTGGTTGTTTCGCTTTTTCGCGGTCTTTCAAAACGGTTTCCACTATTCTGTCGATCATCCAGAAATTGGTGGTTACATGGGCGGCTGTAAGCACACCGCTCATCAATGCACCGCCAATTCCAACGGTAACTATATCCTGCCCTGTGAGGTAGTAGTTTTTTATTGGCGTTTTTGGCCGTAATTCAGGCATCCTGAAACGGGCTGGAGTGTGGTCCAGTCCGTAGATCTCGCCTTTGTCATAATGCACAAAATGCTTGGTCGAAAGTGGAGTCGATAGCTCGTAATAATCGATTTTTCCTTCCAGTTGTGGGAACTGTTTGTACAGTTCTTTCAATAAGCGTTGCGATAGCTCTTCCTTGTAAGCTTCGTAATCTTCGCCTCGGTGTTTCCAGCGCTCATCTTCCCATTTCTTGAACCATTCATAAGGCGCCAACGTGATCATCTCAATCGTGCTCTTTCCAGGATAACGTTCTTCCCATTCTGGGTCCTTGAGAGAAGGGAACGAGATATAGGTTACAGGGAATGGTTTCGATGGGTCTTCCAAGTATTCTTTCACGCCACGGTCGTGGTCGTTGTGTGGATAAACCCAATAGTTGGTATTGCCGATTCCAAGTTCGCGGAGGTTATGCTTCAATCCAATGTACAGACAGATGTGTGAAGTCGAGGGTGGAACCCCTTTGTCAGGGTTGAATCCAATAGCTTTCTGAACATCGGTGTCCAGAAGTTTTCCGAAGGAGTTCAGGTACCCTGTGCCACTGATGATCATTGGCGCTTCGATTCGTGTGCCATCTTCCATAAGCACACCAACGGCTTTACCGTTTTCGACAATGACTTTCTCTACGCCAGCTCTAACTGCAACAGCACCACCCGCTTTTTCAATTACGGGGATGATGGTTTCCGCGATACGCTGACAACCGCCAACAGGGAATGCACCGCCTTTCCAGTAGTGCTTATTCACCACAGATTGAATGGCAAAACTGCTTTCTCCGGGAGGTAAACCATGATCACCATATTGCCCTGCTAGAACCGCTTTCAGTTCCACATTATCCGTTAAGCTATCAAGAACATCTTTCGTTGTTCTATCAGACCATTTGTAGTAGTTCTTGGTCAGTAGCCCTCCAACCAATTTGCTCAAGATGGTCGGCAGAGCCCGTTCTTGGAAGAACTTCCGGTTTGAACCTGTTGCAGCATAAACCGCTTTGATGTATTCGTCTATGGCATCTTCCTCACCAGGAAAACGCTCATAAAGCATTTCAATGAAATTCTCTTTTCCCGTTTTGAAATCGTAGACGTTATCGCCAAGAACAATACGATCGTAGACTTCGTCCATCTCCTGCCATTTTAATTGATGGTCGGTGATGTAATCGAAAAGAATACTCATGAACGTGAAATCCTTGTGCACGTCTCCCACGTAGTGGATGCCCACATCCCATTCGTACTCTTTCCGCTTGAAAACGTGCGTAAAACCACCAGCCACATAGTGCTTTTCGAGCAGCAGCACTTTCTTTCCGGCTTTGGCCAGAATGGCACCACAGGTCATTGATCCCAGCCCAGAGCCGATGATCACCGCGTCATACCCAGATTTCTTATCTAACCGTTTCCACGGTGTGCCTATTGTTGCCATAAACGGTTATTGAAATTTTGATTCGGGGAATTCTTGCCCCACCAATTCCTCACTCTTTTTCCAAAGTGCTTTAGCCAATTCTGGGTCTTGAGATGGGCGGTTGCTCCATTCTTTTTTGCTCCGAACCCAGTATCCACCCGTTTCTCCTTCCACATCGGCAGATGAAGCCAAATGAATGGAGGTTTTAGCACCATCTTCTACCGTTATCATGAATGGCTTCATAACTATCCAACCGAGCTTGGTGTACCAATTGGCATCTTTCTCGGCAATCTCGGTCCTAACGCCTCCAGGGTGTACAGCATTAGCGGTTATTCCCGTTCCTTCCAGTCTTCTGGCCAGTTCTTTTGTGAATAGAATATTGCAGAATTTGCTTCGCGAATACGATTTCCAGCCCCCGTATTCCTCCTTCTCATAATTGAGATCATCAAAGTTCAACGCACGAGTGGATTTATGGGCGATGGATGCTAGGTTTATAATGCGTGCATTTCCAGCCGCTTTGATGTTTTCCAAAAGCAAATTGGTAAGCAGGAAATGCCCAATATGGTTAGTGGCAAATTGTCCTTCAATTCCTTGCGGACTCAGTTCCAGATCAGACAAATAGCAACCTGCATTGTTGATGAGCACATCAATTTTTGGGCATTTGGATTTGATTTCTTCAGCCGCTTTTCGAACCGATTCTTGATCGACAAGATTTATCAGAACGAAATCGATGTTCTCGTTTTTTGAAGCTGCCTTTATTTCGTCAACCGCGGCTTTGGCTTTTGATTCAGAGCGCGATGTGATGATAACGTTGGCTCCCTTTTTAGCCAATGCAATGGCAGTGGCTTTACCGATTCCGGCATTGCCACCTGTTATGACTACCTGTTTTCCGTTCACTTTTTCTCGAAACTCAGCATGAATTCAGCCACAGCCAAACGGGTTTCTTCCGAGAGATAGGCCTGAGGTGGCATCTCGTCATAATCATCGCGTCTGCGCACTGGATTGGCTATATAATCTGCCAATCCTTGCGGGTTGTCTTTGTACATGGCCTGAATGGCCTGAACCGGTGGGCCGATCATACGAACATCATAGGCGTGGCAGCCAGAACAAACTCCGTAATAGGCCATTTTGCCTTTTTCCTCTGAATCAATATCGCGAGGTGCTACAGGTTCGCTCAATAGGTAAGACTTTACGTCTTGTGTGCTTGCCAATTCGCAAGAGCCGTAACCTTCCAGTCCCCACGTTCTATACATGTCGCGATTACGGATGCAACTTCCGACACCACCTCCGTAGGCAAGGATGTCCGGTCCTTTGTCATCCAATTGTGTTGCCATGGCAGCTTTTACATCTGCCACTGGGTTTTCGCCATTGCCGTACATCACGTTATCCAGAATCACTACTCGGTCAGGATTAGGTTCAACAGCCGTGTCTTTTGATAGCTGCGAGCCGAAACTCAGGTCGGTAATGGCAATTCCTGTATTACCGTTTCCGGTGATGATGTTGTTTTCGATGACCACATCATCAGCAGCCATCACAATAACTCCGGTTCCCTGCGGAAGCAGCGAAATGATAGCTCCAGGCTTTCCAAAATTCTCGTGGTTGTTGTCAATCACAAAGTTGTTTCTAATGATGACGTCTTGACAATCCTTGATCGGCAACCCTGGTGTAATAAATGCCAATATTCCACCTGTGTTGTGGTGGGTGTAATTACCTTCTACCAACGCGTGACGGCAGTTCTCGATCTCAATACCGGCTACGCTTTCGTACACCTCATTGTACTTCACATCAATGTTGTCGCACATACCCACGTAAATGGCAGCATCGGAAATGCCACTTAACACGTTGTGCGTTATCAAACCGTTCTTACCGAACTCTGGAAAGATACCGTAGATGCCGGTGTCGATTATACGGTTGTTACGAATCAGGAAATTGTTTCCTGCCTGTCCCATGATTCCGTTACCCTTGTAATTGGTAACCAACAGGTTCTCAATGAGAATATTCGATCCTGAGTAGAGGATGCCATCGTTGAGCACAACCTCGCCATCTTTGCTTCCATCCAAAGTCGGCCATTTGCCTTTTTGGATCACGCCTTGCAGGCTGATGTTGTCCTTGTCGATATAAACCGTTTCGTGATACGTTCCAGGATAAACTCGGATAAGATCGCCAGGATTTGCTTTACCTACAGCTTCTTGAATGGACTGACCATCTTTCACTTCTATCACATTCTTTTCAGAAAGATCGACAGCCATTGTTCCATCGCCACCCTCAAAGAAAGTTGGAGGAGGAGCCGCAGGACCAGAGGCCGAGAATTTGACCTTACCGAAATACAGACCGATGGCAAATACAATAGCGCTGGTCAGGATCCACAGGATTACTTTTTTCATAAGGGGATTTGTAATTGTTTGGAGTTCAAAATTTTCAGAGGCCTGAAGGTAATCGATCTGGCCGTTTTGGCATAAAGCTTTCGTCCGTTAATGTGTGCAAGAAATCTACGAGCCTGTCCAATTCGGCATCAGTAAGTTCAGGTTCCCAGATATGCCAATGCAAATAGAGGTTCTCACCTTCAGGAACTGCGTGCCCGCGACCTTTGGTGTAAAACTCCACGGTTTCTCTCAAAGTTTTGAATTTTCCAGAATGCATGTAGGGAGCGGTTTTGGCTACGTTTCTGAGGCTCGGAATTTTGAATGCACCGCGTAAAGTCGGGTCGTTGTAAGGAATTTCGGCTCCTGCATCAAGTGCTTTTCCGTCTGGTTCAGGCGTTCCCAGAACCGCCAATTGCTGGTTGGTGAACAGCGGTGGTGTGTGGCACTCGGCACATCGTGCAACGAACGAGCGGAATATGTTCATTCCTTCAATTTCCTTTTCGTTAAGCGCTCCGTGATAGCCATGTGCATATTGATCGTATCTACTGTTAAGAGAAATAAGTGAGGCCTCAAAAGCGGTCAAAGCCAAGTAGATTTCATCCAGCTCTATCTTTTCATCAGAATTTGGGAAGGCCTGCTTGAACATGGATCGGTACTGTTCTGAACCGTTCAGTGTGGAGATAAGTTTTTCGGGCGTTGTGGCCATTTCGTTCTCTGCAAAAAGTGGCCCTTGCATCTGTTCTTCAAGTGTGGTTGCCCTTCCATCCCAAAAGAACAGCTTCAAGAATGCCACATTCCACAGACTTGGCGCACCTCGGCTCACTTCCTGTCCGCCAACACCCACGCTTGTTGCCAGTCCATCGGCAAACCCTTTTTCGGGTTGATGACACGTAGCACAACTCACAGTTCCATCGCCAGATAGAATAGGGTCGAAAAACAAGTAACGACCAAGGTCAATTTGCTGCGGAGTAAAGCCATCACGGTAATCAGGAAGAGCAGTTTTCAACCCACCGACTCCAGCATTTTCCAGTGAGTTGTATTGCTGATAGATGGATCGCAGCTTGCAGTTGCCATCTTCTGTCAGTTCAAATCCTGGCGGGCACGACCCGGAAAGTTTGAAATCCGAATCTCCACTAAGTGTCTCTTGAGAATCCGAACCTACGGCAAAGGGTTCAACTTCTTTTTCGCAGGAAATAAGTGCAATTGAAATTGCTAACAATAGAAATGCGCTCCTCGCGAAAAGATTACTCATTCAGCGTGCAACGAATTGAGATAAGCTATCAGGTCGGAAATGGTTCCATCATCTGGAATGTCAACCGCAATTTGTTGCATTTGAGCCCCGAACTTATCTTCTGGATGAACACCGCGGATACTGTCCTTGAAGTTGTGCAATTGACGCTCAATGTACCAGTCTTGAAGGCCAGTAAGTTTTGGTGAATTCAAAGACTCGATTCCTTTGGCACCTGGTCCATGGCAGGCACCACAGATCATATTGTAGTACGCTTCTCCCTTGGCAGCATCTCCACCTTCAATCGTCTTTTCAATCTTTGCTCCAGACAAGGTTTTGATGTATGCAATCACATCTTCAATGCTCTCGCTATTCAATGTTTTGGAGAAAGGGGCCATTTGTGCACCATACGTGTCCTTTGCATGTGCACCGCGCTTTTCTGTTCTGAAGTTATTGAGTTGTTGACGCAGATAATAGGCCTCCTGATCTGCCAGCGCAGGAGCGCCTAGCGCCTTCATTCCTTCTGCATTCTGACCATGGCAAGTAGCGCAGGTCAAATAGAGCGACTTGCCTTTTTGAGCGTTGCCCGTTGCATCCGATGTTTCCGAGTCTTTAGAAGTTGTGCCCGGTGCAGGTTTTTGAGGTTCGCTTCCGCAGCCTACTGCTAGTGTGATAATTATGGCGAAAATGGGAAGATTTCTTAGTGATTTCATCTCGGTGCTTAGTGTTGCAAAGATGTCGATTTGTTCTCGGATTTAAAGCAGAAAAGCCGAAGCAGTTGCCTCGGCCTTCCTTTCATTTGGTTTGGCATTTTAAGAGTAGAATTTCTCTCCAGACTTAGCCTTGTCTAATAGTATTTGTGGTGGTGAAAAGCGCGGACCATGTTTCTCTGCCAATCGGTTAAAGATGTCCACGGTTTCTTGCGCTCCCAGAGTATCCATATAGCGGAATGGTCCACCTCTGAAGGGTGGAAAACCAAGCCCGAAAACGGCACCAACATCACCATCCAACGGATTGGCAATAATGCCTTCCTGAAGACATCTGGCCGCTTCGCTCACCATGCTCATTCCAATGCGCTCATAGATTTCTTTGTCATCGAACTTCTTACGGCTGTTTCCGCCAAAGAAGCTGTAAACATTGTCATCCAGTTCGCGCATTTTCTTGCCGCTGTCATCATACTTGTAGAACCCTTTCTTGTTCTTACGGCCGTGATAACCGGCCTCGTACATGCTCTCAAATCCTTTTGAGGTTTTTACCCCTTCCCGCGTTGCGATAAAATGCTGGATCAGTTCACCCGTCATGATGTGATAGCCCACGTCAATTCCAACTTCATCCATCAACGTAACGGGGCCAACTGGGAAACCGAACTTCTTCAGCGCGCTGTCAATCTGAAGAGCGTCCGCGCCTTCTTCCAACATGGTCAACGCTTCACCCATCAACGGAATTAGAATTCGGGTGGTGTAGAAACCAGGGCCGTCTTTCACAACAATCACGGTTTTGCCTTGCTTCACACCAAGGTCGTAGCAGGTGGAGGTGACCCAATCAGCAGTCTGGTCCGTGACGATGATCTCCAACAACGGCATTTTAGGAACAGGGGAGAAGTAGTGCATGCCGATTACCTGTTCTGGTCGACTACTTGCTTTCGCAATCTCTGTTATCGGTAGGGCGGAAGTGTTGGAAGCGAAAATGGCATCTTTTCGCATCGCGGCTTCGCATTCTTTGATTACTCTGTGTTTGAGATTGATATCCTCAAAAACAGCCTCAATAACCACATCCGCTTTCTCGAAGTTGTTGTAATCCAGTTGACCGGTGATACGGTTCATCAAACGGTCGGCATCCAACTGTGGCATCGCCTTGCGCTTCACCTTTTTGCCAATGTCACCCCAAATAGTTTTTCTAGCCTGTGTGATGGTTTCCTGCTTGATGTCTTTCAACAGAACGCGAACATCTTTTGCAGCAGAAACCTGTGCAATTCCAGCTCCCATGAACCCAGCACCTACCATGCCCATGGCGTCAACTGGCTTGGCCAATTCTGCCTGCGGGTTTTTCTTCTTTTCCGTCATGGCGAAGAAGATCCCGCGTAACTGGAAGCTCTCTGGTGTAAGAATGAGTTTTTCGAAACGCTTCACTTCCTCTGCATAGCCTTTTTTCTCACCCGAACTCATTCCAATGCGCACACATTCCATGATCTCGTACGGTGCAGGGTAGTTGCCTTTGGTCTGGCGGTCAACCATCTCTTTCGCTTTCTTGAAAATGATGCCTCGCGTGATCGGATTTCCTTCCAAGAATTTCTCCATACCAGAGCGCTTGTCTTCGCGCTTCAGAGGCTTTTGGGAAATCTCTTTGGCAAGAACCAAGGCTGCATCGAGCAATGCTTCTTTGGTGGCAATGCGGTCCACCAATCCCATTTTCTTTGCAGGATAGGCAAACACATTTTTGCCAGTAAGCATCATGTCCAATGCTTTCTGAATTCCTACCAAACGAGGAAGTCGCTGCGTTCCGCCACCTCCAGGAAGCAATCCGAGTTTTACTTCTGGAAGAGAAAGAACCGTCTTTGGATTATCAGATGCCACACGTGCGGCACAGGCCAACGCAATTTCCAATCCAGCGCCCATGCAGGCACCGTTGATGGCGGCAACCACAGGCTTTTTGCTGTTCTGAATGCGGTTCAAAATCTCATGACCCTTCTTGGCGATCGGTTGCCAGTCACCTTCCTTTTTCACGTTAGCAAAGGCTTCGATGTCGGCTCCCGCAATGAAATCCTTCTTGCGACTGATCATCACCGCAGCTTTCACCTCAGGGTCCTTCTCCAGTTCATCCATCATCGGATTGAACGTGTCAATCATGTCTGGGCCGATCTTATTGATTTTCGAGTTTTCCTCGTCCATCCAAATGATGGCAATGCCATCACGTTTTTCTATTTCAACGTATTTGTTCTTCATTTTTCTGAAGTGTTGTGTGAATTAAGCTTCGTATCGTTCTAGGATACACGCATGTCCATGAGCTCCAGCGGCACAAGCAGCCAGCAGACCGTATTTGCCGTTCTCAGCAATGAGACGGTTGGCCGTTGTGGTCATGATTCTCGCACCAGTTGCTCCGAATGGGTGACCGATGGAAAGTGATCCGCCCCAAAGGTTCATCTTGTCCATTGGAATTTGTCCAACAGCTTTCTCGCGACCAAGGTTTTTCTGAGCGAATTCATCAGAAGCCAAAGCAGCAATGTTCGCTAGTATTTGTCCCGCAAACGCTTCATGGAACTCGATCACATCCATGTCTTCCATTTTCAGACCGTTTCGGTCAAGAATTCGGGCCATGGCATAGGCAGGTCCGAGGAGTAATTCTTCCCGAATATCTTGACCCGTGAAAAGGTAATCGTGGATGTAAGCTTTTGGCGTAAGACCGAGTTCTTTGGCTTTGTCTTCGCTCATGATCAGAACGGCTGCAGCTCCATCCGTTAGGAATGATGAATTGGCCGCTGTCAATGTTCCGTGTGGTTTTACGAAAGCAGGCTTGAGTTTTGCCAGTTTTTCAAGTGGTGCAACCCGAATTCCGTTGTCTTTCTCAATCGGTTTGAAGTTTGGAGCCAACTCAACTGGTGCAATTTCCATGGCAAGAATACCTTCGTCCTGAGCTTTTTGAGCTAATGTGTGTGAACGCAACGCAAACGCGTCTTGATCTTCTCGCCTGATGCTGAATTTAGCAGCCAACATGTCGCAATCCTGACCCATCAAACGGTCGGTCAGAAACTCTGCAACGGCTGGTCTGTCAGGAAGAAAATCGGTCAATTTCAAGGTCATAGCGAATTTGATCATGTCGCCAGTAGTCTTCAATTTCTGAGCATTGAAGAGCTTCTTACGCATGCTTTTCTTGTAACCGATAGGGGAGTCGGATGTGTTGTCCGTTCCGCCCGCAATCACAACATCGGCATGGCCCAATCGGATAAGATCCGCTCCGCGCGAAATGGCCTGATTGGCCGAAATACACGCTTGCGAAACTGTCTGACATGGAGTGGTCATGTTCAGCCCTGCGGTCAAAGCAGACTCTCGCGCCACATTTGGGGTTTTCACGTTATGGATAACCGTTCCCATCACCACCTGATCAACATTATCAGGGTGAATTCCCGTCTTATCTAAAACGCCTTTAATGGCGAAAGATCCCAATTGGTAGCTCATCAGATCCATGTAATCCGTGCCTGATCGGAGGAATGGAGTTCTTGCTCCATCTATTAATACAACTCGTTTGCTCATGGTTAAATTTTCAATGCATGCATTGCAAATGTAGAAATTTGGCTCAGAAGTTCGACCGAAGGTATAAGTGTCTTCGTCTTTACAAAAATGGGGTTGGTCTATGAGTTGTTATTTATCGATCATCCCTTGCTGCATCTTGCTTATTTTCGCGCGTACACTTTACGGTATAACCAATCCTACCAAGTTGCGTATACCGCACACACGAAACCAAAAAAGGTAAGCACATGCTTCATATTCGACTATCCAGAATTACCCGGTTCACAATGGCAGCAGTTTTCAGTTTGGGTCTTGCGATACCAAGCTTAACGATGGCAGAGGGGACCAAGCAGACAACCGCAACGTCTTCGGATTACACTCACCTTCTAACCAACTACTCGGAGTACAACGATTTTGGTCGGTACAACGGAACGGTAGATCAGAGATTGTACATCCACATCGAAGACCCTGAAAACGAGCAGGTGTTTTTCGGTTTCAGCCAATTCTACAATCAACCGCATTGGCCGAATACGGGTAATTCACGAACTGGATATTTCCGAATCAAAGACCCGAACGGAAACGTGGTTTGGCCAACGGCTGGTGACCCAGCAGGTCAGCAGAACAATGCTGCCATTTCCAACTGGTCGCAAGCAGTAAATGGTCCGAATCAGATAGTCGGCTCTGGAGGTTACAACGCTTTCACGTTCAACCCAGATGGATTACCAGCAGGTGATTATTACATAGAGTTCAGTGCATCGCAATCGAGTTATAATTCAGATGACCTTATCATCCCGTACTACGATATTACGGTTGCTACTGAAGGAGGGTCGCCAACTGCAATTGATGGTCGTGTTTTCTCTTACAACTGGGCATTCATGTGTCCATCGATCGATTATCCGAACGATTATTTTGACCGTGATTTTACTGGTACCCTTTACATCTATTCGGATGATGGTTTTGTGAGCTTGATAGATTTCAGTAATGCGCAGTTTCAGGGGGCAGCCTTCAACATTGCCTTTAACAGTTCCGGTACAAGTGCCACAGGAGATTTTGAAGTTGACCGTGCTTCAGTCGAAGGGTCGAACGTGACCTTTGCAGAGTATCGGGTTTTCCTGAATAATCCTGATGAGACCGCATTCCCCAATGGGGTTTTTGGTGAATTTGTTGTCAATGCGGACTTCCCGAAACTATATGGATGCCCTGACGATGGCGAATGGTTCTTCCGATTTGCTGCAACAGAGGCCGGTAGAGTTGAGATTCTTATTGATTCCAACGGAAATGGAGAATATGATGCAGGAACTGCGGACGTAATTCTTACTCAGGACATTGTTCCGTTTCCAGGAGAAACTTCGCCATATGACAGGGACATATCTTGGGACGGTTTGGACGGTTTGGGTAATATGATCCCCACAGGAACCCCTCTACAAGTAGAGTATAGATACTCACAAGGTTTTTACCATCTGCCGGTCTATGATGTGGAACATTTGAGGACAGGTTTCGATGTAACTCCGGTTCGTCCTGCAACGCCACAGCCTTATGACCCGAACTTCTTTTACGATGATGAAGACATCACCGAATCTCTACCAGGCGGTCAGCCAGCATTGGAATTGGACGGTTGCACACCTCCTTGTCATTATTGGACAGACGTTGATTATGGTAACATCAATACGATCAATACATTCTGGTATGCTTATCGTTCATCAACCTCGGTAACTATTCCTTTCGAGACTCCCCCGCCAACCTGTGCAGGTTGTCCGTTTATTCCATTCGAGATTCTAGGTAGAGTTATTTTGGACATTGATGAGAACGGAGCCGAAAACGGTTCTGATTATGGGTTTGGAGGAATTACGGTTCGTGTTTATGAAGATGCCAACGGAAACGGAGTTTACAATCCTGGTACAGATCCACTCATCGATACAGATGTAACCGACTCAAACGGAGATTATTCATTGATCGGTCAGATTGCAACGGACCATTTGATCGTTATCGATCAGACCACGCTTCCAACGAATAGCACCCTCACCACCTCAAACCTTTATGGAGTTGAGTTTTCGTCATTATATGATGCAGATTGTGATGGGCTGTTCGGTTTCGTGACATTCCCAATTGCCAATACAGACTACGATACCATTCAAGATACATCCATTCCGTTGGTTGTATGTGTTCAGGATAATGATGTCGATCCACTTGGTGGAGGAATGGCAACGTCCATCGTTACTCCTCCAGTTAATGGAGGAACAGCTGTTGTTCAAGGATTGTGTGTTGAGTACACCTCTATACCTAATTATATAGGTGTTGATTCTTTGGAATATGTTGTTTGTACACCAGAAGGATTGTGCGACACTGCATGGGTAATTATCCAAATTGGAGATATATGTGGAGATGGTATTGACAACGATGGAGACGGAATCATTGATAACTACCAGCCGGAAATTGTAATTACCGCCAGCGGAACAGACCCATATTGCGAAGGTTTTGCAGATGGTTCTGTAACCAGTAGCGCCACAGGAGGTCGTGCACCATATATAATAGAGTGGTTTACAGGGGGCTTCCCAATTGGTAACACGGCCAACCTTTCCGACCTATCAGCTGGTACTTACACCATAGTTTATGAAGACCAAAATGGATGTAAGGAAGAGGTGGATGTTGTTCTGAATGACAATAACTGCCCTCCAATTGCCAACAACGACTTCAATAATACGTTGGTTGACGTTCCGGTTTCTGGAAATGTTACCACCAACGATATTGACCTTAATGGAGATAACCTTATTGTTGATCCATCACCAGTTTCAGGACCATCTAATGGTTCAGTTGTTCTGAATCCGGATGGATCTTACACCTACACACCGAATGCCGGATTTGAGGGTGAGGACGAATTCGTATATGAAGTCTGTGATGATGGCCTTCCGTCACTATGCGATCAGGCTACGGTTTATATAGAAGTAATTCCGATCACTTCAGGTAACGAGCCTCCAATTGCAAATGCCGATGCGGCTCAAACCATTGAAGATGTACCGGTTTCGGGTAACGTACTTTCCAATGATGACGATCCAGATGGAGACAACATCATATTGAACACAACGCCAATCGTTGACCCAACTGATGGTTCGGTTGTGCTTAACCCTGATGGTTCATTTACCTATACTCCCGATCCAGGATTTATAGGAACGGACACCTTTATATATAGTATATGCGATGACGGTACACCTTCGCTTTGCGATACCGCGGTGGTTACCATCAATGTCATTCCAGATGCACCAGGTAACGACCCTCCATTTGCGGGAGACGATGCGGCTCTTACTCCACAAGAAGTTCCAGTGTCTGGTAACTTGCTTACCAACGACTTCGATCCTAATGGAGACAACATCATCATCAATACAACTCCAATCTCAGGACCTTCAAACGGTTCGGTTACTATTGATGGTGCTGGTAACTACACTTACACGCCAAATCCAGGCTTTGTTGGAACCGACTCATATATATATGAGATATGCGATGACGGTACACCGGTACTTTGTGCTCAGGCTACATGCATCATTACGGTTTACCCAGACAATAATCCACCGGTTGCTGTAAACGACATCAACGGAACGTTGGTTAACACACCGGTTGATGGTAACGTAATTACGAACGATTATGATCCAGATGGAGACAACATCTCTGTTACATTACTTTCAACTCCACCAAACGGTTCGGTCTCGTTGAACCCGAACGGAACGTACACCTACACACCAAACCCTGGTTTTGATGGAGAGGACGTATTCACATATATATTGTGTGATGATGGTGTTCCTTCACTTTGCGATACGGCAGAGGTTTCAATTGAGGTTGTTCCAGTCTCAACTGGGAACGAGCCTCCAGTTGCGCAGGATGATTACGCAGTTACTTACGTAGACGTTCCTGTTTCTGGAAACGTGCTTACCAATGATGATGACCCGGATGGGGACAACATCATTCTGAACCTGACCCCACTTAGTGGGCCAAGTAACGGAACGGTAACGTTATTGGGTAACGGAACATTCAACTACACACCAAACCCAGGTTTTGAGGGCGAGGATGTCTTTACATATAGTATATGTGATGATCAGATTCCTAGCTTGTGCGACACTGCTACTGTGACCATTACAGTATTGCCTGATTACAATGGACCAGACAATGACCCTCCATTTGCTGGAGACGATTTTGCCTTGACTCCTCAGGAGGTTCCGGTAACGGATAATCTGTTGCCTAATGATTATGATATCAATGGTGATAACATCATTCTGAATACAACCCCGATTTCTGGACCATCAAATGGTTCAGTTACAATTCTTCCGAATGGAGATTACACCTATACTCCAGATGCAGGATTTACTGGAACAGACCAGTTTGTCTACGAGATATGTGATGACGGCACACCAAGTCTGTGCGCTCAGGCAACTTGCTACATCACCGTTTATCCTGACAACAATCCTCCGATTGCTGTTAATGATTTCAACAACACGTTGGTTGATACGCCAGTTTCTGGCTCAGTTATTACGAACGATTCAGACCCTGATGGAGACAACCTGACTGTGACTACGACTCCAGTTTCAGGTCCAACCAATGGTTCGGTATCGTTGCAGCCTAACGGAAACTACACATACACTCCTAACGGTGGTTTTGAGGGTGAAGACACATTCACATACGTGGTTTGCGATGACGGAATCCCATCACTTTGTGACACGGCCATAGTTACCATTTCGGTAATTCCTGTAACGGACGATAATGATCCGCCAGTTGCCAACCCAGATGCCTATGTAACTCAGGAAGGAGTTCCGGTTGGTGGAAACATTACGGCTAACGATGATGACCCGGATGGTGATAACATCATCTTGACCACAACACCACTTACTGGGCCATCTAATGGTTCGGTAACCATTGCTCCGAACGGAAATATCGTTTATACTCCGAATCCAGGATTCATTGGTACAGATTCTTTCACTTATAGAATCTGTGATGATGGAACTCCGGTTCTTTGCGATGAGACTGTTGTGACCATCATCGTTACACCAGACTACAACGGGTCGGATAACGACCCGCCATTTGCTGGAGACGATGCGGCACTGACACCAATGAACGTTCCAGTTTCCGGAGACCATTTGGTGAACGATTTCGATCCTAACGGAGACAACATCATCATCAACACAACTCCAATTTCCGGCCCATCTAATGGTTCGGTTGTAATCAACTCAAACGGAACGTATACGTATACGCCTAACAACGGCTTTGTGGGTCCAGATCAGTTTGTTTATGAGATCTGTGATGATGGATCGCCAGTGCTGTGTGCTCAGGCAACATGCTATATCACGGTGTTCCCTGGTCCTGGAATCAGCTTCACTATCACAGAGCCATTTTGTAATGGAGATGCGAATGGTTCTATCGATATAACCGTAAATAACGCAACTCCGCCATTGACCTTCGTATGGTCTAATGGTGCTACTACCGAAGACCTGAATAACGTTGTTGCCGGTACTTATGTGGTAACGGTAACAGATGCACAGGGAAGTGTGGTTCAAGAAACCATTGAACTGACCCAGCCAGATGTACTTGGGGTGTCGGTTGTAGTAATGGACGAAACCATCGTTAACGGTTGTAATGGCTCTGCTACTGCGAATCCAACTGGAGGAACACCTCCTTACACATATCAGTGGAGCGATGGTCAGACAACGCAAACTGCAGTTGGACTTTGTGCTGGAATCTATCAGGTTACGGTAACAGATGCTAACGGTTGTGATGTGACCACAAGCAACGTGATCAACCCACCATCTTGTGATCTTGATGTGAACGTAACAGGTCAGCCAGTTGATTGTAACGGTGGAACTGATGGAAGTGTGCTGGCCACACCTATCACGCAGCAGAACAACACGCCCTTCACGTATCTGTGGAACAATGGAGAAACAACTCAGCAGATCACAGGTGTAAGTGCAGGCCCATACTCGGTAACCGTTACCGATTCAATCGGGTGTACCGCTTCTGGAAGTTTTGTTGTAACCGAGCCGCCATTGCTAACTGTTTCAACAACGGTTATCGATGAGCAGATATTCCAAGCTTGTGATGGTTCTGCAACAGCAACAGCCGCTGGAGGTACTGCACCTTATCTGTATGAGTGGAGTGATGGCCAGATCGGTCAGACTGCTTCTAACCTCTGTCCAGGAACGTACACGGTAACTATTACAGATGCCAATGGTTGTACTGCGCAACGTACAATTACCATCAACGAGCTTTCTTGTGCAGGCTTCAGCGTAGCGATAAACACATATAGCTTGAGCTGTTTTGAGGCAGCTGATGGCGCAGCGGTTGCTGTAGTATCAGGCGGTACCGCACCGTTCACTTACTTCTGGACAACGGGTGGTGCAACCACTGACA
The DNA here is from genome assembly GCA_020635495.1 of Flavobacteriales bacterium. Lineage (GTDB taxonomy): Bacteria > Bacteroidota > Bacteroidia > UBA10329 > UBA10329 > UBA10329. The sequence continues at coordinate 98,277 of JACJZQ010000003.1, read as the reverse complement.
GTATTAGTGGTCTGGGTGCTGGAACGTACCAGGTAATAGTTACAGATTCTGTTAACTGCGAGCAAACAGTTAGTGGTCTGGTTACGCAACCTGCCGAACTTGAAGCTTCCACAGCTGTTAATCCGGTAACATGCCATGGACTTAATAACGGTTCCATAGAACTGACGGTAACTGGAGGTACAACTCCTTACACATATGCATGGTCAAACGGTGCCACTTCTGAAGACCTGAACAACCTTGGCCCTGGAACTTATGGTGTTGTTGTCACTGACGCCAACGATTGTATGGTCAACACGAGTGGTGCGGTAACGGAACCGGATACACTTGGTGCTTCAAGTGTTGATACTGATGCAACTTGTTTTGGAGGTTCAGACGGTATGATCGATCTAACTCCAACGGGTGGTCTTCCACCGTATCTGTATGCTTGGGATCATGGCCCAACATCACAGGATGTTTCCGGCCTATCTGCAGGAAGCTACACGGTAACATTTGTAGATCAAAATGCGTGTGTTTACGAATACTCTACCACTATTGGAGAAGCTCCATTGTTTGAGCCAGAAATTACTGCTGGCGGACCAACAACGTTCTGTGCCGGAGACAGTGTGGTTCTAACGGCCACGGCTGGTGCAGAATACACTTGGAGTACAGGAGCCACTACGCAAAGTATTACTGTGTTTACTTCAGGAGTTTATACGGTGAACGTGGTTACCGCTGATGAATGTGAGGGAGACTCTGATCCTATTCAGGTAACAGTCAATCCAAATCCAACACCGACAGTTAGCCCTGTTGGATCCACTACATTCTGCGATGGCGGAAGTGTTACTCTTACCACGGGTTCTTATGCAACGTATCTGTGGTCAACTGGGGCAACTACTCAAAGTATTACGGTTTCTGCTAGTGGAGATTACTCTGTGACCGTTACAGACGGTAATGGTTGCGAAGGAGCATCAGCTGATCTGACAGTAACTGTTAACGATCTACCTGAGCCTACTGTAACCGCTAGTGGTGATCTTGAATTCTGTGATGGAAGTACGGTTACACTGACTTCTTCTCCTGCATCTTCTTACTTGTGGAGCAACGGACAAACAACTCAATCAATTGTAGTTGGCATTAGCGGAACATTCTCAGTTACCGTTACAGATGCAAACGGTTGTGTTGGAACCTCGGACCCAGTTACAACAACGGTGTTCCCGAATCCGGAACCAACTATTACAGCTGATGGGCCAACCATTTTCTGTGATGGCGATAGTGTCGTATTGACATCATCGGCCGCAAGCTTGTACCAATGGAGTACGGGAGAAACAACTCAGTCTATCACTGTATTTACAACAGGCAGCTACACCGTTACAGTAACGGATGCCAATGATTGTGTTGGGGCATCAGATCCAGTTCAAGTAACTGTGAACAACAACCCAACTCCAACAATCACAGCTAATGGCGATCTTGAGTTCTGTGATGGTGATAGTGTCGTGTTGACATCTAGTCTTGCTAACTCTTATCTATGGAGTACAGGTGCAACAACCAGATCAATCACGGTATTTGTATCAGGCGATTACTACGTAACTGCTACGTTGGCAACAGGCTGCTCGGGAACTTCCGATACGGCTACGGTAACGGTATTCACAAATCCAGAGCCAACGGTTTCTGCCAACGGACCGCTTGAGTTCTGTGCAGGTCAGAATGTTGAACTTACGGCATCTCCAGCTGAGGCATATCTCTGGAATACAGGTGCCACAGCACAGACAATTACGGTTTCAACTTCCGGTCAGCGATGGGTAACTGTTACGAATGCCAACGGATGTGTTGGTACATCTGATACAGTTGACGTTGTGGTTAATCCTAACCCAACTCCGACCATCACACCAGATGGACCGTTGGAGTTCTGTGATGGTGATAGTGTGGTTCTAACTGCAAGTGCAGCCGATGCATACTTGTGGTCGAACGGTGCTAACACCCAGTCAATAGTGGTTTATTCATCAGGTACTTACTCGGTAACTGTAACCGATGCCAACGGATGTTCAGGAACTTCGGCCCCTGTTACCGTGGTGGTTAATGAACTACCATTCTCGTTCATCTTCGCTACAGGTCCAGTTGTGTTCTGTGAAGGAGATAGTGTTGATCTGGTTGCTCGAGAATCTGTTTCCTACCTCTGGAGCAATGGAGATACAACTCGTATCATCACCGTTACGGAATCTGGAACCTACTCGGTTACCAATTATGATGCGAACGGATGTTCGCAAAGTTCGAACGAGATCACGGTAACGGTTAACCCGAATCCGGTTCCGATGATCACTCCTGGAGGGCCATTGGCATTCTGCGATGGTGAAAGCGTTCAGTTGTTCTTGAACATTCCTCAACCAGCTATTTATGCTTGGAATACAGGCGAGACAACCGTTTCAATTTCTGCCGAAGAATCAGGTGATTACTGGGCAAGTGTAACAGATGGCAACGGTTGTACCGGAATCTCTGATACAGTTACTGTTGAGGTTTGGGATCTTCCAGAACCTGTGGTAACTACCATTGGAACACCATCGTTCTGTGTGGGAGATACTATTTTCCTAACCACTACAGAGCCGTTTGAGGCATATCTGTGGACGAATACGGGAGATACTACCCAGACAACTTATGCGGTTCAAACAGGTTTCTACACGGTTCTTGTTACCGATACCAATGGTTGTCAGGCACTCTCTCCTGAGAATTTGATCACGATCAATGCTAATCCGGATCCTACCACAACGCCTGATGGAATAGTGGAGATCTGTGATGGAGATGTGCTGACAATTACTGCGGTAATGGCAGAAAGCTATCTCTGGACAACTGGAGACACGACCCAGGCAATTCAAGTAACCGCTGCAGGTTCATATAACGTTACGGCCACGGATCAAAACGGTTGTACGGGTACAAGTGCAGACGTTATAGTAATTGTGAATACACCGCCATCACCAACTATTACTGCCGATGGTGATCTGGATTTCTGTTTGGGTGGCGATGTTACTCTTAGCACTGGAGACTATGTTTCTTACCAATGGTCAACAGGAGCGAACACCCAGAATATCACGGTAAACCAATCGGGTAACTATACGGTTACCGTAACAGACAGTGCGGGTTGTTCTGCTGCATCTGCACAAGCAGACGTAACGGTTTATCAGCCTCCTGTGGTTAGTGTTAACATAACCGGTCCACAGCAGTTCTGCTTCGGAGACTCGGCTGTGCTTACTGCCACGGCAGGCTTCAATAGCTACCTGTGGTCAAACGGTGCAACCACTCAATCGATTACTGTATTTACTTCAGGTTCTTTTGAAGTAACAGTAACGGATGAGAATGGATGTCAGGGAACTTCACCGCTAGCTACCATCGAAGTTTACTCGTTGCCAAATGCAGATATTATTGCAGATGGTCCGCTTGAGTTCTGTGATGGTGATTCAGTGACGCTAACTGCATCAGGTGGTCAGAGTTACGTGTGGAACACAGGTGCTACTACTAACTCAATTGTGGTTACAACGGCCGGTGTTTACTATGTGGTTGCCGATAACCAATTCGGATGTGTTGACACTTCGGCTTCAGTTTCTGTCGAGATCAATAACCCACCAACTGTAGCGGTTATTCCAGACGGACCAACTGAGTTCTGCGATGGAGGAAGCGTTGGCCTGACCGCCAGTGGAGCGGATTCATATGTGTGGTCAACTAACGAGACGGGACCTGTTATCACGGTTTCAACAACCGGTTCTTACAACGTTGTTGGAACAGATGCAAACGGATGTAGTACCGAATCTGGTTCTATTGTGGTCACTGTATTCGATAACCCTGTTCCAACCATCACACCAGATGGACCAACAGAATTCTGTGATGGTGACAGTGTTGTTCTCACATCAAGCGCGGCAGATTCTTATCTGTGGTCTACCGGAGAAACGACTCAGTCTATTACGGTCTTTACCCCAGGTACATTCGTAGTTTCTGTGGTAGATGCCAATGGTTGTGAGGGAACATCTGCACCTATAAATGTGGATGTGTGGATGAATCCAATTCCAACCATCACGCCAGATGGACCAACCGAGTTCTGCGATGGCGATTCAGTGGTTCTTGCAGCAACTCCTGGATTTGAAGAATATCTATGGAGCACTGGAGCAACAACTCCAACCATTGTTGTAAGTACAAGTGGAACGTACAACGTAGCAGTTGTGGATGAAGGTGGTTGCTCTGGCGTATCTGCTGATGTTACTATCACTGTTTACCAGAATCCTCAACCAGAGATTTCTGCTTCTGATACGGTTACGTGCGATGGGCAGTCCATCACATTGGTGTCGTCTCAGGCAGAAGCTTATTCTTGGAGTACGGGAGCATCATCGCAAGAGATTGATGTTACTACTTCTGGAATCTACACGGTTACCGTAACGGATGGCAACGGTTGTATGGGATCAGACAGTATCGAGATAACTGTTAATCCAACACCGACTCCATTCCCGGTCATCACACCAGATGGACCAACCACTTTCTGTGATGGAGACAGTGTAACCCTTACTGTTGACGCTTGGGAATCGTACTCATGGTCTCCGAATGGAGAAACAACTCAGAGTATAACTGTAACTGAGTCTGGTCTGTATGTTGTAACCGTAACCAATGAGTTCGGTTGCGAGGCAAATGCAGCTGGTGTTGTAGTGACAGTTAATCCTAATCCGCAGCCAATTATCACAGCTAATGGTGATAGTGCAATTTGCGATGGTGAGGAGATTCTACTCAGCACTTCTCTGTACAACAGTTACGAATGGAGCACTGGAGATTCTACCCAGATCATCTCGGTAACAGAAACGGGTTCTTACACGGTAACGGTTACCAACCAATTCGGATGTGAAGGAACTTCTTCAACTTACAACGTTGTGTCTAATCCAAATCCTGAGATCAGTATTGAGGCGGATGGACCAACAACGATCTGTGAAGGAGATGAAGTTACTCTGACAGCGATTGGAGATGGGCCATATCTGTGGAGTACACAGGAGACCACTCAGTCTATCACGGTTTCGGATGCTGGTATCTACTACGTTCAGGCTTCTGACACTGTAACAGGATGTGTTGGAGTGTCTGATGATATTGAGATTGACTTCTTCCCAGAATTCAACCCTGAGATTGAAGTTGACGGAAACACCGCATTCTGCGATGGTGAGGAAGCGATTCTGACTGTTGTAGATGGCGAATCATTCGTGTGGTCAACCGGAGATACAACTCAATCGATAACGGTAACACAGACGGGTGTTTACACCGTTACCGTTACTGATGAGAACGGTTGTGAAGGAATAGCTGGTCAGACCATCACTGTACTTCCAACCCCAGTTACGGAGATCATTCCAGATCTGGATTTCCCATACTGTGATGGAGACGTGGTTACACTGACCGCAGTTGGCATACCATTCATTGATGATTTTGAGTGGAGTACAGGAGAGACTTCTCAGTCAATTGAGGTAACGCAAAGTGGTGTTTACACCGTAACTGTTACCAACCCTCTAGGCTGTTCAGCAAGTGCTTCTCTACCAATTGGCTTCTTGCCATTGCCTCCGGCAGAGATCTTCGTGAACGGAGAGACCAGTCTGTGTGAGGGTGATGAAGTTCAGTTGGTTGCGCTAGGGCCTCCATTCGGTTTCGAATATGAGTGGAGCAATGGTGAGACAACTCAAACCATTACCGTAACAGAAGCTGGAAGCTACACGGTAACAGTTACAAGCCTTGCCGGTTGTGTAAACACATCAGAGCCTGTGGTTATAGATGTGGTTCCTGGTCCAACTGCAGATGCCGGTCCCGATCAGGTTATCTGTATCGGAGATACGGTAATGCTTACCACTATTGGTGGTGAGAATGTGGTGTGGATGCCAGGAGGCGAAGGGTCGACCATTACGGTTTCTCCTTTGGATGATACCATGTACATAGTTGAGGTTACCAACGAAGGTTGTAATCAGGTGGCTGTAGACACGGTTAACATCACTGTTCAGGCTTACCCGACCGCCAACTTCGGTTACGGTGATACCAACCTTGGAGAGCCGGTATTCTTTACCGATTCATCAACGGTGCCGCCATTGTTCAGCTGGACATGGGACTTCGGTGATGGCACAGGTTCTAACGAGCAGAATCCAAGTCATGATTACGAGACACAAGGCGAGTACGAAGTAACGTTGGTTGTCAGCACATCTGCTGGATGTACAGACACGGCAACTGCGGTGTTGGATGTTCAGGAGTTCTTCATCATCACCAACGTACTTACTCCGAATGATGATGGAATCAACGACTATGTTTGGATCACAAGCAGCTTGGCAGAACTGATCGAAGCCAAGGTGTACAACCGATGGGGACTTTCTGTTTGGGAAGGCGTTGGTACCGATCTTCGATTTGCAGGTAAGACCAGTGCTGGAGTTGATCTGGAGGCAGGTACTTACTACTATGCAATTCGAGTTGATTACGGTGATCTGGGAGTCAAAGAATTGACCGGATACATCACGCTCATCAGAGAGTAATTGCCAGACTGATCATTAGGTTAAAAACGGGTCGAACAGCAATGTTCGGCCCGTTTTGTTTTCGCCATTGGTCGAAATTAACACAGCGTTCATCGAGCTGATTATACGCGTTAGTCTAAATAACTATCTTCGCACGTTAACCAATAAGGGTTATATTACGACTGTGGCATAACCAAAAAATATGTCGATTATCGAAAATCCTATAACTGACTTCTTCAAAGTGCGTAACACCGCACCGATCAGCAATACCCCTATTCTAGAATTACAATCATTTTCATTATGAAAAAACAATACGTTTTTGCCTTATTGAGCACAATTTTTTCAGTTGTAACTGTTCTTTCGGCAACTGAGGCCTTTGCACAATGCTCCAATGTTACAAGTGCAGGGTCCATCAGTGCGTCAACCCCAACGGGTTGTTCGCCTTTCGACCCAGGCGTTATCAACAGTGTGAGCTTGCCGAGTGGCGGTTCTGGTTCTCTTGAATATGTATGGCTACAGTCGTATAATGGAGGGTCTTCCTACACGGCAATTAGCAATACCAATGCCCCGACATACGATCCGGGAGTGATCACTCAAACCACTTGGTTCAGAAGATGCGCCCGCAGAAGCGGATGTTCATCATATGTTGGCGAGAGTAACTGGGTTGAGGTTTCTGTGAACACCTGCATAAACCCGCCAAGCTCACCAAACTGTGCAAATGGCAGTTTCCTTTGGGAGAACAACATTGATGTGACCAACCTTTCTGGTAGTAACGGGCTTCCTCAGACCGACCTTCGGTTTGTAGACGGTTCTGTTACATCATTTGTCATTCCAGGTCCTTATCCAACTGAATTCAATTCTGCGGTAACCGTAAGCATTACGGAAGCAGTTTCTTGGGATGCTTATTTGACACGGGCAAGTACAGGAGATCAACCAAATGAGAAATGGAGGGTGATCTTCCGTAAGAACGGATCGACTGTATATACCAGTTCTTACACTGGAGACTTGGCAACGGGCGTAATGTCTGATGAGTGGTCTGGTTCTCTGGGAAGCAACATCTCTTTACCTAATGGGGTGGATCAGATCATTTTGGCGCACTATGAAGATGCTACGTATGGTTCGGGATCGGCCCCATCTGCCAATTCGGTTGTTCCAGTAAGTCTGTGTATCTCTTATACACCGGCTTGCGACAATGTGACGAGTCCGGGAGTTATTGCAGGTGGTGGTACCAGTTGTGCTCCTTATGACCCGCCACTGATCACAAGCACTTCGTTGCCAAGTGGAGGTAGTGGTACCATCGAATACGTTTGGATATCTCGAACATACACGAATGGAAGCTGGAGCTCATGGTCGGGTCCAATTGCTGGAGCCACCGGACCAACGTACGATCCAGATCCCATTACGGTAAAAACGCAGTTTAGAAGATGCGCGCGCAGAAGCGGTTGTACAAGTTATGTCGGAGAAAGCAACGACATAACTTTTTACGTTTCTGGGGAATGCTGCGATGCCGACATTACTGAGATTGCATTGCACGATCTTGGGTCGAACACCAACACAACCCTCGCTGATGGTGCGACTTACACACTTGCAAGTCTTCCAACTAACTGGAATGTTGAGGCATTGGTTTCTGGTGCTACCGTTGGTAGCGTGAAGTTCACTTGGTCTGGAGATTATACTGCCACAAATACTGAGAACAGCTATCCATACAGAACTCCTACAGATGAAGCGGCATTGAACCTTGGTGCTGGCATCTATACGCTTAATGTGAAAACATACACACAAAGTGGTTGTGGAGGTTCTCTTTGCGATGAGGTGACCGTTCATTTCACCATTTCTGGTTGCGATAATGTAACTGATGCTGGCGAGATCGGATATCCTCAAACTGGATGTAGTCCATTCGATCCAGCAGAGATTGTAAGTGTTCAGGATCCGTCAGGTGGTTCAGGAGACCTTGAGTTTGTATGGTTGCAATCTTATAATGGTGGAAGTACCTACTCGGCCATTTCCGGTGCTAATGGATTGACATACGATCCAGGTTCGATCACGCAAACCACCTGGTACAGAAGATGTGCAAGAAGAGCTGGCTGTACGCAGTATGTTGGAGAGAGCAACTGGGTGAAGATCACAGTTGGAACATCTGGAGTTTCCGTGAACGTTACTGGTACAGACGTTAGTTGCGATAGCGATAACTCACACGAGTGTGAGGCGGTTCATTATCAGAACGGATCACATGCCGTCTGGATCAACACGCTTCCTGGTACGACAACGAATTTCAAATTCGAGAACAACTCAGGTAGCTTGGTAGAGTATCCTGATGGAACGGCACGTATCACTGGCGTCATATACAATACTTCCAATGCTGATAAGCGTTGGGCGGTTGACGTCTATCTGAATGATAAGAAGTCATGGTCTCAGTGGCAAGCTGCCGGTGGTTCTTGGAAAGGAACTTCTTCCATTGTTGGAAACAACTATCAGGATTGGGCTTACTACGAAATGGATGCTTCGCAAAGCCGTTTGATCGGACTTGGCTATTATGCTGGTAAGGAATTGAACATTCAGCGCATGGCCGCAGCTCTTCAGTTCCGAGTTCAGGTCGGAACGGCTGCGAACGATAAGAACGGAAACTACGGAGCTTCACTTTGGTTCGATTACTCAGGTGACTTTACTGGCCATGGCGATTTCAACTTCGACCTTCAGAACTGTGTCGATCACGGTTGTGATGGAACTGCAACTGCTTCGGCCTCTGGTGGAACGGAGCCGTATCTATATGTATGGGACAATGGCGCAACAACTTCTTCAGTGGAGGATCTATGCCCAGGACAGTATTGTGTTTCTGTTACCGATGCCAACGGATGTACTTCGGATGAGGTTTGCGTAACCATAGGAGACAAGCCTTCTTGCTGTAACGTAACCGACCCCGGTGAGATTACAGGAAATGGTAGTGGATGTGCTCCTTTCGATCCACCAGCAATTACAAGTGTTGAATTGCCAAGTGGTGGTTCAGGTGATATGGAGTATGTGTGGATCTATCGCACTTCAAATGGAAACGGAGGTTGGAATGCTTGGCAAACCATTTCAGGAGCTAACGGCCCAGAATACGATCCAGGCGTAATTACCGTGACTACTCAGTACAGAAGATGTGCTAGAAGAGAGGGTTGTTCTTCGTATGTAGGCGAGAGCAACATCCTGACCATGACCGTTACTGGTCCTTGCTGCGATAACATTACCAATGGTGGTCAAATTGCTGAAAACCAAACTAATTGCGGTCCATTTGATGTGGCCGAATTGACAAGCGTTTCTGACCCAAGTGGTGGAACAGGTGCAATGGAGATTGTTTGGATAACACGTCCAGGAACTTCTGGAACTTGGCAAATGATCGCTGGTGCTGATGGTCTTACGTATGACCCAGGAATTGTTTCGACCACTACTCAATTCAGAAGATGTGCTCGTAGAGCAGGATGTACGGATTATGTTGGCGAAAGCAACATCATCACTATCACCATTGTTCCTGGAATTACAGTTACATGCTTGCCTACGAATGGTTCTTGTTCAAATAACAATCTTGGTTCGGCTTCAGTTACTGTTTCAAACGGAACAGCTCCTTATTCATACGCATGGAGCAATGGTGCTACTGCACAATCCATCAGCGGATTGGCTGCTGGAACGTACTCTGTAACGGTAACCGATGCGAATGGTTGTACTGACGATTGTTCAGTAACCATCACCACGCAAACTTGCTGTAACGTTACCGACCCAGGAGAGATCGCTGCCAACGGTTCAGGTTGTGCACCATTCGACCCTCCAATGATAACCAGCACAGAAGATCCTTCTGGCGGTATCGGAGCGTTGGAAATAGTATGGATCACACGTCCAGGAACTTCAGGTTCATGGACAACAATTCCAGGAGCAACTGGCCTGACGTACGATCCTGGTGTGATCACGCAAACAACGCAGTACAGAAGATGCGCTCGAAGAGCAGGATGTACTTCCTATGTAGGAGAGAGCAACATCATTACAATGACAGTAACAGGTCCTTGTTGTGACAATGTTACCAACGGTGGAATCATTGCTGAGAACCAAAGCAACTGTGGGCCATTCGATCCAGCTTTGCTTACAAGTGTAACACTTCCTTCAGGTGGAACAGGCGACATCGAATATGTATGGTTGATGTCTACAAATGGAGGTTCTACTTATACAACTATTGCTGGTGCTAACGGACCAACCTATGATCCGGGAGTTGTAAATGTTACAACTTGGTTCAGAAGATGTGCAAGACGCGCAGGTTGCGTTCCTTATGTGGGAGAAAGCAATTGGGTTCAGATCACCGTTCATCCGAACGATGTAGTTGCAAGCTGTTCTAAAGTTGACGGAAATTGTAACAACAATAATGTTGGATCGGCTTCTGTTTCTGCATCAGGCGGTACCGCACCTTATACTTATCTGTGGAGTACAGGTGCTACGACTGTTTCAATCAGCAACCTAACCGCAGGTTCTTATTCAGTTATGGTAACAGACGTTAACGGATGTACTGACGACTGTTCAGTGACCGTTACATCTACACCATGCTGCAACGTGACCAACGGAGGTCAGATCGCTGGTGGCGGTTCAAATTGCGGACCATTCGACCCAGCGCCTATCACATCGGCTTCATTGCCAACAGGCGGTTTGGGCGACCTTGAATATGTATGGTTGTGGAACACTCAGAATGTAGTGAATAACGGCAACAACGGTTGGGTGGAGATCCCGAACAGCAACTCTGCCACTTACGACCCAGGCATGTTGACCGAAACACGTTGCTTCATCCGTTGTGCAAGAAGAAGCGGCTGTACGACTTACGTTGGCGAAAGCAACATCGTTTGCTACACCATCAATCCAGAGCCAACGGCTACTTGCTCTAAAGTTGATGGTAGCTGCTCGAACAATAACGAAGCAAGTGCTTCTGTTTCCGTGTCAGGTGGAACGGCTCCTTACAGCTATGCATGGAGCAACGGAGCAACGACTTCAAGCATTAGCGGACTTTCTGCTGGTACTTACTCGGTAACTGTTACTGATGCGAACGGATGTTCTGATGATTGTTCAGTAACGGTGACGAACACACCATGCTGTAATGTCAACAATGGTGGCACAATCGCAGGAGGCGGTTCCAACTGTGGACCATTCGATCCAGCACCGATCACATCGGCTTCATTGCCAACAGGCGGTTTAGGCGACCTCGAATACGTTTGGTTGTGGAACACTCAGAACGTGGTTAACAATGGAAACAACGGTTGGGTGGAGATCCCGAACAGCAACTCTGCCACATACGACCCAGGCATGTTGAGCGAAACACGTTGCTTCATCCGTTGTGCAAGAAGAAGCGGCTGTACGACTTACGTTGGTGAGAGCAACATCGTTTGCTACACCATCAATCCAGAGCCAACGGCTACTTGTTCTAAAGTTGATGGTAGCTGCTCGAACAACAACCAAGCATCAGCCTCAGTATCTGTGTCAGGTGGAACAGCTCCTTATTCTTACGCTTGGAGCAATGGCGCTACAACAGCTTCTATAGATGGTCTTTCTGCTGGTACTTACTCAGTAACTGTTACTGATGCGAACGGATGTTCTGATGACTGTTCGGTTACAGTAACCAATACTCCATGTTGTAATGTGACCAATGGAGGTCAGATCGCGGGTGGCGGTTCAAACTGTGGGCCATTCGACCCAGCGCCTATCACTTCGGCTTCATTGCCAACTGGTGGTTTGGGCGACCTTGAATACGTATGGTTGTGGAACACTCAGAACGTGGTTAACAATGGAAACAACGGTTGGGTGGAGATCCCGAACAGCAACTCTGCCACTTACGATCCAGGCATGTTGACCGAAACACGTTGCTTCATCCGTTGTGCAAGAAGAAGCGGCTGTACGACTTACGTTGGCGAAAGCAACATCGTTTGCTACACCATCAATCCAGAGCCAGTTGCTACTTGTTCTAAAGTTGATGGTAGCTGCTCGAACAACAATCAAGCATCAGCCTCAGTATCTGTATCAGGTGGAACGGCTCCTTACAGCTATGCATGGAGCAACGGAGCAACGACTTCAAGCATTAGCGGACTTTCTGCTGGTACTTACTCGGTAACTGTTACTGATGCGAACGGATGTTCAGATGACTGCTCAGTAACTGTTACATCTACACCTTGCTGCAACGTTACCGATCCAGGTCAGATAGCAGCAAATCAAGAGAATTGTGGTGGTTTTGACCCGGAAAGATTTACAAGCGTTAGCCTTCCTTCTGGCGGATTGGGCGACCTTGAGTATGTATGGTTGGTGCGTGAGATCGGTGGTTCTTGGAGCGAAATTCCAAACTCCAATTCTCCAGAATACGATGCACCTTACACAGACATCAGCCTTCAGTACAGAAGATGCGCTCGTAGAAGTGGATGTACTTCATATGTTGGTGAAAGCAACATTATCACCATAACTGTAAATCCAGACGATGTGGTGGCAACATGCTCTTCAACTCCAGTAGACTGTAATGGAGCTTCAACAGGAAGTGTTTCCGTATCGGCATCCGGAGGTACTGCTCCTTACACGGTGCTTTGGAGCACAGGAGCTACAACCATGGTGGTTAACAACTTGATGGCAGGAAGCTACAGTGTAACTGTTACCGATGCCAATGGATGTTCAAACACTTGTTCAGTGGATATTGACGAACCAGCTGCACTTGTTGCAACATGTTCTTCCGTCAATGGAACGTGCAATAACAATAATGAGGCTTCAGCATCTGTATCTGTTGCTGGTGGCACTGCTCCTTACAGCTACGCTTGGAGCAATGGTGCTACAACAGCTTCAATAGATGGTCTTGCTGCGGGAACATACTCTGTTACGGTTACAGACGCTAACGGATGCGAAGACGATTGTTCAGTAACCGTTACTACAACACCATGTTGTAATGTTACCGATCCAGGCGAAATAGCTGCAAGTCAGGAGAATTGTGGTGGATTCGACCCAGAACCATTTACAAGTGTTTCACTTCCAACTGGTGGGCTTGGTGATATCGAATATGTTTGGATCGTTCGCACCATCGGTGGTTCTTGGAACACAGTTCAAGGTGCAAACGGACCAACTTACGATGCGCCTTACACAGACGTAAGCCTTCAGTACAGAAGATGTGCAAGAAGAAGCGGATGTAACTCATACGTGGGAGAGAGCAATATTCTGACTATAACAGTTCATCCAGAACCAGTTGCAACCTGTTCTTCAGTTAATGGAGATTGCAACAACAATAACGAAGCCTCTGCTTCAGTATCAGTATCAGGCGGAACGGCTCCTTACACGTATGCTTGGAGCAACGGAGCAACAACTGCTTCTATCAGCGGTCTTGCCGAAGGAACTTACTCGGTTACCGTAACCGATGCCAACGGATGTACTGACGATTGTTCAGTAACCGTTACCACAACTCCATGCTGTGATGTTACCGATCCAGGAACAGTTGCAGGAAGTCAGGAAGGTTGTGGACCATTCGATCCAGTTGCGTTCACAAGCATTGCGCCAGCAAGCGGTGGACTTGGCGGTATCGTTTACCAGTGGTACCAAAAAGAAACGGAGACGTCTTGGATGCCAATTCCAGGTGCGAACGGAGAGACATATGATCCAGGTTTGATTACGATCAACTCTCAGTTCAAGCGTTGTGCTCGAAGAGAAGGATGCCCAGAATTCACCTTCTGTTCAAATGAACTTGAGATTGAAATTCACCCAATTCCACAAGTGAACTGCACAAGCGTAAGCGGAAACTGCAGCAACGGAAACGGTGCCTCTGCATCTGTGAACGTTCAAGGCGGAACTGCTCCTTACACATACGCATGGAGCAATGGCGGAACGACTCAGACCATCAACAACCTGGCTGAAGGAACATACTCAGTAACGGTGACTGATTATCATGGATGTTCTGCAGATTGCAGCGTGAACGTAACTGTAGAAGGTTGCTGCAACGTGACCAACGGAGGTCAGATCGCTGGTGGTCAAGAGAACTGCGGTCCATTCGACCCAGCGGCTATCACTTCGGTTGCTCCTGCAACGGGCGGTATCGGACCAGTTGAATACATCTGGTTGTGGAACAGCCAAAACGTACCTGTTAATAATGGTCAGAATGGTTGGGTTGAGATCCCAGGAAGCAATTCTGAGACTTTTGATCCTGGCTACTTGACAGAAACTCGTTGCTACATCCGTTGTGCTCGTAACGTAGGTTGTACCACTTACATCGGAGAAAGCAACGTGATCTGTATGGTTGTGAACCCAGTTCCAGTTGCGACTTGTACTTCTGTAAATGGAGATTGCAACAACAATAACCAAGCTTCAGCCTCTGTATCTGTAAGCGGTGGAACAGCTCCTTACACATACGCTTGGAGCAACGGAGCAACAACTGCTTCTATCTCTGGCCTTGCTGCTGGAACATATAGTGTAACGGTAACAGATGCCAATGGATGTTCTGATGACTGTTCAACTACAGTATCAATCACTCCTTGCTGTAATGTAACGGATGGTGGAGACATCGCAGGAGAGCAAGAAAACTGCGGTCCATTCGACCCAGCTCCATTGACAAGCATTGCGCCTGCAACTGGTGGCATTGGTCCAGTTGAGTACCTGTGGTTGTGGAACGATGAAAACGTTCCATTGAACAACGGTCAGAACGGTTGGGTGGAAATTCCAAACTCGAACAGCGAGACCTACGATCCAGGCATGTTGACTGAAAGCAGATGCTTTATCCGCTGTGCGAGAAACCAAGGTTGTGTGCCTTACATCGGAGAGAGCAACGTTGTTTGCATTACAATTCATGATGAGCCAGTTGCAACTTGTACTCCAACCAACGGAGATTGCAACAACGGAAATGTTTCTTCCGCTTCAGTATCTGTAAGCGGTGGAACTGCACCTTATACTTATGCTTGGAGCAACGGAGCCACAACGGCTTCCATTACAAACTTGGCTGATGGCACTTACAGCGTGACTGTAACAGACGCCAACGGTTGCGAAGACGATTGCTCTGTAACAGTTTCTTCAACGCCTTGCTGTAACGTTACAGATGGTGGCGAGATCAATAACGCACAAGAGAACTGCGGTCCATTCGATCCAGACCCGATCACTTCCATCGCGCCAGCAACAGGCGGTATCGGACCAGTAGAATACGTTTGGTTGTGGAACTCTCAGAACGTTCCGATCAACAACGGAAACAACGGTTGGGTAGAGATCCCGAACTCAAACAGCGAAACATTCGATCCAGGAATGATCACCGAAACGCGATGCTACATCCGTTGCGCACGTAACCAAGGTTGTGTGCCATACATCGGAGAGAGCAACGTGGTTTGCATGGTCGTGAACGAAGGACCGACCGCTTCTTGCTCAGCTACCGATAGCGATTGTAATGGTACAGGAACAGGAACAGCTTCTGTTTCGGTTTCTGGCGGAGAAGCGCCTTACACGTACGCTTGGAGCAATGGCGGAACAACCGCTACCATTTCTGGCTTGATGGCTGGAACGTATAGCGTGGTTGTGACCGATGCGAATGGCTGCGAAGCAGACTGCTCAGTAACGGTTAGCGAGCCAAGCGGACTTGCTGCTACTTGCGATGCATCTGGCGCGACTTGCGCTGGCGAGAACAACGGTTCGGTGAGTGTGAACGCCACAGGCGGAAGCGCTCCTTACACTTACGCTTGGAGCAACGGTGCTACAACTGCAACGGTAGATAATGTTGGTGCTGGTTCTTACACAGTTACTGTTACCGATGCGAATGGTTGTACAGCGACCTGCTCCGCTACGGTTGAGGAGCCAACTGCGCTTTCAGCATCTTGTTCGAAAGTAGATGGCGATTGCCAGAACAACAACGAAGGTTCTGCTTCGGTTTCTGTGAGTGGTGGCGTTGAGCCTTACACGGTGCTTTGGAGCACTGGTGCAACAACCATGAACATCAGCAACTTGATGGCAGGCTCTTACTCAGTTACTGTTACCGATGCGAACGGTTGCGAAGCGACTTGCAGTGTAACGGTTAATACGGAGCCATGCTGCAACGTTACCGATGGTGGCGAGATTGAAGGAGCACAAGAGAACTGTGGTCCATTCGACCCAGAGCCGATTACTTCTGTTACACCTCCAACTGGCGGTCTTGGAGACCTTGAGTATGTGTGGTTGTGGAACTCTCAGAACGTTCCTATCAATAATGGTCAGAATGGTTGGGTCGAAATCCCAGGTTCAAACAGCGAAAGCTACGACCCAGGAATGTTGACTGAAAGCCGTTGCTTCATCCGCTGCGCGAGAAGAGAAGGATGTACCGTTTACGTTGGCGAAAGCAACGTGGTATGCATTACCATCTTCGATGAGCCAGTTGCAACCTGCACTCCAGTTAACGGAGACTGCAACAACGGAAATGTTTCTTCTGCTTCTGTATCTGTAAACGGTGGAACTGCACCTTACGCTTACGAGTGGAACAATGGAGCAACAACTGCTTCGATTGACGGATTGGCTGATGGAACTTATTCAGTTACTGTAACAGATGCCAACGGATGTACGTCAACTTGCGATGTAACGGTTTCTTCAGCGCCTTGCTGTAATGTAACTGACCCAGGCGAAATTGCTGCAAGTCAGGAGAATTGTGGTGGTTTCGACCCAGAACCATTTACTAGCGTTTCATTGCCAAGTGGAGGTCTTGGAGATATCGAGTATGTGTGGATCGTAAGAACCATTGGTGGTTCTTGGACTACCGTACCAGGTGCTAACGGACCGACCTATGATGCACCTTACACAGACATCAGTCTGCAGTACAGAAGATGTGCTCGTAGAAGCGGATGTAACAACTACATCGGAGAGAGCAACATTCTGACAATTACGGTTTATCCAGGCCCAACGGCTACGTGCACTCTAGTAAACGGAAGCTGTACTAATGGTAACTCAGCTTCGGCTTCGGTGTCTGTTAGCGGTGGAGAAGCTCCTTACACTTACGAGTGGAGCAATGGAGAGACGACAGCTTCTATCGATAATCTGGCTGCAGGTACGTATTCAGTTACCGTAACAGATGCCAACGGATGTACTTCTACTTGCGATGCTACGGTAACGCTTGAAGGATGCTGTAACGTAACTGATGGTGGCGAGATTGAAGGAGCGCAAGAGAATTGTGGTCCATTCGATCCAGCTGCAATCACTTCTATCGCGCCAGCAACTGGTGGTCTTGGCGACCTCGAGTACATCTGGTTGATGAACGATGAGAATGTTCCATTGAACAATGGCAACAACGGTTGGGTAGAAATCCCAGGTTCGAACAGCGAAACGTACGATCCAGGAATGTTGACAGAGACTACCTGCTTCATCCGCTGCGCGAGAAGAGAAGGATGTAATGTTTACGTTGGTGAAAGCAATGTGATCTGCATTACGGTTTACCCAGAAGTTGAAGTTGCTTGCAACCCGACTCACGGAGACTGCAGCAACAATGGAGTAGGAGCGGTTTCTACCTCAATTACTGGCGGAACAGCACCATTCATTTACGCATGGAGCACCGGTGCAACAACTGCTGACATCAGCGGATTGAGCGAAGGAACTTACTCGGTTACCGTAACGGATGCCAACGGATGTATGGCAGACTGCTCAGTAACAATAGTATCTGAACCTTGCTGCAACGTTACCGATGGTGGCGAGATAGCTGGCACACAGGAAAACTGTGGTCCATTCGATCCAGCTGCAATCACAAGTGTGGTTCCAGCTACCGGTGGTATCGGTCCAGTAGAGTACATATGGTTATGGAATGCGAACAACGTTCCAATGAACAACGGAAACAACGGTTGGGTAGAAATTCCAGGTTCGAATAGCGAAACTTATGATCCAGGAATGCTGACTGAAAGCCGATGCTTCATCAGATGTGCTAGAAATGCTGGATGTACAACTTACATCGGAGAAAGCAACGTTATCTGCATCACGGTTAACGAAGTTCCAGAATTGACTTGCGAAGGTGTTGATGGAGACTGTGCCAACAATAACGAGGCTTCAGTTTCTGTTTCTGTTGATGGAGGAGAAGCTCCTTACACTTACCTCTGGAGCAATGGAGAAACAACTGCATCAATCAGCAATCTCGAAGCTGGTACATACAGTGTGACAGTTACCGATGCCAATGGATGCGAAGCATCTTGCAGCAAAACGGTTTCAATTACGCCATGCTGTAATGTAACAGATGGAGGAGAGATTGCTGGAGCTCAGGAAAACTGCGGTCCATTCGAACCAGAAGCGATTACTTCGGTTGCTCCAGCAACAGGAGGAATCGGCCCAGTAGAGTACCTGTGGTTGTGGAATTCTCAAAACGTTCCTATTAACAATGGTCAGAACGGTTGGGTTGAAATTCCAAACTCAAACAGTGAGACGTTCGACCCAGGAATGTTGACTGAAAGCCGATGCTTTATCCGCTGCGCTAGAAACGTAGGTTGTGAGACTTACATTGGAGAAAGCAACGTGGTTTGCATCACCATCTTTGATGAGCCTGTTGCAACTTGTTCTTCTACAAATGGAGATTGCGTTAACGGTAATCTGGCTTCTGCTTCAGTTAGCGTAAGCGGTGGCGAAGAGCCATATTCTTACGAATGGAGCAATGGATCAACTACTGCTTCCATCGATGGACTTTCATCAGGAACTTACAGTGTTACTGTAACTGATGCGAATGGTTGTACTGCTACTTGTGATGCAGTTGTAGAGGTTGAAGGATGCTGTAACATCACTGATGGTGGAGAGATTGCTGAAAACCAAGAAAACTGTGGTCCATTCGAGGCGGCTACATTGACCAGTGTTGTTGATCCGTCTGGAGGTCTTGGAGACATGGAGATCATCTGGATTTCGCGTCCAGGTACTTCAGGTCCTTGGCAGATGATTCCAGGTTCAACCGGTTTGACATTGGAGCCGGGTCTTATTTCCGAGACAACTCAGTTCAGAAGATGTGCTCGTAGAGAAGGTTGTGAGCCATATGTTGGCGAGTCTAACATCATCACGATTACGATCTACCCAGCATTAGAGATCGCATGTTCAAGTATCTCTGGAGATTGTGGTAATGGCAACATGGCCAGCGCTTCGGTTGAGGTGCTGAACGGCACGGAACCGTACACTTATGAGTGGAGTAATGGTGAAACCACTGCTGAGATCACAGGTCTTGAAGAAGGTACTTACACGGTAACTGTAACTGATGCTAACGGTTGTACAGCAACTTGCACGGAGAGCGTCATAGTAACGCCATGCTGCAACGTTACAGATCCAGGAGAGATCGCTGGAGCGCAGTCTAGTTGTACTGAATTCGATCCGGATCCAATTGTTTCTGTAGAACCTGCTACTGGTGGTATCGGCCCGGTTGAGTACATGTGGTTGCAAGGTGATTGCAATACGAACCCGAATACTTGGACTCCAATTCCAGGAGCAAATGGCGAAAGCTATGACCCAGGTGTGGTCACGGAAACAACATGTTTCAGAAGATGTGCACGTAACAATGGTTGCGAGCCTTGGATCGGTGAAAGCAACATCATCACAATCACTATTCAGAATGCACTTTCAATTGAGTGCTCAAGCATCTCTGGAGATTGTGGCAACGGAAACGCTGCAAGTGCTTCTGTAGAAGTTCTTGACGGAACAGGACCTTTCACATATGAGTGGAGTAACGGAGCAACAACTCAAACCATCGAGAACCTTGAAGAAGGTACTTACACGGTAACTGTTACCGATGCGAATGGATGTTCAGCTACTTGTACTGAAGAAGTGATTGTTACTCCTTGCTGTAACGTTACTGATCCAGGTGAGATCGGCTACAATCAAGAGAACTGCGGTCCATTCGATCCAGAACCATTCACAAGTCTTGCGCCAGCAAGTGGTGGAATCGGTCCAGTTGAGTATATGTGGTTGAGAGGTGAGTGTGGAACGCCAGTTAACTCTTGGACAGAGATTCCAAACTCGAACAGCGAGACGTTGGACGTTGATTCAGTATTTGAAACAACTTGCTTCATCCGTTGTGCACGTAATTCAAGCTGTGAGCCTTGGATTGGAGAAAGTAACATCATCACAATTACCGTTTATCCAGCACTTCAGTTGAGCTGTAGCGGAGTTGATGGAGATTGCTCTAACGGCAACATTGCAATGGCTGTTGCTCATACTTCTGAAGGAACAGAGCCGTACAGCTACCTATGGAGCAATGGTGAAACAACCAATATGATCGACAGCCTTGAGGCTGGAACATACACGGTAACTGTTACCGATGCAAACGGTTGTGAGGCTGATTGCAGCGTAACGGTGGATGTAACTCCTTGCTGTAACGTAACAGACGGTGGAGAAATCGCGGACAACCAAGAGAACTGTGGTCCATTTGACCCAGCACCATTCACAAGCCTTGCACCGGCAACGGGAGGTATCGGCCCAGTAGAATACCTGTGGTTGAAGGGTGAGTGTGGAACTCCTGTAGGACAATGGACCGAGATTCCAAATTCAAACAGTGAGACGTTGGATGTTGATTCGGTATTCGAAACAACTTGCTTCATCCGATGCGCTCGTAACGTGGGTTGTCAGCCTTGGATAGGAGAGAGCAACATCATCACCATTACGGTTAATGATGGTCCTCAGTTGACTTGCTCTTCTGAGAACGGAAACTGCGAGAACGGAAATGTAGGTTCTGCTACTGTTGTAGTGTCCGGCAATGCTGAACCTTACACCTACGTTTGGAGTAACGGAGCTACTACTGCTTCTATCGAGAATCTTGAAGAAGGCACATACACGGTAGTTGTAACAGACGCTAACGGATGTGTTGATTCATGTAGTGTTGATGTGGAAGTTGTTCCATGTTGTAACGTAACAGACGGTGGTGAGATAGCAGACAATCAAGAGAACTGTGGTCCATTCGATCCAGAACAGATTGTAAGCGTAACTCCTGCAACAGGTGGCATTGGCCCTGTGGAGTACGCTTGGTACAGCGGTCCTTGCGATGAGAACGTAGACCCAACTGCTATCCCAGCAGGGTTCACTTTGATAGAAGGCGCCAATGGCGAAAGCTACGACCCACCTTACACTGAGGTGTCTACATGCTACATCCGTGTGGCACGTAACCAAGGTTGTGAAGATTGGATCGGTGAATCGAACATTGTTTCTGTCACAGTAAACGATGGTCCATCACTGGCTTGTTCTTCTGAGAACGGAAGCTGTGAGAACGGAAACGTTGGTTCTGCTAGCGTGACGGTTAGCGGAGCACCATCTCCATTCTCTTACGCTTGGAGTAATGGAGCAACAACTGCTTCTGTAGAGAATCTCGAAGAAGGTACTTACACGGTAGTTGTAACAGACGGAAACGGATGTGTTGATTCATGCAGCGTTGATGTGGAGGTTGTTCCATGCTGTAACGTAACAGATGGTGGAGAGATCAACGGTTCTCAAGAGAACTGTGGTCCATTCGACCCAGAAGTTATTTCAAGCATTACTCCAGCAACTGGTGGAATCGGTCCTGTTGAGTACGCATGGTACAGCGGTCCTTGCCCAGGCAACGACCCAACTATCGGTGCTCCTAACATGGAAGCAATTCCGGCAGGATTCACATTGATTGCTGGTGCAACCGGAGAAAGCTATGACCCTCCTTACACAGAAGAGACCACTTGCTATATCCGAGTTGCGCGTAACGAAGGTTGTATTGATTGGATAGGTGAGAGCAACATCGTTACCATCACTATCAACGGTGGTCTGACCGTAGATGCTGAGATTACCGGTGGAGTTACTCCAACTTGCGATGGCCAAGTAGTAGAGTTGACAGCAACAGCTAACGCTTCTGTAACTTACGAATGGTCTACTGGGGCAACGACTTCAAGTATTGAAGTTTCTGAAACTGGTGTTTACACAGTAACAGTTATAGATGAGAATGAATGCTCGGCTTCAGACAGTGTATCCATTGAGATACTTCCAAATCCGGAAGTTGAGATTGAAGTCACCGGCAACAATCCATTCTGTGAAGGCGACAGTCTGTTGCTTACAGCAGTTTGCGAAACGGCTACCGGCTATGAGTGGAGCACAGGTACATCAGGCGAAAGCATTTGGGTAACCGAGACTGGTACTTACGGTGTAGAGGTAGTCGATTCAAATGGTTGTATGGCTTCTGCTACCATCGAAGTTGAGGTGTACGAATTGCCAGAAGTTGAGATCACCATCGATGGAAACAATCCACTTTGCGATGGCGACAGCGCGTTGCTTACTGCAGTTTCGCAGGGCGCAATTGATTACGAGTGGAGTACAGGAGCTACAACTCAGTCAATCTGGGTGTACGATTCTGGAACTTACACCGTAACCGTTGTTGACGAAGGTGGTTGTGAGAACAGCACTTCAATTGAGATTGAGGAAGGACTTACTCCACTTATCGAGATCACTGGCGATACAGTTGCTTGTGCTGGTGGCGAAATTGAGTTGACAGCTCAGTACGCTGGAGGCGAAGGTGTTCTTTGGTCGACAGGCGAAACAACACAGACAATTGTTGTTACTGAGGCAGGCGAGTACTGCGTTTCAACGACTTCAATAGACGGTTGCGAAGCTTCTGCTTGTATCAGCATCGATTTCTTCCCAGCAACAGAAGTCGAGATAGAGATCACAGCAGGTAACAACCCACTTTGCCCAGGTGGTGAGGTTGAGTTGACAGCAGTTTCTCAGAATGCGGCTACTTACGAGTGGAGCACAACTGCCAGCACATCCAGCATTGTGGTTACCGAAGCTGGTACTTACACTGTAGATGTGGTTGATGCCAACGGCTGTTCAGGAAGTGCTTCTATCGAGATAGAAGAAGGTCTTGTACCGTTGATTGAGATAACTGGAGAAACTGAATTTTGTACAGGCGATAGCGTAATGCTAACCGCTCAATACGCAGGTGGCGAAGGAGTTACTTGGTCAACTGGTGCTACAACTCAGAGCATTTGGGTAAGCGAAGCTGGTGAGTATTGTGTAATGACCGCTTCAATTGACGGTTGTGAGGCTTCTGCTTGCATCGAGGTTGAAGAAGCCGAGATTCCAGATGTGTACGCTGGCGAGGATGTGAACATCTGTGTTGGAGAAAGCACCATGCTTACTGCTACTGGCGGTTCTTCAGGCACTGTTTACACATGGTACGTTGATGGAGAGGCAGTTGGTACAGGTGCTACAATTGTTGTAAGCCCGGGTGTAGGACTTACCGAATACACTGTGGTGGCAGTTAACGAGAATTGCAGCATTGAGGCCAGCGACCTTGTTAAGGTTTGGGTATACGAGCATCCACTTGCAGGATTTGAGCGCGACCCAGCTGGAGATGTGCCATTCGGAGGTGACGTTCAGTTTACTGACACTACGTTGGGAGTGGTTACGGACTGGTTCTGGGATTTCGGAGACGGAAACACCAGCATGCTGCAGAACCCAAGCCATAATTACGGAAGTCCTGGTTCATACTGGGTAACGCTTATCGCATCTAACAATGGATGTGAGGATACCGTAACCACCGGACTTGAAGTGAAGGTCATTATCGATATTCCGAACGTGTTCACACCGAACAACGATGGCGTTAATGATGTGATCTGGCTGCAGGGAACCGACCTTGAACTCATCACAATGAAGGTCTTCAACAGATGGGGACATAGTGTGTGGGCAAGTGAAGGACGTCAGTTCAGCTGGTCCGGTAAAACTTCATCTGGAGTAGATTGCGAGGCTGGTACTTACTACTACGTAATTGAGATGAAGTACAAAGACGGTAACATCAGCGAGCAGACCGGATTCTTCACACTTATCAGAGAGAAATAATCACTCTTAAGCATTAAAGAAAGGCCCCGAGAATTTTCTCGGGGCTTTTTTTGTTAGATGTATTTCAAATCACTCATTTTCAGGACGATCGTCATGTTTTAGTGATAGATTAACCATTACATTTGGCGCCCCCCTTAACCTTAATGTGATGATTAAAAATCTACAACCTAAATCCAGCAATTCCGTGACCCTGAAACTTTTGTTTGCAGGCCTATTTGTAATTGCTCAAATGCCTAGTGCAAGCGCACAGAATGCAATTGCCGAAAAGAGCGAAAGCAGGCAACAAACCGTTGTTGATACCAACCAGGAGATTACTGCCAATGATGACAGGACTTTTCAAAATCCTGATGCACTTGAGGTAACCGAAATACTTTATGCAAAGAGTGGATTACTAGGTGATTTTAACCCGGAAAAGGAGAATGTTGAACTGCGTTCGGCCAGTGCCAAGCACTTCTTCAATGAAGATGGAACATCAACAGCTGTCGTAGGTGCCGGAGACATGCACTATCTGGAAGATGGTGTTTGGAAATCAATCCTTCCTTACATACTGCCAAATGATAATCCGCAGTTTTCTTCTCACAGATATGCTTCTAAGTACAACCAGCACAAAACATACTTTCCAGAGGTTCCAGGTGCTGGAATTGTTACTACGCTAGAGGATGGTGCTTTCTTGGATTGGGGAATGCCAACTCTTGTTTGGTTGGATGGGCAAGGTCAGATCATTTCGGAGTTGTCCTCAAACACTAATTCGTTTGGAACTCCTAATGAGAACAAACTTCGATATGAGAACATTTATCCTAACGTAAATGCCGAGATCGTTAATTCATCACGAACCAAAAAACTCAACTATATCCTCCAGAATGAGTCGGTTGTAAGCAGCCGCCCAAGCAACGCAGTGTATCTGGCTTTTAAAGAAAACATCACCACACCGAATTCATGGAGTTTGGCGCAGGGACAAAGAGCTGGTTTTGGAGAATCTCACGGCCAATTGGTGTTTACAAACCAACAGGGTAAAGAGATTTTGGTTGTTCACACCCCAGTTTTCCACGATAGACTGTCGCAAGGAGAATGTACAGACCCGAATTTTGATGATTCAGCTCCGAATCCTGATCAGTACTTGGAAGGAAACTATTTGGTACACAGAAACGGCCGATCAAGTTTTGATGTTTTCACGATGGTGCCCGTCAATTGGTTGGCAAACCCTGCTAGAAAGTATCCTTTGACCATTGACCCTACTACCGACTTTTACCCAGGATTTACTTGGCCAACATACACGGCTTATCGCTCTGGTAACTCTGGTAGCTGGGCCTGTAACACGGGTGCTTACGGTAACCGTACTTACCCAAACAGCGATATTTCTTATGGCTGGGTAGATACCACGTTCCCAACCAGTAACCCATACCTGGACGGCTACGCGAGTTTTAACCTTGCATCCATACCGGACAACGCTTGTTTATACGGTGTAACCTATTACTGGTACAGGTACGGAGGTAGAACCTGTGGAGATGCAATTAACCTGAAGCTTGGAATGGTCTCTTCCAACATTAACCTTGGAAACGAACCTAATTGTAATACCACCGGACAGACCATAAGAAACAACAATGGATATTACAACGGTACTGGAAAAAATGGCACTGGTTGGCAAAGTCAAACTGGAAACCTGCCAAACTTAGCAGCAGCGCTCCCAGTAGATCAAATTACGATTGGATGGGCGTATGATGGGGGTGATGATTGTTGTACCTCATTTTTAGGGATTCCGTGCACCGGTGATGATGGTGATTATCATAACGTTTATGGATGGGAGAGTCCATCACAAAAACCGTATGCTAGAATTACGTACGAAACGCAATCTACAGCACCTACAAGCGTATCTGGTTCAACTACCATATGCCCTGGCGGCTCTACAACATTAACCGCTCAAGGAGGTACGCTAGGAACATCGTCCAATTACCAGTGGTATGCCAATGGTTGCGGTTCGGGTTCTGTTTTGGGGACAGGGCAGAGTCTTGTGGTTTCACCATCTAGCACTACAACTTACTATGTAAGAAGAACAGGGCCGTGTAACACAACGTCATGTACAAGTGTAACGGTAACGGTTCTGCCAGCATTCAATCCAGGAAGCATAACTGGTGGAGGTGGCTCAGCCTGCTCTCCAGCAGATCCTGGAACCATGACCGTTTCTCCTTCTGGCGGAACCGGCTCTTACACTTACCAATGGTATTACGTTAACGGTACTTCGTGTCCGTCAAGTGTTGGTGGTACAGCCATTACTGGTGCAACGTCTGCTTCCTACAATCCTCCATCGGGTTTAACAACTACAAGAACTTATCAGGTTCAGGTTAACCCTGCAGGTTCTCCAGATTGCGGGTCTGCGGTCTGGTCTAACAACTGTGTAACGTTTACAGTTAATCCGTTGCCGGTTGCATCAGCTACCAATAATTCACCATCTATTTGTAATAATGGGTCAACCAATATTTCGCTCACCTCAAATTTGAGCGGCACCGGATTTACCTACACCGCTTCTGGTTCAAACGGAAACATTGGCGGCTACTCAAACGGTTCAGGAAACAGTATCTCACAAACTTTGACCAACTCCGGCACCACCCCGGGAACGGTAACCTACACCATAACGCCAACGGTTACTGCCACTGGTTGTTCTGGTTCTCCGATTACCCAAACGGTAACTGTTAACCCTGTTCCAAACGTTACTGCAAACCCGAGTATTTCTACCATTTGTTCTGGCCAACAAAGCAATGTTGCTCTAACGTCTTCCGTTGCAGGAGCAACTTTCTCATGGACGGCAAACAGCGGCAATGCACAGGTTGGCGGATACGGATCTGGAAATGGCACAACCATTTCGCAGACTTTGACAAACTCAGGTTCGGTACAAGGAACGGTTACTTACACCATAACACCAAGTGCCAATGGTTGCCCTGGTACACAATCCACAGCAACAGTTAATGTAAACCCACTTCCGCAAGGTGAGATTGTTGGTTCAACCACTGTTTGTAGTGGTCAGAATACCACGCTAACGTTCAATTTCCTTTACGGAACACCTCCGTACGATGTCACATATACGGATGGTACTAACACATTCTCATTGAATGACATCAACTCTGGACATACCATAAGCGTTAGCCCATCTGTAACTACAGCCTATGCTATTACCAGCATTGTTGATGATGCGGGCAACGGTTGTACAAGAACTTCCAACTTTGCTGCTTTGGCAATCGTTTCTGTTAACCCGTTGCCTAACGGAACCATTTCAGGAGCTACAACTATTTGCCAAGGAGATGCTACCAACCTGACCTTCAACTTCACTGCAGGAATAGGACCATATGATGTTGAATACTCTGACGGAAATACCACATACAGTCTTTCAGGAATCAACAATGGGCACACAATTTCTGTTTCTCCATCGGCAACAACAACTTATTCCATTGTAGAGATCTCAGACAACAACTCCTGTGTAAATAGTTCTGTTTCAAGTTCAACGGTCATTACCGTTAACCCAAGCCCGAACGGAACAATGAGCTTGGTTACGCCAATCTGTTTTGGAGACCAAACCACCATCACATTCAATTTCAGTCCTGGAACTGGTCCATTCGATATTGCTTTCACGGACGGAGTTTCCAACTTCTCACTTACAGGAGTAAACAATGGCGATACGTATGATGTGACGCCTCCAACAAGCGTTACGTACAACTTCACATCCATTACAGATGCTAACACATGCACTAGAACTTCAGGGTTCAATCCAGGGGCGCTTGTTATTGTGAATCCGCTTCCGACAGTGAGTTTCATTGGTTTGGAGGCCAACTATTGTGAGGTTGATAACCCTGTTGTGCTAACAGGAAACAATGCCCCTGCCGGAACATTCAGCGGGGCTGGAATAGTTGACCTGAACAACGGAACGGCCTTGTTCGATCCAGCGGCTGCAGGTGTTGGCCAGCACACGGTAACATACACTTACACTGATATCAATTCTTGTACTAACAGCGCAGACCAGATAGTTAATGTTGAGGAGCAACCTACTGCCAATGCCGGAAACGGTGGCAATGAGTGCGATTTGAATTTCGACCTATCTGCCGTGCCAAGTGTTGGAACAGGACAATGGTCGCAAACGGGAGGCCCTGGATTTGTTCAATTCTCACCAAATGCTTCAGACCCTAACGCCACTGTAACCGTATCTCAGTACGGCACTTACGAGTTTACATGGAGCGAAGGAACTTACTGTTCTGATAGCGATGCCATTTCGGTTAACTTCTATCAGCAACCAGTTGCTAACGCAGGTTCTGGCGGTAATGAATGCGACCTCGACTTTGTATTCAACGCAACGCAAAGTGTAACAGGTAGCAATGGAACCTGGTCTCAGGTTTCAGGTCCGGGAACGTCATCTTTTGTAGATGCAACCAATCCAACCACCACAGTTACTGTATCAATGATTGGCCAGTATGTTTTTGAATGGGAAGAAGTGAACGGTACTTGTTCAGATGCAGAAACGGTAACGGTAAACTTCTTTGCGCAGCCAGTTGCAAATGCTGGATTCGGAGGTGCTGAATGCGACCTTGATTTCCAATTGGCGGCAACTCCAAGCGTTGGAGTAGGAGGTTGGACAGCCTCTGGCCCAGGAGCGGTAACGTTTACGCCAAATGCTTCCGATCCTAACGCGGTTGCAGAAGTATCGACCTACGGTATCTACATTTTCACTTGGAGTGAGGATAATTTCGGATGTACCGATGATGCAAGCATCACAGTCAACTTTAACCAACAGACAAATGCCAATGCCGGCACTGGTGGCGATGAATGCGACCTGAACTTCACTTTCAATGGTTCTCCTAGTATTGGAACAGGAACTTGGACAGCCTCTGGTCCAGGAAATGCTTTCTACTCTAACCCGAACAGCCCAACGGCAACAGTTACGGTAGACGCTTACGGTTCGTATTTATTCACCTGGACAGAGGTGAATGGAAGTTGCGTGGCAACCGATCAGGTTACGGTTAATTTCTACCAGCAGCCAGTAGCAAATGCAGGCGCTGGAGGTGATGAATGCGATCTGAACTTCGATTTCTCTGCTGTGCCTAGCGTTGGAAACGGAGCTTGGTCTCAATTGAACGGACCTGGAACATCAACTT
Source organism: Flavobacteriales bacterium (assembly GCA_020635495.1). GTDB lineage: Bacteria > Bacteroidota > Bacteroidia > UBA10329 > UBA10329 > UBA10329. The sequence continues at coordinate 68,897 of JACJZQ010000003.1, read as the reverse complement.
TCACTGTTGCATCAGATCCAACAACTTCGGTAACTGTATCGCAGTACGGCACTTACACTTTCCGTTGGACAGAAACCAATGGTACATGCTCAGATAGCGAAACCATTGTGGTCAACTTCTACGAGCAACCAGTTGCCAATGCGGGTTCTGGTGGTGATGAGTGCGACCTTGATTTCAGTTTGAATGGTACGGCCTCTGTGGGTGTTGGCCTTTGGACATCTTCTGGTCCTGGAACAGCTACATTCAGCAACGATATCAGCCCAACGAGCAACGTTACTGTTTCGGCTTACGGAACGTACCAGTTCACTTGGACCGAGATAAACGGTACGTGTACAGATTCTGAAACCATAACGGTTAACTTCTATCAGCAGCCAGTTGCCAATGCTGGTTTGGGTGGTGATGAGTGTGATCTCAACTTTACCACGTCAGCAGTTCCAAGTTTTGGAACAGGAACTTGGTCTCAGACGTCTGGCCCTGGCAACTCGGTTTTCGCAAATGCTAACTCTGCCACCACAACTATTACTGTGGATACTTACGGCACGTACGAGTTTACTTGGACAGAGACCAACGGCTCATGCGTTGATTTCCGTTCCATGACGGTCAATTTCTACCAGCAACCAGTTGCTGATGCAGGCTTGGGAGGAGATGAATGCGACCTTGATTTTACACTGGCTGCTAACGCGAGTGTAGGAAACGGAGAATGGACCTACACTGGACCAGGAACAGCAACGTTCGGTTCTACAACGGCTGCTTCCACTACGGTAAGTGTTTCACAAGCTGGTGCTTACACCTTTACTTGGACAGAAACCAACGGAGTTTGCGTTGATTCTGATGATGTCGTTGTTACGTTCTACGATCAACCGGTGGCCAATGCTGGTTCTGGAGGCGATGAGTGTGATCTGAACTTCACGTTCTCAGCAGTACCGAGTTTCGGAACGGGAACATGGACGGTTTCTGGTCCTGGTAACGCATTCTTCAATAATGTGAACGGGCCTACAAGCTCGGTCTCTGTAGATGCATACGGTTCGTATGTTTTCACTTGGACGGAGGTGAACGGAATCTGCTCTGATGCAGCTTCCATTACGGTCAATTTCTATCAGCAACCAGTTGCAAATGCCGGAACTGGAGGTTCGGAGTGCGATCTTGATTTTGATCTGAACGCTACAGCAAGCGTGGGTACAGGAACGTGGACATATACGGGGCCGGGCACGGCTACTTTCTCGCCAAATGCCAATGCTGCAGTAGCCACCGTAACGGTAGATGCATCGGGTAGCTACACTTTCACATGGACTGAAGACAACAATGGTTGTACAGATTCTGATGCGGTTACAGTGGCATTCAACACGTTGCCAACGGTAAGCTTTACAGGTTTGGGCACCGATTACTGTGTAGATCAGTCCACGCCAGTTGCGTTAACGGGTACTCCTGCGGGCGGCACATTTACAGGTCTTGGAATCAGCGGAAACAACTTTGTTCCATCACTTGCTGGTGTCGGTACCATCTTCGTAACGTACACGTACACGGATGGAAATGGTTGTACGGATTCGGAAACGCAGACTGTGGATGTGAACGGACTTCCAACTGTTTCATTCTCCGGTTTGGATCCTGCTTATTGTGAAGATGATGCTACGGCATACACGCTTTCAGGGTCGCCTGCTGGCGGTACGTTTGCAGGCGCTGGAATTGCTGGTAGCGATTTCGTTCCGCAAGTTGCCACCAACGGTACTCACGTTATTTCCTACACGTATGTAGATCCGTTCGGATGTTCAAGCTTTGATGAGCAGACGGTAGAGGTCAACGAGTTACCTGTTGTAAGCTTCTCCGGACTGTCTCCTGCGTACTGTGTTGATGCTTCTAACGTGTCTTTAACAGGAACGCCAGCAGGTGGAACATTTGCAGGTCCTGGAATTATAGGAACAGCTTTTAGCCCAGTTGCAGCGGGAGTTGGCACACACACCATCGTTTACAGTTACACTGATGGAAACGGGTGTTCAGATTCGTACACACAACAGGTTACGGTCAATGCTGTACCGTTGCCGGTCATCACTCCGTCAGGAACCACGGCTATCTGCGCTGGAGATGCTCTTACGCTTGATGCAGGAACCGGCTATGCCATCTATGATTGGAGTACCAATCAGAATGGACAGTCCATCAACGTAACAGCCGCAGGAAACTACAACGTAACTGTAACCACGTTTGCTGGTTGTGTTGGTACCTCAGCAGATGTTACCGTGGCTGTGAACCCACTTCCAGTGGTGGATCTTGGTCCTGATTCGGTTATCTGTACGGGTTCTGTTGTTCAGTTGGATGCAGGAAACCCAGGAGCGTCTTACAGTTGGTCTACGTTTGAGATTACGCAGATCATCAACGTTACAAGCACTGGAAGCTACGAAGTTGTAGTAACCGATCAGAATAACTGTTCTGCATCCGATGAGGTTGTAGTTACGGTAAGCGATCTGCTAGACCCTGTTATCGTAGCAGATGGCCCGGTCATTTTCTGCGCAGGCGATTCGGTTATTCTTGATGCAGGAATTCCTGGTTCCAACTATGTATGGAGCACAGGAGCTACAACGCAGACCATAACGGTAACCAGTCCTGGCTTGTATGATGTAGTAGTTACAGACCAATACGGATGTAGTGGTACAGATGAGGAAATTGTTTCTATCCTGCAATTACCGAATGCCGTTATTCAACCAACAGGACCTATTTCAATCTGCGATGGCGATACGGTTACCCTTGCTGCAAGTAATACGTTCGTAGCTTATGAGTGGAATCCTGGAGGTTCAACAGGCGTTTCGTTGGATGTATGGCAATCTGGTTCATACACGGTAACGGTCACTGACCCTAACAACGGTTGTGTGGCCACATCTGCCCCAGTTGTGGTAACGGTCAACTCTACTGTTACTCCAACCATAGTTGCCAGTGGCGATACTGAATTCTGTGTTGGTGGTAGCGTGAGTCTCTCAGTCGAACCAGGTCCGTATCAATCGTACTTATGGACAAGTGGTTCCACAACACCAAGTATCGTAGTAATTGAAACAGGCTATTATGGTGTTACTGTAGAGGATGCCAATGGATGTATCGATAGTACATTGGTTGGAAACTCCATGTACATAGAGGTTTGGGACCCGAACCCGATTGCAATGCAATCTGGAGATACCGTTATGGTAACCAACGGGCCATTCAGCCAATATCAATGGTATCTGAACGGACAGCCAGTTCCAGGAGCCACTAGCGCCACTTACGTTCCATCTACAAGTGGTAACTACAGTGTTCAGGTTTGGGATGAGAACGATTGTACAGGAACGTCAAACAATATCGAATTCACGTTCACAGGTATTGAGGATCTGAGTCAAGTGTATAACGTGAACTTGTATCCGAATCCTACCAAGGACATTTTCTACTTATCGGCAGAGTTCGGCAGGTCTATGGATGTTGAGGTTTCTTTGAAAGACATTGCTGGTAGAAACATCATAGCTCCAGAGAAGGTGTCCGGTGTTTCCATGATAAACAGATCATTCAACATAGAAAGATTGAGCATGGGCGTCTACTACGTTGAGCTTAGAACACTGGAAGGCCTAGTGGTAGAGCCTATCATGAAGCATTGATAATCGAGAACTTTTGGGCAAGGGCGGCATTGAAACTCAATGTCGCCCTTGTTGTTTTCAGACCAACCCACACTAACTTTATGTTGTGAGAACATTCTTTCTGAAGTCGGTTTTAATTGGATCTCTGCTTTGGTCAGAAAATGGCATCGGTCAAGTTCAGTTCCAAGAAATTGCGCAACAACTGGGTATAGAGCATATGCACCTTTCCAATGAATTCATTGGCGGAGGTGTTGCCATTTTCGACTTCAACAATGACGGACTTCAAGATATTTATCTAACTGGTGGAGACTTGCCAGACAAGCTATTGAAGAACGTGGGAAACTTCCAATTCCAAGATGTATCCGCCTCTTCTGGAATTGCTTCCATTGTCAATGAAGGTTCAGTAGGTGTTACAACAGGAGATATTGATAATGATGGTTACAGAGATGTTCTTGTAACTGGCGATAGGAATTACAGCAGCAAATTGATCAGGAACAACGGAAACGGGACATTTACTGAGTTGGTAAGCGCGATAAACGATGGCGATGATTGGAAAAGTGCGGCCTCCTTCGGGGATATTGACCAAGATGGATTTTTGGACGTGTACATAGGTTCTTATGTTGATCATGTAGGATTTATTCTCGATAACAACAATCAGATCATTGGTTTTGAACATAAATGCTCCCCAAACCACCTTTACCAGAATAATGGAGATCTTTCGTTTTCAGATGTTTCTGAACAATATGGAGTAGCAGACACAGGTTGCGCTCTTGCTGTTGCTTTCACTGATTTCGATTTTGATTATGACCCTGACCTGATTCTTGCCAACGACTTCGGCCAATGGGTGCTACCAAGCACTGTTTTTGAAAATCAGGGTCAAACTCCAATGTTGGACGTTGGACAGCAAGTAGGAATGGACATGCAGATATACGGCATGGGAATAGCCATTGGAGATTACGATAGAGATTCAGACCTTGATTACTACCAGACCAACCTTGGCAGAAACGTCCTTTCCAACAACCAGCAAGGAGTATTTACAGATGTAACTACCGCTGCAAATGTTGAGAATGACTCGGTAGGGCAATTACTGGTTACCAGTTGGGGTACTTTCTTTTTTGATGCCGACAATGATGGTTGGCCAGACCTTTTCGTGGGCAACGGTCAAATAGACGCGGCAGATATCATTGCCAACGTGCTTCAGGATTCCAACAAGCTTTACCTGAACAATGGAGATAACACGTTTTCGGACATTACGGCAACAGCAAACGTTGGTTCGGTACAAAGAGCTCGAGGTGCTGCCTATGGCGATCTGAACAACGATGGAAAATTGGACATCGTGGTTCAGAATGTTCATGAATATTTTGATTCAACTAACGTGGAGATATATGCCAATATATCTGTTTCAGGAAATTGGCTTGGTGTGAAATTGAGAGGTGTTTTAAGCAATCGCGATGCTTTTGGCTCAAGGGTAAGAGTGGTGGTTGATGGTGTTTCTACCGTGGCGGAAGTAGATGGTGGCTCTTCTCATGCTTCGCAGAACAGTTCGATCGTGCATTTCGGGTTGGGCACGTCAACTATGGCTGATTCGGTTATCGTTACATTTCCAAGCGGAATTGAACAGTACTTGGTGGATGTAACGGCCAATCAAACCGTCACGGTTGTTGAAGACGTAGCTGTGGGAATAGCTGGTTATCAGACTGAAATTGAATTCTCTATAAGATATGCGTCCCAAAAAGCGCTATTAAAATCAGCCATTTCCGGTCAGGTGAAAGTTCAGTTTCTAGATGTATCAGGGAAGCTGATTTATGAAGGAACTATTGAGGTTGTGAAAGGTCTAAACCCTCTTCCTGAGCTCGAAATGTTAGCATCTGGAACGTATTTGCTCAGATTGGATTTCAATGGCACAACGCAAACACTTCGGCTTTTGAACGGGGCAAGGTTCTAACACGGCATCCTAACTATCGCTGAATCAGTTGGTTGAATCGACCAACGGCAAATACCGTACGATTAAATCCATATTTTTGTCAATTCCCATGCAATTTTTGCATGACTTTAATCAGCTGTAATGAAAAGACTTTTACTCCTTGCCTTAATTGTATTTGGTGTTGCTTCGGCATCTTTTTCTCAAACCATAACCAGAACTGCGAATATCCCTACCTCTGTCAGTATTGATGGTGGTCCCAACTATGCCAGTAGTTTGCCTACGGTCAATTTCAGTCAAAGCGATTTCTCTCAAGGTTGTTTGATCAATGATGTTCAGGTATCGGTTACGTGGGTTAAGACACGAGGTGGTTGTGGAGTAGGGGAATTCGGTAACTCGCAACATCAGGAAACAAGCTTCCGACTTGATGGCCCAACAGGTCAGGAGGTTCTGGTAAGACCGAATTATTATGGAGGAGACGGGAATATGGCCTCTGCAATTGTTACGATTTTCGATCAAGATTTTGGCGGGCTACCTACAGTAGCTGGTGGTACACCTCAAGCAGGCAGTTTCCGACCGACAGATGGTAACCTGAATAATTTTGATGGTGATCCGGTAACTGGTACTTGGGCTCTTAGGGCGGGAGACAATAATGGCGGTGGCGACCCTCTGTGTGTTAGCGCTTACAGTGTTACGATAACTACAAGTCCGGATAACACGGCTCCGGTTTTCACAACCTTTCCTAGTAGCACAACGGTAAATAATGATCCAGGTCAATGTGGCGCGGTAGTATCTTGGAATGCCCCAACGGCATCTGACCTTTGCGGGGTTACGATTTTACAAACTGCTGGTCTTGCTTCTGGTTCGCTGTTCCCAATTGGTACTACTACCGTTACTTACAGGGCAACAGACAGTTATAACAATATAACCAACCAGTCTTTCACGGTAACAGTTAACGATACAGAAAACCCAACCGTTAACTGTCCTGCCAACTTTGACGTGAACGCGCCATTCGGCTCTTGTTCTGCAAACGTGACCTTTACAGCACCTACAGCAGCAGATAACTGCCCAGGAGCTACGGTGGCACAAAGTGGGGGGCCTACCTCTGGGTCCACGTTCAGTTTTGGAGATAATACTATCACTTTCACAGCTACTGATGCTTCTGGCAATACGGCAGATTGTTCTTTCGTGGTTGAGGTGCTTGATATTGAAGACCCACAGATCACGTGTCCTGCCAACATCAACGTTTTCTCAACTCTTGGAAACTGTGGTTCCATTATCACTTACACGCCACCTGTTGGAACCGATAATTGTGCTGGTGTTACAACATCGCTCTCAGGTGGTTTGCCGAGTGGATTACCATTTCCTTCTGGTCCAACGGTTGTGTCCTACTTGGCAATAGACGGGTCAGGAAACACAGCCAGTTGTTCGTTTACTGTAACGGTAGATCCTGCTCCTAACGGAGATATGACAATACCTGCTACACCAGTTTGTCAAGGAGATCAGACGGTCATAACGTTCGATTTCTCATCAAGTAACGGAACACCACCTTATAATGTGAGTATTACAGATGGGGTGTCAGTTTTCAACGTCAGTAATGTGGTAACAGGTAGCACCTACACCGTAACGCCACCTACCTCTGTTACCTATAGTTTTGTTTCCATTCAGGATGCAACAGGCTGTGCCCGAACCTCAGGTTTTACAGGTACCGCATCCGTTGTAGTTACCCCTATTCCAATTGTATCGTTTACAGGGCTTGATGCTGTTTATTGCGAATCTGACGCGACAGTAAACCTTACCGGTAACCAAGCTGGTGGTACGTTCTTCGGAACAGGTGTTACCAACCTAGGCGGAGGCTCTGGAACATTCAGTCCTTCAGCCGCTGGTCCTACTGGTCCTTACGATGTTACGTATGAGTATACCGACCTTAACAACTGTACCGACTCTGATGTGCAGCAAGTAAGTGTTGATGCACAGCCAGTTGCCGATGCAGGCTCAGGTGGCTCTGAATGCGACCTTGACTTCACGTTCTCCGCTGTGGCCTCGGTTGGAATCGGCACTTGGACCACTGTAAGTGGACCCGGTTTGCCATTCTTCTCCAACATCAATAGCCCAACCTCAATTGTACAGGTTTCCGCTCCAGGCAGCTATGTTTTCCAATGGACGGAAGTGAATGGAGAATGTTCAGATTCTGAACAGATCACGGTAGTATTCAATGATATTCCAGTGGCTGACGCTGGTTTTGGTGGTGCTGAATGTGATTTTGATTTTGTCCTTGGAGCCAATCCAAGTGTGGGAACAGGTACATGGACAAGTCAAGGTCCAGGAAATGCTTCTTTCAGCCCTTCCGCAAATGATCCTAATGCCACGGTTACGGTAGATGCACCCGGTTCATATACATTGACTTGGACCGAAGATAATAACGGTTGTACTGATTCTGAATCCATTACTGTAACATTCGATCAGCTTCCAGTTGCCAATGCAGGATCGGGTGGTAACGAATGCGACCTGAACTTCACGTTTAACGCAGTGCCTACCGTTGGTGTTGGAACGTGGACCGGTGTTGGCCCAGGAGCGATAACGTTCAATGCGCCTAACAGTCCTACTTCAACCGTTACGGTTTCAAACTATGGCACTTATACGTTTACTTGGACCGAAGTGAGCGGTAACTGTGTGTCCGTTGATCAGGTTACTGTCAACTTCTATCAGCAACCAAATGCAAATGCAGGTTCAGGTGGTTCTGAGTGTGATCTTGATTTCACATTCTCTGCTGTTCCAAGCGTTGGTAACGGAGCTTGGACCCTTCTCAACGGACCGGGAACACCAGTATTCAGTAACAGTACCTCCGCAACTTCTAACGTAACTGTAGACCAGTACGGTACCTACACTTTCACTTGGACGGAAACAAATGGCACCTGTACCGATTTTGAGAACGTAGTTGTAAGCTTCTACGAGCAGCCAGTAGCCAACGCAGGTGTTGGCGGTAATGAGTGCGATCTTGATTTCAGTCTGAACGGAGTTGCTTCAGCCGGTACTGGACTTTGGACGTACACTGGTCCCGGAACAGCCACGTTTGTAAGTGACATAAATGCTGCTACTGATGTTTCGGTATCTGCTTATGGCACGTATGTTTTTACATGGACCGAAACGAACGGTACTTGTTCTGATGCCGCTTCGGTTACAGTTAATTTCTATCAGCAGCCTGTTGCCAATGCTGGACTTGGAGGCGATGAATGTGACCTGACTTTCCTTGCTCAAGCAATTCAAAGCGTTGGAAGCGGGCAGTGGACTCAGAGTTCTGGTCCTGGTACAGCAACCTTCAGTAATTCAACTTCACCGGTAACTAACATTACTGTTGATACTTACGGTACATATGAGTTTACTTGGACAGAGACGAACGGCACGTGTAGTGATGCTCGTTCTGTTACTGTGAATTTCTACGAGCAACCTGTGGCCGATGCGGGTACAGGTGGTAACGAATGTGATCTTGACTTTGACCTTACGGCTACGGCAAGTGTTGGTTCTGGTTTGTGGACATCGTCAGGTCCTGGAACGGCCAACTTCTCTGACGACACGGATCCGAATGCCATAGTTACGGTATCTCAATCCGGTGCTTACACATTCACTTGGACAGAAACCAATGGTTCTTGTTCAGATTCGGATGATGTTCTGGTTAACTTGTATGACCAGCCGGTGGCCGATGCTGGTTCAGGTGGCGATGAGTGCGATCTTACATTTACTTTCTCAGCGGTTCCAAGTTTCGGAACAGGAACATGGACAGCTTCTGGTCCTGGAAATGCATCTTACTCTAATGCAAATTCTGCGACTGGCAATGTTACTGTGGATGCTTATGGTACTTACACATTCACTTGGACAGAAGTGAATGGTCCGTGTAGCGATGCGGCAACTATTACCGTGAACTTCTATCAACAGCCAGTAGCCAATGCGGGCTCAGGAGGTTCTGAGTGCGACCTTGATTTTGATCTTGATGCTACACCGAGCGTTGGAAATGGAGTTTGGACCTACTCTGGACCAGGTACAGCCACGTTCTCACCAACTGACACGGACCCGGATGCAACGGTTACGGTAGATGCAACTGGTCAGTACACATTTACTTGGACTGAAGACAACAACGGTTGTACAGACTCTGATGATGCTGTTGTTGATTTCCATCCGTTGCCAACCGTATCATTCAGTGGTCTTGCCGCTTCTTATTGTATTGATCAGACAACACCGGTTCCTCTTACAGGAAGCCCAGCAGGCGGAACATTCTCAGGGTTAGGAATAAGTGGAAACAGTTTTGTCCCTTCTGTGGCTGGTGTCGGTACAATATTCATCACATACACCTACACGGATGGTAACGGCTGTACCAATTCAGAAACACAAACGGTTGATGTGAATGGTTTGCCATCTGTTTCGTTCTCTGGTCTAGACCCGGAGTACTGTGAAGATGATGCAAATGCCTACACTTTAACTGGCTCACCTTCTGGAGGAACGTTCAGTGGACTAGGGATAACCGGAGATGATTTTGTGCCTTCGGATGCAGGTTCTGGTTCATGGACCATCAATTACACCTATACTGACCCGTTCGGCTGTACTAGCTCAGATGATCAACTGGTTGTGGTCAATGAACTTCCTGTTGTATCGTTCAGCGGTTTGGCAGCATCGTATTGCGAAGATGCATCTAGCGTAAACCTTACTGGTTCACCAGCCGGTGGAGTATTCAGTGGTGATGGAGTTATCGGTGCACAGTTCAGTCCAGTGTCTGCTGGTGTTGGATTACACAGCGTTACCTACACTTACACAGACGGCAACGGTTGCGTGAATTCGCAAACGCAGCAGGTAACGGTGAATGATGTTCCGCTTCCGATGATCACACCTTCTGGCGTATCTGAGATCTGTGATGGTGATGACCTGGTGCTGAATGCCGGCTCTGGTTACTCTGTGTACAACTGGAGTAACAATACCAACGGTCAAACAACCACTGTTACTTCTGCTGGAACTTATAACGTGATCGTTACTACGGCTCAAGGCTGTTCTGGAACTTCAGCACCTATACAGGTGGTAGTTAATCCATTGCCAGTGGTTGATCTTGGTAACGATACCACCATCTGTACCGCTTCTGTTCTGAACCTTGATGCTGGAAATGCTGGAGCAGACTACTCGTGGTCAACATTTGAAATCACCCAGACCATTAATGTTACATCGACTGGAGTTTACATCGTGGATGTAACCGATGGTAATGGATGTGTTGGTTCTGATGCGATATCAGTAACGGTTGCAGATCTTTTGGATCCAACCATCGTTTCTAATGGACCACTGACCTTCTGTAATGGAGACAGCGTTACGCTAGATGCTGGTGCAGGTTACAACCAATATCTCTGGAACTCTGGAGAGCAAACTCAAACCATTACAGTATCCACTTCAGGAATCTATGAAGTTCAGGTTTGGGATCAATTCGGCTGCGAGGGCGGAGACAACGAATCTGTTGCTGTTCTTCAGTTGCCGAATGCAGTTGTTACTCCTGCCGGTCCGGTATCCATTTGCGAAGGAGACACAACTGTGCTCTCCGCATCTAGCAACTTTGCGTCCTACGTCTGGTCTCCAAATTTTGAGCAGACATCATCTATCGAAGTTTGGGAAGCAGGCACATATTCCGTAGTTGTAGAAGACCCGAACAATGGTTGCGAAGCAACTTCGAACGAGGTTCAGGTGATTGTCAATTCAGTTACTTCTCCTTCCATTGTTCCAAGTGGCGACACAGAGTTCTGCCAAGGCGGTAGCGTAAGTCTATCGGTAGTACCTGGCCCGTACAATTCAATACTTTGGTCAAGCGGATCTACAACTCCATCCATTGTTGTTACACAAACTGGAGAATATGGAGTTACAGTTGTTGATGCCAATGGTTGTTTGGACAGTACACTGGCTGCCAACGCAGTTTCTGTAACGGTTTGGAACCCGATTCCTGTTGCGGTTCAACAAGGAGACACAGTGGTTGTTAGCAACGGACCATTCGATCAATACCAATGGTATTTGAACGGTGTGATGATTCCTGGAGCCAACAGCGCTCAGTATGTTCCATCAATAAGCGGAATTTATTCTTGCGAGATTGTCGATGAGAACGGATGTATTGCTGAGTCGAATTACGTTGAGTTCACATTTACCGGAATTGCAGACCTCGAAGATTTGTATGATGTAGAGGTTTATCCGAACCCAACAGATGGAATGTTGAACGTTGATATCACGTTCGATAGACCGCTGGATGCCTCCTTCCAACTGTTGGATGTAACAGGCAGAGTTGTAGGAGAATCTTCAACCTACTTTAACACGGCAGGATTGATACATAGATTCGATCTGGGTCGAGCAGGTGCGGGGATATACTTCGTGAGAATTCAAACAGAAGACGGAATACTGGTGAAACAGGTGGTTCGCAGGTAGTTCGATTGATAGAATAACTACAGAAAAGGCACTGGAATTTCCAGTGCCTTTTCATTTTTATGACTCAAGTCACTGCTGATGTAAAAATCTTACTTTAGTACCTCTAAAATTCAGTTTATTTGCCACGCTAACCCCGAATTCATTCAAGATGAAAAATCTTTACAAAGGACTTTTATTCATAGCCCTTATTTGCTTCACTGGTATTTCGTTTGGTCAAACTGTTACCAAATCTTACATCTCTCCTGGGTCTACAACCATTGATGGAGTTGGTAACTATGGAGTTGCACTTCCTAGCGTCTCTTTTAACGCTGGAGATTTTACAAGTGGTTGTGTTATAAATGATGTGGATGTGACAATTTCATGGGCTAAAACAGCTGGAGATTGTGCAAACCCAACAAACGGACCATCATTCCATGGTGAAACAAGTTTTAGAATCAATGGCCCATCCGGTACGCAGAATCTTGCCATACCTGGTACATGGTCTGGTAATGCTACCATAAACACGGTTGTTACCACGTTCAGTGACGGTGGTGGTAACCCGGGAGGAACTCCGGTTTCTGGTATTTTCGACCCCAATAATGGTACTTTGGGGGCCTACAACGGGACATCACCATTTGGGCTCTGGAACTTGGATGCTGGAGATAATGGTTCCAACGCTCCACTTTGTCTTAACTATTATGAAGTAACAATTACAACGTCTCCTGACAACACTGCACCGGTTTTAACGGTGCCAGGCAATATCAATGTTAATGCTGACCCCGGTCAATGTACTTCAACTGTTACATGGACACCACCTACAGCTACAGACGTTTGTACAGCTACGGTTACTCAAACTGCTGGTCCTACTAGCGGTAGTCTTTTCCCAGTTGGAACCACTACCGTTACTTATCAAGCAGCAGACCCATACGGCAATACAACGACTCAGAGTTTTACAGTAACGGTTGTTGATGCTCAAAACCCAACTATCAGTTGTCCAGGAACTGTTTTCGCTGGTTGCGATCCTATTGTAAACTATGTACTGCCAACTGCTTCCGACAACTGTCCTGGAGCAACGGTTAACCTTGTTAGTGGGCCAGCTAGTGGTGGTACTTTTACTCCAGGTACAACTGCGGTTACCTATCAAGCGGTAGATGGTGCGGGAAACACAGCCCAATGTTCTTTCAACGTTATTGTAGATACAGAATCTACAGCACCAACTTCGATAACCGCCAGTACAACTGCGGTTTGTGCTGGAGAGCCAGTAACATTGACGGTAAACGGAGGTTCTTTAGGAACTAACGCACAGTGGCTATGGTACGTTGGAGGTTGTGGTGGCCAGTTGGTTGGCGCTGGAACTTCCATTACTGTTAACCCATTAACAACGGCAAACTACTACGTTAGAGCATCAGGCCCGTGTAACAACACAGCTTGCGCAAGTGTGGTTATCAACGTAACGGCTGCACCAACGGTTGGTTTCAGCGGAATTACAAGCCCGAGCGCTTGCGGTTCGGCAGATGGTACAATTACCGCGGTGGCAAGTGGTGGTACGCCTCCTTACACGTATGCATGGAGTAATGGTAACACAGGAGGCACGGTAGTAGGTTTGGCTGCTGGCCCATACGAGGTGATCGTAACAGACGCCAGTGGTTGTTCTGATTTCTCTTCAGTTTCACTTAACGATCCAGGTGCATCTGTTGTTACTCTTACAAGCAGTGATGGCGATCAAATTATCTGCGAAGGTGATCCTGTTACTTTCACTGCCTCTGGAGCATTCCAGTACCAGTTCTACATTGATGGTTCACCAGTTAGCACGCAGAACCCGTTCACTACATCAGCACTTCAAGATGGTCAGAACGTATACGTGGTTGGTACGGATTTCAACTTCTGCTCTTACACAACACCAGGTCTAAGCTTTACAGTGAATGAGGTTCCTGTAATTACAGAAACTGTTTCAGACCCATCTGCTTGTGCTAACGCAGATGGTACTATTCTTACTTCAGTAACTGCTGGATTCCCTCCATACTCTTATAGCTGGAGCAGCGGCCAGACCGATGCAAACATTTCAGGTTTGGCAGCTGGTCCGTACGTGGTTACTGTAACTGACGGAAATGGCTGTTCTAGCACGGAAACATATGCATTGAATGATCCAGGTGCTCAACCTGTAACCTTGGCCAGTTCTGAAGATCCAAACAATGAGATATGTGCAGGGGAGAGTGTAACGTTTACTGCATCTGGCTCAGTGGATTATGAATTCTACATTGATGGAATTTCTGTTGGAACAACCAATCCATACGTAACCACTGGATTGATTGATGGAGAGTCAGTGGTAGCCACTGGAACAGATGGCAACAACTGTACTGCTACTTCTAATATCATTATTCCAACGGTAAATCCAGGGCCTATAGTAAGCTTGGTTGTTGATGATGCCGATACAACCATTTGCGTTGGTCAAAGTCTTTCATTCTTCGCGTCAGGTGCATTGACCTATGAGTTCTTTGTGGATGGCGTTTCTCAAGGAGCACCTAGCTCTACAGCTGTATTCGTGTCTTCTTCTCTTACAGACGGACAACAGGTGACCGTTGTAGGAACCGATGCCAACTCTTGTGATGTTGAAAGTGGTATCATCACAGTGAATGTGAACCCTAGTCCAACTATTGCCATTACAAACACGTCAGATCCGACTTCTTGTGGAGCTACCGATGGAGCCATTACAGCTGAAGCCTCTGGTGGAACACCATCTTATACTTACACTTGGAGTAATAATGGAACTGGGCCAACCTTGGCATTCTTGAACTCTGGACTTTACTGTGTTGAAGTAGAGGATGCTGCAGGATGTGTTGCTTCAACTTGTGCTGCACTAAGTGATGTAGGGTCAACTCCGGTAACCATATCGGCTTCAACTCCAACTACTATTTGTGGTGGAGATGCAGTGACCTTTACTGCTTCTGGATCGACCTCTTACGTGTTCTATGTGAATGGAATTCAGGTTTCAAACAGTAATCCATACATAACGGATTCGTTGGTGGATGGAGATGTGATTGCCGTAACAGGTCTAGACACGCAACTCTGTGCTGCAACCAGTACGCCAGTAACTTTTGAGGTGCACCCTGAAGTTCAGATCGGTATTACAGCATTCCAAAACCCAACAGCTTGTGCTGCAACAGATGGATTTGCAAACACGGTCACGTTGGGTGGAACAACGCCATTCACTTACCTGTGGACGAATGGTCAGGTAACACCTGATGCGGTTAACCTTGCAGCTGGTGCCTACGCAGTTACTGTAACGGATGCTAACGGGTGTGAGGCCTCAGATGCCGTTTCATTAAGCGATCCAGGAGGTTTCTCCATCGCTCTGGCAGCAAGTCCGTCAGATGTTGTTATCTGTGATGGAACAGAGTTGGAGTTTACGGCTTCTTCAATAGGAACAAACAACTTTGAATTTTTTGTTGACGCCATATCGGCTGGTACTACCAACCCATTTGTTACCAGCACGATTGCCGATGGTCAAACAGTGGTAGCTACTGGAACGGATGCCAACAACTGTACAGCAACAAGTAACAGCTTCACCTATCAGGTCATTCCTGTTCCGGCTGTAACGCTTACTCTGCCTTTGAGTGCATGTTCCAATGATGATCCTGTGTTGCTGACCGGTGGTTCTCCTGCTGGTGGTTCTTACACGGTAGATTATAACGGAAATGTGATCATTGGAGACCTTTTCTTCCCAGAACTAGCCGGGGTAGGAGCGATTAACGTAGACTACACTTATACAGCGGTCAATGGTTGCGAAACTACCGCCTCTGACGATTATGCTGTTCTTCAGGCACCAGAGGTTGACCTTGGAAATGATACCACGGTTTGCTCCATCACATTGGATGCAGGTGCAGGCTTCAATTTGTATGAATGGTCTCCAACCAATCAGTCTACACAAACCATCAACGTTCTCACCACAGGAGTTTATGAGGTTACAGTAACTGATGCTAACGGATGTGTGGGAATGGATCAGATCGGTGTGACGGTTCTTCCAATTCCTACCCCGATAATTACCCCTGGAGGCGTGGTTGAGTTCTGCGTTGGAGATTCAGTTACACTTACTGCTCCTGGTGGATACATCGGATACGATTGGAGTACTGGTTCTACAACTGAGACTGCAACCGTGTTCGGTTCTGACACAGTAGTTCTAGTCGTTACCAACTCATTCGGTTGTTCTGCACAACAGCAAGTGGTTACGGTGATGAATGAGCCGCAGACACCGCCTACTGTAACTGCAGATGGCCCGACAGAATTCTGTGTTGGAGGTTCTGTAGGACTTGATGCTGGTCCAGGATACTTCTCTTATCTGTGGAACACGGGTTCTACAACTCAGGAGATCAACGTTATTGAAACGGGGGATTACTACGTATTCGTACTTGACGGAAATGGTTGTATCGATAGTTCAATGGTTGGTAGCCCGATTTCCATCACCGTTTGGGATCCGAATCCGATGGTGTCTCAATCTGGCGACATGCTTACATGTACCAATGCAGGCGATTTTGCTAGCCTTCAGTGGTTCTACAACGGCAACCCAATTCCAGGAGCAACAAGTGGCTCTTATACGGCTGACACAAGTGGTGTTTACTGGGTGTGCGTGGTAGACAACGAAGGTTGTGAAGACTGCGGACAGGTGTTTGAAATGAGCTGTTGTGTTGGAATTGAAGAAGCCAATTTCGATGGTCAGGTGGTTGTTTACCCGAATCCGAACAACGGAGAGATTACACTTGAAGTTGAAATGCAAAAAGAAGCTGAGCTGACCGTAGGTCTGTACGACATGGTTGGTAAGCAAGTGTGGATTGATTCTGACCTAGGTCAGGTGACAACGCTGAGAAAGCAATACAACCTATCGGCATTGCCTGATGGTGTTTATTTCATCAGAATATTTGCTGATGACCAAATGACGGTTCAGAAGCTTATCAAACAGCAGTAAGCACTGGTATAGAATAAGAAAGCCCCGCCATTTGGCGGGGCTTTTTTGTTTTATAAAGGTTGAAACCCCTTCGATCTTAACCTCTCAGATGGTAAGCCTTCGGCTGAACAAAAGCTCTGATTCCGTGATGAGATAAGGTGGAACCAAGACCTGAGTGTCCACGACCGCTCCAAGGCGAAGTTGGACTAACTCTATCGCAACAGTTCCAGTAAACAGTGCCAGAATTCATTTCTGCCATAATGCGTTCTGCACGGCTTTGATCGTTGGTGAAAACGGACGATGCAAGCCCGTAAGGTGTATCGATCATCAGCTCAACTGCTTCAGCATCATCTTTCACTTTCTGAATGCCGATGATAGGGCCAAAGCTTTCATCCATCATCACTTTCATCTCGTGCGTTACATCGGTAAGCACGGTCGGCTCAAAATAGTATCCAGGTCTTTCGGCCGCTTTTCCACCAAGAAGGAGGGTAGCACCTTTTGCCGTTGCATCTGCAACCTGATCGGCTAAAACATCTGCTTGCTGCGGCCGCGTCAATGGGCCAATGAAGGCGCCATCTTCTGTTGGCAATCCCATCTTCATGGTTTTGGCTTCTTCGATGAAGGCATCCACAAATGCGTCATAGACCTTCTCATGTACATAGATGCGTTCCACTGCACAACAACTCTGACCATTGTTGTAGAATGCACCCTCCACACCACTGGCAGCAACTGCCTTAACATCCACATCATCGCAAACGTACATGGGGTCTTTACCGCCCAATTCCAATCCTACAGGAACAAGTTTTCCAGCCGCTCTTTCTGCAATGTATTTTCCTGTTCGGTAAGAGCCTGTGAAGAAGTAGCCATCCAACGGAAGGTCAAGCAATGCTTCTCCAGCATCTTTGCCACCGACAACTATCTGAAAAACATCCTTCGGAATGCCTGCTTCCCATAGTTTGTCGGCAATGTTCAAACCTGTGAGCGTACTGAATTCTGAAGGTTTATAGAGCACGGCATTCCCACCGATCAGAGCAGGAATGAACACGTTTACACCTACAAGAATCGGGTAATTCCAAGCCGAAATATTGGCGATGACGCCCAATGGTTCGTAAACGATCTTCTCTTTGGTACCACCTTCAGTAACCGCCCACTCTTCGGCCAAGTACTTCTCGCTGTTGTCAACGAAATATTGGCTTCTGCCAACGCCTCCATTTATCTCGCCTTTCGCCTGATCCAATGGTTTTCCAACTTCAGCCGTTAGGTCAGCGGCAATTTTATCGGAATTGGCCAACATCAGTTCATTGAATTTGGCAATGCAAGCAATGCGTTCTTTCAATGGAACCTGGGCCCAAGCTTTCTGCGCTTTTTTGGTGGCTTCAAATTTTTGTTGAATGGACGTTTGGCTGTCTTCCTGAACGTCCTTTATCAGCTCTTCGGTAGCTGGATTGATGATCTTCATTTTGAGTTTTTAGCAAATGATATGAATGTGTCGATGATCTTAAATGGATCGATCAGTTTATCTCCAAGTGTGTGAAAGAATTCAGGATGCCATTGCACGCCCATGATCTGGCCCGGTGCTGCACTTTCATGAATGAACGCTTCCAGAATATCGTCTTCAGATGAATAAGCTTGCGGAACAAGACCTTTACCGAGGTCTTTCACAGCCTGATGATGTACGGAATTGACCATCGGGTTCTCCTCGCCTGCATAGAGTTTCTCCATGAATGAACCTTCCACGAACCTTACACCATGATGAACGCGGTCATACTCAATTGCATCCCGATGTTTGATACTGTTTGGACGCTGGGTTTCAATGTCTTGAAAAAGAGTTCCTCCATAGTAAGCGTTCATCACCTGAAACCCTCTGCAGATACCAAGTACAGGCTTTCCTGCTTTCAAGAAAAGGTCCATCAACTCCAACTCGTATTCATCACGGATCCTATCTCCAAGCCATTTACCGATAGGAGCCTCACCGTAAGATTCGGGAGCCAGGTCGGCCCCGCCTTGCAGCACCAATCCGGCCATTTCATTTACCATGGCCAGTTTTTCGGCCTTAGGCAACTCTGGGATAAGAATTGGCAATACGTTCGGCCTGGCAACGTAAGCGGCCATATCGTTTTCGAGATACGATAGGGTCTTTGGACCGAAAGTTGTCCTGCTTAGGTCTGGATGGAAAAAGCAGGCAGAAACACCGATTTTGATCATGCCGCAAAGATACATGCGCAATAGGTCTGCGCTGTCTGCGTTCGTTAACTTTATCAGCCAATGAGACTGCATTTTATTCGCATACTGCTGGTGCTTCTTACAAATGCCAGTATGGCCCAAAACGTAAAATGGGAGCAGACAACCGTCAATTTCGGGACCGTAAAGGATTGGAACAGCCCAGCAGCTACATTCACTTTCCAGAATACGGGAAATAAAGATCTGATGCTGTTACCGCAGCGGCATGAAAGAGATGTGCTGGTCAGGTATCCGAATCGTTCCATCAGACCGGGCGAAGTTGCGTCCATTACCATACAGTATTATACAGGCGAAACAGGCAATTTTTCGAGAACTGTAGAGGTCTATTCAAATGCATCGAACAAACCCGTAAAGCTTACCGTCAAAGGCAATATCAAAAGCATTTATGCCGATGCTTTGACGCAATGTCCTTCGTTCCAAACCACAACCCCAAGCAAGTCTGAAGACCCGAATGTGATACAGGTGGTTGACCGCAGAACCGATAGACCGATTCCGGGTGCACAGGTAGAGATCTATGACCGCGGAATTCGGAAAGCGGTGAATGGAACCAATCTTGATGGCGTGGCCGTTAACTGGGTTGAGGCGGGGAAATACATCGCGATAGCGTACAAAGAAGGTTACGAGAAAGGGGAGGAGGAAGTAGTATTTACCAAGAGAAATCGTTCGCACATTGTTTATCTCGATAGGAAAGAAAAACCGGTGTCAGTTGAAGTTGAACCTGTGTTGGTTAAGGAAGTAGTTGAACCAGAGGTTTTGTCAGAGGAACTTGACTTTGGAATTTCATTGAATGAGCAACTAGAATCTGATGAAGTTGTGGAAGAATCCGAGTTCGAACTTGGAATCTCAAGCAAAGATCAATACCAAGAACCTGAGGAAGTTTCGGAAGAGATGGATCTTGGTGTTTCGTTGAATGAGCAGATTGAAGAAGAAGCGGTTGACGGTCCAAAGTCCACATACGAAGAAGAACCAATTGATTTGGGAATTGCAACCAACGACATCTTTGAAGAAGAGAGTCGCCAACCTGTGTTGAGCGAAGTCGAAACATCTGTAATCGATGATAGCTCCTCGCAAATCGAAAAAATGGTAGAAGCTGCCTTGGAGGAGTCAGAACCGACAACCGTCAACCGTCTACCACCAACGGAAATCTCCGAACCCGAATTCTCCTCAGAAAAGTTCAGACCCAATAACGTGTTGCTGTTGATAGATGTGTCTGGCTCTATGAAGGACGATGATAAAATAGGCCAACTGAAAAGCGCAGTGAGGAGAATGATCATGATGCTTCGCGAAGTGGATGTGTTGACGCTGATTGCATACAATTCAACGTCTTGGCAGGTTCTGGCTCCAACCCCTGTTAGAGACAACGAGGCCATTGTTGCGCTAGTGGATTCGTTACAACCAACGGGCTATACCAACGGTGTTAAAGGAATGGAAACCGCCTACGAGAGCCTATTCGCTCAGCTTATTCCAGACGGTAACAATCAACTGATAATTGCTACGGATGGAAAATTCAATTCGTCCAAATTTTCTGAGAAAGATGCCATTGGTCTCGTAAGATCCAACTCAGATAAAGGCATAGTGCTTTCCATAATCGGGTTTGGCGAAGACCGCGAAGCCGCCAGACTCATGCGCAGATTGGCCAAAGAGGGCAATGGCAGTTTCCTTCAGATAAATAAAGGCGAAAACCCAACAGAATTGTTGGCAGATGAGATCAAACTCCGCTCGTCCAAATAAAAAAGCCGATACTGTTCTGTATCGGCTTTCTGTGTCAAGTTGTTGATTGTCAGTGGTCGTGGCCGGAATGGTCGTGACCATCACCCTCATGATGTTCCTCTTTTGGAGCATTTACATTTCCCTTAATGGTAAGGATCTTCGTAGACTCAACCGCGTTTGATGTCAGAGTAACCGTTTTAGTAAAGTTGCCTGTACGCTTGGTGTCATAATGAACTTTGATCACACCCGATTTACCCGGAGCGATCGGCTCTTTAGGCCACTCCGGTGTAGTGCAACCGCATGATCCCTTGGCATTGGTGATGAGCAACGGCTCTGTACCAACATTGGTGAACTTGAACTCGCGGTTACCATCCGCACCATTTTCAATGGTGCCATAGTCGATCGTTTCGTTTTCAAATTTGAAAGCAGCTCCGCTTGCAGCTTGATCTTGAGCTACGGCAAAGGTGGTGGTAGTAAAAAGGGCTACCAAGGCAAGAAATGTGTTTTTCATTGTATCGATTTTGTTATGTGATGAACACCATGAATGATGCCACGGAGTAAAGATGCTGAGAAAAAATGTGTTTCCGGTCATTTACCGATCAACACAAGGACTTGCTCTCTCAGTACAACAGGCCATAAGATGCCCGCTCCAAGTTCTCTCGATGATCTGGATGAGCAATTGAAGTCAGAAGTTGGGCCCGCTCAGCAAGTGTCTTACCGTACAGATTTACCGCTCCGAATTCAGTTACCACATAATGCACGTGCGCTCTGGTTGTCACTACTCCAGCACCTGGTTTTAGTGTTGCTACAATTTTGCTGTCACCATTTTTTGTGGTGGCCGGAAGCGCGATTATCGGTTTACCACCTTCAGAAAGTGAGGCGCCACGGATAAAATCCATTTGGCCACCTACGCCCGAATAGATGCGATGCCCAATACTATCGGCACAGACCTGCCCTGTAAGATCAACCTCTATGGCACTGTTGATGGCGGTTACTTTCGGGTTCTGACTGATGATGCGAGTGTTGTTAACGTATGCAGAACTCAGCATGTTCACCAGCGGGTTGTCGTCAATGAAATCGTAAATGGCTCGGCTGCCCATTACAAATGAAGAGACGATCTTACCTCGATGCTTCCTTTTCTGACTACCGGTAATGACACCTTTTTCTACCAACGGAAGAATGCCATCAGAGAACATTTCGGTATGAATTCCCAGTTCTCGATGATTCTCCAATGAGGCTAGCACTGCATTCGGAATATTTCCAATGCCCATCTGCAAAGTCGCACCATCTTCCACCAACTCAGCAATGTTCTTTCCTATGGCCATCTCCGTGTCACTCAATTCGCCAATCGGAACTTCAGGAATCGGCTCATTGTACTTTACCAAATGGTCTATGTTGCCAATATGGATCAGCCCGTCTCCGTGTGTCCGTGGAATATATTTGTTGACCTGAGCAATAACCATGTTTGCGGCCTGAACCGCTGCCAATGAAACATCTACCGAAGGGCCCAGCGAACAGAATCCATGTTCGTCTGGAGGGGAAACAGAGATCAGCGCCACGTCTATCGGTAAGGTTCTGCTTGAGAATAACCTCGGTATCTCGCTCAAGAAAACAGGAATGTAACTTCCATGACCATGCTGGATGGACTTCCGAATATTGGGGCCAACGAAAAGACATTTCACGTTGAAAGCCTTAACGGCTTCGTCTGCATAAGGCGCAGATCCTTCCGTATGAATCTGATAAATGGTTACATCTTGCAATTCATCTTTTCGCTCAAAAAGCTTCTGGATAAGGTGCTGTGGTGCTGCGGCAGCCGAGTGAATGAAGATGTGGTCTCCAGACTGGACATGTGCTACAGCGTGTTCGGCAGAAATGCTCATGTTCCGAATTTACACTACCGCTGGTTCAGGGCAAAGCGTGAGGTAAAGTTCAGCCTCTTTTTCAGTGGATACACCCGGGAAATCACCTTCATTGCCAAGCATGTCTGCCATGAACTGATAATGAAGATGAACCACCCAGTTACCATTCTCATGGGGCCATCCGATAGCCGCAAACGCATCTCCTTTCTTAATGGTCTGTCCCTTGTATTTTCCTGAAAGCGATTCTCTGGTCAAGTGGCCGTAAAGCGTGTAAAAGACCACATCTTCCAGTTTGTGTTCCAAGATGATGGTCGGACCATAATTGCCCAAACTTGCATTGTCTGCAAAGCTGTGCACTGTTCCATCCAGAGGAGCGTAAACAGCAGTTCCCCCAGCCATCCAAATGTCAACGCCCAAATGAATGCAACGTTCTTCCAGGTCTGACCCGAAAAGTTCTGGGTTGATGCGGTAGGCGGTTCTTTTCTCTGCATAACCACCAACAGCCGCCACCTTTTGGGTTTGCTTCAGTTCGCGTTCGATGGCTTCCCAGCAACCTTCTGCATCAGTTGGGTCAACTGCTGCAAGAATGTTATTCGGATTCGAAAGGCGCAGTTCAAGCGTGTTTTCCTTCGTTAATGCTGGTCTTACAACAGACCCGAAAGCTGAACGATACTTTCCGATCAGTTTCTGAAGTTGCTCTCCCTTCGCCAAAAGCGAATCAAGCATTACAATGCCTTTTTGTAAAGCGAAAGGAAATCTTCTCTCGTTACTGGTTTCGGGTTGTTCGGATGGCAGAAATCAGCGAATGCCAGATCGGCCAACGGCTCCAAATGCGCTTCTTTCACATCTATCGCAGATAGCGTGGTTGGAAGCCCCAAGCGCTCATTTAACTTAAATAGTTCGTCAATCAACTGAATACCATTTCCGCCTTTTAGACCAAGTGCGTTAGCCATGTCTTCAAAGCGAGATTCAAATCCTTCTAGATTAAACTTCATTCCGTACGGTAGGTTGACCGCATTAGCCAGTCCGTGGTGCGTATCTAGCAATTGCGACATCGGATGTGCTAACGAATGCACCACGCCCAATCCTTTTTGAAACGCAACAGCACCCATCAAACTTGCTAGCATCATATTCGATCTAGCCTCTACATTATCACCTTCATTTGTGGCCTTTTCTAAGGATTTACCAACGAGTTTTATTCCTTCCAAGGCAATTCCATCACACATTGGGTGATAGTTTTTGGCAACATATGCCTCCATGTTGTGTGTCAGTGCGTCCATTCCAGTGGCAGCAGTAACAAAAGGTGGCAAGCCAAAAGTGAGGGCTGGATCAGCAAAAACCATGCTTGCCAACAGCTTTGGCGAGAAGAGAATCTTCTTCTGGTGCGTTTCATCATCGGCAATAATAGCGCTTCGACCAACCTCACTTCCTGTTCCGCTGGTGGTAGGAACCGTAACGAAATAAGGCACAGCGTTGGTGACATATTTGTCACCGCCAATCAGGTCATCATAATCAAACAAATCCCTATGATGATTAATAGCCAATGCGATAGCACGTGCTACATCCAGTCCTACACCGCCACCAACACCAACAATACAATCAGAATTAGCTTCGTTGAAAGCCGATTTCCCGTTCAATACATCAGACTTTACAGGATTCTTGTGCATCTCAGAATACACAGAAGGCTGTAAGCCTGCTTTCTTTAAATCATCTACGATTTCGAGAAAGAAAGGCAGCGTAGCCACAATAGGGTCGGTAACTAGCAATGGCCGTTGCTTGCCTTGGTCCTTTAAATGTGACGAAAGTTCTTTTATAGCACCTACACCAAACCGAATTACAGTTGGAAAATTGAATTGAACGACCTGACTCATATTTGTTTTGTTACTAATTGATTTGAAAACGTAAAATTAGTTCCGCCAACGATTAGTATATTCGTTTCACTAAATCAAAAAACATGAAGTTTTTAACCATTGTTTCTCTAGCCGTTTTGCCAATGTTCGGAATGGCACAATCTATTTCTCCAGAAGTAATTGCTAGCGCAGGCGAGCATTATGATAATGGAACAACCCAATTGAGTTGGACGCTTGGGGAAGTGGTGATTGATACTTATGATAACGGGACAAATGTGCTTACACAAGGGTTTCATCAAACGCAACTAACCGTTACTTCTATCGAAGAAACACTATCTAATGTTCGTTTAAATATGTACCCAAATCCAACCTCGGAACTTTTGAATATTGAGTTGGGAAACAACGAAAGTGATATTGAGTTGAAGTTATTTGATATGGGCGGAAAACTTGTTTACACAAACAAAATTGAGGCGTATCAAACAAAATATGTGGTTCCTATGAATGCAGTTGCTACTGGTAACTATTTGATTCAAATGTCAAGTGTTGATGGCAAAATGAATACCACTCATAAGGTAATGAAAGTGGGCGTTGCTCAATAAGAGACAAACGCAAAAAGCTTAAAAGCCACCTTCGGGTGGCTTTTTTTGTGCCTGTAATATCGGTTTATGAGCCAGTATAACCTTTTAAAATTCTGATTTCAGGCATGAATTCCTATGTCGAAAGATAGTTTAGGTTTTGAGGTAAATCAGTGTTGAGTGAACAGTCAAATGTTTAATTTAGATGTATAACTAAACTATCAACGTATGAAAAAACTCACATCAATTATTGCACTTGTGGGCGCTTCGGTTGGGTTACATGCACAAAGCATTACACCTGATGTTGTTGCATCTGCTGGAACGCATTTTTCAAATGGCACCACTCAATTGAGTTGGACCATTGGAGAACCCGTTATCGCCACGCACGATAATGGAACAAACATTCTTACCCAAGGATTTCATCAAACCCTATTAACCGTTACTGGAATCCGAGAAACGGAAGCAGTATTGGAGGGTGTAAGTGTCTATCCTAATCCGGTAGATTATCTTTTGAACATCAAGTTTGATGCGAAAAGTGATGATGTATCGGCTATTCTTTTTGATGCCGCTGGACGAATGGTCTCATCGGAGCAGATAAATTCTGGAACATCGCAACACCAGCTAGACCTCGGTGGCTTTGCCAATGGCACTTATCTACTTCGACTAATGACCGAAGAAGGTCTGCAGGCATCATTTAACATTCAAAAAGTTCAACAATAAAAACCTAAATCATCATGAAAAAAATAACACTATCAACTTTATTTGTTTTGGCCATAGCCATTTCATCGTTTGCTCAAACCTGGCAGAATTTCAATTATCAGGGCGTGGCTCGAAACGCGCAAGGAGTGGTAATTGAAAACCAAGCAGTAGGAGTTCGCATTAGCTTACATGAAGGGACAGCCACAGGAACAGTAGTTTATCAAGAAACACATGCTGCCACAACGAATGAGTTTGGATTGTTTAATCTTGCCATCGGAGGCGGAACAGTTGTTTCAGGAACATTTGGAACCATAGACTGGGGTAATAACGATTACTACGTTCAAGTAGAAATGGACGCTGCAGGCGGTACTGCCTATGCCGACATGGGAACATCCCAATTACTTTCGGTTCCATACGCAATGTATGCTGCAAATGCAGGAGTGCCAGGAGTGGAAGGGCCAGCAGGACCAGCGGGACCGGCAGGACCAACGGGGCCTTTAGTGGCAGGTACGAGTGGACAGACACTTAGACATGATGGTTCTGATTGGGTGGCTAGTTCTACCCTGTTTAACAGCGGGACAAATGTTGGTGTTGGTACTACAACACCTGTAAGCACCTTGCATGTGGCTTCATCAGGTTCTGAGATTGCTCATTTTGAATCTCCAGGAGCCAGCAAATGGATTAGTCTTAATCAAGGAAATACTCGAAAAGGAATTTTATGGAGTAGCTTTGATGATATAGTTCTTCGAGCTGATGCTACGTTAGGAAATCTTCGCTTTCAAACCAGCGGAAACAACAATAGAATGGTAATTGATGCAGACGGATTAATTGGTGTTGGGACAGTTGCTCCGGTAAGAAACCTTCATTTACTGCAAGATCAGTTTACGGGAGTTGGCGGACCAGGTGGATTGGAACTAGAACAATCCTTCACTAATAACGAATGGACTTTGTATGTCTCTCAATCAACTGATGACCTGAAACTGTATTACAATGGAGCGGATCGTGGCGCTTTCAATGATGTTACGGGAGTGTATACATCTGTTTCAGACAAAAGACTGAAAAAGAATATTGAGCGTTTAGATGGTATGCTTGATAAGATTATGCTTCTTAATCCAACCAAGTATCACTTCAAGAAACAAGCAGACGCAGAGAGCAAGAGCTTTGGTTTGATTGCACAAGAAGTAGAGTCGGTTTTCCCAGAAATTGTTACCATAAATGGGGATGATACAAATGGAAATGGTATCTCAGATTTAAGAATGGTATCTTATTCTGAGTTGATTCCTGTTCTTATTAGTGGAATACAAGAACAGCAAGAGATGATTGAGCAGTTAAAAGCGGAAGTAGAGTTGCTGAAGAACAAGTAATTCAGTCTTCTTTAGGTTAATGGAAGCCGCTCTCTTTGGAGGGCGGCTTTTTTATTCGTCAAAAACCCAGTCGTTGCCGTCAAAGAATGGCGATTGTATCGACAATACCGTCATTACACCATTGCTTTCATCAACCCTTACAGAATGAACTTTATTTGTAGGAATGAAAACATAACTGCCGGATCCGATATTGAAAGTGTCTTTAGCAACTACCATTTCACCTACGCCTTCTATGACGTACAGGTTTTCGGAATGAAATTTATGTCGGTGTGCGCGTACATTCTTTTTTACCCAAACAAGAAAGCTTGTAGAAAGTGAATCGTGTGCTAGTTTTTGAACCTTAATGTTGTCGAAATCGGTATCTGGTTGAGCAGTTACTAGATTGTGTCCTTTATCGCATTTGTACTATTGAAAAATGCAATGCTGTGCATTGGAAGAAAGAAATGAGCAAAGAAAGACTGATAAAAGTATGAGCTTCATTATTTGTGTTCTAGCTCAATCATAGTGAGTTGAGCAGCCGCACACAATTTTTCAATTCCATCTTTTACAATGAAAACGTCTGCCCTGCAAACCGTTAATGTTCTGCCGTATTTGAGCACATAACCTTTGCCAATCAGCAACTCTCCGTCTGCTGGTCGCATCAAATTCAGTTTGAATTCTACACTCAAAACAGATGAATGTTCTTTCATAAGAGAAAGACTAGCATAGCCAGCCGTATTGTCTGCGATTGTTCCGATTACTCCAGCATGGAAAAAACCGTTCTGCTGCGTTAGGTTATCGTTGAATGGAACATGAATCTCACAATAGCCGGGTTGTACATCAATCAACTCAGCACCGATGTGCTCCATGAATTTTTGCGAGGCAAAACTCTGCTCAACTTTGGATTTGTAATCTGGGAATTGGGGATTGAAAGTTGTACTCATCATCTGCCTGATTTTAGTCCTAGACTTATGAGAAACTGTTCGGTTTCAGTCCGTTCGGATGGAATAATCAGCTCGCCAAATCCATCGCCACAACAAGTATTCATTAGTTCAAGGGCGTTTTTCCCATCAAACTTCAACGACCAGTCTGCTCCATTTTTAACTAGCAACATTGCGGCATTAGGTTTCGACCAATTTGCAGCAACTAGGAACGGGGTCAGTAAGCCACCATGCTGATTTGCTTTTGCGTCAACGGTTGCCCTATACTCCAACAACAAGGTAATTGAAATCGTATCGTTTAAAAACGCAGCTCGATGTAAAGCAGTAAACCCGTCAGGACTTTGAAAATTGGGGTTTGCACCAGCTAGAAGCATTAGGCTTATTAGCCTGTGTTTTCTGTATGTGACAGCATACTGTAAAGGTGAAGTTGCATCTCCGATCAGTCCGCCAAAGGCTGATTGGTAACAGTTAGTGTCGAGATTTATACCCTTGAAATCTTCAATGGTAAAAACACGCTCATCTTCTGATTTAAGTAATTCATAGATGCTCTGACCTTTAAGATGAACAAAGCTGAAGCAAAAACAGACGACAAGAAATACCCTGTATTCCATTCGCTAAAACACCAAGGCCATTCCAACTCCTCTAGATGAAGGTTTCAATTGAATAGGGTGGCGGTAAGAAGATCCACCAACTGTCCTGTTGAAGTTCTCGATGGCTTTTATGCGTTGGTTTCTTCCAGAAAGAATCATGATAGCACCTGGAATGAGCGCTCCGATTCCAACACCGATCAATGTCCAAGAAAGGGAGTCGTCAATTTTCTCTGAAGCATCAAGCACTTCGTTTTTCACGGAGTTATCAATGGCCAATCCAACACCGGAAAGAAGCACGATTCCACCTCCAGCACTGGTGGCAATACCAGCAATGTTCCAGCCTTGTCCGCTCACGAATTTGTCCAAGGAAGCTTGGTCAGACGAAATCCGTTGTTTCACGTCCTTTTGCTTGAGGATGGTTTCGCCAACTTGGTAAGTTTCTTTGGCCCGAAGCGAATTGATGGTTATGGTCTGTGCCAAACAACTTGCTGAAAAGAGCAGTGTTAGACATAAAATTGATAGAAGAGAGCTGGTTTTCATGTTTAGATGATCTCAAAATAGCGTTTTGTTTCCCAATCGGTAACCGCTTTGGAGAATTCCCGCCATTCCCATTCACGGGTAGCAACAAAGTGATTCACGAATTCTTCTCCGAACAGTTGCTTTGGAATATCTGAGTTCTTCATGGCCTGCGTGGCATCCCAAAGGTTTTTAGGAAGCGTTCCAGCGCCATTGTCGCGGTAACCGTTGCCAATGGTTTCAGGCACTTGCAGTTTCAGGTTGTTCTCAATGCCGTACAATCCTGCAGCCAAACAAGCGGCCATAGCGATGTACGGATTGGTGTCTGAACCAACCACACGTGTTTCCAGTCGGCACGACTTTTCTCCGCCAGGAAGCGCGCGTAATGCAACCGTTCGGTTATCAGCTGCCCATGTCAAAGTTGTAGGAGCCCAAGCACCTTCTACCAATCGTTTGTAGCTGTTGATGGTAGGAGCGATCATCGGCAAGATGAAAGGCAGACAAGCCAATTGCCCTGCCATGTAACTTTCCATCAATTTGCTCATATTCTTATTGCCTTTTGCATCATGGAAAAGGTTCTTCTTATCGTCCCAGAGGCTTTGGTGAATGTGGCCGCTGCAACCGGGCAGATTCGGACTGATCTTGGCCATGAACGTTGGAATGACGCCATGCAGATGTCCGATTTCCTTTACACCACCTTTAAAGAGCACTGCTCTGTCGGCCGATTGAAGAATATCGCCATACATGATGGCCGCTTCGTAAACGCCTGGACCGGTTTCCGTATGCAGCCCTTCAATGGGAACATCAAATTGGTCCATGTACTCAAAGATGTCATTGAAGTACTCTTTCTCTTGCGAGCTTCTCAGGAGCGAATACCCGAACATTCCGGGTGTGAGGGGTTGCGGCTCGGAAAAGCCTCGCTCATGCAGGTCATCTGCATTTTCAGCAAAATTGAACCACTCGAATTCCTGAGAGAAGAATGGTCGGAAGCCCATTTTCAGGGATTTCGCCTTCACGTTTTTGAGCAGACTTCGAGGGCAAACACCAAGTGGTTTTTCATTCCCATCCACGAAATCTGCCAAGAAAAATGGCACATCATCATCCCACGGAACTTGGCGGAACGTGCTGAGGTCAATTCGCGCTTGCGCATCTGGGTAACCCGTGTGCCAGCCTGTGTAAGTAACGTTATCGTACGCCACATCAGAACTGTCCCATCCGAAGACCACATCGCAGAAACCGAAACCGCTTTCAACGGCCGAAAGGAACTTTTCCCTGCGCATCAGTTTGCCGCGTAGCACACCATCAATGTCCGTAATGGCCAGTTTGATCTTGTTGTGCGATGAGTTGCGAACCTCGTTCAGAATGTGCTCGCGAGTAAGTTCCTTTTCGTTCATTTTCAGTTGTTCTTGAAGATCAATACTTCCAATTTTCCGTTCGTATCAATATAACCGCGGTACATGCCCGAGGTGTTGAACGGCATTGCAATATTACCATTCGCATCGATGGCGATCACGCCTCCCGTGCCGCCAAGTTCGGTCAGTTTCGTGTGGATGACGTTATCGGCTGCTTCGGTAAGCGATTTATTTCCATGTTCCATTTGTGCACTTATCTCCTTGGCTACGGCCAGACGGATGAAATACTCGCCATGCCCGGTAGACGAAACCGCGCAGGTATTATCATCGGCATACGTTCCTGCACCGATGATGGGCGAATCGCCAATGCGGCCATAGCGTTTGTTTGTCATTCCTCCCGTGGAAGTTCCCGCAGCCAAGTTTCCGTGTTGGTCGAGTGCCACGCAACCAACCGTTCCGAATTTGTCATCCGTCTTTAGCGTCACATCAAATTCAATTTCGGAATGAGCGGGGTCGACCATACCATGACCGCCATCGTGATCCAAGATCACATTCTCTTTGTCCTTTGCCTTTTTGAGTTGTTGCAACCTGCGTTCGTTGTAGAAATAAGCAGCATCCACTATCGTGATTCCACGTTCTTCAGCGAACTCAACAGCACCAGAACCAGAAAGCATCACGTGCTTGGAGTTCTGCATCACTTCTCGTGCAGCCTCAATTGGATTTTTGATAGTGTCAACACCAGCT
Source organism: Flavobacteriales bacterium (assembly GCA_020635495.1). GTDB lineage: Bacteria > Bacteroidota > Bacteroidia > UBA10329 > UBA10329 > UBA10329. The sequence continues at coordinate 37,613 of JACJZQ010000003.1, read as the reverse complement.
ACTGCACCAGCGGTCATGTCCTTTCCACTCATGATGGAGGCGTCCATTTCGTTCTTCTCGTCATGCGTGTAAACGGAACCTTTTCCTGCGTTGAAAAGAGGCGAATCTTCCATGATCTTGATGGTTTCCACCACAGCATCCACGCTGGTGCCACCGTTTTCAGAATTGCTTCGCCCACTTTCAGGGCTTCTGTCAACTTCTCGCGATAAGCGGCTTCCATTTCCGCACTCAGATTTTCTCTGAGGATGGAGCCAGCGCCTCCGTGAATGACAATGGCGTAATTGCTCATGATCGCGTCACTTTTTATCGTAAACGAGTTTATACAACCCGAAAGATACCGCCAGAATTGCCAAGAAAATGAGCGCCAATTGCTGATTGTAATAACTCATTGCTACCATGGAAATACTGGCAATGATCAGCGCCAACGCTGGAAAAATAGGGTAGAGAGGAACACGGAATGGTCGTTCCATATCGGGTTCGTTATTGCGTAACGCGAAGAACGAGATCATGGAAATGATGTACAACGCTAATGCCCCGAAACACGCAATGGTGATGATCTCTCCGTTTTGCCGGTCATCAATGCAATGATGCCAATAACCATATTAAAGATGAGGGCGTTGGCAGGCGTTCTGAATTTGGAATGGACTTTTCCCAATGCTTTTGGCGCGAGGTTCATTCTTCCAAATTCGTACGTGGCGCGACCGGATGCGAGAATGATACCGTGGAAAGAGGCGATCAATCCGACCAACCCGATGGAAACAATGAGGTGATACCAAACACCCGATTGGCCGACCACATGGCCGATGGCCAATGGCAGCGGACTGTCCGACATGTTGCCGTCCGCATCATAAACAATGGCTTCCCAACCGGCTACGCCAACTGAAGAGGTGAACGTGAGCACACAAAGAATCACCAACGTGAAAATCGCTGAACCGAAACCGATCAGCACATTCTTCTGCGGATTCTTGGTTTCCTCAGCAACGTTGGCCACGCCTTCAATGGCCAAGAAAAACCAAATGGCAAATGGAATAGCAGCAAAAATCCCCGGAATTCCGTTCGGGAAAGCGTTGTGCTGAAGGTTCACTACCTCAAATTCAGGAAGTGTGACACCTGCAAAGATCAGCAGTTCGCCAACGGCCAAAATGGTAATGACCAACTCGAAAGTGGCTGCGGCTTTCACACCCGCAATATTCAGAGCGGTAAACGCGAAGTAGGCCAAGATTGCCAACCACGGAATCTCAATACTCGCGCCAGCAATTTCAACGAAAACAGGTTCGGTTTTCAAGAACAGATTGAAGTACGCACCAATGGCGGCAGCAATGGCCGGTGGCGCAAAAACAAACTCGATGATCTGTGCCATGCCGCCAAGGAATCCCCAGTTTCGGCCAAGCGCTCTATCGGCATAATCGAATGCCCCGCCAGCTTTCGGAATGGCACACGCCAATTCCGTGTAGCTGAACGTAAATGTGACGTACATGATGACGATGAAGAACGTAGCAATGGCCAATCCCAAGGTTCCGCCTTCGGCCAAACCAAGGTTCCACCCGAAATACATTCCCGAGATGACGTAGCCAACGCCCAATCCCCAAAGCATTAAAGGGCCAAGTGTGCGTTCTAATTTGGGTGAGTTGCTGGTGTTTTCCATAGAAGGATGCCTAATTTAGACAAATTGCAATCACACACAGAATGAGCATGGAAAACAAAGACATCATTGTTTATGGAGCGTACGGATATACGGGCGAATTGATCGTTAGAAAATGTCAGGAATTGGGTATCAAACCGCTGCTTTCTGGTAGGAATGAAAGTAAACTGAAACCAGTTGCTTACAAGTACGGAATGCCTTATCAGGTGGCTGATCTGAAAGCGGATGACTGGACAAATTACTTGCTGGCGCGAAGGTGGTGATCCATGCTGCTGGACCGTTTATTCACACATCCAAACCGATGGTGGAAGCGTGCATTCGGAATAAGGTTCATTACACGGATATTACGGGTGAAATTGCGGTTTTCGCGCAAGCCAGAAAGTATGATGAGCAAGCGAAAGAAGCTGGTGTGATGGTGCTGCCCGGAACGGGTTTCGATGTGGTGCCGAGTGATTGCTTGGCGGCTCACATGAAATCGCGGATGGAAGATGCTGATGACTTGGTGCTGGCGTTTTACGGAACAGGTCGTGCTTCGCGAGGAACGAGCCTCACGGTTGTGGAAGGTTTGGGCTATGGAGGAACCATCAGAAAAGATGGAAAACTGAAGCAGGTGCCTGATGCCTATGATGTGAAACGGTTTGATTTCGGACCGAAGAACATGACGGCTGTGACCATTCCGTGGGGCGATGTTTACACCGCTTTTTTCAGCACGGGAATTCCGAATATCAAGGTTTACATGGGTTTGCCGAAGAAGGCCATTGATGGCATGAAATGGGGCAAATGGTTCGGTTGGTTGATGCGCACCGAGTTTGTGAAAAATAAGGCGCGCGCCAAGATCATTGCAGGCCAAGCAGGACCAACCGATGAGCAACGTGCTAAGGCTGCCACCTATTTGGTAGGAACGGTTACCGATAAATCTGGAAAATCAATCACGTCAACCATTCAAACCCAAGAAGGCTACACACTTACTGCCATGACGGCTGTTCATATCGCGCAGCAGATTCTACGAGGCAATTTCAAAGCTGGTTGGCAAACCCCAAGTTTGGTTTACGGCAAGGATCTGATCTGTGAGGTGAGCGGAAGTCAGTTTGAAGATGTTGATTGAACCGGACCTAGATCTCGTGGTAGCCTCGTATGCATATAATCCAACGCGATATAATTCTGTAATACTCATCAATGAGTAGTCATTAATGAGTACATCATAGTAGTATTGTCGATCATAATAAGGTGGCGATGGGCAGGAAGGGGATAATGATAGTGGAGGATGAGGTGATTCCAGCGAATTATGTGATGGAACTCTTGCAAATGCATAACCATACGGTGGTGGGTATTGCAAAGGATTTTGACACAGGTTTCCGACTATTCAATGAAACCAACCCCGAACTCATACTCTGCGATATCCGCATTGAGGGGAGTAGGACAGGAATTGACCTGGCACGGGAACTACGTACAAAAGGACTGTTCAAACTCATTTACCTTACCGCATTCGGAGACGAAGCAATGTTGCGGGCTGCACAGGAAACGAAGCCAGACCAGTACCTGCTCAAACCATACTCAGATGAGCAGTTGTTGGCAAGTGTGAAGCTTACATTATTGGAAGGTGGTTTGGATACGGACGCATTTAATTTGCAACAGAAGGTAAATCAACTCAGTCAGCGAGAATTGGATATCGTTCGCCAACTTGTCAATGGCTTGGACAGCAACCAGATAGCGGCCAAGCTGTTTATCTCTAAGAATACGGTAGATACGCACCGCAGAAACATCCTGCTGAAACTGGATTTCAGTAATACGATGGAATTGGTCATTCATGTACTTAAGCACAACGTTTTACTGTAAACTCCAAAAAGGTCGTTGGCGGCTTTGGTTTTTCACCTGCCCGGTAATTTTGTCGGCATTTGTCTGGCTGGGTATGGTTTCCGCGGCCTATGCCAGAACTGCTGAGTCCATTGCAGATGAGGCATGGAAATACCTACAGCTCTCCGACAACTTCACATACAATCGTTCCGACTCAGCACTGTGGGCCAGTTTAAAGGCGTTGGAACTTGCTAAACGATCAGACGACCCTGAACTTCTTTCACAGGCACATCGCTCGGCAAGTATTGCCTTTGGCGATATGGGACTTTACGATGAGGCCATTGAACAGGCCTATCTGGGCCATTGCACTCATTGAGAAGAACGAACTGAACGATGCCGAAAAGCGCATTGCAGACTGCTATCATAGCTTGGCTTGGTTTTACACCTATCTGGAAGACACTGAGAAGCCCTTGCCACTTTTTCACCGTGCATTATCATTTTCTAAACGCGTTTTACCCACAGATTCTATTGGAATGGCCAATAGCTTTCATGCCATTGGAGCTTACCATTATCTGTACAGTTTGCAAATGGACAGTGCCATTTTCTACCTCACCAAGGCGGTAGATTGGTACAGCCGGTTGGATGCAAGCGCGGAGGAAATGCTTCAGGTTCTGGTAGAGTTGGTAAATGCATATTACCTGAAACCCGACATTGCCAAAGGCGATTCTGTATTGGCAGAACTACGCCTGTATAAGCCATCGGAAGCTTCAGATTATGTTCAGAACTACATTCTGTATCTGGAAGGATTGCGAGCCGCTGAACTTGAGGATCATCCGTTGGCCATAGAGCGGCTGGAAACCGTGTACAATTGGGGCGATACCACCATGCTCCTGCAATCATCGGTAGGCATCAATCTTACCCGAAAATTGATTGAAACGCTTGAGGAGGCCGGGGAGTTCGAGAAGGCATACCACTACCTGAGTGCCTTGCGCAAAGTAGAGCAGGAAACCATTTACAAGGACCGGCAGCGCACGGCCAAGGCCTTGGAATACAAGCACGAAACGGCCCGCAAGGAATTGCAGATACGCAATCAGCAGAAACAACTTATGCTGCAACGCGTGGGTATTGCGACCGCAGTGGTGGTTCTACTGGTCATTTCCGTGTTGCTCATTGCCTTGTATCGCACCAACAAGCGCGTAAAGCAGAAGAATGAGAAAATTGCCATGCTGATGCGCGAATTGCATCATCGGGTAAAGAATAACCTGCAGACCGTTTCCAGTCTTTTAGGATTTCAATCCATGAGGTTGAAGGATGCCGATGCGAAAAAGGCCGTTGCCGAAGGGCGCGAACGGCTGCGTGCCATGGCGCTCATCCACAACCTGTTGTATACCGATGACGATGTAGAAACCATCAATATCAGAGAATACCTTACGGAGTTGATAAGTGAACTCCAGATGAGTTATGGGAAACAGGAAAGTGTTACCCTAAACGTTGAGATTAGCAATGCTCAGTTAGATGCAGAAACCGCCCTGCCTCTTGGCCTGATAGTGAATGAGCTGGTTACCAACACCTTCAAGTATGCAACAGCAGGGAATGATGTGCTGATACTCACTGTATCGCTTACCAAGGTGGCAGATCCCAGATGGGGATTGTCTATTGCAGACAATGGCGTGCAGCCCTCAAGCGCCACATCAAGCAACGGAGGCGGTTTTGGGCTCAAGTTGGTGGACATGCTGGTGCAGCAGCTCAACGGCACATGGCAGCAACAATTCCATAATGGCTACAGAACAACTATCCGGTTTTAGTTGAGCTGACGGTTTGCTTTGCCTCACCTTCTTTATTGACGGTGCCACCGAGGAGTAGCTCGGAGGCGTTCCTAATAAAAGGATTGGAACAAAACAGTTGTTCCGTGCCATTCCCTATACAGGGATTGATGCAAAACAGTTGTTCCGTGCCATTCCCAATAAAGGGATTGATGGAAAACAGTTGTCCCGTGCCATTCCCAATAAAGAGATTGAGACAAAACAGTTGTCCCGTGCCATTCCCAATAAAAGGATTGAGGCAAAACAGTTGTTCCGTGCCATTCCCAATAAAGAGATTGAGGCAAAACAGTTGTTCCGTGCCATTACCGATAAAAAGGATTGAGGCAAAACAGTTACTTGGAGGCATTTCCAATAAGAGGATTGGCACCGAGGAGTTGCCCAGAGCCAATGTCCATTTTTCGGTTGCTACTTGTAGCGCAACTTACGGTTACATCTTAAATACTCATTAGTGAGTAGTACTGTGTCGTTCTGTTTTTCTCGATTTGTAGCCTGCGTTTTTAGGTAACATGACACCGGAGCAAATTCAAGAACTCATAGATGCGCTTTCTCCAAGAGAAAAAGAGGTGCTGCAATTATTGATGCAAGGTTATGATACGGCCGAGATGGCCGAGGAGCTCAACATCTCCAAACACACCGTGAATACACACCGCAGAAGCATCTTATACCGCACCGGTTTCAAGAACACCCAAAAGCTGGTTCTAACCATAATAAGTTATGGTAGTCAAATACAATGGCACTGAGGCATCAATCAAATACTCATTGATGAGTAACGCCATAAAAAAGCAGTCAAATTTCCTTTGCTTGCCGGTTGAGTTGAATCCTGCAAATGCTTCACAAAATGAGATATTACCTCGCACTCGCTTCATTATTGTTGCTAGTTAGTAGCGGAAAAGCGCAGAGTGTTTACTTCCATTTTACAGATGGTACACAGCAGAATTACCTGTTGTATGGGGTTGAACAATTCAACTTTCAAGGAGATGTGCTGAACCTTGTGCTCGAAGATGGAACTACCTTTTCTTGGAACCCCAGTACCATAGAGCACTATCGGTTTGATGTCCTTACAGGAATGGACAACCATGCACAAGCTGCAACTTTAATGCCGTTGAGAATTTATCCGAACCCGATGGCTGAAGAACTGACAATAGAGTACTCGTTAGACTCTGAGACAGCAGTTGTGCTACAGGTATGCGATATGCAAGGCCGCACGGTTTGGGACGCACAACTCGGCAAACAGCAACCGTGCCAACACACCGTTTACTGGAATGGACGCGGTAATGGTGATGGTAGCATTACTCCGGGCACATACCTGTGCCGAATTATTACACAAAAATTCCAGATGAGTAACATCTTGATGCGTTCAATAAGAGGTTCTCTCGTTCAATAACTATGCACACAGAAAAAATGAAAAAATTAGTCACATCGCTTCTCGTTTGTTTTTTTGCTCAGGGGTGTTGTCTCAGACCACCATGAATATAAATAAGACCGATGGCTCGGTTGTAGAGATACCCATTGGCGAGATTGATAGTGTCACCTTCACGATAGAAGGACCGGGGCAGTTGGCAACCTTGACCACCATTGCTGCCTCTGCTATTACGAGCAGTTCAGCTACTGTGGGTGGCAATATCAGCAGTAACGGAGGTTCACCTATTACACAGCGAGGTGTCGTTTGGAGTACCAGTCCTAACCCTACAACGGCCAATAACTCACTTGCCAGTGGCAACGGAACGGGTAGTTATGGAATAAATCTTGCTTCTCTTGATCCTCTAACCACTTATTATGTAAGGGCATTTGCCGTGAACAGTGCAGGAACAGCATACGGCAATGAAGTGAGTTTCTCCACCATTGGCACTGCTGTCATTGATGAGTTGTTTTGCACTGATGCGGTGGCGAGTGATACACTTCGAGAAGGTGTTACCTCAACTGGTGTGACCATATCCATACCTTATTACTCGAATGAAGGGGGGACTTACGGTGCTCAGACCATGGAATCCTTCTCTGGTACAGGTCTCACAGCCACACTCGCGGCAGGAAGTTTGGTTCAAGGTTTTGGAAACCTTGTTTTTAGAGGTAAGCGGTACGCCTACAACAGAGGGTAACATTGGATTTCCACTGGAGATAGGAGGTCAGATGTGCGGATTTTTGTACATGCAGCGGGTAGCATATTCAACCTCGATCTGACCTATGGCAGCATGACCGATCAGGATGGGAACGACTATGCTACTATAGTGATAGGCTCGCAGGAGTGGATGGCCGAAGACCTGCACTCAACCACATACGCCAACGGAGATCCGATACCGAATGTCACCGATGCAGCTCAATGGATAACTCTCTCAACAGGTGCATGGGTACATTACAACAACGACCCCAGTATGAGGAGTTGTTCGGTAAACTCTACAATTGGTACACGGTTGTGGATCCGCGAAATGTATGTCCAACAGGTTGGCACGTGCCAACACTTGCAGAGTGGAATACACTGACAGATTATTTGGGTGGTCTGTCTGTGGCTGGAGGTAAGATGAAAAGCACAGCACCAGAATGGCAGTCTCCTAATGGAGAAGCCACCAACGAAAGCGGCTTCTCAGCGCTGCCCAGTGGAAGCCGTGCAGCTTCAAGCAATGGCGATTTTGTAACTCATGGTTTCTTCAGTCGTTACTGGAGCACCACCGAAGATAGCCCTACGGGGGCATATGGCTCTGGTGCCGATTATCTTTTTGGAAGTACCGGTGATGGCCCGTTTTACAAGTTAGATGGCAACTCTGTTCGGTGTCTCAGAGATTGACCACTATTGAGATGACCACCTCTTGTTCAAAACTTCGGTAGAGCTACACCGCACCGGTTTCAAGAACACCCAAAAGCTGGCTCTAACCATAATAAGTTATGGTAGCCAAATACAATGGCACTGATGCATCAATCAAATACTCATTGATGAGTAACGCCATAAAAAACAGTCAAATTTCCTTTGCCACCCAAGTAATCACTAAATCATCATGAAGAAAAACCTACTCATCGGAATCTGTGCTTTGAGTATTGCGGCACAGACCAGCGCAACGGTAATAACCGTTAGCAACAACCCCAATTCTCGGGGCAATATACCAGCCTGCAAGCCGCGGCAGATGCTGCAAGCAATGGCGACACCTTGCTCATTGCAGGGTCTGGAACCAGCTATGGAGGTGTAAACAACTTCTCTAAACAACTGCATTTTGTAGGTGTGGGTTATGGCCCGAACAAGGATTTTCAGTTGAAAAACAGAAACGGGCCCCATTCAATTGGGTGTGGTTGATGCCAATGAGAATGCCAGTGGCAGTACAATAGAAGGAATCTTATTTCATGGGTTGAACTTAATAGGTACAGCTACCGTCCCGTTAGAGAACATTACCGTTAAACGTTGCGAAAGCAGTGGTGCCTACCCATCTAGCGACCAAATGTTCAGGATGGAGTATGTGGAAAATATCTTCATCTACAATAACGTCCTTAGGAACTGCTACTATTACGGAAATTTCAATGGCTCACTTTTCAACACCGTTTATGCTTCCATGTTGCTCGTAGATAACAGCACCTGCGACAACATTTTTGTTGAGAACAACCTTATTGGCGCCATCAAGGGAGGGGTAAAAGCTGGAGGAACGTTTATTGTCCGAAACAATATTTTCCTTAGAGATAACGGCAACATGATATGGGCTTTTCTTGATGCTGCCAATGCATCCATAGCCAACAACATTATCGCACATGTTCAAGGGGTTGGCAGTGCCAGCTATTGTTCCTACACAAATAACCTTGCATTCGATAATACCAACACTGGAAACAATTTCCCCAGTGGAGGTACAAATACATCCGTCAACAATCAAGATGGGGTTGACCTGCTCTTTGTGAACTATACTAGTGGCCAATACATAACGAACGCTTGAACTTCGATTTCCACCTGCAACCCGGTTCTCCTGCCATTGGTGCAGGCCTAAATGGGGAGGATCTGGGCATTTACGGAGGTAACTATCCGTGGCCAGATGGGGGTGCAAGTGGTAGCGGTTGGATGTACAGACAAGAACCGCAGTTCCCTCAGGTCAATCAAATGACAATTCAGAACCCTGTAGTTCCTGTAAACGGTACGCTTAGCGTAACCTCCAAAGGAATTGTGAACGATTAACGTACTGCAAGGCTCAACTTCCATGAGACCATTATTCATTATAGCATTGGTGTGCACTGTCATTTCATCAGCAAATGCACAGCAAGTTGCTACCGCAGAGTATTTCTTCGATACCGACCCCGGAGGGGCAACGGTACGCCTGTACCGGGTTTTACCGCAGCCGATTCGGTAGACGTTTCATTCACCGTAAGTACGGTGGGTCTTGCGCCTGGGGGGCACAACCTTTTATCCGCTACAAGGATGTGCAGGGTAAATGGGGCATTTATGAAGGCAGAAGCTTTTATGTGGATGCCGGAGTTGCACCACAGCAGAACGCCCCATTGGTGGCTCAGGCAGAGTATTTCTTCGATACTGATCCTGGGGTAGGTAATGGTACGCCCATTACAGGTTTTACCACAGCCGATTCGGTAGATGTTTCTTTCAATATAAGCACGGTGGGTCTTGCGCCCGGGGGCACAACCTTTTTATCCGCTACAAGGATGCGCAAGGCAAGTGGGGCATTTATGAGGGCAGAAGCTTTTATGTGGATGCTGGAGTTGCACCACAGCAGAACGCCCCATTGGTGGCGCAGGCAGAGTATTTCTTCGATACTGACCCTCGGGTAGGTAATGGAACCGCGCTGCCGAGTTTTACCGCAAACGATACCGTTGACCTGACTTCAAATATTTCTGCTGCGGGTCTTTCTATTGGTATCCATCAATTGTTTATCCGCTACAAGGATGCTGCAGGTAAATGGGGCATCTACGAAGGCCGTGAGTTCGAGGTGGTGGATTGTCAGTTCCGTTGGTAGCTGTATCGGTATCAGGCGCTGCCTGCGATGGGGCGGAGGTAATGCTGTCTGACCTCTCAACACAAGTAGAGCCAGGCGCCACCTATGCTTGGGATGTGGACAACGATGGCGTGGTGGATTACACCACAGTAGGAGATGTAATGCACACCTTCCCCGGACCCGGCACCTACACAGTGGAACTGATGGTAGAGAACACCGATGTGTGCAAAGACAGCACCACCATTGAGGTAACGGTAAATCCGGTGTACGATGAAGTGGTGAATGTGACCATCTGCAGTGGCTCCGATTACACTTTCCCTGACGGAACAGAGCAGACCAACATTACACAGGATGTGGTGCAGGTCAGTACACTTACAAGCTCACTGAACTGCGACAGTACCGTGACGACCAACATCACGGTAGGGGCAGATTTTCAGACGGCTGAGACGGCAAGTGTGTGTGCAGGCGGTAGCTTTACTTTCCCTGATGGTACGACACAGACGGACATTACGCAGCAGGTGGTGTACACCAGTACGCTTCAGGCCACTACCAGCAGCTGCGATAGTTTGGTAACGACCACGGTAGAGGTGATAACGGTTGATACAGCGGTTACCGTGAACGGTGCCGACCTGCTGCCAATGCCACCAATGCCGATTACCAATGGCTTGATTGCGATAATGGCTTTTCTACCATTACAGGCGCAGATGCTGCCGTTTTCATGCCCATGGGCAATGGCAATTACGCGGTAGAGGTAACGCAGCAGGGCTGTGCAGATACTTCATCGTGCTATAATGTGTTCACCGTAGGCTTGGAATCATTGACCGAAGCTGCAACAGTAACGGTTTATCCGAACCCCACCAACGGACAGCTGTATGTGTCTTATCCAGGGAATGACCAGCCAAGCTACATGCTTGTGGATGCCAGTGGCCGCATGCTGCTGAACGGGGTATTGCTCGCAAGCGGAGCGTTAAATCTTTCGGATGTTTCGGATGGTATTTATCAATTGGTGATAAATACAGACGAAGCACGTCACGTGCAACAGACGCATCCTGAAACAGTAATTCCTAATCGTTAACCAAATAATCAACAACAAATGAAAAAGTGAAGTTTTTAATGGGTGCTGCGGTATTATCATCAATTTTCATGATGACCAGCTGTAGCAAAGAGCAAGGTTGTACAGACCAGAATGCTGCGAACTATGATGTTCTTGCTGAAGAGAATGACGGGTCATGCCAGTATGAAGGCGAGATCGTATTCTGGTACAATTCCGCTACTTCTGCTGAATTGCTGTCGTACGATGTTGTTTCTCTTACCTATTATGTTAATGGGCAGGTAGTTGGGTCTTCATCGGCAGACGTGTATTGGTCAGGAGCCCCAGATTGCGGACAGAACGGTTCGGTAACCGTTACTCAGAACTTGGGCAACACCACCAATCTTGTCTACGACTACAGTGTTGTGGATGATACCGGTTATGAGATCTGGTCTGGAGTTGCCAATTTCACAGCCAACACTTGCACTTCAATTGAACTTACACCGTAAGTTTTTTTGATTGAACAGCGAAAGCCCGGTTCTGCCGGGCTTTCGTGTTTTTAGTAAACCCCAAAACAACTTAACCCCACACAATGGACCCTCTGGATAAGGCCATACTAAGACTTCTTGAACTGGTTATTACCATTCTCCTTATCGCTTCAATTGCGTACATGGTTTTGGCGTAATCCTTGGCGGCAATCAGAAGGTTTCTCAATTCGAAACTTTGTAACTCTTCCTGAAAGGCAGCAGAAAACCTACACCGAAGTTGACATTGAGCAGATAGTAGGTCATCAACCGCGCTTCGGCATTGGCTCTTAGGTCCTGTTGTTGGTTTCCTCGCTCAATGCCTTTATCCAACGATTGCAGGTAAGGCGAAATGCCAAATGGAACAAATCCGATCTGAATTCCGGAACGCAGCACCAGAAAATCCCAAAGCACGCGTTGTCTTCCTAACGTGATGGAAATGGCAGGTGTGAAGAAGCGGTCTGAGTAAGAATGTGCCATGTCATTTTCCTTGTCAAACGGGCGGACGCGAACATCCAATAGCATCACATCGAACTTGGCGTAACTGCCAACAGGCGCAATACCGCCTTTGCTTGGGTTTCGGAAAACCTTGTAGTTGATGCCGTAGCCATAACCGAAAATGCGGCCGTGGTCAAAACGGTCTTCAATGCCCGGTACCAGCAACTCATTGTACGAATCGGAGTTCCAATCGTATTTCATGCCCGTGTAAAAGACATCGAAGGTTGCTCCGATGGTTCCGTTTCGAGCTATGACATAATCGAGATCGGTGGTGCTTCTGAAGTTGAAACTGAACTTATTCAACCCCTGATTCATGTTGTGATTTGGGTTGAAAAGTGCATTCAGAAAACTGATTTCGCCAGTTATCAGAAATTTCTTGCCCATGTAGCCAGAGGCTTGTCCGAAAGCTTGCGCAGAAACTAAGGTCAATATGACGATAAGCCACCTCATTCCTTCTCTTTCGGTTTGCGTTTCATCTGCCAGAATGAGTCGTAAACGCTGCTATCGATCAGGTCTCTGCCATCGCGTTTACGGTAATTGTTGTAGTTGACCAATTGCGGTTCTCCGGTTCGGATATTGAACACGATACAGTAGTAATACGTGTCGTAATTGGGCCTCACCAGATAATACACCGCAAACGGAATGGCGGGTGGAATAAGCGCATACAACAGGTAGAAATACATCAATGGTTTGTTCTCGCGGTAGTTGATGATGCCCGTCCATGCAAAGTGTTCCGTACCATACTTCTCGATCAGGAATTGACCCTGTCTGTTGCCAGATTGGCCACCCAACTTCCAGATCGGTAAAACGGCCATCTACCCATTGGTTCAGGAATGTGATGTCATTGAATTCTTCTACTTGAGATGAATCGACCTCCGTTTGGTCTATGACCTGAACTTCCATATTAAGGAGTTTGGCTGAACGCCTGATCTGCTTCAGCAATTTGCCCTTGGCAGATTCTGAGTGGAGGAATTTGTGCTGTTGTTTTTCCTTAGGTCGAGTTTGGAATAGGTTGGAGAGACCACCACAACCTTGTCAATGCCAAGAGAGAATCCGTGATTTTTCCAATGGCGCAGGTTGTTCTTGTTAGACTGTTCTTCCAAGATCGAAGACCTCTCTTTCAGCACCCCAATATTTCTGTTCAAGGCTATCGAACTGCTCTTTGAAAGCATCATTATCAAAAAGATCTACCAACGCATACTTGACCATGCCGAGACGCGGATTCTGCTTGGCCTTTTCCTTCAACCTATCGTACTTGCTGGTAATGTTGGTGGTGTCTGGTGTATCCCAACCATCAGGTGGTGGAGTTTGAGAAAACATTCCCGGCACGTAAAATCTTCCCATCGATCTTCCATCAGGTCGTTGCTCATGGTGGTAACGTCCTTGTCTTCAGGAATCTCAGTTCGTAAACGCCACAGATAACCGGTTGCCAGAATGCAAAGCTCTTCTGGTTTCAGTTGGTACAGGAGGTGAAAAAGCTGCTGCGATTCACCTTCTATGTGCGAATAACCCGGATGTACAAAACCATAATTACCTCCAGATTTGAACTTGGAAAGCCGATAAAGCGCACGCGCAACTGCCTTTTTCAAATAGCGGTTGTCTGGAAAATGCTGTTGCAGCAGAAACGTGTTGTAAATGCTTTTTTATCGGGGCTGTTCGATTGTAAGTAAAGTTCCGTCAGTTCGAAGCGGCAAATGTTTCTCAGATCTCTCAAATTGTGCTTCACCCAAAACGTAATTTCCACCTTCATCGTTCTCCGTTGCCAGTGCTGTAAGTAGCAGCTGTTTCCTATCTCTCGGACTAGGGTGCGAAGTGCTTTCAACCACATCAGACATGGCCTCAACAGACCTTACATTATTGAGGTAGTAAGAATCATGAATCCTGTAAAATGCCGTGTTGAAATAGTCGCGGTCGAAGGAATATCATCGAAAGGAAGGTGTGCATAGCGCATCACTTCAAAAACATTGGCAAGGCTGCTTGTGCTGTACCCGGTGGTCAAGAAACGTTGCAAACCAAGCTTGTCTGCTTCCTGTTCCAGATCTTTGGAGTACTGGCTCTGCTCCAACAGCTTTGAATCAAAACTGGTGCGCTTGATAGCTTCACCATTCTTCAATTCCTCATTCTGTATGTATGCGTTGATGACGTGTTTTTCCGTGTAATGCGCAATCTCGTGGCATAGCACAAAGGCCAGTTGGGCTTCGTTTTCCAGCTGCGCGATGAGGCCCAGATTCACGAGGATGATACCGTCATCTGTTGTGAATGAGTTCACAATGGACGACCGTACGGAATAAACACGGATCTGTTTTCTCAGCTCCGGATTGTCTTTCAGCACTTCGTCCAAAACCGCATTCAGGTATGCTGTAACAGGATCGTTGAACAGAACCCGACCACTGTGAAGCACCTGATCGATCAGAAAATTGCTTTCCAAGAAAAAGTCTTCCTTGGCTTTTCTTGAGCGGGTTTCTTCTTTGAGACCTTCTCTCGCTGCTCTGAATTTTTCAGAAGCACCCATGGTAATATCCCTTGGAATTTCTCCTGATGGTTGCAGCGGTTCGTAATTATCCGATTGCTGGCCGAATAGGAAGGTTGGCGCAAGCAACATGACCATCAAGACCAATGTCTTGAAGCCATGACCGACTATGACTTTTACCGGACTGATGATTACAATGTACGAAGCAGAAATGCCAACACCGAAATGCTCATGAGAATGAGCCCCAGAACTACAACAACGTTGACTCTCAGTAGGCTTTTCGCCTTTACATTTTCGTGAGAAACCGAATGCACCAGCTCAGAGCCAAGCTGTTTGAACACATCTAGAAGCCCATCATTGCCTGCGCTGATAATGCGTTTGCGAGCAATTGCAACGATCACAAAAAACAAGAATGCCAAGCCAAGTGCGCCAAGCGCCAGATATACAATGGCTCTTTCATTGGCACTATGATCTCGGTTGCGTGCAGCCAACCGACCAACCGTTTCATCATAACTGGATATGATCTGTGAGTCAATGCTGATGATCTCATCGCGGATCTCGTTGGCTCTGAAACTTTGCTGAGCACTGAGTTTAAGTGAGTCAGCAGTTAGCGTCTTCAATTCGCGAAGCAGTTCTTTACGCTGCTCTTTCAGTTGATGTGTCAGGCCAATATCTGCAAAGGCGTACGGTGAGACAAATGCTAGTCCCAGAATCAAAATCGATATTCGAAATAATTCTTTCACCGAATAAAAAATTGGGAGGATGTTCTTTACAACAGCCTCCCTTTTTGCTCTGTGAGCACTACTGGATTCGAACCAGTGACCCCCACCCTGTCAAGGTGATGCTCTAAACCAACTGAGCTAAGCGCCCTAAACTGGTCGCAAAAATAGCTTTATCCGCCTAAATACTCGCGCAGGTAGCTTCGAAAACTGTAACTTTCGGCATTGAATTGATTCAAACTAACTGTGAATAAAATCCATTACCGAATGCGAATCTTGCGCAACACGTTCAAAACGGTTTTCTCGGCAATCTGTCTTCTTATAGCGTCAACCACTTTGGCTCAGGACAATGTGGGTATCGGAACCATAACTCCAGACCCCAGTGCATTGCTTGAAATACAGGCCTTGGATAAAGGTCTTCTGATTCCGAGAACAGACACGCTATCTATCACCAACCCGGCCACAGGATTGTTGATCTACACTGTTACAGATAGTAGTTTCTGGTATTTCGATGGTATTGTTTGGAGAAGAGGCGTGGGCCCTGAGGGTCCGGAAGGTCCGCTCATTCCTGGTCTGCATGGTCAAACCATGCGTTACGATACCGTATTCTTTGATGATTGGGTGGCCAACAGTTTCATCTGGAACAACGAGTACCACGTTGGTATCAACACCGATCAACCCGACTCAAGTGCCATTCTGCATTTGGTTGCCGAAGGAAAAGGTTTCCTCGCACCGCAGATGGACGAAACGTCAAGAGACAACATCCAGAATCCTGCCGTTGGGTTGGTTATTGTGAACACAACCGACAGTACCGTAGACTATTTCAATGGCACATGCTGGTTGCCAACGTTTGCGCAAGGTTGTGATGATTGCTACCTGAACATAACCCCAAGTAGCACGGCAGACACCATAGACCGTGTGGTTTCTCCAACCGAGAATATTACGTTGGATATTGTTCAGACCGTGGGAAACCCACAGCAGATTGCCATTTCAATTCCAACCAACTTGCCATCTGGGCTAACGGCTACCATTACACCGAATCCAGCACCTTCCACGGGCGTAGTGGATATTGAATTTGAAGCGTCTCCGTTCGCTCCTGCAGGAACTTACCCCATTGTAATTCAGGTGCTCTGTAACAACAGCGTTTACAACATAGTTTACTCGCTTACCATAGAGCCTTGTTACGAGATCGATGTGGTGAATAGCGTCTTTAATTACGATCTGGCAACAGCATTCTATCAGGCCAATCCTACCGTGCCAAGTAGTGTTTCGGTTTGTGTTGTCAATACGGTTCAGCCAGGGGTTCTGATAACCAGTCAAGATGCAACGCAGCCTGCATATACCATCGGAAACCTGGCACCGGGTTCTGTAGTGGCTTTGGTCAATGACGGATACATTATCGGTAGAGGTGGAGATGGTGGTGTTGCGTACGATCCGGCAAACGGATTTACCGGAGATGGAGAAGATGGGGGAGATGCAGTTAACGCAACGCTTGATGCTACCATCGTGAATAACGCGGCCATTTATGGCGGTGGAGGTGGTGGAGGCTCCATGGCATTCTCACTTGCCTATACAACACCCTCTATCCCGATTATCGGTTCTATTACCATTGGGTTCTTTGTTGGTTCTGGTGGTGGCGGTGGCGCTGGCCTTGGAGAAGGTGGAGACTACAACACCAACCTGTTCATTGGTTTTGCAGTGTATGATGAAGGTGAGGATGGAACTGGTGGAATCGGTGGTGTTCAGGGACAAGGAGGTCAGTTGAATGCGCCATTCAATTTTACCGTGAGCATTGCTACAGTTACAATAACTCCGAACACGAATGGAGGTGATGGTGGTCCTTACGGTTTTGCTGGAACACAAGGTTCTTTCGGTCTGTCGTTAACAGTAACTATTACCGTGCCTATTATCGGTAACATTCCAATTGGTCCTATCAACATTCCAATACCTGTTCCGCCACCATTGGCAGGTGAGGGTGGTTACGCGATCAAACACTTCGGAAATACCATCAATATTCCAGACAACATTTACAACACGTCTCAACTTAAAGGACAGGTTGGACCATGATATTTAAGATTAAAAGCATCGAAATGAAAGCTTCAAAAGTGCTATCAACCCTCATGCTGATCCTTGGCGGTGTTTCCTTTGCCTTCGCTCAGTCTTCATTTGAAGGGGTAATCACATACAACACAACCAATGCATCCATTGATGAGAATGCAACCGTAAAATGGTACCATGCGAATGGTAACAATCTGATGGAATTCGATTCTCGGGCTGGAGATCAGAGCTACAAGTATGCTATGATCATGGGCAGTAATGATGAAAGCGTTTTCATGAAATCGGATATCGGTTCTCAGGAGGTTTCTGGAATTACCGGTGAGGAGGTTTTTACCTCTGGAAAGTTCATCAGAAAGATGAATGTGAAAGAAGCAGGTTATGATTGTGAAATGTTGATGTTCAAATCGAACGGAAACGACCTGACCTATTGGGTTACTGACGGCATTGGCATGACTTATAGCGACCTGCCTAAACTGATGAGAAACAACATGCCAAGTTTAGCTGGTATCAGTACTGGGATTCCTATCAAAATGGAATTGCGAGATGCAAGTGGCAATCTGCTCAGAAGTCAGAGTCTTGTTTCGGTGGAGGAGAGATCGATCGATAAATCAAAGTTTGCCAAGTAATACAGCAATTGAATCATAGAATAAGGCACGCAACGCGTGCCTTATTTGTTTAATCCCATAGAAGATGAAAAAGCTCCTGAAAGTTCTCGGTTGGTTAGTTGCCATAATAGGGTTGGTTATTGGTGGACTGTATTTCTCAGGAAATCAGTTCTTGATCAAGGGTCTATGGGCGGCCTATCTGCACGGAAATACATCGGCAACCATCGGTGATGCGCAGTTTTTCGACACCCGAACGGTTGAAGTGGGAACTCCTGCGCCTTGGAAGGTTTCCGAGTTCTTTTACGAATGGGACATTACAGGCGATCTCAGAAAATCATTGGAAGAAACCGAGACCGTTGCCTTCCTCATGATCAAGGATGGCGAGATCGTTTTTGAAGAGTATTGGGACGGTTACTCCGATTCATCGCGAAGCAACTCCTTCAGCATGGCCAAAAGCATTACCACCATGTTGGTGCAATGTGCCATTCAGGATGGTTCTATCAAAAGCTGGGACCAATCTGTGAAGGATTTTCTTCCTGAATTGCAAGGAGAATTTGCGGACGACCTGACACTGAGAAACCTCTGCACCATGACCGCAGGGCTCGATTTCAACGAGCATTACACCAACCCGTTCGACATCACTGCCAAGCTCTACTATGGCCCCGATGTGGAGAAATTGATGCTGGAAAACGTGCCCGTCATCCGAAAACCTGGATTGGAATCATTCGAGTATCAGAGTGGTGCCACACAGTTGCTCGGTCTCTGCCTCATGCGCGCTACGGGAAAAACAGAAGCAGAATACGGTTCAGAAAAACTATGGAAACCACTTGGCGCGGAGCATGCATCCGAATGGCATTTGGATAGCAAGAATGGCAAGGAACTATCGTTCTGCTGCTTCAATTCCAATGCGCGCGACTTTGCGCGTTTCGGGCAGATGATGCTGCAACATGGGAATTTCAACGGAACACAGATCCTTGATTCGGCATTTGTAGACACCGCCACCGTTCCTTTCGCGGTGCCGTATTACGGCCACAGTTTCTGGATATGCGATGATTACGGGACACACGTCTATTACCAACGCGGAATCCTTGGTCAGTACATCATCGTTATTCCAGAATACGAGATGGTAATTGTACGATTAGGCCACAAACGCTTGGGCAGTGATATGAATCATTCGATTGATTTCAGAAAGATTCTGGAAGAGGTACTCGGAGAGTTGCGAGGCGGTTTGTCTTAGGAGCACGTAGAGCGTTTTGGAGACAAAAAGGCCCCATTCCGATAAGGATAGAGGCTTCGATGTATTCACGCTTTCTTACAGTTTGATGATATAGTTCACATAGGCGTTAGTGGGACGGGTTTCGGAGCCGCCTGATGGGTTTGTCGCAATAGTCGCACCGATGTCTATACCCTCAGCCTGCCATCCTATAGCGTTTCCGCCACCGGTAAGCGAAAGGGTTTTCGAATGGGTATGGCTTTTGAATTCATCCCCTTGTACACTTCCAACCAGATTACCAGAATTCCCACCTAGATTCATTTCGGTGCGTTGTGCTTTATCGGGATCTAAACCCGCATTTCCATCAACTCCGCGTAGGAATCTTCCTCGGAAGTCGGGCACATTAAAGCTGCCACCACTTCCACCGAATGCGTAACCTATTGCTGCAAAGAGGGCGGCATTGGCACCCGTATTGGGGTAGCTTCCTCCATCACACATTACCCAACCGGCAGGTGCAGTAATGCCGCCATACGCTTGAATGCTGCCCGGAGGCACCAATGCAGAGAGGTCGATGGTGTTACCACCCGAAATGGTGAGGCTGCGCCCATCGGCAGAGATCGACAGCGTTTGGTCTACATTTGGCGCAGTGTTGCTTATTTGGTTGCTGCTGCTGATGTCAATTCCCGTTCCTGCAGTGTAGGTGGTGTTCTCATCAGTACTACTGATAATGATACTCGGGTATCCGGTGGCATCAATCGTGGTGGCTCCTTGTCCCGTAAAATTCAGAGGTTCGCTAGTAGAACCCGCGCTCATAGCATACAGTGCATACGGAACACTTACCAACTGGCTACGTGTATCACTGATGTCAGTGTATGTACCTCCACTGGCGGGGCGCATCTGTATGTTGGCGTAGAAACCGCTATTGCCCCAGTCGAGGGTGGTTAGTTCCCCCACAGTAGGATTTTCGCCTACTTCAAGATTTACTACTCCGAAGTTGCCGGTGTTTACTGGTGAGAAATCTTCCTGGAATTCCAACGAGCCACCTGCGGGGGCATTGTATAACTGAAATCGGATAGCCACGTTCTCATTCGGTATGGCTGCACCGTTAGCATCGCGTACAACAGCCTGGTACTTGAATTTGCTTGGGGCTTGGGCCTTAGCGGAATTAAAAATGAGGAATGAGTAATTAAGAATAAAGAGTGCTGAGAATAATATACGATTCATGTTTTAAGTTTTTTACAATTATGGTTCACTGTCTTTGATTGTCTGTCATTGTTTAATGATACGATGATTGCTGATCGGTCTGCCGCAGCCATCGGTCACGCTGATCAGGTACATGCCTTTAGATATGCCTGAAAGGTCGATAGAGGTGCGTTTGCCCTGTGCCGCCTGCGTGTGCAGCAGCCTTCCGTTCATGTCGTGCAGCAGGATGGCGGTGTTGTCGCTCCATTGGGCCAGTTCCACGGTTAGTTCGATGGCAGTTAGGTTCGGGTAAATGATAACCGTACATGTTTCTGCTGTCGTGGGCAGTTCCTCAACCGATACGTAGCACCAGTTGGGATCGATACCGAACCATTCGCAGTAGAAACCCTGATTAAAGCCATTGGTCACCTGACGGTCGCCATTGCTGTAACTGCCACCATCAATAATGGTTTCACCAAGTGTCCAGTTCACCTTATAGGATTGGTAATTTCCCTCTCCACCGGTTGCGGCCAGTACATCGGGGCTTATTCGGAACTGTTGTGCCATCAGAATCATGGGAACCGAGGCAAGTAGGATGGTTAGGATTTTTGTTTTCATGTTATTAGTGATATTCGATTGCATCAGGGTTGTGTTCAATCAGTTGTTGATTTCTTATAGCCTCCAGCTCTTTCAATCGTTTAAGTTGTCCAGACATGCACATCTCTGCCATAAACTGATCCCAAGTGCGGAAGTCCTGTTCTTCATAATGGTCTTGCGATGACTTTCGATGGCGGAAGGCTGCACACCCATCTCTAGGGGCTATTTGTGCACTGAAAACGTCATCGGCCATATGATACAATAACTACAAATAGTTAATAGTCTACCTGATAGTAGGTGATTTGTCACTTTTAATCGAAGATTCGCGGTCATAAATGAAGTTTAAGGTCTGAGAAATGTCGCTATCAAGACATACGCTTGGGCCAGTGTGTTAACGGGTCACGACAAACTGAGTAGTCTAACCCAAAAACATCCCCACCAGCACGGCCGTGAACAGACAGGCCAACGTTCCACCTAAAAGCGCACGAAGACCAAGCTTGGAGAGCAAACCTTTTCGGTTGGGGATGAGGGTGCCGATGCCACCAATTTGAATGCCGATGGAAGCGAAGTTGGAGAAGCCACAAAGAATGTATGTGGCCATGATCATCGATTTCTCGCTCTCAAATAGGCCGCTGAATTTCATTTCGCCCAACGTTTTGTAGGCGTAGAATTCGTTCAAGATGGTCTTTTCACCCAACAACTGACCCACAAGGAAAATATCTCCCGAAGGCACACCCATCAACCACGCAATGGGAGCAAAGGTGTAACCAACTAGAAACTGGAAGCTAAGCCCGTCATAACCGGTGTTAGAAGCAATGATGTCGTTCAGACCGGTTGGCCCGCCAATGAGGTCGCTGAGAATCCAGTTGCCCATGTACACGAAAGCCGTGAAAACGAGCAGCATGGCACCAACATTCACCGCCAGTTTTACACCATCAGAAGTTCCGTTGGCAACAGCTTCCAACACGTTTGCACCCATTTTCTCCTTGCTTATCTCCATGCTTTCGTTGAACTCTTCCTTTTCAGGCACAAGAAGCTTGGCGGCCACAACCGCAGCGGGTGCAGACATGACAGATGCTGCCAAGAGGTGCTTCGCGAAAAGCACTTGCTCAGCGGGGTCTTCGCCTCCAAGGAAACCGATATAAGCAGCCAGAACTCCTCCTGCAATAGTTGCCATTCCGCCCGTCATCAGGCACATGATCTCGCTCTTGGTCATCTTATCTAAATACGGTTTGATGAGGAAAGGAGATTCCGTTTGCCCTAGGAATATGTTACCCGCAGCGGCCAGACTTTCGGCACCGGAAAGCCGCATGGTCTTTTTCATGATCCATGCGAAAACATAAACCACTTTCTGAAGCAGCCCAATGTAATAGAGTAGACTTGTGAGTGCTGAGAAGAACACGATGGTAGGCAGAATGCGGAATGCGAAGCTGATGACGGCCGCCTCTGAACTGCCCGTAACGAAGGACGAAAAGAGGAAATCGGTACCGAAATCGGTGAAGGAAATGAGCTTAACGAAGCCTTGGCCCACCACATCGAATCCGGTCTGTATCCATGATATCTTGAGAATGCCAATGGCCAACACCAATTGGATCAATAGACCGATACCGATCAGTTTCCAATTGATGGCCTTTCTGTCTTGACTGAACAGGAATCCGATAGCAACCAAAACCACCATGCCAAGCAAACCACGACCAATACTGGTAATGGAAACTCCAAGATCCAAAAGCGGAACACTGAGTAACATGGAAGAAAAGTAGTTTGTCATTCTTAAAGGCTCAGGTTGAACCTTTCAAGATTAAGGAATTATTTTTTCCTGCGGTTCATCTCGTCCCGTATCAGCGTAGCTTCTTCGTAATCTTCTCTGGCTAGGGCGTCATTGAGCGATTCTTCCAACTCTTGTTCGGTGAGTTGAGAGAAGCCACCGGACTCGGCTGGCTCGGCATCATCCTCAATGGAAATGGGTCTGACGCCACCGCCCGAATCGTCTTTCTCAAAGGCTGCGGCATTCAAAATGAATTCGTGCGTGTAGATAGGGCACTTGAACCGAACGGCCAATGCAATAGCGTCAGACGGCCGGCAGTCAATATCGATGGTGTCTTTACCATCGCTACAAATGATCTTTCCATAGAAGACACCATCTACGAAATTGTAGATGATGACTTCTTGGATGTCTATGTTAAAAGATTGGGCGAATGTTCTGAAAAGATCGTGCGTCAACGGCCGCGTAGGACTCATGTTCTCCAGCTCAATGGCAATGGCCTGAGCCTCTGAACTTCCGATGATAATTGGCAGTCTGCGGGTACCATCTTCCTCCTCCAATACCAACGCGTAGGCGCCAGTTTGGGTTTGGCTGTACTGCAGCCCGTATATGCCCATTTTGATCTTATCCATGAACGCTCCGCTTTGCGGAATTTCGTCTTACAGCCTAGGGCTTAACCGTTGGCTGCTTTGAATTTACGAAATGCTTCGTTCAAGCGTGGAACCACTTCAAACGCATCGCCAACCACACCGTAATCGGCAGCTTTGAAGAATGGTGCTTCAGGATCTTTGTTGATCACAACGATAACCTTACTACCGTTTACACCTGCCAAGTGCTGGATGGCACCTGAGATACCAACGGCAATGTAAAGGTTCGGGCGGATGGCAACACCAGTCTGTCCAACGTGCTCGTGGTGAGGTCTCCAACCGATATCAGCAACTGGACGAGAACATGCAGTAGTTGCGCCAAGAATTCCGGCCATTTCCTCGATCATTCCCCAGTTCTCCGGTCCTTTCAGACCACGTCCTGCAGAAACAACCAATTCGGCTTCTGGCAACGGAACAACATCTCCGCTTCCGCCTTTCACTTCCTTTACGGTAATTCCTGAGTTGATTCCGCTTACATCCACAGAGAAAGCCTCTACAGAAGCAGAACCATCACCAGCCTGAACACCGAATGCGTTAGGAAGGATGGAAACGATCTTCTCATCACTCAAAATGTTCACTTGAGCGTGGGCTTTGCCAGAGAATACGTTTTTCGATACCACAAATCCGTTTGATGTGTCTGGAAGAGAAGTAACGTTGGTTACCAATCCAGCGCCTGATTTTGCTGACAAACGCGGAGCAACTGCTTTACCCGTTGAATCGTGTGCGAAAACAACCACTTTAGCACCAACTTGGTTAGCCGCAGCTACAACAGCGGCTACAACTTTCTGTGGGTCAGAGGCTGAGATGGACGCATCGGTCACGTTCAAAACCTTGTTCACACCAACAGTTCCAAGAACCTCTCCGTTAGTGGCGTTGAGTGTAAGTGCAACGGCCTCACCACCAATGGCTGCTGCTACTTTGGCTCCATACTGAGCCGCTTCCAACGATGACTTCTTAACCTCACCGTTCTTAACATCTGCTACAATAAGTACTGACATCTTCTTGTTTCTTTAAATCGTTCGTAAATCAGACTTAGATTGACTTTGCCTCTTCGTGAAGAAGCCTTACCAACTCGTCCATGTTCTCTGGGTCAACCAGCTTAACGGCCGACTTAGGCGCAGGAAGACCATACTTCACATAAGCGGTCTTAGCGTCAGTTCCAGTTGCAGGAACAACTGTCAAAGGCTTGGTACGTGCAGCCATAATTCCACGCATGTTCGGGATACGCTGCTCGGCCATTCCTTTAGAAGCACTCGCAACGAACGGCATTTTTACCTCAACTACCTCAACTCCACCTTCAATGGTTCTATCAAGCGTAGCCGTATCTCCGTTCACTTCCAGTTTGGAAGCAAGCGAAATGTATGGCTGTCCAAGGAACTCGGCCAACATACCGCCAACCTCAGAACCGTTGTAGTTGATGGTCTCTTTTCCAAGAAGGATCATGTTGAAGCCCTTATCAGCCGCATAAGCTGCAATTTCCTTGGCCACTTGGTACGATTCGGTTGCATTTGCATCAATTCTCACCGCTTCGTGAGCGCCCAATGCCAACGCCTTTCTGATCACAGGCTCGGCAGTTGCATCGCCAACGCTGATAACGGTAACGGTACCGCCACCTGCTTCGGTGATCTCCAAGGCACGCACAAGCGCATACCATTCATCGTATGGGTTAACGATCCACTGGATTCCCTCCTCATTGAACTTGCTGTCACCATCGGTAAAGGAAATCTTGGACGTAGTATCAGGAACTTTGCTGATAGGAACTAAGATTTTCATGCTATATATGTTGAATTACTGTTTTCTAAAAACGTGCGCAAACTTAGTGATTAAGAAGCGCAAATTCCACCCGATTTTGGTCAGGTTTGGAACGCTTAATCAACCAGCAAAAACGAGGATTGTTTTTGGGACTCTTTATCACCTGATCGGTCACAGACAATTATTCCCTTAACGAGCGGTTAATACTACCTTTGAAGCCGAGCAATGAAGCACCTGTTTCTCCTTTTCGGAATCCTGATATCAACCACCTTGTTTGCGCAGAAAGCGGAGAAGGACACTACCGTTGAAGCAGTAGGTAATGGCCTATTTCGTGTTGCTTATGCCGCTCAGATTCCGTTGGGAGATTATGCCGCAAGATTCGGATTCACCAATCACATTGGCGCCTCGGCAGGTTACAGAACCAAGTCCAATTGGGTTTTCACGTTCGGAGGCTACTACATTTTCGGAGACAATGTGGTGGATAAGAACACGTTGCTTTCGTCCATTACCAACTCAAGCAATATTATCATCACTTCTGGCGGAGAGCAGGCCTTTGTCAACATCTCACAGCAAGGCTATTATGTCAACTTCGAGATTGCCAAGATCTTCCCGTGGGCTGCCCCAAATCCAAATTCTGGATTCATGTTCGGTCTTTCGGGCGGTTTCATGGAACATTGGATAGGTCTGCGAGCCGATGGAAACAACGTTCCGCAACTACTTGGAGAATACGAGAAAGGCTACGACCGACTGACCAACGGAATCATCCTGCAGGAGTTTATCGGTTACCATTTTCAAGGCTCTAGTCGTTTGCTGAATTTTTATGGTGGGTTCGAATTTACGCAGGGCTTCACTGGAAACCGCAGAAGCTACGACATCCCGACCATGAGCGTTAAAGATGAAGATTACACCGACTTTCTTATTGGTTTCAAAGTGGGTTGGATGATGCCGTTTTACAAGCGCGAGAAGGACAAATACTATTACTACTGAACCGCTGATGTTGCTGTTCTACAACATCGGCATCCGATTGTACGGACTTGGAATCCGTGTTGCAGCGCTGTTCAATTCTAAAGCCAAAAAGTGGGTTGATGGCCGCAAGGGTCTGCTTGAGAAGATAGAGCAAGAAACGGCTTCGTTTTCTGGTGAAACTCTTTGGGTGCATTGCGCCAGCTTAGGTGAGTTCGAAATGGCGCGGCCCATCATGGAACAGTTAAAACAAGCTGATTCCAATCTCCGAATTGTGCTCACGTTCTTTTCGCCTTCTGGTTATGAGGTAAGAAAGAATTACGAAGTAGCTGACCACGTTTTCTATCTGCCACTCGATCCATCATCAAACGCTAAACGATTCGTCAAGGCCATCAAACCAACCAAAGTCATTTTTGTGAAATATGATCTCTGGTTCCATCATCTCAACGAGGCAAAGAAATTTGGCGCCAAGCTGATGTTGATATCGGCCACTTTCAGAGAAGGTCAGCAGTACTTCAAATTCTACGGAGGCATTGGTCGCAAAGCGTTGCAACTCTTCGATCGCATTTTCTTGGTCGATGCTGATTCAGAGAATCTGATTCACAGCATCGGTATAAAGAACACAACCGTTTGTGGCGATACGCGCTACGACCGTGTGATGGAAATTGCCTCTGCTGCGGAAAGCAATACCATCATCGAATCATTCAAAGGCAATTCCAAACTCATCATCTGCGGCAGTACATGGAAGGAAGACGAAGAAGTTCTGAAGGATTCCATCAAGAATCTCAAAGATGTAAAGTGGGTTATTGCGCCACATGAAGTAGGGGAGGAGAACATCCAAAGATTGCAGAAGCTGCTTCCTGATTCGGTTCGGTATTCGCAATACCATGAATCAAATGCAAGAATCCTGATAATCGATTCCATTGGTCTCTTGAACAAACTTTACCGATATGCCGATGTGGCCTACATCGGTGGTGGTTTCCGAACAGGCCTGCACAACGTTTTCGAGGCTGCGGCTTTTGGAGTTCCAGCGGTCTTCGGTCCAGACACTTCGCGTTTTCCAGATGCAGCCGAAATGGCTAAGAAAGGTTTGGCGTTTCGCATTCAAAACAAGTCAGAATTCCACTCAAAACTCTCTGAGTTGGTGTCTAGCGATCAATCACAGCTTCGGACAGACATCAAGGACTTCATGACTTCCAGAACAGGCGCAACCAAAGCGATTTTGGAATACACCAACAACTGTTAATAGTTCTGTGATCGGGTCAATATTCGCACTTCGAGGTCGTCTATATTCGTTGAGATGATCGAACAGAACGTTTCCCTCAGACCGTACAACACCTTCGGGTTGGATGCACAGGCCAAGTTGATGGCGCGTGTCAATTCCATTCAAGCGTTGCAGGAGGTGTTGGCCGATAGTAGGTTGAAATCTGAAGAACGGTTCATTTTAGGTGGCGGCAGCAACATTCTACTTACACGAAA
The DNA here is from genome assembly GCA_020635495.1 of Flavobacteriales bacterium. Taxonomy (GTDB): domain Bacteria; phylum Bacteroidota; class Bacteroidia; order UBA10329; family UBA10329; genus UBA10329. The sequence goes on along the minus strand of JACJZQ010000003.1, from coordinate 9,945 downwards.
TGTGGATGGATTGGTCATCAAAAACGAGATTGACGGAATTGAGGTCATTGACGAAACCCCAAGTCACTTTCTAGTGAAATCCGGTGCTGGCGTTGTTTGGCATGAGTTGGTAATGCATTGCATTGCCAACAATTATGCTGGCATCGAAAACCTATCGCTCATTCCAGGAAATGTAGGGGCAGCCCCAATGCAGAACATCGGTGCGTACGGGGTGGAATTGAAGGATGTGTTCCATTCGTTGAAAGCGGTGGATATGGCTTCAGGGTCGGTGCATTCCTTTTCCAGTTCGGATTGCGATTTCGGTTACCGCGAAAGCGTTTTCAAGCGTAAACTGAAAGGTCAGTTTGTAATCACTTCGGTAACCCTCAAGCTCAGTAAGAATCCAAATGTCAACACATCTTACGGTGCCATTGAACAGGAACTCGAAGCGATGAGAATTTCATCTCCCACGATAAAAGAAGTGAGCCAGGCGGTGATCAACATCCGCCAAAGCAAACTGCCCGACCCCAAAGAATTGGGCAACTCTGGCAGCTTCTTCAAGAACCCAGTTGTGCCAACTTCCAAGTATGAAGAGTTGAAGTCGCAGCATCCGAACATCCCAGGCTATCCCGCAGGAGAAAACACCAAATTGGCAGCGGGTTGGCTCATAGAGCAATGCGGCTGGAAGGGTAAAGTTGTGGGCAATACCGGCAGTCATGCCAAGCAGGCCTTGGTTCTGGTGAACTACGGAAATGCAACAGGTGTTGAAATTTTCGAGCTATCGGAACAGATTATGCAGTCTGTTTACGATACATTTGGCGTTCAATTAGAACGCGAAGTAAATGTCTATTAAACCCCTACTCGTCAGTTTACTTTTTGTTGTTGTTTCGGTGTTGCCCGGTTTGGGGCAATCCAATGCCGACTGTAGAAGAATCAACAACACCTTCCAGAAAAAGGTGTGCAGCGGTGTTGAGAATAACAAGGCTGCTTACCTGAAGGAGTTGATGGAACGGAAGAGTGGTGAATACACACTCAATAAAGTGTTGGAGTGGACCAAGGCCAATTACGATTGTTTTGTATGTGAGGATGAGCCGGGTTTCAGAGGTGGAAGCCTGCTTAGAAAAGTGGTGTTTGAAGACGCGCTGAGCATCTGTTTCTTCTTTGTGTACGATGCGCGTGTGGACATGAACACCGTAGAACGCGATGGCCGAACGTTGATAGATTGGTTGCAGGACGATACCGAGAAAGCTTTCGATGCTGCGTTTGAAACTGAGAACGAAGCGGATAAGCGGTATCTGATAAAGCAGATCCGTACAGGTCAGAAGTACTTCAACATCTTCCGAAATAACGGAGCCAAGTTCCGCAACGAACTACGCCAAGGCGGTTCCAAGTTCTAGTTGGGAGAATACCAGATCGGAGAAGACCAAGCTCTTTCATTGATGATGAGATTCGGGTGATTGCTATAGTCGTACCCGTGCCGAATCTGATCCCATAATCGCCAACTGGCAGTGGGTACTTCCAACACTCTTACGTAGTAAAATGAGTAGTGATCGGGATTGAAATCTTCATCTGTCCAGACCACTTTCAGCTCATCCGAACCATGATTCCTGTTCCATTCTCCTGTTGTGAGGTCAACAGCAACCTCACCATCCTTCAGTTGATTTTCTGACAGGGCAACATCAAAGATCTCTTCGTAGATCCCACCTTCTTCATCAGCCCAACCTTTAATGATCTGAATGCGGTCCAGATTCGCCCCGAACGCATCCTTTTTGGCCCAAATAAGGAATTGAGGTTTGCCATTGAGTGGTTTCAGATCATGTCCCATCGGAACACCGTTTTCATATCCAGATTTAACCAATTCATCTCCTGATGCAGCTCCGTCAAATCCTTGTCCACCAAAGAATCGCAGTTCAATTCTGTTGCCGCTTGTAGCATACACTTCACGTCTTTCCAACGCGTCATAGATGTGTCCACGCGTGTTTGCTTCAGCCCACACAGCAACCAATCCGCCTGGATTTACAACTTCGTCAACCCGCTGAGACTGGTCCAATGGCCATCGGTCGAATGTTCTGTTGAGCGGGTCAATATCCACGATTCCCTTGTTGCCAATTTCCTTGTCGTTCTCTTCCGTGTTTCCTGGAGTTCCATTATGAGTATCAGTACTACCGATCATCCCCATTTTGAAAGGGTTGACGCCCAATTCCTGATTCAATCGAACGCCTTCTTTCAGTCCGTAGCGCACGTAATTCTGCTCGTTCGGCTCGCCCATGGTGTGATTCTCAAACCCTGCGAATTCATCATTCTTCCAGAAAGCCGCATGCACTTCTGAGTTGCCTTTTACCTGATGCACTTCAACCAATCGCTCAAAGTTCTGACGCATTTGTGCGTACTCCTTTGTAATCGGATTTCCTTGCCAATCGGTGGCTTGCCAAGCCGCACCTTCAGCCAGATTGGTGTTGTGTGGAATGGCCAAAAGCTTCGCTCCTGCCTTGGTCGTTTCGTCCATCCATTTCCAAAGTTCTTCCTCGTTTCTAGCCTCCAAAGAACTGACCGGATAATGCGGAACCACCATGTCTCTGAAAATGACGTTGCGATGAAGGTGTGCTTCTCCGTTTGCCAAGGTCCACTCAAAGCCAGCTAGTGTGGTGAATTCACCCGGTCGGTAGTGTTTTTCAGCGGCATCGAGGGTAATTCCCCAAGCCGTGGCCGTGGTTTCGTAGCCTTTAAAGAAGAACGGATGAGATCGATTCACATCCGCAGCCCCGCTCATGATCCGATTAAAGATCTTCCATTGTTTTGCCGTGTCCAGACCTAGCGGGTCGTCCGTTTTAAATATGGAGCGGAAATATTTGTTAGCAAAGGAATTGTACCCGGGCGCTGTATCCACCGTTGCACAGTACGATTCACCCAGTAATTCCGAGTGATCCGTAATGGCGCAGAAGTCCAAAGGTTCGCGCAGCTTTACATCCCGACCGTAAATATTGATGGTTTCTCCTTTGGCGTAGCGATAAGCCTCATCACAGGTGGTCAATGTTCCAGAGAAAAACGCATCGAAGGAGAGACTGGTGTGCACATGCAGATCGCCCCAATAAAGATTCCTGTTCGGGTTGGTTTCAACTTGGGTAAGGTCAAATTCCTTGGAGGTAGTAGCCTTGTCAGCTACTGGATTTGGAACCGGTTTCAGGTTCGGGCCGCAACTGAAAAACAGAAGCAGGGCAAAAAGAATAGGGGCTCTTTTCATAGACTGCCAAGTTATTTAAACGGGTTGAAGTTGATGCAAACAAAAAGCCCCGACCAACGCTGGTCGGGGCTTTTCTTTATCGTTAGGAGAGTGGCCTTACTTGTCCGTCTCCTTTTTCACTTCCTCAACAACCTCAGTTACTTCTTCAGTAACTACATTGCCTTCAGCGTCAGTAGCAGTTTCAGTGGTAACAGTTGTAGTTACCTCAGTACCTTCTTCAGTGGTGGTTGTCTCAACAACAGTCTCAACAACAACTGCATCAGCCATGGCAGTATCAGCAGAAGGAAGCTCCAATGCAATAGAAGGAGCAATTACCAATGCAACTACAGACATCAACTTCAAAAGAATGTTCAATGATGGACCAGAAGTATCCTTGAACGGGTCACCAACAGTATCACCAACAACGGCAGCCTTGTGTGGCTCAGATCCTTTGTAGTAGGTCTCTCCGTTAATGTCAACACCTTCCTCAAACATCTTCTTAGCGTTATCCCAAGCACCACCAGCGTTAGACTGGAAGATGGCCATCAATACACCAGCAGAAGTAACACCTGCAAGTAGACCACCAAGCATCTCAGGGCCTCCAGCAAATCCAACGATCACTGGAACAACAACAGCCAACAGACCTGGAACAACCATCTCCTTGATTGAAGCCTTGGTAGAGATGGCAACACATTTGTCGTACTCGGCAACACCGTCAGCAGCTTCAAAAGTAGCCTGATCCTCAGCACTCCAATCTTTTTGGTCTTTCCCTTCATTTTTCTTCATCACTTCAAGCGCAGCTTTCAAAGCTGGAATATCCTTGAACTGACGTCTTACTTCCTCGATCATCGCCATGGCAGCACGTCCAACCGCATTCATACTCATAGCCGAGAATACGAATGGAAGCATCGCACCGACCAACAGACCGGCCATTACGCGCGGCTCAGCAATATTGATCATCTGTACATTGGCCTGCTGCATGAATGCCGCAAACAATGCAAGTGCAGTAAGAGCAGCAGAACCGATCGCAAACCCTTTACCGATAGCAGCAGTAGTGTTACCAACTGCATCCAATTTATCTGTACGCTGACGCACTTCTTTCGGAAGCTCAGCCATTTCAGCAATACCACCAGCGTTGTCAGAAATTGGTCCGTAAGCATCAACCGCCAACTGAATACCAGTGTTGGCAAGCATACCAACTGCAGCAATGGCGATACCGTACAATCCAGCAAAATGGAAAGCGATAAGAATAGCAGCAGCGATCAAAAGAACTGGGATAGCTGTACTCATCATACCTACACCCAAACCAGCAATGATGTTGGTTGCAGAGCCCGTCAACGACTGACGAACGATAGAAACCACAGGAGGTGTTCCTGTTCCAGTGTAATACTCAGTGATCTTACCGATTCCCAAACCTGCGGCAAGACCAGCAAGAGTAGCAAAGAAGATTCCGTTAGAAGTGTATTCTGTTCCGTTCAATGTCCAAGCATCTGGAAGGAAATAACCGATGATGAAGTAAGAAACGATAACCATGAAAATAGCAGAACCGAACTCACCGATGTTCAAAGCAGTGTGTGGGCTACCGCCTTCTTTCACACGAACGAAGAATGTTCCAGCAATGGAAACAAGGATACCGACAGCGGCAAGAACCATAGGAAGAAGAACAGCACCAAGACCGCCCCACATTTCACCCATTTCAGCAAATCCAGGAACGAAGATCGCTCCCAACACCATCGTACCGATGATAGAACCAACGTAAGACTCGAAAAGGTCAGCACCCATACCTGCCACGTCACCCACGTTGTCACCAACGTTATCGGCAATCGTAGCTGGGTTCAGCGGGTGATCCTCAGGAATACCAGCCTCAACCTTTCCTACAAGGTCAGCACCAACGTCAGCAGCCTTGGTATAAATACCACCGCCAACACGTGCAAAAAGCGCAATGGACGAAGCTCCCAAAGAGAAACCTGCCAACACGTTCAATACCTTATTGATGTTCCACTCGGCACCAAGGAACTCAGAATAAAGAAGGAATAGACCGCTCAATCCAAGAACACCCAATCCAACAACACCCATTCCCATTACAGAACCACCACCGAAGGCAACTTCAAGGGCTTTTCCAAGCGAAGTTCGTGCAGCGTTCGTAGTACGTACGTTCGCTTTGGTGGCAACCACCATTCCAAGGTAACCTGCCAATCCAGAACAGATGGCACCAACAATGAAAGATAGCGCAACAAGCGGGCTAGAATCAGCTTCGCCCATTCCTTTGAATGCAAGCAAAGCAGCCACTGCAACAACGAAAATTGCCAAAATCTTGTACTCAGCGCTCAAGAACGCCATTGCACCTTTGGTAATGTGAGTAGCGATCTTCGCCATCTTCTCAGTACCTACTTCTTGCTTGCTAACCCAAGCGCTTTTCCATGCAACGTAAAGCAGCGATACTACTCCGAACAGTGGAAGGAAATAAACTATGTTTTCCATTTAAGTTAAATTGGTTGTTTTAATACCTCGTTTTTCAAGCGCGCAAAGGTATCACAATCAATTATTTAAACAAATGGAGATTTGAGGCTGATTTTTACCTCAGTCAAGAACGATTCAAAAGAAAAACACCTACTTGACGTAGAGCACGGATTTAACTGCTTCCACAGTTCTTTCTACGTTCGGAAGCCATTCTTCAACAAACGTTGGGGCATATGCTAATGGCGTATCCTGACAAGTAACACGTTTCACAGGCGCATCCATGTAATCGAATGCGTCTTTCTGAACACTGTAGGTCAATTCTGTAGAGATGGACGCCAACGGCCATGCTTCTTCCACCACAACCATTCGGTTGGTCTTCTTTACAGATTCGATAACCGTTGCATAATCGATCGGACGAACAGTTCGAAGATCGATGACCTCAGCTTCAATGCCTTCTTTCGCCAGTTCTTTGGCCGCAGCATTTGCCACTTTCATGATCTTTCCGAAGGAAACAATCGTCACATCTTTCCCTTTTCGAACCACGTCTGCTTTGCCTATAGGAATCAAGTATTCGCCTTCAGGTATCATTCCCTTATCGCCATACATCTGCTCACTTTCCATAAAAATCACAGGGTCGTTATCACGGATGGCCGATTTCAAAAGTCCTTTCGCATCTGCAGGGTTTGAAGGAACCACCACTTTCAGACCAGGGCAGTTCGCATACCAGTTCTCAAATGCTTGCGAGTGTTGAGCTGCCAATTGTCCGGCAGAACCTGTTGGTCCACGGAACACCATAGGAATGTTGAACTGACCACCGCTCATCTGGTACATCTTCGCAGCCGAGTTGATCACTTGGTCAATGGCTACAAGGGAGAAATTGAACGTCATGAACTCCACAATAGGACGTAGGCCATTCATGGCTGCTCCAACCCCGATACCCGCAAAACCAAGTTCAGCAATTGGGGTGTCAATAACGCGCTTCTCCCCGAATTCATCCAACATGCCTTGGCTTACCTTATAAGCACCGTTGTATTCGGCCACTTCCTCACCCATCAGAAACACGGTTTCGTCTCTTCGCATTTCCTCACTCATCGCTTCACGCAGCGCCTCTCTGAACTGTACTTCTTTCATAGCATCAAATATAGTTGGTTCTCAATTCGCAAGGTCAGAAACTATCAACTTGGCTGCACGTTCCGAAGCGCCACCGCTGCCAAGTTTGTCCCATAGTTCATCATAATCTTGGAGTATTTTTTCGCGATTGTCTCCTTCTTCCAGCACCTTCTTCAATTCGGTAACAATTGATTTCGGGTTGAGTTCACCTTGAATTAGTTCTTTCACCGCTGGCCGAGTTAAAATGAGATTCACCAACGAGATATACGGTACTTTGATGAGTTTCCGTGCCAATGCCACGGAAATAGGATTCCCTTTATAGCAGACAACTTGTGGCACGCGCATCAATGCCGTTTCCAGTGTGGCTGTTCCAGACCCGACCAAAGCAGCTTTCGATCTGGCTAAAAGACTGTAAGTTCCTTCCGAAGAGACGATGGCTCTGTCTAACGCAAACGTTTCTCGGTAGAATGAAACATCAAATCCGGGTGCGCGACCAACGATGAATTGATAGTCGGGAAACGCATCCTGAACCCGAACCATTTGATGAAGGTTGTGTAGGATTTCCTGCTTTCGGGAACCAGGAAGTAGTGCAATGATCTTCTCTTTTCCAATATCTGTCTGCTGATGCCTGACCTCAATCTCATCGATCAATGGATGGCCTACAAAATCCACATCCATATGGTGCTTGGCGAAGAATTCTTTTTCAAACGGAAGAATCACCATCAATCTGTCGATGTGTTTCTTCATTTTCTTAACGCGGTTCTCCTTCCAAGCCCAAACCTGTGGTGATATGTAATAGAAAACAAGGATGCCGCGCTGCTTGGCCCATTTGGCCATGCGTAGATTGAAACCTGGATAATCTATCAGAATAATGGCGTCTGGTCTGTTATCTGTCAGCGCTTTCTTGCATATCCGAAAATTCTCCCGAACGGTTGCGAGGTTCGCAACCACCTCAACAAATCCCATGAAGTTGAGTTTGTCCATGGAGCGAAGCAGTTTCATGCCAACCGATTGAAGCCGTTCGCCTCCAAACCCTTCGAAAGTTGCCTTGGGTTGTAGCTTGGAAATAGCTTTGATCAGATTCGCTCCGTGCATATCGCCCGAAGCCTCTCCAGCTATGACGAAAAATTTCATAGAACGAAAAATTTCAGTACAACTATTACTAGGCCGTAGAGGAAAGTGGCCATGATCACTCCGCGGGCCGAAATATCCAGCTTCTGTCTGTAAAAAACGAAGAATGCGCCAAGGTTACCGAGTAGTCCAATGGAGATCAAACCAGGCAGATTACCGCTTTGCACCATTACTTCATAAAACCCGATCAGACCAGTGTGTCCGAACTGAAACTTCCAGAATCCGAGCATCACAAGAAGTGGAGCAATGAGCCCAATAATCAAACCCAATATTGCGCTGTCCTTATTCACCTTCCTTGTCTCTTATTATGTATCTATTGTTTTTCTCTCACCCCAGATCCCAATCATTCAAACGCGGCATGGCGTGGTGTGCCGTCAGGTCGAACTGCACCGGAACGGCAGAAACATAGCCATTATTGAGTGCCCATACATCTGTGTCAGCACCTTTGTCGTAATTGGCAAAGGCGCCTGTTAGCCAATAGTATTTTCGATTGTGTGGGTCGGTCCTTTCATCAAATTCCTCTTCCCACTTGGCATTGGCTTGTCTGCAGATCTTCACGCCTTTTATCTGTTCCAGCGGAAGATCGGGTATGTTCACATTCAGTAACGTTCCTGTAGGCATTCCAAAATGAAGCATGTTCTTAACAATGATCTTCACAAAATGCTTTGAAGCGGTGAAATCAGCATCCAACGAATAATTCAAAAGCGAAAACCCGACAGAGGGAATTCCTTCAATGGCGCCTTCCATGGCAGCCGACATTGTTCCGCTGTAGATCACATTGATGGAATGATTTGCTCCATGATTGATGCCTGAAATGACCAGGTCGGGCTTGCGATGCAGGATCTTGTCAATGGCGATCTTTACGCAATCGACCGGTGTTCCGCTACATTGGTAACCTATGCTTTCTCCGTGATATTCCACCTTGTCCAAACGCAACGGTTTGTTCAATGTAATGGCATGTCCCATTCCGCTCTGCGGACTATCGGGTGCCACCACCACCACTTCTGCCAGTTCCTGAGCAGCGGCAACCATGGCCTGAATACCAGGTGCGGTTATTCCGTCATCATTCACAGCAAGTATCAGAGGTTTTTTCTTTGGCATGATGGATTGTTTGAGGCAAAGCTATGGGAACTGATGGATCATTGACTGATGTGAGCCCAGAACACATCATCATGTGATTGTCTGAGGATCGGTTTCGAAGCATGTTTACCGTGCTTAACTGAACCACATGACCATGCAGTTTTCTTATCAAAGATTTAACAAACAGGCGGCCACCCTCCTCTTCTTTCTCGCTGTGCTACTTCCCTTCGTGGGTTCTTCTCAAGTGGGTTCGCCACAGATGTTCAACTATCAAGGTGTGGCCAGAGACAATGGAGGAAACATCCTTACCAATCAGAACATTGGCGTACAGATTTCAGTCATTAGCAATAACCCGAATGGTCCGGTTCAGTACGTGGAGAGACACGCATTGACCACCAATCAGTTCGGATTGTTCAACCTTCATGTTGGAGGAGGTACGGTGCAGTTCGGCACAATCGGAAACATAGGTTGGGCAGCAGACAATCATTATTTGAAGGTTGAACTCGATCCTAACGGTGGAACTGCGTATTCCCCGATGGGAACCGCACAGCTACTGTCTGTGCCTTACGCCCTATATGCAGAAACAAGTGGTTCTGGAGGTACCACGGGGTCAACAGGTCCTCAAGGCCCAACAGGCGCAAACGGAAATGACGGTGCCACTGGTCCAACAGGTCCTCAAGGCCCAACTGGAGCGAATGGAAGTGATGGTGCCACAGGCCCAACAGGTCCACAAGGCCCGGCAGGAGCGAACGGAAGTGACGGGGCAACTGGCCCGACTGGTCCAGCAGGAGCGAATGGAAGCGATGGTGCTACAGGTTCAACCGGCCCACAAGGCCCAACAGGCGCAAACGGAAATGACGGTGCCACCGGTCCAACAGGCCCACAAGGCCCTGCAGGAGCGAATGGAAGTGATGGAGCAACAGGACCAATAGGCCCACAAGGCCCTGCAGGAGCGAATGGAAGTG
>JACJZQ010000029.1 GCA_020635495.1 Flavobacteriales bacterium | reverse complement strand
TCGTATCATTATCGTATATTTGCGTATAATACCGTATCAAAAAAGATATGATTTGAACTCAAATGGAACGAATTTACAATTTCAGCCTGTCCCTCGACTGGAAGCTGGTTTCCATCATCAGCAGCATTGACCGATTTGATGCCTCATGGAGTTCCATTGAGAAAACGGAAGGGGCAAGTCTGAAGCAACTGCGTTCCATTGCCACGGTTCGCAGCACGGGTGCCTCAACGCGCATTGAAGGTTCGACAATGAGCGATGAGGAAGTGCGGGTTCTTCTACAGAACATCGACCTGACCAAACTGGAAGACCGCGATGCGCAGGAAGTGGCGGGCTACTTCCACGTACTCGACCTCATCATCCATTCATTTGAAAATATTGCCATCACAGAAAATTCGCTGAAAAGTCTGCACAACCAACTCCTGAAACACAGCAAAAAGGATCAATGGCATAAGGGTAATTACAAGCAGCACAGCAATAGTGTGGAAGCCACGCTGCCCGATGGCACCAAACAGATCATCTTTGAAACCACCCCACCTGGTGTGGAAACCGAAGACGCCATGCGCAATCTCATTGCATGGTACAGAAGCGACTCAGAAACGCATCCGCTGGTGAAATGTGCCCTCTTTTCGTACGACTTTGTGAGCATTCACCCGTTTCAGGACGGTAATGGGCGAATGAGCCGACTGATCTCAACACTCCTGTTGCTCAAGAACGGCTATTCGTGGATTCAATATGTGAGCTTTGAGCACGAAATTGAGAACAGAAAGTCGGAGTATTATCAAGAACTGCGAAATGCACAGGCACAACGCCCGAATGAGGATGTTTCGGATTGGGTGAATTTCTTCTTCAATGCATTGATGAGTATTCAGAAACAACTGCTCGAAAAACTGGAGACCACGGGACTTTCGAGCAGTTTGTCGCCAAATCGGAAAGCCATTTTGGCGTTCATTTCCGATCATCCAGGATCAAGTTCTGGAGACATTGCCGAACGGTTGAATATGCCAAACCCGACCGTGAAGCGAATACTGCGGGAACTGCTGGAACAGAACCTGATCGCCAAGCATGGAACGGGACGCGGAACGAATTACTCGCTGGTCGGTTAGGACTTGATGCATCAAGCCCTAACCCAGTCCAGCCATCAACCGTTTTTCACTCGGGTTGGGGGCATCAAGAATTTCGTTTCGAAGGATGGTGCTGACAATCTCCTCGGCATTGTCGGGATAATTGACCCTGATGGGCTTTTCCTCCTTTAGCCAATCGGCAATCTGCGGATGCCGTTTTTTCTTGAGCGACTTGATGACAGGAATACCCATTTGGTTCAATGCCAACGCATTGCATTGCTGCTCGAACTGCTTTTTCATTGGAACAATACACAATTTCTTTCCGAGAAAAAGTGCTTCGGTGGTTGCTCCGAAACCAGCCGCGCAGAGCAATCCTGCGCAGCTTGAAAGGCTTTCGAGGTACTGCGAATTATCAATCGGACGAAGCCAAACGTTCTCGTCAATGAACCCTTCACTGCTATGCTTGGAAAAAACCTGCCACTCCACTTCAGGGAATTTCTTCAACGCCTTGACAATGCGCTCATCACTGTGCGCAGGCAGATAAACCAAGTAATGACTGTTATTCGAAACCTTCAGGTCGCGCACTTCCTTTCGAACAATCGGTGTAAAAATACTCGGATTGTATCGCTGAAAGTGAAATCCGTAAGCCTGCGAAACAGGCGCGTAATGCTTGAGAATGAACTTACCGATAAGGTCATCGCTGTTGGCAACAGGCGCACCTTCGGTGAGAATGGAAGCCTGATTGCTCAAACCGATGATGCGCTTCTGAGCCAGAAAACACGCCCAAGACGAAACAGGTTCGAAGTCGGAAATGACCAGATCGTAAGGCGAAACATCCAAAGAATTCACCTCGCGCATGAAACGCCTCACGCGATTGTTGTTGTATGTCTTTACAAAATCGACCCCGCCCTTCTGCCCGAAAATGAAGCTGAGCCCGTGAAAACGGTAACGCACTTCGAAAGGCAGTTTCAGTTCGCATTGGTTGCCGCTCAGCAGCACATCCACCTGTCCACGTTTCTGAAGGTGCGGAATGATCTCCATCGAACGGCTCAAATGACCGTTTCCCGTTCCTTGAATGGCGTAAAGTATCCTCATGCACGTTTGAAGCTGAATTCCTCAATCAACCCGAACAGAATCTCCTGACTGGTCTGCTCAATGGCCATGTCTGGCTGAAGTGTGAAATCCTTCATCATTTCATCTTCTTCATAACGATAAAGCGACCATTTGCCATCGTTGTATTCGAGTGAAGTCAAATTCTCGATCCAATCGCCACTGTTCATGTAGGTAATCTCTCCGTCACCGCCTTTAATGGTCTTGATGATCGGTTTGTGGATATGACCACAGATAACGCTGTCGTAACCATTCGAAATACCGATGAGAGCGGTAGTCGTCTCGAAATCATTCACGTGCTTCACAGCCGCTTTCACGCTGTCTTTAACACGTTTTGAAAGCGATATCTTCTCCTTTCCGAATCGTTGCAACCAACGGTTTACCCACCGATTGAACAGAATGAGCATGTCATAACCCTGTCCGCCCAACTTGGCGATCCACTTCGAATAGCGCATGCTTACATCGAATACATCGCCATGGAATATCCACGACTGCTTACCGTCCAATTCCAGCACAACCTTGTTGTCGATATGAAGATTTCCAATGGTCTGCCCACAGAATTTCCGCACAAACTCATCATGATTCCCAGGAATGTAATGCACTTCCACTCCCTTCGAAAGCATATTCGTTATCTCTTTTATTACACGAATGTGATCCTTCGGAAAATAGCTCTTGCTGAACTGCCAGATGTCGATGATGTCACCGTTCAGAATCAGTTTCTCTGGGCGAATACTCTTAAGGTAACGCACCAGCTCTTCGGCATGGCAGCCATACGTGCCAAGGTGCGTATCGCTGATAATTACGGTTTCTACGGGGCGTCTGTCTTCAAATTTCATGTGGTCGGATTTATTGGTTTGGGCATGTCATATTTCTTGGCGAAGCGAAACGCAGCACGAATGGCCGCGCACAAAAAAAGGCGCCAATGCGCCTCAAGTCTCTGTTTCATGGTAGTCGATTCAATTACCTGCTTACCGAAATTCGGAGGGGTCGGTTTCCCGTTCCTGTCGGTGCAGGATGTGTATAAATGTGGTGGGATAACGGCTCTGTTTCCTGCGAGCATCTAATCCTTGCGGTAGGTTTACACAAAAGTATAACCAGCAGTCTGCCAGCACGTTAACCACAGATTACGGTTGTTTCAACAAATCCGAAATTCTAAATGACCAAACCGGAGCTTTTCGAATTAGAACCTTCAGAACTCCGTGCTTTTATCATTTGGGCGTTCCCCTGCGGGTCGGGCTTTCCGCTTTTACTCCTCGCTTCGCTGCGGGGTAATCGCTGCAATCCCTAACGCACGCCACACACAACCGTCATCAAATTATCAGATCCCGGCATCATAAAATCACCATTTCGGAACAGACTTTGAAATGCCCACCCACGACCTTTAACTTTGTACCATGCAATTCAAAACGCTCATTATTCTTACGCTCATCACGGTTTCAACCGCGCTTTCCGCTTGGAAACCGGCTGAGACCAAGCCTGCTGATAAAATCACTTGGATAACGCTCGAAGAAGCTGACAAACTCCGCCAACAAGAGCCTCGCAAAATCCTTATTGACGTTTATACCGATTGGTGCGGCTGGTGCAAACGGATGGATGCTACGACTTTCAGCGACCCTGAACTTGTGAAGTATGTGAACGAAAACTACTACGCGGTAAAATTGGATGCCGAACAGAAGGAACCAATAACAATTGGCGGAAAGACTTACGAGTACGTTGCGAACGGAAGACGAGGCTACAACGAGGTGGCCAGCGAACTGCTACAAGGCAAAATGAGTTACCCAACCATTGTTTTTCTGGATGAGCACATGAACATGATCCAACCACTTCCAGGTTATCGCGATGCCAAAGAGATGCAGCCCATTCTTGAATACTTGGCAACGGAGGCGTACAAAAGCACTCCTTGGGAAGAATGGCTTAAGAAGCGTCAAGGCTGATCACAAACGAAACTCCCGAATAGCTGAGTAAACCAAGTTCAACTCCTGTTCCGTAATGCAATAAGGCGGAATGATGTAAATGATATTCCCCAACGGACGGAGAATGATGCCACGCTCTAGGAAGAAATCATACAAACGGTCGCGTAGGGAGTTGAAATAGCCCGTCTGAGCACCTGTTTCGTATTCGATGGCTAAGATGGTGCCTTTGTGTCGAACGGCTGCAACACCGCTGATTTCTGTGGCTTCTTCGGCAAACTCTGCGTGTTGTCTTTCAAGGCGCTTGATGTTTTCCCATGTTTCGTCCTTTTCCATCAGGTCGAGGCTGGCGCAGGCTGCCGCACACGCCAACGGGTTTGCTGTATATGAATGACCATGCAAGAAAGTTTTCATCTTCCCTGCTTCATCATCTGCCCAAAACGAATTGTGCATCTCCTCGGTGCAGACCGTCACACCCATTGGAAGAAAACCACCCGTGATACCTTTGCTCAGCGCAATCAGATCTGGTTTCTCTTGGCATTGATCCATTGCGAACATGGAACCTGTGCGTCCAAAACCTGTCATTACCTCGTCTGCGATGATGATAATTCCACTCTCACGGCACATGGAAATCATCTTGTCCAACACCTCCGGAGAATAGACCTGCATACCAGCAGTTCCTTGCACCAAAGGTTCATAAATAAAAGAAGCAACTTCTTCTTTTTCAATTATTTGGGATAATCTATCTAAAGCCTCACTTTCTTTTCCTGAAACAGGCGTTGGAATGAACTCCACCTCAAACAAAAACGGGTCAAACGGCTTAGAAAACACACCTCTTCCACCAACCGCCATAGCCCCAAATGTATCTCCATGATAAGCATCTTCCAACCCAATCACTTTCTTCCTCGGCTTACCCTGATTGAACCAATATTGGAACGCCATTTTCAACGCAACCTCCACGGCCGTTGAACCATTATCAGAATAGAAAACCTTCGTGAATTGCTCAGGCACTTTCTCTAACAACCGAGAAGCCAATTCAACCGCTGGTTCGTGGGTAAAGCCAGCAAACATCACATGCTCCAGTTTTTGAACCTGTTCCGAAACTCGCTTTGCGATGTACGGATGCGAGTGTCCGTGCAAGTTCACCCACCAACTGGAAATGGCATCCAAGTAGCGTTTTCCGTCCGCATCGATCAGCCACGCTCCTTCTCCACGCACTATCGGTACATTGACCGTATCTTCCTTCACGGCTGTGAACGGATGCCAGACAGCCTTTCGGTCGTTTTCTCTCCAATCACTCATGTCAACAGCGGTTTTATGCTTGATTTCAATCGTTCTGCTTCCGCAGCAATCGCTTCCAAACTCACTTCTTCCAACTCATTTATCCGAATGAATGGTACATCCATTTGAGTAGCGAAATGACTTTCCGTGCTTTCATTCACTTTTCCGCAGATAACCAGCGCAACCACATTCAAACCTGCTTCTTTCAACACTTTCCAGCTGAGCATGGTATGATTAATACTCCCCAAGTAATGGCGCGTAACCAGCACAACAGGCAAGTTCAACTTGAGCATCAGGTCGAGATACGTTTCCTTCGAATTGAACGGAACCATCACGCCACCAGCACCTTCGACCGCAATCGGTCTATCGGACTTTGGGAGTTCAATTTGGTCGATACTGAGTTCAATTCCTTCCAAGTCAGCTGCTGCATGTGGCGACATTGGCGCTTTCAATCTGAATGTTTCTGGAAGTGTGTTCAAACCTGTCAATCGCTCAATCTTGATGCTGTCCGAATTATCGAGGTCACCACATTGAACGGGTTTCCAGTAATCAGCTTCCAACGCTTTGGCAATAACAGCTGCGGCAACGGTCTTCCCAACATCGGTTCCGATGCCTGTTATGAACAAACCTTTTTTCATTGCAGATTGAAATTATTAAAATGACCCCTCCGACCTTCGGCCACCTCCCCTTTCCAGGGGAGGAACTGGCGCGTTGATTTGAACCTCGTGGTATTGACAAATCGAAGAGCAACTCCCCTCCTTGAAAGGAGGGGTTGGGGGAGGTCAAAAAACATGCGCCATGGCGTTTTGCAGCGAAACAATCAATCCTTTCACCTCCGCTTCGGTGTTGAATTCATGCAGGCAAATGCGAATTCTCTCGGTGCCTTTCGGGACGGTTGGAGAGACTATCGGACGCACATCAAAACCATCATTTTGCATGGCCGCAGCAACCGCTCTCACCTCCGCATTTCCAGGAACAATCACACCCAAAATCGGACTTTCGCCACCAATGACCCGTACATCTGACACCTCTTTTATTGATTGATTAAATAAATCAATCAAATAACTGATATTCAATTTATTAAAATCAATACATGACAGCATGTCATACGCACATTTTACACTTATAAGCGAGTGATTTGACGTAAACGTGGAGAATATCAACGACCGCGCGTGGTTCACCAGAAACTGTCGGAGATTGTCGTTGCAAAGCACCGCTGCACCATGGCATCCGAGGGCCTTTGAAAAGGTCACCAAACGGGCGTAAACTTCATTCTCCAAACCGAGTTCTGAAACCCGTCCTCTGCCCTCTCCGAACAGTCCGACCGCATGCGCTTCATCAACAATTATATCAGCATTGAACTCCGTACATACCGCAACCAATTCTTTCAGCGGAGCGAGGTCGCCATCCATGCTGTAAACGCTTTCAACAGCAACCACAGCCGCGCCATGCAATTCAGACAGCACCGACCGCAGACTTTCCACATCATTATGCCTGAACGGCTTCAGTTCTGCTCGTGACAACCGCATGCCGTCATGTACGGAAGCATGTATCAGTTCATCATAAACGATGTATTTGACCACTCTGCCGAGCGATGAATACAACCCGACATTCGCATCGTAACCTGAATTGAAAATGAGGGCGGTCTCCGCATGATGGAAAGCAGCCACCTGCTTTTCCACCTGTTCTGCAAGCGTAGAATTGCCCGTCAGCAGCCGCGAACCCGTTGAACCGACACCAACCTCCGAAAACTGCTTTTCAGCTTCAGATATGCGTCTTTTCAGTTCTTCGCTACGCGCAAAACCGAGATAATCGTTCGATGTGAAATCAACTTGACCTTCAGAGCCTGTACTGAGCGAAGTCGAAGTAGTCAGGCTACGGAATGTGCCCTGCTCCTTGCGTTGTGCGAGTTTGGCCGCAACCAGTCCGTCCAACTGCCCCATAAGCGTTACGCGCTTGGTGTCTTCGCTTTCTCCGAAGCCGCTACGTTCTTCTCAATTGTGTGGCCAGGGCGCGACCATTTGATCTTCTCCCCGTTCTCAGGACGCGTTTTGTACGCCTCCTCATCCACCGTAGGTTTTCCACCCTTCTTATAGGGAGCCTGCGGGTTCAATCCGAGCGCTTGGAACAACGCCATGTCCTTATTGAACTCAGGGTTTGGTGTGGTAAGCAGTTTATCGCCCGCGAAAATGGACCCGGCACCAGCCAAGAAGCACAACGCCTGACCTTCATCCGTCATCTGCGTTCTCCCAGCCGACAAACGAACGGTCGTTTCTGGCAGCACAATGCGC
>JACJZQ010000028.1 GCA_020635495.1 Flavobacteriales bacterium | reverse complement strand
ATACTATGCTTTTCTTTGGTTCCTGAAACGGGCGGCAAAAATAGCCTATGATCAAGGAATACTCCGAGGATTAATGTTTTTTAAGAGATGAGCACGCAGGTAAAGGTTTCCAATAAAGAGTTTGAGGTGATTTTTGAAACAGAGTCAAAGACCAGTGGAACAATCAATGGCAAAGCGTTCAATTTGGATATAAGTCAGCTTGGACCGAACATTTACCATGTCATTAAAGACAACCGTTCTTACCGCTTGGAGGTTTTGGAGCCTGCCGATGGGAAAGCCCGACTTAAAGTGAATGGAACGATTTACGAAGCTGAGACCGTAGATAAGTTCGATGCGTTGCTAAAAAGTCTTGGGATGGAAAAAGGCGGGGTGAGCAAAGTGAACGAACTTAAGGCACCCATGCCCGGACTAGTGCTCGATGTCCATGTTAATCCTGGCGATGCTATCAAAAAAGGAGACAAGATACTTGTGCTTGAGGCCATGAAGATGGAAAATGTCATCAAAGCCCCAGCAGATGCTACAGTGGCCTCAGTTGAGGTGCAAAAAGGACAAACGGTGGATAAGAACCAAGTAATGGTTCGGTTCGCTTAGTCGTTCACTAACGATATATCAAACTGTACCAGATCGATGAAGTCCTGAACACGGTCATCGATCTCATCTTGAGTCAGACCGATCAATCGCTCCGTTCCGAACTTTTCTACGCAGAAAGAAGCCATTGCTGAACCGAAAATGATAGCGCGCTTCATATTGTCGAAAGAAATATCTCTTGTGCTTGCCAAGTAGCCGATAAAACCACCGGCAAAGCTATCGCCAGCGCCAGTTGGATCAAATACCTCTTCCAATGGAAGCGCTGGAGCGAAGAACACAGACTCTTTATTGAAAAGAAGCGCTCCGTGCTCCCCCTTTTTAATAACCAAGTAGCTTGGGCCCAATTCAAGAATTACCTGAGCGGCCTTCACCAACGAGTATTCACCAGAAAGCTGACGTGCCTCTTCATCGTTAATGGTCAGCACATCAATCTTTTTTAGAACGTCTTTTAGCTCATCTAAAGCAATATCCATCCAGAAATTCATGGTGTCAAGCACCACCAATTTCGGGCGGTTCTTCAATTGGTTTATAACCGACATTTGTACCGCTGGAGTCAAGTTCCCAAGCATCAGAAACTCGCAGTTCTGGTACTCGTCAAGAACTACAGGCTCAAAATCTGCCAATACGTTCAGCTCGGTAGCCAAAGTATCGCGTGTATTCATGTCATTATGGTACTTCCCACTCCAGAAAAATGTCTTTTCGCCTTGCCTTATTTGAATGCCATCGGTGTTGGCTCCGTGCTTACGTAGGTTTTCTAATGCATCATCTGGGAAATCATCGCCAACCACAGAAACCATGTTTATCGGTTTGTTGAAATAGGATGCAGCCAACGAAATGTAGGTGGCAGCACCACCAACTATCTTATCGGTTTTTCCGAACGGAGTTTCAATGGCATCGAATGCAACAGTTCCGACAGTAAGCAGGCTCATTTTGTGCGATTTAAGATTTTTCGCAAAGGTATTGGATAATATGAGTGAGCAAACTACATTTGCACCCCTCATTTTCCTCCTTAGCTCAGTCGGTTAGAGCATCTGACTGTTAATCAGAGGGTCCTTGGTTCGAGCCCAAGAGGAGGAGCTTGAAAACGAAGGGGTTATATCAAAACACGATGTGACCCCTTTTTTATTTGCACAAAACTTGCACGGAGATTGTGCTTAGAATGAGGCGTCTTTGACCTGATGACCCTTGGTTTTTAATCGATCCGACTCCTGCATTCTCCACCAAGCTCAAGGCGAATCATCCATATCCAATTTGACGCGGTTCATCAGGAATTTCGATTTTAGCAATCGGTTTGATTCGAACTGCTTCAAATAGCATTGCCGTTCTCCCGTTCGTGAACATGAGTTCCGATGCGGAGAATGAGTACTTCAGCGATGGAATTACCGAAGAGATCATCAACGCGCTGGCGAAGATCAATGGGCTGAAGGTCACATCGAGAACTTCTGCATTTCACTTCAAGGGAAAGAACATTCCCATGCCAACCATAGGGAAGGAGTTGGGTGTTTCAACGTTGCTTGAAGGCAGCGTTCGCTTGGCAGGGAATTCCATGCGGATTACAGCACAGTTGATTGATGCGGCTGAGGATTTTCATTTCTGGTCTGAGACTTGGGATAGAAAACTGGACAACGTTTTCGAGGTACAGGATGAGATCAGTTTGCTGATTGCCGACCGCTTGCGCGAGCATTTCGGACACTTTGAAATTCAGGAGCATTTGGTGGAACCGAACACCCAAAGTTTGGACGCCTACAAGCTCTTTCTCAAAGGTCGACAGACGTTCAATAAGTGGAATCCAGAGGACGTGAAGCAGTCGATGGCGTATTACCAACAGGCGTTGGAAATAGACCCGAATCACGCGGAGGCGATGGTCGGGCTGGCGGATGCATACAGCTTTCTGGCAACCATTACGGTTATTCCGTACGAAGAAGGTTGGAGCAAATGTGCCGAGCTGACTCTGAAAGCGTTGACCATCAACAACCGATTGGCTGCGGCTTATTATAACCTGGCCAATTTGGCGTTCTTCACCAAGTTCAGCTATCGCGAGGCATTTGAGCACGGAAGCAAGGCGGTCAGTGTAAATCCGAACCATGTGGAATCGCAGCAATTCATGGCGTTCCTCTACATTTTGGCGGGCAAAAAAGTAGATGCCAGAAAACACTTGGATGCGGCTTTGAGTATCGACCCGCTTTCGCAGGAAACGCAGTTCTACAGCGGTTACATTGAGTACATGTCGGATAATTATTCCGAAGCCGTAAAGCAATTGGACAGATGCTTGGAGGTTAACCCAATGAACATTCCTGTGCATTCGGTCAAAACGCTTTGTCTGCTCAAATTGGGGCGGTATGATGAGGCGATCTCTTACTTCGATGCGCTGCCATCTGAGATTGTTGTGGCTGGTGAAAAGGCGGGCTCGCAGGCTTTGGGTTATGCCATGAAGGGTGATAAGGTCAATGCTCAAAAATTAGAGGAGTTGTTGAATGAAATGGCCAATGGCGAAGATGGTTTTACGGCAGACTCCTACCGTTTCTTACTTGCTGGTGCAACGGGCCGAAATGATGACGCCTTTGCATGGGTCGAAGGAGCTTTGAAAATGGGTTCGCCACTATTGCTGTTACGCTATTCTGATCCGTTGGTCAATCCGATACAAAAGGATCCGCGTTACGCGGAGTTTCATCATCAGCTTTTTCCCGAAGACCTATTTGGAGAGAAGAAAGAAGCGACCAAAAAGAAAGCCTTGCTTGATGATGCCGCAGCAGCGGATTACAAAGCCAAGTTGCAAGAGCTCATCGAAACGGATAAATCGCATCTCAATCCAGATGTTTCATTACGCTCGTTGGCAGATGAATTGGGTATTCATGCCAACCAGCTTTCGTGGTTGCTGAATGATGGTTTTGGCAAGAACTTCAACGAGTTCATCAACCATTATCGTGTGGAGGAATTCAAGCAGTTGTCTAAACTTCCAGAGAACGCCCATCTCACCATCATGTCCATTGCCTACGATTGTGGTTTCAACTCCAAGACCGTTTTCAATACCTATTTCAAGAAGGAAACTGGGCTTACGCCCAAACAGTTTCTGAACGGGTAAAAAAGAAGGGCCACCAAGGTTCTCACAACCCTGATGGCCCTCCACTTTTAGAAATTGATGCGGTACAACAGCATCGGGAACAACCCCAACTGGTTCACATCCACCAACTTATTCTCTTTGGCGTTGTACGTCTTATTCAGCGGGTTTTTCTTGTTGGTCACGTTCTGAATATCGAACGCCAATTCCTGCGTCACTTTTCGGCCAATGCGCTTGTAGCCCACACGCACGTCCAATCGGTAATACGGCTTGAACTGCTCTGAAAACGCAAGGTCGTTGCGGTAGACCGCTTCGCCCGCCAAAGCGGAAGCTTCTTCATCGATAGGGGTGTATCGAGAACCTCCCGCAAGCGTGAACTTGAGGTCGAACAACAGGTAATTGCTGGTTTTGTGTTCGCGGTTCTTGAACAGTTGCAGCTCGTATCCGCCCAACGCGTTCACCACATAATTGCCGTTGAAAGCGGTGTTTCGGGTAATGCCATCGCTTGCCGTGTACTTCGAATCGTAGAGCGAACCCGTCAGCAGCCAGTAGTAACCTTTGGTCAGAAACTTCTCGAATGTGAGTTCAAGCCCGTAGTTGTTTCCCGTTCCATTGTTGGTCATTCTTTCGGGCTCATCTGCGTTGAATCCGCCAAAATTCAGTGATGAATACGAACTGCTGTCTGCATCGACAATCGCATTGTGAATGTGCTGGTAGTAGGTTTCGGCTTTCAATCGCATGTTGTTCGGCAACGACCAATCGTAACCCAGAACGAAGTGCTGACTTCGAACGAAATCCAGGTTCTTGTTGGGCGTGGTCGTGTTTCCGTTCACGTCCTCATCCACATTGAAATAAACCGCCATCGGAGCCATCTGGCTGTGCATGCCATAACCCATCGAAAGGCTGTGTTTCTCGGTCACTTTCCATGACAGACCCCAGCGCGGCTCAATGGAGTAGGAGTTGTTGAGCGTGAGGTACTGCCCGTGAACGCCCGTGTTCATCGTCCATTTGTTGTCGAATTTCCATTGCCACTGGGCGTATGGTTCAATGAGACCCGTTACGCCATTAAAATCGGTCAGCGTCATGTATCGGTTCCACTGATTGTTGAACACGCTGTCCTTCATTATGGTGTAGAAAACGCTTCCGCGCGCGCCCACTTTCAGACTGTGTTTGGCGTTGAATTTCTTCTTGTAAAAGAAAGCGGCCTGAAAGCGATGATTTTGAAAATCGCTGCGATACCAATCGTGGATGCTTCGTTCAGAATCGAGGCTGTCAACCACATTTCTGTTCACGATGGAACTGGCCGCCAGCGTGAATTTGGTGTAGGCATTCTTCGGGAGAATGTATGTGTGCGTAAAGCCGACCACACCGAGCAGGTTCTTGTTGCGTACATCGCTGTCGCCACGCCCATAAAGATTGTAATTGGCGGTGTCTTTTTCTTCGCTTGCCAGGAGGTTGATGCTGCTGATGCCGCCCATTCCAAACGCTTCAAAAATGCCCGCTTTCTTAGTTGGGAAACGCACTTTGAAGTTCAGATCTTGATACTGCGGAATGGCAGAACCCGTTCCGAAATCCAAGCCCATCAACCCCAACAGGCCAAGCGTGGAATAACGGTAGTTGATGAGGTAGGACGAACCTTGCTTTTTGGAGAATGGACCTTCGGCACCGAGCTCCACACCGTTGAAACCCAATTGCCCCAGAAACTGGTGTTTTTCGTTGTTTCCCGAACGGAGTTTAAGGTCGAAGACGCCAGAAACCGCGTTGCCATATTCTGACGGAAAGGCCGAGGTCATGAAATCGGAATTGGCAAGAACGTTGCCGTTAAGCATGCTCACAGGGCCGCCCGTTGCGCCCATATTCCCGAAGTGGTTCGGGTTCGGAACGTCCACGCCATCCAATCGCCAAAGCAATCCCAACGGAGAATTTCCTCTGATAACGATGTCGTTCTGTGCATCATTCGCACTTCGGATGCCCGCGAAATTGCTAGCCATTCGCGATACATCCTGACGCGCGCCTGCAAAACGGTCGGCCTCTTCTGTAGAAAAGACCCGTGCCGAAACCGTGCTCATGGAATTCATGGGTTTCTCCTTCTCGCGACTGGCACTAACGACCACTTCGTCCTTCTGTGTTACCTGTTCTTCCAGTTCAATATTCAGCACCAATTCTTTTCCGCTGGTAAGCACAAGCCCAGAAAGAACGGCTGGATTGTAGCCGAGATATGACACCTTGATGTCGCATCGGCCAACGGCCACATTTTCCAATTTGAACTTACCGTCAATGTCTGTAGAAGCACCGATAATCGGGTCGGAGTCGAGAAGAATGACGGTGGCACCGATCAGCGGGACTTTGCTTTCCACGTCCGTGATGGTTCCGCGGATGGTTTCGGTCTGTGCAAGCGCTGCGTTGCACGCAAGAATGAATAAAAAGGTTAAACGTTTCATGATTTGATCGATTAGGGTTTGGTGATTGATTTCTAATTCGGCAGCAAATCTGAGGAGGTCGATCTGCTTAAAAGTTCCGAATTACCCGTTGTGGTTCCGATATGTAATTCCGAACGCACACTTGAGATTGCGAACCTTGGTGCAGAACTGGCCCTGCACCTTTGTCAGCGTAATCAAAACCAAAAACACATACATCATGAAAGCAATTATCACAACAGCCTACGGATCGCCAGAAATTTTCAAAGTAGATAACGTAGCAAAGCCAACGGCCAAGCCCAATGAGATCCTGATCAGAATTCACGCATCATCAGTTACCAAAGCAGACACCATGATGCGCACGGGTAAACCTTATATCGGTCGGTTGATGATCGGTCTTACCAAGCCGAAAAACCCGATCTGGGGAACAGGTTTCGCTGGAGTTGTAGAGTCAGTTGGTGCTGAGGTAACTCAATTCAAAGCGGGCGATAAGGTTTTCGGTGAGAACATCGATACCATGGGAACTTATGCAGAGTATGTGACGGTTCCAGAAGATTGTGTAGTGGCTCATTTGCCTGAGAACATCAGTTTTGAGGAAGCCGCGGGCATGTGCGATGGAGGCGTCACTTCGCTCAACTTTCTCCTCAACTTGGGCAACATCAAACCAGGAATGAAAGTGCTGATCAATGGCGCTTCTGGCGCATTGGGAACTGCAGCCGTTCAGATTGCGAAGCACTTCGGTGCTGAAGTAACAGGCGTTTGTAGCACCAAGAATGTTTCGCTTGTGTGGGAGTTGGGTGCCGATCACGTTATCGATTACACGCAGCACGATTTCACCGAAAACGAAAACAGTTACGACCTTATCTATGATACAGTCGGGGTGCGTTCGTTTGCCGATTGCCGCGATGCACTGACAGAATATGGCGTGTACGCATCTCCAGTGCTGGGAATGCCATTGTTGGGCGACATGATGGTGTCATCGGTTTTCGGAAACAAGAAAGCCAAGTTCTCAGCCACGGGTGCGTTGCCTGCGAAAGAGATCAAGCGATTGCTTGCCATCCTTATCGAGATCATCGAAGCAGGAAATCTGATCGGAATTGTGGACAGAACCTATTCCTTGGAAGATGTTGTCGATGCGCACGAGTACGTGGACAAAGGACACAAAACGGGCAATGTGGTGCTGAAGCCATCGGTTGCCGCCTGATCCATCCATCTGAAAACATTACAAAATGAAAGCAGCAGTTTATACCAAATACGGAACGCCAGAGGTGGTGCAGGTTAAGGAAGTGCCGAAGCCCGTTACGCAGGAAAATGAGATTCTTGTAAAGGTTGAGGCCGCCACCGTAACCGCTGGAGATTGGCGGATGCGTGCTGGAAATCCGTTCGCCATTAGATTGTACAACGGGTTATTCAAATTGAAGAGAACCATCCTTGGGCACGAGTTTTCGGGCGTGGTGGAAAGCGTTGGGAAGAACGTAACGCAGTTCAAAGTGGGCGATGCCGTTTTCGGAACAACAGGTGATGGTGCAGGGGCACATGCCGAATTCGTCACCGTTCCCGCAGATTGCATCATTGTCAGGAAGCCTGATGACATTCCGCACGAAAAAGCCGCTGCATTGCCAGTTGGTGCGCTTACCGCGCTGTATTTTCTACAGCAGGCCAACGTTAAGAGAGGTCAGAAGGTGCTGATCCATGGCGCATCTGGAAGCGTTGGAACCTATGCCGTGCAATTGGCAAAACATTTCGGTGCGGGGGTGACCGCAGTTTGTAGCGGTACCAATGTAGAATTGGTACGTTCGTTGGGTGCAGATAAGGTCATCGATTACCGAAAGGAAGATTTCACTACGCAAACCGACACGTACGATATTGTGTTCGATGCGGTTGGAAAAGCATCATTCAGCAAGAGCAAGAATACATTGAAACTGAAAGGGACATTCCTAACGGTGGCCATGAGTTTGCCGTTGATGTTTCAGTTGGTTTTGACTTCTAT
>JACJZQ010000027.1 GCA_020635495.1 Flavobacteriales bacterium | reverse complement strand
CAAATACTAATAACCTAATCGCCTAATTAGCTAATTATCAAATCGAATGGCAGGATTAAAAGAAGTACGCGAGCGAATCACCTCCATTGGTTCTACCATGCAGATCACATCTGCCATGAAGATGGTTTCTGCCGCCAAACTGCGTAGAGCTCAGGATGCCATTACACGTATGCGTCCGTATGCAGAAAAGCTGAAGGAGATACTTGAGAACCTGAGCGCCTCTTTGGATGCCTCAGAAGGTGGTGCCTACTCTACTGAGCGTCCTATTGAGAAGGTGTTGATCATTGCGGTTTCCTCTAACAGAGGATTGTGCGGTGGTTTCAACTCCAATATCAATAAGAAGGTATTGAGCCTTGCCAGCGATGTGTATGCGGGTAAAGACATTTCGGTGATCTCCATCGGTAAAAAATCCGGTGAGTTTCTGAAACGTAGAGGATTCAACGTTATTGAGCGCAACGATAGCGTTTATGACGATCTGAACTTCGAAGTGATTGCTCCGATTGCCGAGAAAGCAATGGCTGCGTTTGTGGCTGGAGAATACGACCGCGTTGATATTGTTTACAACCAGTTTAAGAATGCTGCAACGCAGGTTTGTGTGGCTGAGCAGTTTCTGCCAGTTGCCCCACCAGAAAAGACGGATGACAAGACGGCTGATACCGATTACATCTTTGAACCGAAAAAGGAAGAGATCGTTCTTGACCTGATTCCTCGTTCATTGAAGACCCAGCTTTACAAAGCAACGTTGGATAGCCATGCTTCTGAGCACGGTGCGCGAATGACCGCTATGCACAAGGCAACGGACAACGCTGGTGCACTTCTTAAAGAATTGAAGCTCTCTTACAACAAGGCCCGTCAGGCTTCTATTACCAACGAGATCCTCGAGATTGTTGGTGGAGCTGCAGCTTTGGAAGACGGATAGTAAAACTCCAATTATGACAAATGGTAAGCCCGCCAAAATGTTGATTTTGGCGGGCTTTTTCGTTCTTAAATGTGAGGATATACTTATATTTTCATTTGACTTATTACCTTTGTGTCAACCAAACTCGGCACGCCTCTGATTCAAGCGCACTTTGCCGAGTCTTTTAATGAAGGAACAGGAACGCAGAATGAAATCTGCGGAGGCTATCGCTTCTGTGGTTCTTACTGCCTAAGTTCTACATTCATAGCACCCCACCAGAGATAGTATCTCCGGTCTGACGCCCCGAACGGGGCGTTTCTTTTCCCCGTCATTGCGAGTGCCTGCCCTGAGCCTGTCAAAGGGCACGAAGCAATCCCCCCACTTGTCATGCTGACGAAGGGCTTGCCCTGAGCTTGTCGAAGAGAAGCAATCTCTCCATCAGCATTTCGTCCTCTTGAGACCTGCACTGATCCAATTCAAAGCACGAGCTAGGGTGCGTCAAATAAAAAGCCCCCGAACTAGATGATTCGGGGGCTTTACTTTAAATATTGGGCGTCATCTATTTGAAATAAATATCTCTTGCCGACCGCAAACTAACTGAAGCTATTCGCTCGTAATCCTCTCTTACCTTTCTCATTTCCTGTGCAAATCCTTTAGCATCACTCAGGATATTTGTTGCAAGACAAGCCACATTTGGAGCTGGCTTGTCAGACTTGCCTACTGAAGTGTCAGTTGTTTTTTTGGTACTCATGGCGTGGTTGTTTTATACTTGATAAGGTTATTAAACCCTTTAAAGGGCTGCGAAGCTACGTTAAATTGCCAAAAGATGTTACCATCTTTGACTATTCCTCTTTCATTCCAATAAACTAGAGTGAGCGGAAGTGTTCCTTCTATGTTTGGCTCGGTTGCATCCAGAATCATTAGTCCCGATACGTCAGTCGAATGGTGTTCATGGATCTCAAATACCCAAATGAACTTCGCCATCATCACGTGCATCAGCATATCCTTCAGCTCGGTTGCAATGTCCTTATTTCGCTGAACGTAGTCGCGATAAGACCTACTGGATGCCAAGAACATTCTATAGGAAGAGTCATTCGCAATATCTCCGAGAAAGGCAATCCTGCCTCGCATTTTCGAGAAATACTCCTTAGCCTGATAAGCCTCTAAATTTATTCTGGTATAAAGAGGAACCACTATAGTTGTCAATTTACATGGTGCCCAAGTCGGATAATTTCTTGAGGGTTCCGCTCTTGTGATATAACTGTATGGTGCCAGATTATCATCAATCACGACAAACTCATCGCAATCAGTTGATAATTCGTTCAAACCAGTTGTAACCGCAGCTTTGCTTGCACCTTTGGATCTTTTACCAACAATCAAAAACGCATGGTGCTCACTGCCGTTTGAAATGCCAGCCAACACTGGTATTCCGCTTTCCAAATAGATTGAGACCAGATCAAAAAGGTAATTGTCTTTGACAACGTCATCGACATATATCCTCGTACCAAAGCCAAAACTTCGCAATGCGAATGAGATCCTGCTCATGTCTAATCCTGTAGAGGGAACTTGCCTCTCATGCGACTGGCCTGCTAATGCAGTGTGAATATCAGAAGGTAAAATGGGCCTATATTCTGGATATCGATTTCCAAAATACTCCATCAACGCCCAAATGGAAGTTTCAGCACACGACATGGTTTCCGTGTCCTGTGTGCTGAATGGGAAGCCCGTTGCACGAAGTTTGAAATGCCAGACCGACACGGGAACATCAACCGTACAGCAATCGAAATCTATTTCTTTATACGCCAATGGACTGATGACGCTTCGGCCTATAAACTGATAAGGTGGAGTGGGGCGAAGTGTGAAAAAACCGAGAAAGCACGACTGTAATTTGACGGGGTCACCGCCTTCACTGAAATCACCTTCAGTAATTTCACTTGAGAACAGACTTACCTTAAAACAGTCCCTTGGATAATGGTTCACCTTGCTCGAATGGTGATTATAATAACTGTTGCGGTAGACCTTATCCACATAAGGATATTCCACCACAGCTTTCAGGTCTGGGCGGAGTTGTTCTGTCAACGACTTCAGTAATACATTGTCTTCAAACCCCGAAAAAAAACTGATCGGGTCGTAAGACCGATACGTGTCAATCACTTCCGCGAGGGAAGGATAATCTGCAAGCACCTTTCCATCAACCTTGTCAATATTGGAAGCCAGCATTTCAGCAATGCTACTCGTAAGTGATGATAAGGGGGTTAGCTTAAATCGAATCACGGCTTTAAATTATTATGAATAAAGTATTCGTTTATCAATGATTCCCATGGTTTTCAACAGACCAATGTGTCTTACCTGAATGCATTTACGTTCCGTGCAACATCTCAAACGGGTCGTTTCTTTTTGAGCTTAA
Organism: Flavobacteriales bacterium; assembly: GCA_020635495.1. Taxonomy (GTDB): domain Bacteria; phylum Bacteroidota; class Bacteroidia; order UBA10329; family UBA10329; genus UBA10329. The sequence continues at coordinate 8,970 of JACJZQ010000027.1, read as the reverse complement.
TCTTCCATATTCTTAGACACTACTCTCGGCCTAAGCAGAATCACCTGCATTTTCAATGCATGGGTCAATGTGACAAGAGCCGCTCTCATATCCTTTGTTGGGTATTCGATCAATTGTTTTTGAGCTATTGCATGTTGACCCATCCGAAAAACCAACTCTAAGAATTTCGGATAGAAATCAATTACCGCTTGACAATCCTCAACGAAATTGTCCTTAGTCAATTTCATGCGCTCGTCTTCGGGAAGGCATGAGTATTTGATTGGAACCATGTTTGGGTGCGGGCGCCCATCACAGTGCTTTGACCCATTTGCAACCCAATTCACCGTATTGAATGCTTCAAATTGTTGCCAGCACTTCGTAATGTTCTTTATCCCGAAATTCTGATGCACATGCTCAATAATTGAAAAATCAGGTCCTGCTGATTCCCTTAAAATTAGTTCGGTCAAGTAAGCAACCTCCTTCGCATAAGCTTCTATCTTATGAAACACGCCTATGTATGACAACCTTACAGTATCATAGAGGGTTTCCCTGTATTGCTCATTATCGATTTTAACCAGTTTGCCGTAGTGCGACTTTCTAACGTCATCCTTGGTGGTGACAATCATCTGATTGGCCGATTTTATAAAACCGTTGCAAACCAAATTCTTATATGAATTGATGTCGGCTAAACGGAAGGATATTATATCGAAGGCTTCACGACCAATCGGGTCATCGGTCATCAAGTGGAAATTTTCCACCTTGGAAAATTCTTTGGTGAAATTTTCAACAAGTGCGTCAAAGTTGTTTGCACGCCTTTTCATCACTTCTTTTTCTTCTTCTCCCCCTCCAATAGCGGAGCGGTGTATTGGTTATACAACTCAAAAAGGAACTCAATGCGTTCCGTTTCGTTGGCAAAAGGCTTGGGGCGGTAGCACTTGTCTACCGCCTTGTCCAATGCTTGGTGGGCTTTTACAAGGTCGGGCGGCATGGTAAGCGGGTCATACAGGTCTGCCAAGCTGCTGTTGGGGTAGTTGGCACGTACATCCAACACCGCCTGTGCCTTTTCTTCCACTTCCTTCTTCTGCGCGGCAGTGGGCTCCTTGGGCCATGGGTAGTTGTTGTAGACCATGCCTGCCGAATATGAATAGTCACTTTTCATCCGTCCTGCAACAGTCCGAATCCATGCCATATGCATAGATGAACTCAACACGCCTAAGACATATTTATCTCCATTTGAAATGGTGTAATTCTTATTGCTCGTAATAATATCCTTAGACAAGTAACTTACCGGTATATACGTTCTCCGCTCAGAAGATACCTCTGGAAAAGCCAAGTAGTCCGAGTCAGGCTGTCTTATTTCTCCGAAAATTGCTGGAGTGGATGCTAATGCTTGGGTTGTTGGCCTGTTGCTTGCCAAACGCGTTTCTCTGACCTTTTGGATTCTGTCGAGAACATGCGGAAGCGATTTAAATTCATTCGGAGCAACACCATCAAGCCACAAACACCAGCGATAGTTACCATTTAACAGCTCTCTTGATCCAATAAAGTGTTTAAAATAAGGTTCTGCCCTTGGCTCAATTCTTAAAAACTCGTTCTTCTCCTCTTCTGAAAATAGCAAGTGTCCTCCATCATTAGGCATATTGCCAAATGCCATTTCAGGAACATTACAAATAGGACTTCTTCTCTTGCTCACAAACCTATCTTCTCCTTCTACCAAGTACGGGTTGATGTTCTTCACCGTTATCTCATGAGGTTCACCTTTAATATGTTCGTAGTCAAACAATCTTTTGCTCGGTGTGTCTATCAATCCGAATCCAATGATTACTACGTGAACCGCAGCCTTACCTTTTGCCTCGTTACTCCAATTGAATGTACGATGAGCGAATTGAATCTTCACATGGTACTTAGTGAACATCTCATTCCAAAGAATGCCAACTTGTTCACCCTGAGCAATTGAATTGGTGGAAACATAGGCACATCGAATGCTCGTCTTTTGAATATACTGGGCGGCCCTGACATACCATGCAGTGACATAGTCCAGTACCCCTGCTCCATTTACGCCATTAAAGACATTCTTCATGTCTTCTTTTTGTGCTGTATTTTGGTATTGTTTCCCCAAAAAAGGCGGATTCCCCAGTATATAACTCAACTCCGTTTTCGGTACCACGCTTTCCCAATCAATGCGCAGCGCATTGCCGTGCACAATGGTGGCGCTCTTCTTCAAAGGCAGGCGCACAAAATATTCCCCGAATTCCTCGCTGATGCGCATGTTCATCTGGTGGTCCATAAGCCACAGCGCTACTTCGGCAATGCGCGCAGGCCATTCGTCATACTCAATGCCGTAGAACTGGTCCACATCCACCCAGATCACCTCGCCCACGCCTATCACCTGTTGGTTCTTAAAGAGTGTGCGCAGCACTTCCAGTTCCAACAGCCGCAGTTCGCGGTAGGTTATTACCAAGAAGTTGCCGCAACCACACGCAGGGTCAAGGAACTTCAGCGTTCCCAACTTGTGGTGAAAGGCCTGCAACTGCTTGGTGTTCTTCTTCACCTTTTCAAACTCCTCCCACAGTTCGTCCAAGAACAGCGGCTTAATGAGTTTAAGGATGTTCGTTTCGCTGGTGTAGTGCGCCCCAAGGTTTCTACGTTCCTCAGGGTTCATCACACTTTGGAACATGCTACCGAAAATGGCAGGCGATATTTTACCCCAATCCAAGGTGCAGCACTGCAAAAGCAGTTCGCGCATGGTGCTGTTAAAGGCGGCAATGGGCAGCATTTCCTCAAACAGGCTTCCGTTCACATAAGGGAAGGCGGCCAGTTGTTCGTCCAAGCTCTTCTGCCGCTTGTCGGTGGGCGTGTTCAGCACTTGGAAGAACTGCGCCAAGGCCATGCCGAGGTCGCTGCCGTCTTCGCGGGTGCGCTGCTCCAAGTAGTCTTTAAAGGTGTCCTTCTCAAAAATGCTGGTATCATCGGCAAACAGGCAGAACAGCAGCCGTACCAAGAACACCTACAGCGGGTGCCCATCATAGCCCACTTCTTCCAGCTGGTCGTGCAGCTTTCCCATGAGTTCGGCCGCTTTCACGTTCACAGGGTCTTCGGGCTTGTAGGTCTTCTTCTGGTACCCTGCCATAAAACCGAACAGGTTCACGTGCTTGGGCAGGTCGGCCAATGCGAACTCATGTTGTTCGCGCTCATCAAGGTCGTAGAGCTTGAACCGTGCAAAGTCGCTTACCAGTATGTACTTGGGCAGTTCGTGCTCTTTCAGTCCGGCAAAATAATCGGTAGCCTGTTCGTAGGCACTGTCAAGGTCTTTGCCCTGGCTCTTGTGCTCCACAAGCAGCGTTCCTTTCCAAAAGAGGTCAATGAAACCTTGGTGCTTGTTCAGCTTCTTAACGGGCTCCTCAAATGTGGCCACCCTTCTTCTGCTGATGCCGAAAATGTGAAAGAACTCATTCCAGAAAGTGTCTTTTTCCGCGCGTTCGCGCTTCTCACCCTCCCATTCTTTACTGAATCGGTGGGCTCTATCCTTTATCTCGTTCCAGCTTAATGCACTCATGGCCAATGCGTTTTTTCAAATGTACAGGGTTATGACATGCTGCCCGCGAGTGTGGAAAACTCTGAATTACTTTCAATGACATGGAAAAGTAGCGTCATTCCGACCGTAGCGGAGAACTGTTCTCAGCGAAGCTAAATCCGTCTATTCCCACGGCAACCCGCTATACCCATCAAAGAGGTATTCTCCGTTGAGGTGTCCTTGGTCGTCAAACCCATGGGTAAGGGCCACGCGCACCAGCGAACCGATGCTCTGCACCTGCAGTTTGAGGTAGATGAGCCGCATACGCTGGTTGAGGGTGCTTTCTGCAATGCCCAACAGTTGGGCCACCTGCTTACGGGGTATTCCTGTAATGAGCAACGAAACTGCACGGGCTTCTGCCAGGGTAAGTTGTGTTTCTGCAATGGGGTAATAGCGCGTTTTCATGACAGTTCCTTTAGGGGTTGTAAGTATTGGGTTCACCGAAAATAAACAGTTCCATCAAAAATTCAACAACCTACACGTAAGCGTCCTGGTCCCATGTGGGGCCATGCAACAGAAAACCCTCATATCTGAGGGGTATAAAACAACGGGTAGCATCCAACAGCGCGCTTCTGTGGTGCAGAAAGCCACTCTTGACCCGCGCTGCAATGCTTCGGTACTTGGTGGAAATCTTTTGCCATGACGCTTTTCACCATCACCATTACGCCAATCTCGCCCGTTATTACGCAGCACTCCCTCGCCAACGAGCGACTGCTGCTAAGTGGCGAGGGGCCTCTGCTAAATGGCGAGGGACTTCTGCTAAATGGCGAAGCATGTCTTCTGAATGGCGGGCAACCACTACTCCATAAAGAAGCGGCATATCTGAATCTGTAATCCTCAAAAACAACAATATCATGGAATCAATAAAAAGAAAGTACAATGTGAGCGACCTCTACATGCTGGAATTCAGCAAGACCATGCGTACCCATTTTATGGACGAACAGGCTGCGTTCTCTGGTTTTGATGCCGACTTTACCAGCCCGTTTGAGACCGATTGGCTGTCTAAGATCGAGGCGGCCGAAGCCATTCTACCCGATGAGGCCATCAAAGACCAATTGAACCAATTGACGGCAGATGTTGAACTAGCCATGGAACAGTGCAGAAGGAAATTTCAGGTAAGCAAGTACTTTATTGACAAGGCGTTTGAAAAGAGTGCGGCCATACGCAATGAGTTCGGCTACAATGATTACACCCGTAACCGCCTTGGGCAGCTAACGCTACTACAGTTCATGCAGACCTTTTTTAAGACCGCAACCAAATATGCGGCAGAACTGGCCGCAGTGGGGTTTGATGCTGCTGCGGTGTCTGAGATAGAGCTGCTGGCAAAGGGCCTTAATGATGCCAATATTGCACAAGAGAAATTCAAGGGCACACGCCAACTCATTACAGAAGACCGTATAGCCCAACACAATAAGGTTTGGAATGTTACCCTGAAGGTGAGCAGAGCGGGCAAGATCATTTTCTTTGACGACCCTGCCAAATATCAACTCTTTCTACTGCCTGCCAGTAACGAGAGCGGAGACGACATAAGCATTAGCGGCACGGTAAGTGCCCAGGGTGGGGCGGCCATAGAAGGTGCATTGGTCAGTATTGCCAGCCTAAGCATAGAAACCGAAACCGATAGTAATGGCAACTATGTGTTCGGCAACTTGGATGAAGGAAGCTATACGGTAAGTTTCAGTGCCGATGGGTTTGCTCCTGCCGAATTCGGGAATGTACAGGTGGCAGATGGCCAGACCACCGAGCTTGATGTAAGCCTTAACCCTTCCAGTGTTAACACCAGCATTACAGGAACAGTTACAGATGCCACAACCCTTTTGCCCATTCAGAATGCGGAGGTCCGTTTCATTACCGGAGATGGTGCCACCAATACCCTTACAGGCAGTAACGGCCAATATTTGCTTGACCTCAGTGGACTTACAGGCACCGTAAATGGCAATCTACAGTTTGCTGCCTCTGGTTATACCACAGATAGCAGGGCCTTAACCATAGTTGAGGGCAATGCACTGATTGAGAACTTCAGTCTGACCTCAGAACCGTGACCACAACAGTGCAAGTGCAAAGGCCCCCGTTTGCGCGAGCAGCGGATGGGGCCTTTTGTAATAGCTTGTCATTCCGACCGACCGAAGGGAGCGGAGGAATCTATACCACAGCAACGGATGTCTCGATTCCGTAAACTCCACTCGACATGACGAACATTGCTCGGAATGACGTTACTTACCTAACTTTGTTAGATGCGACTGTTGCTTGCCCTGATTACTTTCTCGTTTATTTCTCACGGCACTTGCTTTGCTCAGGTTGACTGGGCTCCTATTGGAGCGAAATGGTGGTACGGATATACCATCTACTCTCCAGCAAGCCCCGACTTCATTGTTAGCTATTATACCATGGAATCCGTTGACACCGTAGTGATTCAAAACAAGACCTGCAAGCAGCTTGAATTCGAACCAGATGGACAAGAGTGCTATGCTTGCGGGTCTTTGCCTCTGTATGTTTATTCAGACAGTGGGCAAGTCTATTTCTTCAATCATGATTTAAATGATTTTGCACTACTATATGATATGAATCTGGAGATAGGTGAAAGTTGGGGGGTTCATTTCACTAATTGGTTTGAAGAAGATTCTATCGTCCTTACGGTGACCGATACCATGTCAACCATTGTCAATGGCATCAGGCTTAGACAGCAGGTGGTCAACTTCAGTTACGAATATTTGTTCGGTGACACCATTACAGAAGGATTGGGGGGAGCTATGACATTTTTTCCCAATTGTGCCAATTTCGGAGGGTATTGCGAAGCCAATTATCAAGGGTTAAGATGCTATGAGGATGGCTTGCTGGGTTTATATCACAATACACCCGATGACTGTGAATATGAATTTATTTTCATTGGAATTGAAGAACAGAACTTCCAATTCTCCATCTACCCCAACCCCGCCACCTACAACCTGCGTATAGAAAGCCAAACACCATTGGCGCAGGTAAAACTCACAGACCTTGCTGGGCGTCCTTTGGTACACCATCCGCTTTCAGCGGCTGGCACTCAAGATGACCCAATTACCATAGACATCAGTGGTTTACCAAGTGGCATTTATCTGTTAGAAGCCATTACCCAAAACGGTAAGCGCTCGGTGCAAAAGGTGGTGGTGGAGTAACGCTTACCACAATCCCTGCCGTCATTTCGACCGAAGTGGAGAAATCTATTCTCACAACATTAGATGTCTCGACTACGCAAGCTCCGCTCGACATGACGGATAAGGAATGGGTCGACATGACGCTTAACTTAGTGGGACAATGGGAAACAACCATGTTTACATTCTTACCAATTACACGAAAACCACTTTGTACATCGGTGTTACAACCGATTTAAGACAGCGGCTAGGCGACCATATGAGCGGAAACTCCAACTTCTCATCCAAATACAATTGCAAATACCTCGTTTATTACGAGCACTTCCCTCATCTGAAAAATGCCATTGACCGTGAAAAACAACTAAAACACTGGAACCGTTCTAAAAAAGAAACACTTATCGCATCAATGAATCCGAATTGGGACTTTCTGAATAATCATTTCATCTAGCCGTCATTCCGACCGAAGTGGAGGAATGTCCACAACAGCAATAGATTTCTCGACTACGCAAGCTTCGCTCGAAATGACGTGGTCGTTAACTTAGCCCCATGAATAAACTGCTACCCTTCCTTTTCCTCCTTTCGTTTTCCACCCAAGCTCAGGAATTGCTGCATTGTGGTGCAGACGAAATGCGCATTGCAACGCTGAAAGCCAACCCGAAAATTGCCGAAGCAGTAATTGAACGCGATGCGGAGTTAGAAGCCTTCACAAGAGAATATGCCCTTCTACAGCACTTCGACAAGCTCAGTGTGACATCTCAGGGTACTCCCAAGGGCGGTCAGATCTACACCATTCCGGTGGTGTTCCATGTCATTCATAAGTACGGCAATGAGAACATTTCGCGGGAGCAGATACTGGATGGTTTGCGTATTCTGAATGAAACGTTCAGAAAAACCCGCGAAGACACAGCCGATATGGTTGCAGCTTTTAAACCGATACATGCCGATTGCGAAATTGAGTTCCATTTGGCAACCAAAGACCCGGAAGGAAATTGCCATAGCGGCATTAACCGTATTGCCTCTACACTGACCAACGTTGGCGACCACCAGGTAAAGGAACTCGTTCATTGGGACCCCAGCATGTACCTTAATGTTTACGTGGTTTCTAACGCTGCGGGTCTGGCCGGACATTGCGTGTGGCCTGCCGATGCCGATACCATTCCCGAATGGGATGGGATTGTAATTGCCCACAGCTATGTTGGTACCATTGGTACTTCAGATCTGACCCGTTCCGTTGCATTTGCTCATGAATGCGGCCATTATCTGAATCTACACCACATTTGGGGTGGGAATAACGTGCCTGGATTCTATTACCTGCCCGTTGGCCAGCAAAGCAACTGTGGCGAGGACGACCAAGTGGCAGATACGCCAAACACCATTGGCTGGAGCACGTGCAACCTTTCTGCCGCTTCTTGTGGAAACACGGTCGATAACGTTCAGAATGCTATGGATTACTCTTACTGCAATGTGATGTTCACAGAAGGGCAGAAAATGCGAATGCATGCTGCCCTCAACTCTTCCATTGCCAATAGAAATAATCTTTGGACCCCAGCCAACCTTGCGGCCACGGGTGTTGAGCCATCTTCAGGGCTCTGTGCTGCCGATTTTACAGCCGACAAACAGGTGGTTTGCAGCAGTTTCGAGAATGAGATCACATTTACCGAAACTGCCTATCACGGAGCCATAGATAGTCTTTCTTGGACATTTGAGAATGGAACTCCTGCTTCATCAACTGCCACTTCTCCAACGGTTACCTACACCGAACCAGGAACACATGATGTTTCGTTAACGGTTTACGCCAACGGACAATCAGCTCAGGTAACAAGACCAGACTTTGTAACGGTAATTGAAGATTCTACTTACCAGTTTCCATTCTGGGATTGGTTTGAAGGTTATGACCCGCTTGCAGAACAGAAATGGAGCACCGTTTCTTTGGATGAAGACAATGCTTGGACGGTGACGGACATTGGATATCACAGTGCGGGGCATTCTGCTATGATAGATAATTGGGGCAGTGATCGTCTAACGGTGGATGAACTTATTTCTCCGCCAATAGACCTCAGTGGCGTGGGTCAAATGAGGCTGGCCTTCAAATATGCTTTCGGCAGCAGCAAAGCGGTTTCCTCATCCACAAAACTCCAAATTCAGGTTCGGAAAGATTGCGAGTCGAATTGGACCACAAGGCTTAATCTGATCGGCAGTAATCTGGAAACAGCGCCACAGCAATCAGCTCCGTTCGAGCCGCAAGTAGAATCGCTTTGGATGCAGGAGGACATCAATCTACCATCCACC
>JACJZQ010000026.1 GCA_020635495.1 Flavobacteriales bacterium | reverse complement strand
TCGTTTTCATTCTGGCCGATGATCTAGGTTATGGTGATGTCGGCTACAATCTTCAGACAGTCATTGACACCAAAAATCTGGATTCCTTGGCCAAGCAAAGTGTTGTATTCACCAATTTCTACGCGCCAGCGTCAATTTGTACGCCATCACGGTTTGGTTTTCTATCAGGACGTTATGCGTTACGGCAAGGTTTGGCCTATCCGTTTCATCACGTTAATACAAGTTTTGTGATGAATATCGGAAGCCGATTTGCCAATTTCCTTGGTGCAGTTGATATGCGTGGCGAGCACAACATCATTAATGGAATCATGCCATCGGAAGTTATTATTCCAGAACTGCTGAAATTGGCTGATTATAAGACAGGAATTGTGGGAAAATGGCACTTGGGTACCATATCTCAGGACGAGCAATTTCACCCGTTCAATCATGGTTTCGACTATTTCGTTGGTCTGGAAGCTTCAAACGATGATTGGCCAGTGGCGTTTTATGAGAACGGCCTCAAAATGTTGGATGATATAGGCCTGGATCAAGCACATTACACACAACTTTTCACGGATTCGGCAAAAGCGTTCATCACCAAGAATAAGGATGAACCTTTCTTCCTGTACCTCGCCCATAAAGACCCGCACCAACCATTTTTTCCATCAAAAGGATTCAAAGGAAAATCAAAAGCTGGCGGCTATGGAGATGCCGTGGAAGAGTTTGACCACAGTGTTGGTGAAATACTGGCCCATTTAGACCAACTGAATCTTACTGAGAATACGATTGTAATTGTAACCAGCGATAATGGCCCTTGGTTTGAAGGGAATTCCTGTGGGTTGCGCGGCAGAAAAGGACAACTATTTGAAGGTGGATATCGCGTTCCCTTTCTTCTTCGATATCCGAAGAAATTTGCAGAAGGATTCAAAACCGACATGCCTGCCATGGGAATCGACCTCTTGCCTACACTAGTACATCAAGCAGGGATTTCGGTTCCTAAAGACCGAAAGATTGATGGCCATGATCTTTTCGAATTACTGGAAGACACATCAGAGACAGGTCTGGCCCACACCCGTCCCCTATTCTTCTTTCACGATTATGCTTTTGAAGCTGTTCGAGTTGGGAATTGGAAATACCTGGAGACCAACTACAGTTATACATGGCCTATTCCGTTGCAGCATCCGAGTTATGTCACCAACCAATTTGTTGGTAAGCATTCTCCGTCTGATAGCGATACCATCATTGATAGATTGGACACGTGGCCGAAGCTGTATTATTTGAAAAACAGCCCAAGCGAGTCCTACAACCTATCTTCCATAAATGGCGATAAGGTCACTGAAATGCAACAGGTACTATCATCGTTTAGAGATGATTTTTTGGAGAATCCGCGGGGTTGGTTAGAAAAACCCTGACCTTGGCGGGATGAAACAGTGGCTAAAGCGTCTTGGCTTTGTTGGATTCATGTTCTTTCTCATTAAAGGATTGATCTGGCTGGCTGTTTTCTACGGACTTTGGAAAGTTGCTGATTGAATACGCTGAATCCAAGTTCAGATCAATAACTTAGGAGGCATGACAAATCGCACCAGCGCCTTTACAAATGATGCTTTAGGTAACCACGATGCCAGTGGTGTTGCCGAGGCAATTTCCAAGAAGGAAATCTCACCCGAAGAAGCTATAGAAGCTGCCATTCAGCGTGCTGAAAAGGTCAATGACCAATTGAATGCCATTGTTCTTAGAACCTATGAGGATGCAAGGCAGGTTGAGAACCTGAATAAGGATGGGGCTTTCTTTGGAGTTCCTACATTCTTCAAAGACACAGACAACATTAAAGGCTACCCAACCCAAATGGGAACGGGCGCTTTCAGTTCCAAAAAAGCAAGAAGCAATAGCCGCTTTGTCAATCAGTTCCTGTCTACCGGTGTTAGTTCTTTGGGTAAAACCACGCTACCGGAATTCGGACTCTTGTGCAGTACGGAAAATGAACGCTGGGCTGTAACCAGAAACCCATGGAATACCGATTACACCTCCGGTGGATCGTCCTCTGGATCGGCTGCTCTAGTTGCAAGTGGTGCCGTTCCAATTGCGTCAGGGAATGATGGTGCTGGATCCATTCGAATACCAGCGGCCATTTGCGGTCTGGTCGGGTTGAAGCCTTCAAGACATCGGATATATGGTATTGACGGAACAGAAATGATGCCCATTGAAATAGTGCATCAGGGTGTTCTGACCAGATCGGTAAGAGACACTGCCCTATTCTATTCGGAAGCAGAAAAGTTTCACCTCAACAAGCGTCTTCCAGCAATCGGCCATGTTACATCTGGTGCTGAAAAACGACTTCGGATAGCATTCGTAGAGAATTTGACGGAAGGAACAACCGGAAGACAGGATCAGGACACGTACGAATTACAGATCAGAACGGCCAAGTTGTTGGAATCATTGGGTCATACAGTAGAACAAGTGCCTTTGCCCATTGATGTGGATACAATGGTCGGACACTTTCTTAACTACTACGGCTTTCTGTCTTACATGTCGAGCCATTTTGGAAGATTGGTATTCAAAGCCAAAGTGGATAAGACGCTTTTAGAACCATTCACCACGGGGCTTGCTGCCAGATTTAAACGCAATGCGCTCACGTTACCTAGAAGCATCAGAGAAATGCGAAGAATGGGAAAAGAATGTTCTGAACAGTTCGAGAAGTATGATGTGGTCATGAGTCCTGTTCTGGCACACAAAACACCAAAGATCGGCTACTTCTCTCCCGAATTGGCTTACGAAGAAGTGAAGAGACGGGCCATCGATTTTGCTACATATACCGGATTGTACAATGTAACAGGAGAACCCGCCATCTCCCTCCCACTTGGTATAGATTCAGACGGCATACCTTTGGGAGTTCAGTTCGCAGCACCCTATGGCGAAGACAGAAGGCTTTTGGAGCTTGCCTATGAGTTAGAACAGGCCCAGCCTTGGAGGATAATGGCTGAAATCTAATCCACATACTCCTCCAACAACTTACACTGTCTTTGCAGCGCCTCTATGTATTCAGACTTCAATCTTGATACAAGTTCTGCAACAGGTACATCATCTTGTATGGTGGCAACTCCCTGTCCTGCAGACCATAGCGTTTTCCAAGCCTTGGCTTCGGCTTGTGCGGCATCCAATTCCTTTCCAAAATCCATCTTGGCTTTCTGGCTCCACATCTCTTCGGTAATGCCCATCGCTTCTAAACTCGGACGAAGGAAGTTAGCGGGAACACCGGAAACCGCTGCAGTATGAACTATATCACTCGCACCGCTCTCAATGATCATGTTCCTGTAGCCCTCACTGGCCGTACTTTCTTTGGTGTTGATGAATCTGGTTCCCATCCAAGCGAAATCTGCTCCCATCTGCATGGCAGAGGCAATATCGTTTCCGTTACTGATGCAACCCGATAGCAGGATGGTTTTCTTGAAGAACGAACGAATCTCTTGAATAAAAGGCATCGGATTCAGCGTACCCGCATGACCTCCGGCCCCCGCGGCAACCAGTATCAGGCCATCTACACCGGCCTCGGCAGCTTTCTCAGCATGGCGTTTCTTCACCACATCGTGGTAAACCAACCCACCATAGCTGTGAACCGCATTTACTAGGTCTGAAACCGCACCTAAGGAGGTTATGATCAAAGGCACTTTGTGCTTTATGCATATCTCAAGGTCAGGCTGAACTCTCGGATTGGTCCAATGCACGATCAGATTCACACCAAAAGGAGCCGCTTTCTTGCCCGTTTCCTTTTCCCAGGCGGCCAACTCATCCTTAATCTGAATCACCCACTCTTCAAATCCTTCCGATGTTCTGTGATTGAGAGCTGGAAATGAACCCACAATACCATTCTTGCAGCACTCAATTACCAGTTCTGGTCCAGAGATGAGAAACATGGGTGCTGCCACCACAGGCAGGGTCAGGTCGTTATAAAAAGCAGGTTTGTTCATTGTATTATTCAATTAGTTACAGTCTTCTTTTAAGTTGGCAGATATCTCCAATTTCACATCTGGCCAAAGCTTGCTCACACCGTCTGCACCTTTGTGCAGGTCGTAACAAACCTTATTCAGAGAATCGGCACTTGCCAATGCATTCCACTTGGCAAGGTCCAAAGTTCCTACCAGAGAAACGTTTCCTTCAGATTCGGTGAAATTGAAGATCAACGTGTCTCGAACATCGTTCATAACCAATCCCACTTTCCACTGTTCTGGACCAGCCTCTAAGACCTGACCAGCCAAAAGTCCTGTGTTAAGCATACTCGAGAAAAAATGCCCAAATATCTTTCCATCTCTATCTGGAAGACCCGAATTCACGCTTGTTACTGGAATTTCGAATGATGCATTTTTAAGTACCTCCAAGGCGGTTTCAGCTTTGTTGGCATCAGATACTTGTACAATATCAAACGTACCGGAAACACCGATCTTCTCTGTGGTCTTATAGGCTGTCCATTTTACCACTACCGATGTATCTACCAATGCCAATAAACAGTTCTCAGAAGTGGCATTCTCGGTTTGTTTGCTTTTATCTCCACAAGAACTGACTGCAATAACTACAGCGATGAAGAATGGAATTGTACGTTTCATTTGTATGGTATTAAGGCTTGCTAAATTGATAAAAACTCCAAACGGTTCAGATCATCTTTTCAAGGTTTGATTCTATTGCTGGAATTGATGCATAAAGCTGCTCATAAGAATCGATTACGAAATACTTGTCTTGCAGAATATCTGTTCTGAAATCCGTGTTGAGTATCTCTTTCACATCAAAATCGAACTTCTGTGTTGCGTCCGTCAAGGCATTATTGGTTTCACCGTAAGAAGAAATGATTCCCGCACCGTAGATCTTCAACTTGCCTGATTCTCGGATCAATCCGAATTCAATGGTAAACCAATAGACTCTTCCTAAGAGTTCAATGGCCTTGGGATTTTCGATGTACTTCAGCGCAATATGACTTATCGCTTCAAAGAAATCGGTGTAAGCCTTGTTGCTGAGCAGCGGCACATGCCCGAAAATATCATGGAACATGTCCGGTTCTTCCAGATAATCCAACTCATCCATCTGACGGAGCCAACACGTGGCTGTAAACTGTTTATTGGAAAGAAATTCGAAAAACTGCTTTTGCTCGCTGATGTTCGGCACTGTTTCCAAACGCCAACCCGTCAGTGGCTTTAAAGCTTCTTCAATCCGATTGAAATCAGGAATCTCTTCTGCCGAAAAACCAACGATGTCCAACGCCTTGAGATACTCCTTAGAGGCATATTTCCGCAAAAGATCGCACTGCCTGTTATAAAGAAGCTTCCAAACCTCAAAATCCTCCTTTGTGTAGTTGGAATATATCTGTTGTGTTGGCCTGATTCTGTTCGGCCTTATCATGCAACTTGGAATTCTTGGATCAACCTTACGTTGAGTTTGCGCATGTACTCTTCTTGCAACCACTTGATGTAGCTTGGAGTTATCTTTGCTAAACACTCCCCATACTTTCTGGCCCTAAACTCGATCTCACCTTCAAGCAACTTTGCCAATTCTCTGGCATCCCACAGGTCTTCAGAATTCTCGGTACAAATTCTAACGTGCTGGTCTATCGATTCTTCAATGACCACTTTAGGTCTGTCTCCGCGCTTAATGGCCGCGTCATACGCCTCGCTAATGTTGAAATCGATGTTCTCAGATTTTGCAAAGCGTTCGCGGATCTCTTTCGGCATTTTGTACTTGAAGTTCCTCTGAATCTCTTCATCAGACCGGATGCTGTTGAGATGAACTTCTGGATGACGGAAGATGTGGTCCCAATCAACAAATCCATCCCATGCTCCAAAACGGGCCACGTTATTTCCAAGATCGATAACCGTGAACTCATTCTTCTTTCCAAATATCCTCGATCCACGACCTATCATCTGAAAGTACAAGGTCATGGAACGGGTTGCGCGGTTCAGGATGATGGCCTCTACAGACGGTTCATCAAAACCAGTGGTCAGAATGCCTACAGACGTCAGAACAGCGTCTGGCGTTTCTCTGAACCATTTCAGAATCTCTCTCCTCTCTGCGGCCGTGTTCTTGTTATCAAGATGCTTTACAGGATATCCTGCCTTTCTGAAGCTGTCGCAAACGTAATTGGAAGTATTGATCCCATTGTTGAAGATCAGTGTTTTCTTGCCAAGGCATTGTTCCTGATATGCCGTTAGCAAACGGCTTTGCATGGAATAATCTGAGTAGAGTTCTTCTGAAGACCGTACGGTGTAATCTCCGTTCATGCCTATGTTCAGTGAAGAAAGATTCACATCATAACAATAGGTGTTGGCCTTGGCCAGATAATTCATTTCCACCAACGAGCTGATGCTCTCTCCTACAATGAGTTTATCGTAATTCTCATTCATAGGCAGGTTGATATTTGAACTCAACGGTGTTGCCGTTACACCCAGAACCGTGCTGTTCTTAAAGAACTTGAAAAGCTTTCCGAAAGAATTGTAATGCGCCTCATCAATAACTACCAGACCGATATTTTCCAATTCAAAGGCATCTTCGTTCAACCGATTGTTGAGTGTCTCTACCATGGCCACAAAACACTGGTATTCATTCTGGTCAGGAAGTTCTTTCACCTCGCTTGAAATGACCTTGTTCTTGACCGTGAAGCCGTTAAGCATCACCGAGGTCTGTATCAGAAGCTCAATTCTGTGCGTGAGAATAATGACCTTCTTGCCAGTTCGCTGAATATAACGTCTGGCAATTTCTGAGAAGATCACCGTCTTTCCGCCACCTGTTGGCAGCTGAAAAAGAACGTTCTCATTATCGTTATTGTCGATAAGATGATGGAAGATTCTGGAAAGCGCCTGCTTCTGATAGTCGTAGAGCTCTTTTCCTACGCCTTCTTCAGGGTCAATTTCGTTCGGTATGGGGTCTTGAGAAGCCAATTCGCAATACTACACAGTTTCTCGCGAACGGCCGAAGAAAACCAATACTCATTTCAGATTCTTATCCGCGCTTTGTCAACACCATTTTCATATGAGGCGCAGGCCGCATGGTGATGAGTGGCTCTTTTTTGAATTGGAAACCTTTCGATTTTCGAAGCTTGATGGCACGGACAACCATGGGAACGATGATCTGCATTTCCATCAGTGCGAAGTTGTTGCCTATGCAAAGTCTTGGTCCGCCACCAAACGGGAAGTAGACGAACTTGTGCCGACCCTTGGAATTTTCCTTGCTGAAACGCTCTGGTCTGAACTCCTCAGGTCTGTCCCAAAGCTTTGGGTCTCGATGGATGTAATAAACAGGAATCAGGCAATTTGAATCCTTCGGAATGCGATAATTGCCCAATTGGTCTTCCTCGGTTGCATGTCTGCCAATGATCCATGCCGGTGGATATAGCCGCAGTGTCTCGTCAATCACCATGCGTGTGTATTCGAGCGAATGCAGATCTTCCAGATTCGGTTGTCTGCCATTCAGTACGCGCGATTCTTCTTCGATCAGCTTCTGCTCCACTTCAGGGTTTTCGTCCAAGCAATGTACCAGCCAAGTAAGCGCCACAGCCGTAGTTTCATGCCCGGCCAAAAAGATGGTTATCACTTCATCCTGAATCTGCTGATCGCTCATTTTCTCGCCCGTGTCCGCATCTTCCACTTCCATCAGCATGGATAGAAGGTCATCGTACCTCTGGTCGCTCGCTCTTCGTTTTTCAATGATGTCGGCAACTACATTTTTGATGGCCGCGTAGCTTCTGCTCTCCTTCTGAATATGAGGAAGGGGAACCCACAATGGAATGGGAAACGGACTGGTGATCCGCTTGATCAACTGCTCGTTGGCATAGTCGAATTCTCGGTTTACCACTTCCATGGCATCTGCCACATCGCTACTGAACATGGCCTTGGAAACGATGTTCAAGGTGGTTTCCATGAAGTCCTTAGAAACATCGACCTCGCTACCATCAGGCAGGGTTTTCCATTTGTCAACCAACTGCTGACCGAACTCCACATACGTATCTACGAACGAAGCAAGTCTGTCGCGATGAAAAGCGGGCTGCATCAATCTGCGCTGTTTCCGCCAGAAATCACCTTCGCTGGTAAGCAATCCTTCTCCCAACAGAACTTTCAGCACATTGTAGCCATGGCTCTTTACGTAGTTCTTATTATTGTCTTGCATAATGTGCTTCACCATATCGGGATCAGAAACGATCATCATGTAATCGAAATCTGAAATGAACGGGAAGAAAATAGACCTGACCTGAAAAATGCCACCATACTTCGGCACCACCTCTTCAAAGAAACCCAAGGAATCACGGATAAAATCAAACGCACTTCCGATCGGATATTTGCCTTTGACCAACGGTGGTAATGGCTGTTGTTTTAACTGGGTTTGATCTTCCATAATGAAGCGCTGTGCCAATGGGTTAATGCGTTCCTAAAGTAAAATTTAGTTTCTGTTCCAGATCGGAGAGTAAAGAAGAAAGCTACCAGCCTCAGTTTCTCACCAACTTGAACGTGGAAACCGCCTCTCCGCTAAGCATCTGTACATGGTAAATTCCTACAGGATATGGAGATAGATCAATGGTGAACGATGTTTCGTTCATAGAAGTTTGCCACACCAGACTACCGGCATGATCGAACAGCGAGATCTGTGCGGCAGTAGGTTGAACCCAACTGCAGATGAATACATCTTTCGAGGGATTGGGAAACACTGAAACAGAATTAGCAGGTGACTTCTCTTCGATTCCAACGGAACTTGGTATTCCGTTCAATGAATCTACCACCTCCAAGGCATCTCCCAACTCATAGAAATCTACCGTTGGGAAATTGGGAAACTTCCCCAGCGTTGCCTCACAATCTCTGGCTCGATTATAAAAGAAATTGAACTCGTTAGCCAATTCTGAGAGGTCGGTCCTTCCCACTCCCAAATTCGGATCGGTGGCAAAATGGTTGAGGATAAACAGATCATTGTTCTCGTCTCCCCGATTGAATTCGCACGTAAAATCGCTATTGCTGTTGTTTGAGAATGGCGTTTCTACCGCATAATCCCAAACGTAGTGATACCAATCTTCTCCCGGAGCCGCATCATTTCTGTCCGAAAGAACGACTAACCGCTTGTTGACGTCAATCATTTCCTGCAGCGTTGGCCATTCACTTCCAAGGTCTTGCTCAAGCGTGTAATCAAGCGTTTCCGTATTGATGAAAGCGGTTTCAATCAGTTCAAAATCCGCGTAACACTCGAAAATGATGGTCACAATTTCGTTCGGATTTGCATCCAGAAAGTCCTTGATCTCGGTAAGGTTCGATTCCAGCGGTGTGGTACCCAGAAAAGCCAACGAATGGTAAACAGTGGCAATTCCACCCTCATCGTACACGTCCAGCATCAACGCCCGAACGCCATCGTTCAGTTGCTGTGTAAGTCCGTAGGTTTGGTTCGGAAGATTGAAACCATCGTCTCCTGCGTTGAAAGCGTTGTGAGTGGTGAGATACGCCACTTCATTGTAACGCTTACCACACAACGCTGCATGGCCATTACACTGCGCTAAAGCCCCTGTCGAATAAAAGCCGATAAGTGAGACAACAAGGAAATTCCAGAGTGAATTAAACATCACCCGAAAGTTAGAATAATCTTAACCAGTTAATTGTCTCGTCAAATTCAGAAAAGCCGTGTCTGCTTAGAAGGTCTTTCAAAAAGACTTGAAGTCAATCCAATCATCGTATTGTCTTTGAACAACTTACGTTTTCCGATATGATAGCTCTGATTGATTTGCTCTACCATTTTTCCCTCTCCACGCATGCGCGTTCCAAAACGGGAATCATTGACTTTTCCACCATGTGCATCTGAAACCTGATTGAGCACTTTATCCTTTCTGTCTGGATAATGTTCCTCCAGCCATTTGCCGAACATTTCCTGCAAGGAGCCATTCAATCTCAAGATGATGTAACCAACAGAAACAGCACCCCGATTCGCGATTTCCTCCATTAACGGCAACACTTCGTGTCCGTTGATTCCTGGAATGAGCGGTGCCATCAACACATTTACAGGAATTCCTGCTTTGCTCAGTTCTTCAATGGCGCGTAATCGTCCATCTACAGAAGCAGTTCTCGGCTCCAATTTTCTTCTGAAATCCTCATTCAAAGTGTTCAGGGAAATGTTGACCATGGCCAATTTCTTCTCCGCCATCGGGGCAAGAATATCAATGTCGCGGAGCACAAGATTGTTCTTGGTGATGATGCCAACAGGGTTGTTGTATTCAGAACAAACTTGAAGCATCTTCCGAGTGATCTCGAACTTCCGTTCGGCTGGCTGGTAGCAATCTGTGTTGCCGGACATCATCAACGAACCACCTTTCCAGCTCTTCTTATTGAATGCTTCGCGAAGCAGTTCGGGTGCGTTCTTTTTCACCAAAATCACCGATTCGAACTCCAAACCAGCACCGTAACCCCAATATTCATGCGTTGGTCGGGCGTAGCAATAGGAACATCCATGTTCGCAGCCTTGGTATGGATTCACGGAAAAATCGCTCGGGACATCTGGGCTTGGAACCTTATTGATGATGGTCTTCGGAAAGATTTCGATGAACTTCGTTCTGACCTTTTCTTCCGTTCCGGGCTCAAAGCCGTCATCCCACTCCACTTCCTCCCTAAAGAAGCGATTCTTGGGGTTGTATCCTGCGCCACGGCCTTTCATTCAAGAACAAAGCTAACTTTTGAACATGGTGTTATTTTTTGGATCGGCAGAATTATTTTCGGGGCTCCAATTCAAACAACCATGAAGAAGACCATCTTTTCTATTGCCGTTCTGCTATTGGCGGCAACTTTAGGGCATGCACAGACCGCACCGAACCTGATCAACTACCAAGGAGTGGCACGCGATGCCTCCGGTAATCTGTTGGCCGACCAGAATGTCGGGCTTCGTATTCAATTGAGACAGTCCGCTCCGAACGGTAGCGTTGTTTTTGCTGAGACACACGGGCTCACGACCACTGGCTTCGGGCTTTTCAACACGCAGATAGGCTCAGGAACTGCCCAGACCGGCAGCTTGGGCAGCATTGACTGGAGTAACGGACCTTATTTCATTGAAGTGCTGATGGACGCCACTGGCGGTACCAATTACCAGTCGATGGGCGTATCCCAGATGGTGTCGGTACCTTATGCACTCTATGCTGAAACAGCAGGAAATGCCGGTACTACCGGCCCTACTGGTCCCCAAGGCCCAGCAGGACCTCAAGGTGCTCAGGGAGTTCAGGGGCCTGCTGGTCAGGACGGTGCACAAGGACAGACAGGTGCACAGGGAATCACAGGATCCACGGGGCCGCAAGGTCCAACAGGTGCCACTGGACCAACTGGAGCAGCAGGAACGGATGGGGCAACTGGACCTATGGGACCGACAGGTGCTTCCGGTTCTGATGGGGCTACGGGTGCACAGGGAATCACAGGATCCACGGGGCCGCAAGGTCCAACAGGTGCCACTGGACCAACAGGAGCAGCATCTACCGTTCCGGGTCCTACAGGTGCCACTGGACCAACTGGAGCAGCAGGAACGGATGGGGCAACTGGACCTATGGGACCGACAGGTGCTTCCGGTTCTGATGGGGCTACGGGTGCACAGGGAATCACAGGATCCACGGGGCCGCAAGGTCCAACAGGTGCCACTGGACCAACAGGAGCAGCATCTACCGTTCCGGGTCCTACAGGTGCCACTGGACCAACTGGAGCAGCAGGAACGGATGGGGCAACTGGACCTATGGGACCGACAGGTGCTTCCGGTTCTGATGGGGCTACGGGTGCACAGGGAATCACAGGATCCACGGGGCCGCAAGGTCCAACAGGTGCCACTGGACCAACTGGAGCAGCCGGAACGGATGGGGCAACTGGACCTATGGGACCGACAGGTGCTTCCGGTTCTGATGGGGCTACGGGTGCACAAGGAATCACAGGAGCAACTGGGCCAACAGGCAACGACAATGTCCTTGATGGTGTCCTGCTGAACCAGACCCTCAGGTGGAACGGTTCCGTTTGGGCATCAGATTCAACCATTATCAATACTGGAACTCAGGTCGGTATCGGAACCTCCGCATTGCAGAACGATAAGCTTTTGGTAAAAAGATCCAACACGGAAGACATGAATGCTATGCGCGTGATCAACGGTGGCGGCACACGGTTCATGGTTGCCAAGTCGGGCTATGTCGGTGCGGGCAACATGAACACCGACCCTCAATTCGTGTTCCATGTGGCCGAATCCCCTTTTACATCCAAGGGCAATACCATGGTGGTTCAGAGCTTCTCCAATAGTGTCTCTAAGAACCTGATTCGTTTCAAGAACATAGCGGCCAACGACACCACAACCACCAATTCTGCCTATATGGGTGCTTTGCGCACCAATACGCCAGCAACAGGAGCAAACGCCCTGGTTTTCGGAACCTCCGCATCATCCACCTACCCCACCGAAAAGATGCGGATAGATCCCAATGGGAATGTCGGCATAGGCACCACCGACCCGCTGCGTGGGCTTCATGTAAGCGGAACGGACAGTGCGGTGTTCATGTTGTCGCCTACGGGACAGGTAAAATCATCCAAAATGTACTTTGGAGGTAGTGGAGGAACAAATGACGGATGGGCGACCATTACACATGAACCTTATGGTTTCACCGGTTCTGGTTCTAGTGGAAAATTGATATTCGGAGGCAAGGCAAACAACTTTAATGATTTTCAAGAAGCTATGGTCATTGATATTTTCCATGGCAACGTGCGAATAGGGGAAGAGCTCAGAGATTATGTTTCTTCTTCTCTTTATGTTACTCCCAAGAGTATCAGCCAGACATCAAATGGAACATTAAGGGTTAAAAATAATAAGGTCGATGCACTTTCCAACTATGGGACAAGAACGGCAGTGTTTCTCGCGGAGAAAGCTAACGGAGACCCGGTAAGCGGTGCCTACTTGGCAGTTGGCTATGACTCTCAATCTGCGCTCAGATATTCTGGTGTTGCCGCATATTCAATTGATGGTTCGGCAGCTGTGTTTCAATCTCAGAATGGATTAGGGGCAATAATCACAGGCAGCGAAGGCATGCTGATACAATCGGATTATGACGGAGTATTGATCCAGTCCGGATTCACCTCCAGCACTTATGCTTTGGATACGGAAGGTGATATTAAAGAAAACAGCGTTGATGTTTCACGATGGCGAGGCGTACTTGCAACTGCTCCGACCACTGACCTTCAAGACGGGGACATTTATTTCAATTCCGCCACATCCAAAGTTTTCATTCGGGCGAATGCGACTTGGCTTCAGTTGAATTGATGCAGTTCCAAGTATAAGCGGTAGTACGAAGTCGTGTGTTAAGCTTCCTTTGCACCACGGCCTTTCATTTTCTAAAAGTAGTAAAAAGCGAAAAGTGACCAGCGACCAGTTTTTCTATTCACTATTCGCTGGTCACTCTTCACTAAACAGCTACCTTCGCGCGCCCAAATCAAAGCTGATGATATCTACGGTCAATGTTTCGCTTCAATACGGAAAGCGTGTTCTTTTCGATGAGGTCAATATCAAGTTCACACAAGGCAATTGCTATGGTGTTATCGGTGCCAACGGTGCCGGTAAATCCACTTTCCTGAAAATCCTTGCTGGCGAGATCAGCCCGAATTCTGGCTCTGTGCATATGGAACCAGGTAAACGAATGGCCGTTCTTAAGCAGGATCACTCCGCTTACAACGAGATTTCTGTGCTTGACACGGTTATGATGGGACATTC
>JACJZQ010000025.1 GCA_020635495.1 Flavobacteriales bacterium | reverse complement strand
ATGGTCAAGAAATACTTCGATACCGAGTACCGCGGACAGCGAGAGGCCAAAGGAAAAGGCATGGTAGACATGTATTTCGTGAACGCCATAAAATCAGAATTCTCTGAAAATGGAGAAGGACGAGTTCCAAACAAAGGGCTTTGGGATCTGATAAGCTGAGCCATTGCGTATGAAAACCATACTTGCAATAAGCGGCTCCGCAAGCGAGAACAGTTCCAATCTTCAATTGCTCAAAGCAATTTCCGCAGTGTTCTCCGACCAATTTGAATTCGACATCTATGACGAACTAACCAATCTACCGCTATTCACACCCAGAAAACTGAACGAAGGAATTCCTGAATTGGTCAGCAATTTGAAAACCAGAGTGTCTAATGCAGATGCGGTCATCGTCTCAACGCCCGAATACCTACACAATATCCCAGCGGTACTCAAGAACGCCTTGGAGTGGATGACCGAATCAGGTGAATTGGCAGACAAACCCGTATTGCCGATAACGTTTACTCCTCATGAGCCACGTGGAATATATGCCATGGCCTCGCTTGTAGAATCCCTCAAGGCAAGCAAAGCCAAGGTGGTGGCCGAATTGCCACTTTTTCAGAACGAAATGAGAACCGAATCTGGAATCATTGAACTGAATGATGAGCATATGCATCTGATTCAGGAAGCCCTCAAACTCTTGGTTCATTGATTGGAAAACTCGGATAATGACTACTGAAATTGTAGCATACAACAATTCTTTATCTGAATCGGAGGCCTCTGTTTGTAATAAGCTGAAAGTAGAGATCAATAAAGGGCTACCAGAAGCAGAAAGCAAAATATGGCATGGTCATCCCGTATGGTTTCTAGATGGGAACCCTATTGTTGGCTACAGCAAGCAGAAAGCAGGCATTCGCCTGATGTTCTGGAGCGGAGCCAGTTTTGATGAAGAAGGATTGAAAGAGCGTGGCGCCAAGTTCAAAGACGCCTCCGTGTTCTACAATTCAGTTGAGGAGATCAACCATCAAGACCTGCAGCGATGGCTTGGCAAATCGCGCAACATCCAGTGGGATTACAAGAATATTGTAAAGCGCAAAGGTGTGCTTGAGCGACTGAAATAAACGATGACCAAGCACGAAACCTTCTGTCCTATCTCTCAGCGCGAATGGCGCGAATGGCTGGAGGAAAACCACCACACCAAGCATAGTATTTGGCTAATCTGTTACAAGAAAAGCTCTGACAAACCAACCCTCGCGTGGAGCGATGCTGTAGATGAAGCATTGTGTTTCGGATGGATAGACAGCACAAGAAGGTCTATTGATGAGGAAAGTTTCATGCAGTATTTCGGCAGGCGCAAACCGAACAGCATGTGGAGCAAGATCAATAAAGAGAAGGTTGAAAAACTGATTGCTGATGGCCGCATGACCAAAGCAGGTCTGGCCTCTATCGAAGTAGCAAAGCAGAACGGTTCATGGAACATTCTTGATCAGGTTGATGAACTCATCATTCCTGATGATCTGGAAATCGCATTCTCAAAACACACAGGTTCCAAGGACTTCTTTCAGAGCCAAAGCAGATCGGTCAAAAAAATGATGCTCTCTTGGATAGTTCTTGCCAAGCGGGATGAAACCCGCCAGAAGCGTATCAACGAGATTGCAGAATGTGCCAGTAGGGAAACCAAACCAAAGCACTTCAACTGATCATCCCCACAAAATCCACCTCCGAAATGATCGGAATACCCAAATCCTCCGCCTTTTTGGGTTTAGACGTTCTCGTTTCAAAACTCACAAAGTGATGACAATTAAATAAACTTCCAATAGTAATTCACAAATAGTTAAATTCAAACTCTAACAACATTTAGTTGAATTACTATATTGTACACAAGAACTGATAACCATGAACAAGGCAATCACTTTGGCAGCAATAATGCTGTTAGCGGCTGTTTACAATTCGAACGGTCAAGTAAAGGAAACCAAAACAGAATCATCCTCAGAAAAGAAATCAGAAGAACGTGAACCTTGTAAGTCATTTCTGTATTCTGACTCTTTTGAAGCAGTTTATATCAGATCAACCGCGTGTGGAAGCCTCAGCGATGTTGAGCTAGTGTACGGATATGTTGATGGAAAGTGTACAAAAACTCAATCTATGGTAGATATGTCAAAGTATATTAGGATGGACGAAGAGGACACCTGTAAGGATGGATTGAAAGTTTGTCGATATGAACGTATAAAAAATAAATAATCATGAGAATATCTTTTCGCAGCGTCTTTTGTTGCATTTTCCTGACCGTATCAATTCCCAGTCTAAATTATGCCCAATGCGAGTGTAATAAACTATTAGAGTATGGTCTCTATAACACTTTTAGCAGTTCAACTTCAGTAAAAGATATGAAGTCCATTGAGAAGGAATATGAAAAACAGCGCTCAAAATCTTCTGGTGGCTCAACGACCGTTGGTGGTTCATATGCTGGAATTGGCTTATCAGGAAGTCAAGCGGAACAAGATGCAGTAAGCAAGTTATCCAAGGGAAGTAAATTATCTACGGCAGAATTTGCTTTGCTTGAAGAAGAAAATAGCCAGATAATCAGCTCCGAAATGATGGACTCGTACAAAGCTTGTTTGGCAATTTGTGATAAAGGTGGAATTGAGTTTGATGTTGATCGCCCTTCACCTCCACTCTTTGATGAATTTAGTATTGGGATTAAATACAATAGAAGTGACTTGAAAAAAGCTCCAAAAATCCAAGAAATAAAGGTAACGCCATCTGAAGCTTTTACCATTTCTGGTGCTCTACAAGACACTGTATCAGGTTCAGGAATGCTCCCTGACTATACTTGGATTTGGGCTAAGTTTGTAAGGAGCATATCAAATAAAAAACGGTTACAAGAAGGAACAAACGATTATGTTGTAGCCGACAAAGCAACCATAGATGTATTTACTTCGGATGGTAAGATTACCATTAAAGTTCCGGCAATCTATGCACCAGATACCACTTTATCTTATGGAGTTGGTGATATCATAGCTTCAATGCTTTCCCCTGGGGAATTCTACAATAACCACAAAGGACAACGATGGATGCTTTGTGATGGTGATGTATGCCCATTAAATACAGAGTATAGAAAGTATATTGACAATAACCTCCCGGGGCAAAATGGTCGTGTACCAAATCTCCAGGGGGTATTCTTACGGGGGAAAAACAATAAACGTAATACGGTTCTTGGAAATCCTGATGGTGACTTGGAATTAGGTGCCTATCAAGCCGACTCTTTCAAAAAGCACAATCATGGCGGTGGTGACCATAGTCACGTCCAGTTGTATAAACCAAAAGCTCTAAAAGCCAGCGAGACTCCAAATGATGGCGAGGGCTTATTTCATGCTGGTACGAAAGAAGGCCGAACCACAAAGCAGTCGGGCGAAATAATAGACGCTGAAGGATCAGGTGAAACGCGCCCTCGCAATGTAACGATAAACTATTTCATCCGGATTGATTAAGATACATTTATCATCTCCACAAAATCCTCCTCAGAGATAATTGGAATACCAAGGTCTTCGGCCTTTTTGAGTTTGGATGGGCCCATTTTATCACCAGCCAGCACGTAATCGGTGTTCTTAGAGATGGAACTGACATTCTTGCCACCATGGCGTTCAATTTCTGCCTTGATTTCATCTCTACTGAACTGAGAAAACACACCAGAAACCACAAACGTTTTCCCTTGCAATGCATTGGAAACAGGCCCTTCGGTTTCTTCCATTTCGAATTGCAATCCGTGGTCTTTCAATCGTTGAATGATGGTACGATTGCGTTCGTCCGCAAAGAAATGAAGCACACTTTCCGCAATTCTATCACCGATCTCATCCACCGCAACCAACTCTTCCTGCGAGGCTGCCATCAACGCATCAATGTTCTTGAAGTGCTTGGCAAGTTTCTTAGCAACCGTTTCTCCTACGTAGCGAATGCCAATTGCGAACAATACACGCGGAAACGGAACTTGTTTGGAGGCTTCCAATCCAGCTAAAAGGTTGGTGGCACTTTTATCGGCCATTCGATCCAGCGCCACGACTTGTTCATAAGTGAGTTCATATAGGTCAGCCACGTTCTCGACCAAACCGGCATCATAAAACTGCTGTACGGTTTCTGCACCCAACCCGTCCACATTCATGGCCTTGCGACCAATGAAATGCTCCATTTTGCCTTTTATCTGAGGCGGGCAACCCAACTCATTCGGACAGAAATGCTGTGCTTCTCCCTCTTTGCGCTCCAATTCTGTTCCGCATTCTGGACAGTTGTGAATGAACTCTACCACAGGAAAATCAGCTTGGCGTTGGTTCAGGTCAACTCCTACAATTTTTGGAATGATCTCCCCTCCTTTCTCCACCTGAACCATATCACCGATATGCAGGTCGAGTTTGGCAATTTGGTCGGCATTGTGGAGCGAGGCGCGCTTAACGGTTGTTCCAGCTAATAGCACAGGTTCTAAGTTCGCTACAGGCGTAATGGCGCCTGTTCTTCCAACTTGGTAAGTAACCTCATTCAACCGCGTAACGGCCTGTTCTGCGGCAAACTTGTAGGCAATAGCCCAGCGTGGCGATTTGGCGGTAAAACCCAACTCATCCTGATCATCCAAACTGTTGACCTTGATGACCACGCCATCAATCTCAAAACCGAGGTTGAAACGCTCGGTGTCCCACTTTTCCAAATACGCGAACACCTCATCAGCACTCTTGCACAAACGCATATGTTCCGAAACCTTGAAACCCCACTCCTTCAGCTTCATCAGGCTATCGTAGTGTGTATCTGCAATGCGCTCGTCAGCCAGACCAGCATATAAGAAGCAATCCAACCCACGGGCAGCCACCACCGCACTGTCCTGCGATTTAAGCGTGCCAGAGGCCGTATTCCGAGGGTTGGCATACAACGGTTCACCTATCTCTTCGCGTTCACGGTTCAATCGGTCAAAATTGTCACGTGGGAAATACACTTCACCACGCACCTCAAACTCATTCGGATAACCACTTCCTTTTGCCTGTAACGGCAAACTGCGGATGGTTCGGATGTTGGCCGTGATCTCGTCTCCCTGCACGCCATCACCTCGCGTAATGGCCTGCGTCATCTTGCCATCCACATAACGGATGCCAATGGCCACACCATCGAATTTAAGTTCACAGACATATTCCACCTCACGCTCCAATGCCTTGGTAATGCGCGCCATGAACTCCTCCATCTCCTCTTTGCTGTAGCTGTTGCTCAGCGACATCATCGGGTACTTGTGCTTTACGGTTGGGAAATCCTTGGTAACGGTACCTCCCACTCGCTGGCTTGGACTTTCCGAACTCAAAAACTCAGGAAACTCGGTTTCCAGCGCTATCAATTCTTCCAACTTCTTATCGAACTCGAAATCGGAAATGGACGGCTCGCTGAGCACGTAATACTTGTAATTGTGCATCTCGAGCTCTTGGCTCAATACTTCGATACGGACTTTAGCTTCTTCTCTGTTCATCTGAAACTGATGCTTCTTTCAATTAAATCCCCCGCCTCGTTCCTCGGCACCCCCTTTTGAAGGGGGAAGGTGCTACTTCAAACGTCACCAAACATGTCAACTTTATCTCTTTATCTCTCCATTTCTTCATCGCCTCATCACTTCATTTCCCTTAACCTCCGTGCTTCTTCGCGCTTCAGGCGCTTCAAATTCTTGTTCATGTATTTCTTCCAACGATAATCGCCTTTTTCTTCGAGAATTTTCTCCTTGTGGAAAAGTGCGCGGTACAAATGATGCGGAAACAACTTGATCTTGTAGCTGAGAATGCCTCCGCTGAAATCGCGCTGTATCTGTTGGTTGGCACTGATGATCTGCCTCCAGCCGAAGCCAAGCCCAATGCCCACCCAGCTGAAGATCTTGTAATGCGCTTGCACATGGAAGGTGGCCACGAATTCCTCTACGTCCTTACCCTTTACCCAACGCCCCATGATGTTCTCGTTACGGCCAGGGATCCATTGCTCCACTTCCGCCCGACCATAACCTGCTGAGATAGGCAAAGCCAGTTCCCAACGGAAATTCCGGATGAAGATCCACTCGAAAAAGGTGGTGTAATAGTGCATTCTGAACTTTTGGTAAAGCGTATCCGTAGCTCCTTCCTGCAACACAGGCGCCATGGCCACCTTCTTGGGCATGTAATACGCCCCGAAACCCATGCGGTAACGCTCCATGAACTCCAACCCAAGCTTGGCACCCCAAAAGTTGGTGCTCTGCCCATAGAAAGCGGTGTAATGGTTGTCCATACCAATGAGCGGTTTGTAATCCTTACGGTATTTGGCTTTGAGATACGCCAGTTCTGCTTCCACTATTTCGATGGTAAGTGGTTCGATGACGGGCGTATCAACTTCCGCAACGGGAGCGTTGAGGCTATCGATCTCTTCCTGTGTTGGATACGTGGGAACGCCAACCTGGGAGAAGGTGAAAATGGGGAAAAGAAAAAGGAGAAATAGAAACAGACCCCCTCCCCGCTGCGCGGTACTCCCCCTTTCAAAGGGGAGAGTTTGCACGTTGATCAAACCTTGGGTCGAAGTGCAGCTCCCCTCCTTGCAAGGAGGGGTGTCCTGAAAGGTCGGAGTGGTCAATTTCCTGAAGCCCGCGCACATCCTTCGATACACCACGCCTGCAGCGTGGCACTCAGGATGACCCACCCGCACGTTTTTCATTTCACCCTTTTTCCTTTTACCTCCAAACACAGTATGCAAAACGGTCTTTGCCACTCAGGTCTTTGATTATCCGAATATCGGAATAACCTTTCTGTGCCATCAGTTCGGCCAGTTCGGGACCATATTTCTCATTGATCTCGAAGTAGCATTTGCCGCCTTTTTCCAACGATTGCTGACCTAAGTCCAACATCTTCCGATAGAATAAAAGTGGGTCTTCATCGGCTATGAAAAGTGCCAGATGAGGCTCATGAACCAATACGTTCTCGTGTATTTCCGCAGCCTCCTTTTGGGCGATGTATGGCGGGTTACTTATTATTAAGTTATAAGAGACAAGAGATGAGAGATAAGGAGCAAGAAGGTCGAGTTGATGGAAGGTGATCTTGAGGTTGTTGCGGGTGGCGTTCTCGGTGGCGAGGGAAAGGGCTTCTTCGCTCACGTCCACCGCGCTTACGTTCCAAGATGGAGCTTTGCTTTTGAGGGCAATAGGAATGCAACCGCTGCCTGTTCCGAGGTCGATGACATTGAGGGGTTTGCTGGTATCATTCTCGCGCAGCACCAGCTCGCAGAGTTCTTCTGTTTCGGGGCGTGGTATGAGCACACGTTTATCCACTTTCAGTTGGCAGCCGTAGAATTCTACTTGACCGATGATGTACTGATACGGCTCTCCTGTTGCCAAGCGTTCCAACACAGGAATGATGGTATTGAGGTTACTCTCCGTAAGTATGGGCTGCTCCAATTTGGTCTGCTCTACTTTGATGTTGAGCTTGTCTTCCAACGAATACTTCCACAGCGCGTCTATTTCCTCCACTTCGTACATGGAACCGAGTATATCGCGGTACAGATCGCGTAGGGAACGGAGGGTGTTTTCTCTGGGTAGAAGCATGGCCGCAAGTTAGATATGAGACTTGACTATCGCGGTATGTGAATTGAGATGAATGTGTTGAGATGTGAGATTTGAGATTTCAGATATTAGACATCAGACGCCAGATAATAGATTGTCATTTGGGGAGGAGTTTTGGTAGTTTGTTTACTCTGATTGTGAATTCCTAGGATTTTGTGGGTGTCTTGTAAGTGATCTGCCTTGGCAGAACCCTTGTTGGACTTGGCAGCAGGTGGGCTGGGCTTGGCAGAACCGCCCTTGGGTAATGCAGGTAGGCACTTGGGGTTGGCAGTTAGGTGCCTGTGCTTGGCAGTTGAGCGGCTGGATCTGGCAGCAGGGCGTTTGGGTGCGAAAGCTATCGCATTGGGTTTGGCAGGAGAAAATTTGAGTTCGTTTGATAGGGTTGACACAGTTCGTTGAACAGACTAACCCGGCAAAGCGGAATTGATGCATACCTTTCTCCAACCAATACTGCCATGCAAAGTTCCTTCGAAGAAAAACGCCAGTTTCTACTTAAATACCCCAAAGTTGTACTCGATCATATGTCGTTGCGGAGATCATTCACGCATGAACAATTAAGGAAGTATCGCGGCATTCTCACTTGGAATCTGATCACCGGTAATGAAGGTATTCCGTGGAATACGGATATGGTGGATGAGTTTGTTGATCTGTTGTTTCCTGAAGATGACCTGTACGGACCCGACTGTTTTTCGCTAAACCGTTCTTTGCCTTGGGATTCTATTGATTTTGTAAAGCGCTATGAGCATTTATGGGATTGGTATAACATGGCTGCAAACGATATGTTGAAAGGTGAATGCAGAGCGTATTACCTCGACCGACTGATGCAATACGATGGGTTTAAGCCCAACCCCATGACATTTGATGATCTTGACCTTGACCCTAACGACCCTTTTGTGCTGCGGATGTACCGAATACCCACGCGGGATGAACTGGAAGAAACGCACAAGGATTACCACGATTTTTTGATCCATCATCCAGAACTGGCCATACCTGAAATAGATTGGAACGAGTTCAGTGGTGAAAAACGCATGTACTGGACCGAGGAGCTGATAGCCACCTACGAAGACCTATGGAATTGGGAAAGACTGAGCAACAACCCCACCATGCCATGGACGCTCAGTTTTATGCAACGCTACCAAGACCGCCTCATTTGGAAAGGCGAAGAAACAGTAGAAGAAGATGGTTGGGTTGGGGTATCATTGAATGGTGTTGGCAGTAATGAAGGCGTTGCGTGGAGTACCGAATTGTTTGACGCCTTTCATGAAAAACTGGGAGAGTACCACGACATCCTTTTCAGCAAGACCACCACATGGACCTTGCCCTTGCTTGCCCGCTTTATTGAGATTTGGGGAGCGGGCAACATTTGCTTAAACCCTGCTATTTGGCACGCGCTATTTACTGAGTTTGATGAGGAAGAGAATTTGATTGGGGTGTTGGATAAGATGCTAGAGAATTGATTTCGGAAACCAATCTCACTTTATATTCAGCAGTACCAAACCCACTACAGCCCCTGTCGTAAGAACCATTAGTACAGCAAGTAGAACTTTCAGGATATTGAACTGCTTCGCCTGTTGTTCAAAAGCATCCTTCATTCTGGAATCCAATTGATTGAAATTGGAGTTCAATGTAGTTTCCAGTGCTCGTTGAATTTGAGCCCCTTCATTCCTAATTTCAATCTGAATATCAGACTTGTGCTTGTCCATGCGGGTTGCAATTGATGCATCAAGTTCTTTCTGAAAAGCCTTGTTGTCCTTATACATCTCGTCCACCTTCTTCTGAAAACCTTCCAGTGTAGTGTCAATCGCAGCGGAAATATTTGACAATCCAGCGTTGTTTTCCTGCAATAATTCCAGACTATTCCGAATCTCATTCTTAAGGCTCGCAATTTCAGAATAAGCAGAATTCAAATCCCTTAACTCGACCGACTGTTTTTCAAGCTCCTCAATTGCCTGATTCAATTGATCGATGTGTGCTCTATTTGATTCAGCCATAAATCCGGTTTTTAATGGTGTTGACCTTTACTGTTGCTTGGCGCACGATCAAATCTAAGGAATGATCGTCTCCAAGTGCCGATTGGATTTTATACAGGAACGATTCATCATTAAAGAATTTGTACAGTGACTCGGCCAAACCGTTCTTGCTATTGGTTGAAAACTCCTTGCCTAACTTCAATATATGCGTCAGTATGAATTCTATTTGGCTTTGCTCGAATCGTTGAATTTCTTCCAAAGAACTTTCGAATCGGCTTTTACCGTCAACATTTTCATAGTCATCTAACCACAAGCGTACAAGGCCGCTTATCATATCAAGGCCAGGGTTGTACATATAGCTTTCAAGGAAACGGCTTAAGTTGTCTCGTAGAGATTTAACTTCCACATCTGTCAGCAACTTTTCATTTTCGTAAAAGACCTCGAACCACCGTTCGATGTCTCTCGGATTTTCTGCAATATGCTGAAGAACATAACTTGACTCATTGAATTTGAAGTAATTCTCAAGTGTTCGTTTGAAGTCTTCCTTGGTATAGCTTGGGTCTTCTACCAACTTAACGCAATTCTCGTAGATGCTCTTTAGCGATTGTCTTCTATTGTAAGCGAAATTGTCATAAGACCATTGCAGAAGGATTAGTAAGTACTTATCAAACTCAGAATAACCCTCTGGTGCGTTAACGATTTTTTTGTAAGTGGCGTACTTCGGCAATGTTTCAATTGCTGCAAAAGAGAATCCTGAGTCATATTTTCTAATTGTTTGAAGTAAAGACCTTCTAATCGATTCTGAATCAAACTCTGAATATTCAACATTAAATATTCCACCTCCAAACCAGCCACCGGGCGCAATCACCCAATCTTTAATGATGCCAAGTTGGCTTAGCCTATAGATTGCTTTTTCCGCCTTTGCTTTATTAATGCCTAGTGCAACACCGGTAATTAGAATATTCTGCGTCCCCGATTCAGAAAAAGTGTCATGAAGATTCTTAATTACCTGAAACTCTTCTGTTAACAACTCTTGACCCCGCGAAAAATGAAACAAACTTGTATTGAGGTCTCCATCGATTTGTCGAAACAAATTGGGTTCATGATCCTGATTAACCTTTCTTTTTATTGAGAAAAGTCGATAGAGGCGTTGCCTGTTTCCAAGGCCTTGTCGATATCTGTTTTTCTGATGTTGATTTCGTAAACAGTATATAGCACTTTTGCTTGTTCTTTCTTGAACTTTTCTTTGTCCCTACCTGCTCTTCCTCCTTCTTGATACAGCGCTTCCATTGACCCAGGGATTCCGTAGTGAATTGTATAATGGATATTTAGTTTATTAACGCCCATCCCAAAAGCCTTAGTTGCAGTAAGCAGGGTGAACTCATTCGCCTTAAAATCATCTTGGGTATTCTTTCTATACTTATCAAATTCATCATCCGTCATTATCGGAATTCGTTCAACAGCAGACCCTGAATAGAATAGAATCTTACGTGAAGCCTCAAATTGATTTTGAAAGTGAATAACATCATCTAGCATTTTAAACTTCAGATTCCCGCATCTTGAATCTTCAAATGATTCCAGTAAGTACGAGTCAGATTCTTTTTTGGTGTAAGGATGCGATTCGAATCATCCATCTGCTCAATTAGAGTAACGACTTTCTGTCTATTGTTCGAACCATCATCCACAACATCAAAATCCAATTCTCTAGTGTAGTCTTGTAGAGTTTTGATATTTCCCGCTCTATTCCAAATGTCAGTTCATTTTTGATGTCCTTTAAAACATTAATGATGCTGTAGCGGTCAAGGCAATAAACTTAGATTTCCACAGAATCTTTTGATAGTATTCGCAAGATTCAAGGTAAGATGTCCTGAAATCATGTTCCCCATTCTGACAAGCAATGAACTTCATCAATAACCGCATATGCAATACTATACCGGCTGTTTACAGTTGACAAATAATCCCTGAACGTTTGTGTTTGAAACCTCTCTGGCGATATAAAAATGAACATGTATTTACCATCACCAAACTCCTTCTGAATTCTCTTCTTTCTGGTCCCTTGTTATCGCTTGTAATCAGGTTTACACTGGTAAACCGTATCGAGTCTAAGTCTGCCTTTTGGTCGTACATCAAAGATTTAATGGGACACACCACGAAGCTTATGGCGGGCTGTAGAATTGCAGCGAGTTGATAACAGACGGATTTACCGCTACCTGTTGGCAATAGACCGATTGTATGATTACCGGAAAGGGCATTTGCGATAATCGGCAATTGACCTTCATTGAAGGTCAGATCCGGTTACATCTTGAAGAAATATATTCTCCAACAAAAACAACAGATTTTTCTCATCTGAGAAATCTCCTCCGAATTTCAGTTCATACTTTTTGAACTCTGTGGTCGCAACATTGAAGTAATCGTAAGGTTGAAAAGAGACTGATGCTGGATCGATAGCCTCGGTATTAGGAAAGTAACGGTACTCATCAAGGTAATCTGTTCTTACGAAAAGTATGTTCAGAACTATACCGAAACTCATCCGTGTACCGTTTACATAAACTGAAATCAACCTTTATAGTATTCTTTGCTGTGCTGAATGCCTCCGGTGAATCATTTACAATGCAATTGAATAGTTCGGTCTATTCCAATCAACCTTTGCAAGTTTAAGTATCGGTTCAAGCCAGCAGAAAAGGTCTTCAATTGCTAGTTGGGCAAACTCATCTGCTACATTAGAAAGAAGTTCAAACTTCCACATTTTGAAAAATCAAGAATTCCATTCTCCAGCAACTCCAAGTACCAATAATTGAAAACGAATTATCGCAGTTGCCTGGTAGAAAGCAGAGAAATCAATCCCTTCTTCATATCCGCGTTTATAATCGTTCAAATGAAATGAAAACTGAGTTGTTATTCTTCTGTTTTCCTGACCAGCCAAATCCCTCTTCAAATCAACCCTTTCTTTTATTGTTTGAATCTTAGCCTTGAAAGATTCGTTTTCAGTTTCAACCTCGTTAGTTGTGATTCTAATTGTCTTTATTCCAAAACTTTCTGTGTGCTGGTCTCTGATTTCATCTTCAAGTGGATCATGATGAGCCCCGTCAATTTCAATGATCAAATATGCTTGTGGCAGATAAAAATCTACTTGCTGGCCATTAAATCCGTCTACCTCAACCTGAGTTATTGTATTGATAGGTACTTCGGGTACAATCAACTGCTGAATAAACCTATACTCCGATAAATGCTTCGGCAGCAGTTCCTCAAAAAAACGCTTCGCAGGATAATTATCCCGTTGAACATCTCCACGGATGATCCTTTCCCATTTGGGTACTTCATTAGAAATTAATGGATAGGGCTTTTTAAAAGACTCAGTCTTATGAATTGCACCTAGATGCCCTTGCAAATACTTGGAAAGCAGTGTTGGACATCCTCTTTGAAGAATATTCTTCAGGATACAAACTGCAGGTAAAAACTCATTGTCAATCCTCGTTCCTTCAAGGTTCTGGATGACAAAATTGTGATTGGAATAAGAGTAGTTTGCTGAATACCTTCTCATTAAGGTGAACATCTTACATGAACTCCAATACTACCCAATCCTCCTCAAAGCAACAACATTCTGAAGCCTAATAGATGAGGTCTTAGAGATTGCCGCGCCTTCGGCTCGCAATGACGGTTGCAGGTGGCGTGCCCTTCGGCTGCGCTCAGGGTAAACTATAGGGATTACGAACAAGTTCGTGAGGCACTTCGTGGTTGCAGCGGTAACGCCCTAAAGAGTTCAAGGTTCTTGGTTCCAAGTTCAAGGTTGCCTCACTTTGAACCTTAAACTTTGAACTCGCCCAACTCTATATTTGCGCCATGGGCAGAAGACGGAAACAGATACTCGAAAACGTGACCATCCTTGATATTGCAGACAAGGGGCAGGCGCTGGCGCGGGTGGATGAAATGGTGGTATTCGTAACGGGTGTGATTCCGGGCGATGTGTGCGACATCATGATCAAGCGCAAGCGCAAGAACTACGCGGAGGGGCATGTGATGCGGGTGAAGGAGTTTTCGAAGCTGCGCATTGATCCCAAGTGTGGTTATTTCGGGGTGTGTGGCGGCTGCAAATGGCAGCATCTGACGTACGAGAAGCAACTGGAATTCAAGAACAAACAGGTGCGCGATGCGCTGCAACGCATCGGGAAGGTGCAGGTGGAGGCGTTCGAGCCCATTCTGGGTTCGGCCAATGTGTTCGAGTACCGCAACAAGTTGGAGTTCAGTTTTTCGCACAAGCGTTGGCTGACGCAGGAGGAAATTGACAGCGGACAGGTGTTCGATGACGTGCCTTCACTTGGCTTTCACGTGCCCGGTCGTTGGGATAAGGTGCTCGACATCAAGCAGTGCCACCTGATGGGCGAGCCGAGCAATGCCATCCGCAACCGCGTGCGCGAAATGGCCTTGGCCAACGAATTCTCGTACTACAATCTGAACGAACAGAAGGGTTTTCTGCGCAACCTCATCGTGCGCAGCACCATGACGGGCGAATGGATGGTGATACTGAGCGTGGCGGAAGACCGTCCGAAGGATGTGAAGTTGATTC
The DNA here is from genome assembly GCA_020635495.1 of Flavobacteriales bacterium. Lineage (GTDB taxonomy): Bacteria > Bacteroidota > Bacteroidia > UBA10329 > UBA10329 > UBA10329. The sequence continues at coordinate 5,076 of JACJZQ010000025.1, read as the reverse complement.
TGGACACACTGGTGGCGGAATTCCCGCAGTTGGCTTCGGTGCTGTGGGTGTACAACAACAAGCCAAATGACACCATCGCTGACCTCGACATACAGGTGCACCACGGCAAGGACCACATTCTGGAGGAAATGGAAGGGTTGAAGTTCCGCGTGGGGCCGAAATCGTTCTACCAGACGAACGGTCCGCAGGCGTACGAGCTTTACAAAGTGGCGCGCGATTTTGCCGACCTGAAAGGCGATGAAGTGGTGTATGACCTTTACACGGGAACGGGAACCATCGCGCAGTTCGTGGCCAAAAAGGCCAAGAAGGTGGTGGGCATTGAATACGTGGAAGCCGCCATTGATGACGCGAAAGTGAACGCGGAACTGAACGGCATCGACAACTGCACGTTCTACGCAGGCGACATGAAGGATGTGTTCACGCAGGAACTCATTGCCAAGGAAGGGAAACCCGATGTGGTCATTACCGACCCGCCCCGTGCAGGCATGCATGCCGATGTGGTGGCGCGGTTGAATGAACTCCTACCCGACCGCATTGTTTATGTGAGTTGCAACCCGGCTACCCAAGCGCGCGATGTGCAGTTGCTGAGCCAGAACTATGAGGTGAAGAAGGCACGGCCGGTGGATATGTTCCCGCATACGCATCATGTGGAGAGTGTTGTACTGCTTGAGCGAAGAACGACTTAACGGCAGTAAGGCTGATGCGAATTACGAATGCCGCAAGCGGTACGAATATGACAAATTCTTTCCCTGAAACGCCATCAGCAACGACACAGCAATTCAGCCTATTCGAATATTCGTGGTTTATTCGTAATTAGCTTCGCTGAACTTACGTTTCGTATCAGCAGAAAAGTAATTAATGTCAGCAGCTATGAACTTGGATAAGGACTTCTGGAACAACCGCTATGCAGGAAATCAAATTGGTTGGGATGTGGGTGCGCCCACTACTCCGTTGAAGGAGTACATCGATACACTGACGGATAAGAGCATTCGAATTCTGATACCTGGTTGTGGGAATGCGTACGAAGCTGAATACCTGCACGAACAAGGTTTTGAGAACGTATATGTGATCGATATTGCTCCGCTGGCTTTGGAAGGATTCAAGAAGCGGGCTCCGCATTTCCCAGAAGACCATCTTTTCTGCGGAGATTTCTTTGAGCACCAAGGCCAATACGACCTCATTCTGGAGCAGACCTTCTTCTGCGCACTCGACCCGAAAATGCGTTCAGATTATGCGAAGAAGATGCTCGAACTGCTGGCTCCCAACGGAAAACTATGTGGCTTGATGTTCTGCTTTGAACTCACGGAGCAAGGGCCGCCATTCGGTGGTAGTGTAAAGGAATATGAAGGCTATTTCGATAACCTATTTGAGATTGCCAGCATGAAACCCTGCGAGAATTCCATCAAGCCAAGATTGGGGAATGAACTGTGGGTGGAATTGGTAAAAAAGAGTGACCAGTGAACAGCGACCAGTGAATAGTTAGGTCATTTTGAGCGAGACTTTAGCGTAGTCGAGAACAATTCTCAGCACAGCTAAATCTCATGTATAAGATTCCTCGGTTCGTTCCTCACTCGGAATGACACAGTTTACTCGGTTACAACCAACCGCTTTACGCCAATTGCCTCTTCGGTAACCACCACAAGGTGGTAAGTTCCGGCTGGCCAAGTGGCCTGCAACCTTATGGATGAAGAACCATTCAGTGGTTGCTGATGCACAAGTTCCCCTAGCATATTGTACGCTTGAAGCGTTCCATGTACCGAAGGGTTATCCCATGAAACAGTAAAGACATCGGAGGTCGGATTAGGATAAACACCGAGCTCGATAGTTCTGTACTCTTCAATTCCAACGCCACTGTTAATGAATCCGTTGGCCAATGCCATGCGAGGTGCCATGTAGGCCATGATGGTATCAATGTAGGCTTGGCCTTTGGTTTCCGACATGTCGGAGTTTGTCGCACTCGCCTGCGTATGGTTCGGACAGCTCACATCCCACCATTGCCATGGCGATGATTCAACGGTTGGTCTAATGAGCGGATAAAGTCCTTTATACCCACCGTTATTGCTGTTTGCGATCTGCGAAACAGGGTCGCTGAGCATGGCCGAAACGTAACTCTGATTGTTACCCAGGAGACCTGAGATACGCTGCACATCCCGAGAACCCGAAACGTTAATGAGAAAATCTCCGGTAACGCTAACAATAACGGCCCCGAAACCGAACGGCACGAACGGATTGCTTGGGCAATGCATGCTCACAATGGGCGGTTCACCAACCTCTATCCATGTACTGTCTCCTACCGCACCGCCCAAAGACCCGATAAAGGACACCTCCGAACTGTAAGTGGGATAATTGGCCAAGTTCAACGGTCTGGTTTGTGTGCCATACACATTTCCAACCTCAGCAGAATCCACCAGTATATTCAATGTGCTTGGATCTAAGAATTTGGGCATATCCATTTCCTCGTAACGGTCAAATGTCCCGGTCCATACGGCCAGTTCAGCACCTGTTCCCTCACCTATTACTGATATCCTGTCTGCATTGACAGCGTATGGATTGCCATTATCTGCACTCCATCTGAAAAAACGAACGGCATTCCTTACATCCTGCATTCCTCTGTAGAGGGCGTTGATATATGTACTGGTACGTACTGATTGCTGTGAGGCGGCAGGATTCCATCCCAATCGATAATCGACCGCAGCCACCACATAGCCATACTTTGCCAAACGGGTGCAGAGTTCCACAATGTGCGCATCGTCCTTGTTTCCAACACATTCCTGATTGTATGGGTACGAAATCATTTCGCCATCATGTACCACCAACACCACGGGCCTTGTGCTGACCGTATCGCCATCTGGAGTGTAAATATCCATGTGAAGGTCTTGAGCCACGGGAGACCCCGTAAGCACCGACAGGTTATTGCCGTAAACCACATCATGGGCAACAGACACCGAACTGAAAACCTCACCGAAGTATCGGTTCTGCGCGTTTGCCGTAATACCGAACAACAACAGTAGAACGAGAGAAAGTAATGGTCGTTTCATAGCTTTGATTTAACACCGTAATAGTACTTGGTCATCGGCCATCTCTTCATGACAAAGGTCACGGAAGAGGTTCGGGTTCGTCATCTTTCTGTGTGATGCGGGTAACCTCGCTCACCTACGGTTCCGTTTTTCCTATGCACCTTCGCCACATCGAAAATCAAAATCATGACGCTACCCAAACTTACTGTGCTGGCCACCATCATCGCTGGTATTTTTCTTCTGAGCAATTGTGCCGATAAACCGAAAGAGGCAACTCCCGAATCGCAGACCATCACGGCACCTGAAAATTTCAATCGCGAAGGTGTGGCGGTCTTTTCGCAGAACTGTTCATCATGTCATCCCACCAAAGCGGGCGTTGACAATGGCATTGCCCCATCATTTGCCGAACTGAAAGCGGGCTACCTGAAGAAGAATACCACTAAGGAAGCCTTTGTAGCTTCCATGGTCGGATTTCTTTCTGCGCCAGCACAAAGCAAGTCTCAAATGCCCGAATTGTTTGACAAGTATGCGTTGATGCCCAATTTGGGATTTACCGATGAACAGTACGCGGCCGTTGCCAGATACATCTACCATTCGGCCGTTGAAGATGTGAACTGGAACGAGAACCAGTATCAGCAGGATCTGGAATACCTGAAACACGCTCCGAAAGAAGCCACCAACTACCTGAAGGAAGGCAAAGATCTGGCGTTGGCAACCAAGGCTGTTCTAGGCAAGAATCTGCTGAATGCCATACAGCAAAGAGGCACTGAACACGCGCTGGAGTTCTGCAACACAAGGGCCATTCCGCTTACCGATAGCATGGCAGTGGCCCTGAATGCAAGTATTAAACGGGTATCTGATAGGAATCGTAACCCGAACAATGCTGCCAACCAACAAGAGTTGGATTACATTGCTTTCGCCAAAAATGAACTGGCCGAGGGCCGAACACCGAAGGGAAAATTGACCGAAATTGAGAACAAAGCCATTGGCTACTATCCTATTCTGACCAATAAGATGTGCCTGCAATGCCACGGAAAACCGCAGGCCGATATCACTCCAGAAACCTTGAGCATGATCGAGAAACTATATCCGAGCGATCTGGCCACGGGTTATGGCGAGAACGAACTGCGCGGCATCTGGGTCATCGAAATGGAAAAATGATCTTTGGTCATTTTGTTGTGATCAACCGCTCCACACCGATAAACTCATCCGTAAGGAGCATGAGCTGGTAATTTCCCGCTGGCCACGTGGCTTCCAATCTGAGCGATGAAACCCCATTGATCGCTTCCTGATGGACGAGTCTGCCCAGCATATCGCGTATCTCCAACATTCCTTCCACCGAAGCATCGCGGAAGTTGACGGTGAACACATCCTTCGCAGGGTTCGGATAGACCTGCATGGCGTTGTGGTCAATTTCGGCCACATTTGGACATAGATCAACCTCAATCTCAATAAAGGCAGTATCTGAACAACCCTCAGCATTCTCGTAGGCATAGCCTATCTCATGTGTGCCCTCATTAGCTTCGGCCGGGTCGAATTCGTTTCCATTTACACCGGGCCCGAAGTAAACACCACCGGCTGGTTGCCCTGTTAGCTGTGCGAATTCAATGAAATCGTCAATACAGAAGTAGTAATACGATGAGGTTAGCGTTGCTTCAGGACTTTCCAACACCTCAATATCCACATAGGCCGTATCGGCACAACCCACTCCTTCATCATAGCCGTAGGCCAACGAGAACGTTCCTGCTCCTGCATCCATTGGGTCGAACTGATTGTTGTTGACGCCCGGGCCGAAATAATAGCCTCCTGCGGGGCTTCCGTTGGTCAGTTCAAGCGTGCCGTAGTTCATGCACAGCGTGTCGGTGCTAAGTGTGAATGAAGCAGGGACGGCTTCCATCACTTCCACCATGACGGTGGCTGTGTCCAGGCAGGCCTCATTCTCTACCACGTAATGCAATGGGAACATGCCCACGCCCAGATCTTGAGCGGTTACCTGAGTTTGCGTCTGCGAGAGGATGGTCCATTCTCCACCTGAGGGAGAACCATACTGCGCCAACGG
>JACJZQ010000024.1 GCA_020635495.1 Flavobacteriales bacterium | reverse complement strand
GGGCGGTTTTGGCAGCATTGACGGCAAAACGGTGATGCTTATCGGCCAGCAGAAGGGCATTAACACCAAAATGCGTCAGTACCGAAATTTCGGGATGGCGAACCCTGAGGGCTACCGTAAAGCGCTGCGCCTGATGAAATTGGCGGAGAAGTTCAATAAACCTGTAATCACGTTTATTGATACGCCTGGGGCTTTTCCTGGCATTGAGGCCGAGGAGCGTGGACAGGCCGAGGCCATTGCGCGGAACATCATTGAAATGATGCAATTGCGCGTGCCGATCATCTGTGTGATAATCGGTGAAGGTGCTTCGGGCGGTGCCATTGGCATCGGTGTGGGCGACAAGGTGTTTATGCTGGAGAACACGTGGTATTCGGTCATCTCGCCAGAGAGTTGCTCTACCATTTTGTGGCGCACCCGCGACCAGAAGGAACAGGCAGCCGAGGCGTTGAAGTTGACGGCTCCTGACATGTTGGAGAACAAGTTGATCGATGCGATCATTCCTGAGCCGTTGGGTGGCGCACATCGCGATTACGAGACCACGTTTGCGAACGTGAAAAAGGAAATCAAAAAGCACTTGACGCGCTTGCACAAGCAAGATGCGGACGAGCGTATTGAGAAGAGAATTGAGAAATACAGCCAAATGGGCGTTTTTAATGAAGGGTGATTGGCGAATAACGATTAGCTATTATCGATTGGTGATTGAACAGGATCTGAAAAAATCCTCCACCTCGTTCCTCGGCACCTCCTTTTTAAGGAGGAATAGCGCGGTTCCCCCTTTCAAAGGGGGTGGCCTGAAAGTGGAGCTTGCGGAACTTTCATGGTCGGGGGATTTATTTTTGAAAAAATGAACGAATTGTTTGAGAAATACCAAGCCGTAATCGGGCTTGAAGTGCATGCTCAGTTGCTGACAAAAAGCAAGGCGTACAGCAGCGATAGCACCGAATTCGGTGGCATGCCGAACAGCAACGTGAGTGTAATCACGTTAGGTCATCCTGGCACACTTCCGCGTGTTAACAAATCGGTTATCGATTACGCCATCAAGTTGGGTTTAGCCTGTGGTTGCAAGATACGCGAGCGCAACGAATATGCCCGTAAGAATTACTTCTATGCTGACCTTCCAAAAGGCTACCAGATAACACAGGATACCACACCTATCTGTAATGGCGGTAAGATCACCATCAAACTGGAAAACGGAGAGACCAAAGACATCGGCATTACACGAATCCACATGGAGGAAGATGCCGGTAAAAGCATGCATGACGTGGACCCGTACGACACGCTGGTTGACCTGAACCGTGCTGGAGTTCCGCTATTGGAGATTGTTTCTGAGCCAGACATACGCAGCGCGGAAGAAGCTTACGCCTACTTGGCAGAAGTGCGGAAATTGCTTCGTTACCTCGAAATATGCGATGGGAACATGGAAGAAGGTTCCATGCGTTGTGATGCCAACATTTCGGTGATGCTGAAAGGTGCCAAAGAGTTCGGAAATCGTGTTGAGGTGAAGAACATGAACTCGCTTCGTAACGTTCAGCGAGCCATCCGTTTTGAGATTGAAAGACAGATCACAGAGGTCGAAGCTGGAGGTGTTATCAGTCAGGATACCCGCAGTTTCGATGCCATGAACGGGACCACATTCGTTATGCGAAGCAAGGAACAGGCAAACGATTACCGTTACTTCCCTGAGCCAGACCTTACGCCTGTAATTGTGGACAAAGCTTGGATTGAGGAGATACGCTCCACCATGCCAGCTCTTCCGAATGAATTACATGAGAAATTCACGAAGGAATTCGGACTGAACGAATATGATGCAGGCGTTCTGACCGAAAGTAAACCGATTGCGTTGTACTTCAACGAACTGACTTCACACACCACCAATTATAAAGCTGCTTCTAACTGGGTTACAGGCGATATCAAATCGTACCTAAACGAGTTTGCCATTCACATGGAGGATTTCCCTGTGCAACCTGAGACCATGGCTAAGCTTATTGCGTTGATCGATGATGGAAAAGTGAGTCACTCGGCAACAGCGCAGAAGTTGTTCCCTGCGCTGTGTCAAAACCCAACAAAGGAACCGTTGGAACTTGCCAAAGAATTGGACCTTATCCAGGAAAGCGACTCAGGGCAATTGGAAGAATGGGTAGATGCGGCATTGGCGGCATACCCAGATAAAGTAGAAGAATACCGAGGTGGCAAGAAAGGCGTTCTCGGACTCTTTATGGGCGAAGTGATGAAAATGAGCAAGGGCAAAGCCGACCCGAAACTTGCGAATGCCATGGTTCGGAAAAAGTTGGAAGGTTAAAGAAACTGATACGAATTTCGAATCGGTTACGAATATGCGTATGACGTTAACCGCAAAGACGCAGAGGTTTCGCCAAGAGCGCAGAGAACTCTACCCTTTGGGGAGATGCCAAAGGCAGAGGGGCTTCTCCGTGTATCTCCCTTACTCAAAATTCTCTGTGCAATAAATCAGTAATTGTTCCTTTGTGAAATGAAAATGAAAGAGATGAAGAATTGGATTACAGCGATTGCAGGGATGCTTCTAATGGCGTCCTGCGGACAGAAAGGCGCGGTTGTAAAAGGAAACCTTGATAATGCGGAAGGTGAAACTATTGTGTTGGAGAAGCTCTCTTCTACCGATGTGATTACTACCGACTCAGTGGAAATAGGAAACAGTGGAGATTTCAAGTTGAGCACAGGCGAAATCACCGAGCCTGGGTTTTACCGCGTACGAATAAATCAAAACAATTACGTGATTCTTTTATTGGGAGCAGGTGAAACAGCAGAGGTTATTGGAAACGCCCTTGATTTCTACCGCAGTTATGAAGTGACCGGCTCTGAAGGATCCACCAAACTTCGGGCATTGGACGCCAGACTTCGTAAGGATTACGAATTGCAAGACAGTCTGAGAAAATCATTCATGAAGTTCCAAGCGGAAGGTCACCCAAGATTAGATTCAATTGCTGAATCAATTGATGCAGTTTTTAAAGCTGCGCAAACAGAAAAGGTGGCTTTCGTCAAGGATTTTATCAACCAGAATCCGAATTCGTTGTCAACGCTTTCTGCCGTGCAGTCAGTACGTTATGACGAGAATCCGGAACTATTTGATCAAGTGGCCAGCAATTTAGAAGCAGCTTACCCGAACTCTGATTACGTTAAGCAGTTCAAGAAGCAATTGGTTGACCTGAAGGCCAAGCAACAAGCCGCTGCCCGAACTGGAATCGGAGCGCAAGCACCAGAAATTGTTGTTCAAACTCCTGAAGGAGAAACCATCAAATTGTCTGATTTCAAAGGCAAAGTGACTATGATCGATTTCTGGGCATCTTGGTGCAAGCCTTGCCGCGCTGAGAACCCGAATGTGGTTCGTGTGTACAATCAGTATAAAGACAAAGGCTTCGAGATTTTCGGGGTTTCCTTGGATCAGGATAAGGCGAAGTGGATTGAAGCCATCAAACAGGATGGCCTCACATGGAAGCACGGAAGTGAACTTCAATTCTGGCAATCGAGTTTTGTCCCTGCCTATAATTTGGATGGAATTCCGATGACGTATCTCTTGGACGAGAACGGTGTGATCATTGCCAAAGGTTTGCGCGGCCAACAATTGGAAGCCAAGCTTCAGGAAATTTTTGACTGATACGAATTACGAATGATTAACGAATATCCGAATTGCGCTAACCGATGCTGAATGGCGATTCGTAATTCGTCATATTCGTACCGCGTAGCGGGATTGGTAATTCGTATCAGCACAGCACTCCTTTTAGTTTTCCCCGCAACTCTACTCGCCCAAGATTATTGGCAGCAAGAAGTAAATTACCAGATCGATGTAAGGCTGGATGATGAGCGGCATGAACTACACGGTTCTGAGGTCGTTGAGTACATCAATAACTCACCAAACACGCTCAATTACATCTGGTTTCATCTTTGGCCCAATGCCTATGGCAACAATAAAACCGCGCTTTGTAAACAGATGCGACAGGATGATGACCTGACGCTTTTCTTCTCCAAATACCGCGAACGTGGATGGATGGATAGCCTGCATTTCAACGTTAACGGAACTGCTGCGCGCACGGAAATTGATGAAAAGAACCCTGATATCTGTCGTGTCTTTCTGAATGAACCCTTGGCCTCAGGCGAAAAAGTCATCATCGAAACACCATTTCGGGTGGTCATTCCCAAGGGAATTTTCTCTCGTTTGGGGCATCTCGGACAAGCCTATCAGATAACGCAGTGGTACCCGAAACCAGCGGTTTACGACAAGGATGGCTGGCATCAAATGCCTTATCTCGGTCAGGGTGAGTTCTATTCCGAATTCGGAACGTTTGACGTGTACATCAACCTACCTGAAAACTATGTGGTTGGCGCCACAGGCGATCTTGTGGATGGTGAGCAGGAACTCGCTTGGTTAAATCAGAAAGCAGAGGAAACCAAGTCAATCATTGATTCGGTTGATTACAAGGACCTTTCGTTTCCACCATCGTTACCGAGCAGGAAAACACTGCATTATCATCAAGAACGGGTACACGACTTTGCTTGGTTTGCAGATAAGCGTTACCATGTTTTGAAAGGCGAAGTGGCACTACCCGAATCAGGTCGAAAGGTGACGACATGGGCCATGTTCACGAACAATGAGGCTGACCTATGGAAGAATTCCATCGAGTATCTGAATGACGCCACCTATTTCTATTCCAAATGGGTGGGCGAATACGCCTACAACCATGTCACAGCTGTGGATGGCGTGCTTTCAGAAGGTGGCGGCATGGAATATCCGAATGTGACCATTATCGGAGAAAGTGGTGATGCAGTTTCATTGGAAGAAGTAATCATGCACGAGGTGGGCCACAATTGGTTTTACGGTATGTTGGCCAGTAATGAACGCGACCATCCGTGGATGGATGAAGGATTGAACTCATTCATCGAGCTGCGCTATATGAACCGAAAGTTCCCTGACCTGAAAATGCATGATCTGTATGGCGGACGCAAGTTGGTTGATCTTGGAATGAAACTATTGGGGATTTACAATCTCGATTACGATAAACTCGGTCAGCACGCCTATCGGTTGCAAGCAAGAGCAAACACAGACCAACCGATAGAGCTGCCTTCCAACGATTACACCAGCATAAACTATGGAAGCATCGTTTATATGAAAACTGCCATAGCGTTCGATTATCTTGAGCAGTACATCGGTCGCGAGAAAATGGATGAAATCCTACACACGTATTTCGACCGCTGGAAATTCAAACACCCGCAACCATTAGATTTTGAGCAAGTTGCTCAAGAAGTGACAGGAGGTTCGCTGAAATGGTTCTTTGATGGTATCATCCGTTCTGCGGACAAGGTCGATTATTCGGTCAGTAGAATTCTACGAAAAGAAGACACGCTGCGTGTGAAAGTGAGTAACCTTGGTAGAATCGCTGCGCCATTTCCGTTGGCTGTGGTTAAGGACAATGACACGGTTTCCATTGGTTGGCAAGAAGGTTTTGAAAAATCGGGTTGGATCACTATTCCATGTTCTGATTGTGAGAAAGTGATTGTCGACCCGAATGAGGTTGTACCTGACATTGATCGGAAGAACAACGCGATGCGTGTCAATGGCATATTCCGTAAAACGGAGCCGTTGCAACCGCGTTTTGTGGCATACTACGAGAATCCGAATCGTACGCAGTTTGCCCTCGCTCCAACGGTTGGTTGGAACACTTATGATGGTTTTCTGCTTGGATTTGCCGTGTACAACGACATTCTTCCAAACAATAAATTCTCCTACATGCTTATGCCCATGTGGGCTTTCAAAGGCAGAACACTCACAGGTTCAGGAAGAATTGCTTATACATTCCACCAGCGGCAACAATACCCGAATGTGACTATTGCGATTTCTGGCCATAGGTACAACGTTGGGCGAGATCATCCATTCTATAACCCTACAGATGTATACAGTCCGCAGTTGCCTCGTAATATTATTCGTCCAGAATTAAAGTTTGATTTTCTACCGCAGAACAGACGAAGTAATCAAACACAAAGCATCCGTTTGCGTACGACCATGTATATCAGCGAAGCTGGAAAAGTCACAAGAAACATTCCGCAGCTGACCTACAATTGGCGACAGGAATTCTCGCCCCACATTGGAGAATTAACAGCTGACCTACAGTGGTTGAACAACGAAGCCAAACTGAGTCTGGAAGCCATCTATCGCTTCAAATTCAAAAAAGGATACGGTTTCAGAGCGCGTTTTTTCTTCGGAAAATTCATTCTCAACTCTTCAACGCGTGCGTTCAACTTCCGTATGAGTTCGTTCCGAGAATATGAAGATTACCTGTATGAAGGAACTTTCATAGGAAGAAAGATAAGCGGAGGTTTCCTTGATCAGCAGATGATGGAATCTGACGGTGGTTTCAAGAGTGATTTCCGAATTGGCCAAAGTGCAGATTGGATTCTTGCACTTAATCTCAGCTCAACGGTCTACCGGAAAATCCCGATCGAGTTCTTTGCCAGCGTTGGCACGTATGCTGGTGCAGAAAGTGTGTTCCCGAGTTCACAGCTTTTCTTAGCAGAAATGGGGGTAAGTGTGGTTATTCTTCGAGATGTGCTGGAAGTTCACTTCCCATTTCTGTACTCCAAGGATATTCGAGAAGAGATCAAGTTGACAGCTGCGAATTATGGTCAGCAGATACGCTTCACATTCAATCTCAACGAATTGAAATTGCAGAAGCGGTTGCAAAGTCTCTTGAACTAAGGTTACCTACCAACTCCTCTTTTACTCTTCGCTTTCAACTTCTCGTTAAGCGACATGAGTTCTTGCTGAGCGCCTTTGGTAGGGTCTTTGGCAGGAATGGCATGGAACATTCCTTGCGGGTCGATGATGAAGAAAAGAGGTAAGCTCCTGATCTGATAATCTTCCAATGTTTGCGAAGAAAGTTCAATTCTTCCCAACTCCCAATCAATGTTCATCTTGCGCTTCAGATCAAGCATTTCCTTCTCCGAATTCCCTACACAGATTGTCACAAACCGAATGAATTTGAACTCATCTTTCAGGTTTGGAATAACGTTGGTTTCGCGGTTGGAATAGCCATTTGTTGCATCCGTAAGTTCCAAGAAAACATAGGTGCCGAACAGATCGGAAAGCTTCTTTTCTGTGCCATCGGCACTCACAAAAACAATGTTGGGAGCAGGAGTTCCAGCAACTAAGGATGTGTGTTTATCTGCAATATTCTTGGCAGCATTTCCGTGATACGAGTTTGAAGAAAGCATACCGAAATGCTTCAGCGCGGTAATCAGTTTTTCATCCTCAAAATCGCGCTGACCAAACAGTCCATCAATCCCTTCAATAAGCACCAGTCTGCCGATAGAAGTGTTTTTCAATCGAGGTTCTTCCTCCATCATAATGCGCTCCAAAGCAGCAAATGCCTCTTTTCCATCCAAAGCCTTTTTGCATTCATCGTACCGATTTACGACCGCCATTTTGTAAACCTCGCCTTGAAAGTATTGAAGGGCGAAATCGGTGTAAGCTGGATTATGGAACTGCGGCTGAACGTCTTTCAGGTACTTGTTGTAAAGTCGGTCTCTATCGGTCAGAAAAGTCTGTTCCACGCCAGCAATCGAGTACTTGATGTAATCCTGAACGAATGGTTCCGAACCTCTGAACTTCTCCTGAACTGACTTTTCAAAACCAGATACCTTCTCAGCCACGAAAGCTGGGCTTTTCCGCTGTTTCAACATGGGATAGATGGCTTCCAAAAACCTGTCAATTGTATCATTGAAGGCGATGATCTGCTCGTTCAATTTGGCTGATTTTCCTCCCAAAATCTTCGGAACGAAAAAATGACGCTCGTAAAAAGCTTCTGGCTTCGTTGGGTCTTTGGCAGGCGGAACAAACGAAAGTTCGAGGTCTTTGTCTCGCTCCATAAAGAAATCGGCACAGTTCTGCCCAACCTGAAGAATGGCGTACTGAACCTTATCGTTGACGATCGGCTTCAGTTCAAAACTTCCGTCCACATCCACAGTCTGTTTGGCCAGAACGCGCTCTTTTCCACTTACTGGATCATCATTCACCCGAAGCTGAATTTCCTGTCCGATGGCCAATGGCGCTACCCCACGGATGGTCGCGTATTGGCCGCTTGCGAGAAACGGAACCACCAACAGAAACCACAGAAATCTCATACGGTCAGGTCAAGTCCTTCGGGCACAAAACGCGAGGCGTCTCCCCCGTTGATGAGTATATCACGGACAATCGTTGAATTTATTGCGGAATACTCTTGCAGCGAGAGCAAAAAGACCGTGTCGAGGTCGGGGTAAAGCGTTTGGTTGATATGCGCGATGCTGCGTTCGAACTCGAAATCGGCAGAAGTTCTGAGGCCGCGCAACAAGTGCGTTGCGCCCACTTCCTTACAGTAATCCACGGTCATTCCCAAGTAGGTATCTACCTTCACTTTGGGTTCATTTCTGAACGTAAAACGGATCATTTCCAGCCTGCGTTCCTGCGTGTACATGTACTTTTTGCTGGAGTTGGTTCCGATGGCCACCACGATCTCATCAAAAAGCGGGACTGCTCTCAGAATGATGTCTTCGTGACCTTTGGTTATCGGGTCGAACGACCCTGGAAATACTGCAATTCGTTTCATGGATTGTATTTATCCGTTTCTGCGAAGATACTGATACATGAATTGGCCACAGATGCACAGATGAACTCAGATTTTCACAGAAAATGAATCGGAGAAATCTGTGAAAATCTGTGCATCTGTGGCTATAAAATGTTCTTAAGTCGAAAATTCATCAACCTGATAGGTCTTCTCCTCAAACTGAATACCGTTGTTCGCCAACTCGTCCAAAACGGGTTCGTAAATGTCTTTGGAAATGGGCAACGAAACGCCCCGTTCCTTGATCGTTCCTTCCAAGATCATCCGTGTGGCAATGGCCAGCGGCAACCCGACCGTTTTTGCCATGGCCGTATGGTCTTGATCATCGCCTTTTACCACCATCGAACTTTCAGTAACATATTTCTGTCCGTCCTTCACAAATCCGATCTTATGCCACATCACGATCATGTCGCGATCGTTCGGTTTCATGGCCCATTTCTTTTCCAAAATGTGCTGTAGGACCTGTGCAGGGGTGGAATCCTTTTCCAAACCGATGAGCGTATCCTCGAAAATACCCAACCAACGGAGTTTTTCCATCAACCGGTCGTCCTGCTCCAGCAGCAGACTGGCGCGGACTTTCAGTTCCACGCTATCCGTGAGACTGTATGGCAGGAACGCATTCACGAAATCGCGGTGTGTCATCTTGGCCGAACCTTCCATCACGTAGCTGTCGTCTGTCATGCCGAGTTGCACAAATGCGTTCCAACTTCTGCTGAAACCTGGTCTGCGCAGCGTGCCACGATATAGCGTTTTCACATCATGGAGTCCGTAAACCTCACGGTATGAAAGGCTGTCGCGGTTGGCATAACCCTCAAACTCGCCATGGCCTTCAATGTCGATGTACTCGGTTCTGCGGAACACGCGGTGGTACGGAATGTATTTGTACTTGCCGTTGTGGATAAACTTTACCGCCCCACCTTGACTGGCCAAAACCACATTGCGCGGGTTCCAAGTGAACTTGTAATGCCATGGATTGTCATCGCTTTCAGGCGCTACCAGTCCACCCGTGAAGCTTTCGAAATGCTCCACTTTTCCGCCATCGGCACGGATTTCATCCAACAGTTTCATGGCTGAAAGATGATCGATGCCCGGATCGAGACCGATCTCGTTCAGAAACAGCAGATTCTTTGCTTCAACTTCCTTGTTCAATGCCTTCATCTCCTTCGAGATGTAAGAAGCCGTTGTCAAATGTTTGCCCAGTTCGAGGCAATCCTTTGCCACTTCGATGTGCATACTTGCAGGAAGCATACTCACCACCACATCCGCCTTGGAAACCTCATCGCGTCTCTGCTCAGCGTTGAACACATCGAATTGGATGGCACTTCCGCGTGGATGCGAACCGATCTTCTTCCTTGCCAATTCCTCCGAAATATCACCCACAGTAATGCGCCAATCGAGTGCTTCGGCATGTTGTAGGAAATAATCGATCAGCGTTGTGGCCGACCGGCCAGCACCTATGACAAGGATGTTCTTCATTTGAGGCAAACTTAGCATTAAGCGAAGAGTGAATAGCGACCATGTACCAGTTTTTTCAACGTCATGTCGAGCGGAGTACAACGAAGCCGAGACATCTATTTAGATTTCTCCGCTTCGGTCGAAATGACGGTTTCAGAACTGTCAACTGTAAACCGTCAACCAGCAACTATCTTCACACCATGAAAACAGACCTGAACGAGATTGAGGCCACGCTCCGCGGGATTTTGAAATCGCATGTACCAACCTTGCGCGTTCGTAAGGACGAGAAAACCGTGCTGGAACTTTGCGGCAAAAAGGAAGTGATGCAAGGCAAGCAGAAAGTGGACGGCTTCTATTTTGGAAGTGTTGTACCAAAACCAACAGACATCCGATTGTACTACTTCCCTATTTACACGCACCCGACCGAGTTTGCGCCATCAGACGAACTGAAGAAGTGCCTGGAAGGCAAAAGCTGTTTTCACATCAAAAAGCTAAGCCCCGAACTGGAAACGGAGATCACCGAAATGGTGGCGAAAGGAGTTGCGTTGTATGATAAGGAAGGACTCATATAATTGTGTAGAATGAAAAACTGGATCGTATTTGCATCTGTACTTGGAGCGATAACTGTGATTCTTGGGGCAATTGGCGCACACGGTTTGCAAGGCAAATTGAGCGATGTGCAACTGAACAGTTTTGCCACAGGTGTTCGGTATCAGTATTACCACATTTTTGCCATGATGTTGGCGGTGGTGCTGAGCAAACAGTTTAATGTGAATCTGAAAGTTTCGCTTTGGCTCTTCGCTATCGGAACGCTGTTTTTCTCAGGTTCCATCTTCCTGCTTTCCACCATCGCTGTTCATGGAATGGAAGGCGTTCGAGCACTTGGCCCAATTACACCAATTGGCGGATTGATTTTGGTAGCCGGATGGTTGAGCGTGGCTGTGCAGTTTATTCGAAAGAAGTAACGGGTTGGTTATTGGTTATTGGGTTATTTGTTATTCAGGGGAACCCTAATAACTCAATAACGATTAACCGAATAACTCAAAAGGCTACGGAGCCAACTTATTCTTCAGCGCTTTCGCCCAGGAGTTCGGAATCTTATCCAACGAACTCAACAGGTAAGGCAACGCTTTCAATTTAAAACCTTCGTATTCGCTGGGCACAACTGCATCGATCAAATGCGGTCCCGGCTCGCGGAAAGCATTTTCCAACGCCTTATTAAATTCCTCCGCTGTACGGGTGCGTTCAGCAGGCATTCCCATTCCATGAGCGATTGAAACGAAATCGATTCCCGGCTTGGAAATATCCAACTGCGCCTTGGCTTTCGGTCCAACCTTCTCGGCTCCCACCCTTTCCAACTCAATATTGAGGATGGCGTACGAACCGTTGTTCAGAATCACGGTCGTTACGTCCAAATTTTCGGCCATGATGGTCCACAGCGCCTGAATCGTATACATGGAAGCACCATCACCGATCAGGGCCAAAACAGGTCGGTTTCGACTTGCCACCGCTGCACCCAAAGCAACAGGCAAACCTTGCCCGATGGCACCACCAGTAAGCGTCAGGAGATCATGCTTTGGCGCGCCTGCCGTGTGGAAAGGAATCTTCAAACCTGATGTTTGCGATTCATCCGAAATAATGGCGTGTTCAGGAAGCAATGCGCCAACAGCTTGAGCTACTTTCTCAGCATTCAAACTGCCTGAAGGAAGAGAAGGACGTGAAGCCAATTGCAACCTTGGTGGTGTATCCGAAGCATCAACCGCGGCAACCAACGCTTCCAAGCTCTTCATGGCATCTTGCTCTTTCGTTACAAGGTCGTGTAGTTTGCAATCGTCTGGCACGAGGTAACTCTTCTTGCCTGGATATGCGAAGAACGAAACAGGTGCTTTGGCATCGATGAGAATAAGATGGTCGTAACCACCCAATTGCACCGAAGCCATTTCGGCCAAATAGGCGATGCGCTCCACGTTTGGCAAACCTGCACCGCGTTGCAATCGGGTCGGGAATACTTCTGTGAACAATTTCGCTCCCGTCTTCTCTGATAACTGTGACGCGAGCATCAATCCGTCTTCCAAAATCACTCTTCTTCCAAGTAGAATGGCGGTTTTCTTTCCTGAGGATTTCAGCACTTCAGCAATGCTGTTGACCACTTCCTCAGAAGCTACTTCTGGTGCAGGCTGCGTGAAATCTGAGATGGCCGTTCCACCTTCGCCCCAAGAAACATCGGCAGGCAGAATAAGCGTAGATATCTGGTTCGGAGCACCAGTTGCGACTTTGATCGCTTCCGCTGCATCTTCACCGATTTTGCTTGTCTCTTGCGTGGTTCTTACCCACGTGGAAACGTTCTTCGCAACGGTTTCAATATCCGATTGAAGCTGCGCATCGTACTGCGTATGATACGTGGCGTGGTCGCCTACAATATTCACCATCGGTACGCGCGCTTTCCTTGCGTTATGCAAGTTGGCCAGGCCGTTTCCCAGGCCACACCCCAAGTGAAGCAACGTGGCTGCTGGCTTTCCAGCAATCCGCGCATAACCATCGGCCGCGCCTGTGGCCACACCTTCAAAAAGTGTGAGCACGGCTCGCATGTCGCTGTCATCCAGCGCAGCTACAAAATGCATTTCCGAAGTTCCCGGATTGGTGAAACAGGTGTCGATACCCGCGTTCATCAACGTATCGAGTAATGCTTTGGCGCCATTCGTTTTTCCCTTGCTCATAGTGGTGTGGGTGTTAAAAATTGAAGCACGATTTTAAGCAAAAAATCCCCCGTCCAGAAAATTCCGCAAGCTTCATTTTCCGTCCACCCCCTTTGAAAGGGGGAATGAGGCCCTTCCTCCTTCAAAAGGAGGTGCCGAGGAACGAGGCGGAGGATTATCCTACATTCGCAGCCACATTTACTAATTGTCTCATTCGCTAATCCGCTAATTGCCTCATGTCTGATTACACGCGTTACACCGAACTGCTTTCTGAAATTGCCGACATCTCTTATGCCACCGCGCTGTTGCACTGGGATCTGGAAACGTACATGCCGAAGAACGGCCATGCGCGAAGAGCACAGCAGATCGGAACGCTATCGAAATTGGCGCATGAAAAGTTGGTTGACCCTGAACTGAAAAAGTTGGTTGATGGCCTTTTGGCTGATCCTCCAAAAGAGAAAAAAGAAGCACGGAATATTGAACTGACCGCCCGCGACTTGAAGCGAAAAACGTTGTTCGATGCCAAGTTTGTGGAGGAAACGAGCCGCGCAACCAGCGAGGCTTTTTACCATTGGCAGGAAGCCAAAAAGGCGAACGATTTCAGCATTTACGCGCCTTACCTGCAAAAGGTGATCGACCTGAAGCGCAAGGAAGCTGGAATTGTGGGTTTTGAAGGGCATCCGTACGATGCGCTGTGCGATGAGTACGAGCCTGATTGCACCGTAGCAAAACTTGATCGATTATTCGATGGTGTGAAGAACGACCTGAAGCCGCTATTGGACGCCATCAAAGCCAAGCCGCAGGTGAACGACAGTTTCATGGATCAGTACTTCAACCACGATAAGCAATGGGATTTTGGCATTGAGGTTCTGAAGGATATGGGCTACGATTTTGACGGTGGACGTCAGGATCTTTCGAGCCATCCGTTCACCATCAATTTTGGGGCGAAGGATGTGCGTGTGACCACCCGTGTTTCTGAAGAAACGTTCAATGAGATGCTATGGAGTTGCATTCACGAAGGTGGCCACGCGCTGTACGAACAAGGTTTGCCAGACAGCGATTACGGGCTTCCATCAGGTTCTGCTGTTGGGTTGGGAATCCATGAAAGTCAGAGCCGATTGTGGGAGAACAACGTGGGCCGTTCGCTTGCGTTCTGGGAATGGAAATTCGCGCGGTTGAAGGAGATCTTCCCTACGCAGTTTGAGGGTGTTTCGGCCATGGATTTCTTCAAGGCCATGAACAAGGTTGAGCCGAGTTTGATCCGTGTGAATGCCGATGAGCTGACCTATCATTTCCATATTCTGATCCGCTACGAGATTGAGAAGGCGATCATGGAAGAGAAACTGAATGCGGCCGACCTTCCATCTGCGTGGAACGCGAAATACAAGGAATATTTGGGCGTAGATGTCCCGAGCGATAGCCAAGGTGTGTTGCAGGACATCCATTGGAGCCACGGAAGCATCGGCTACTTCCCTACCTACTCTATCGGTAGTTTCTATGCCTCTCAGTTCCATGCGGCTGCGGAAAAACAAATCGGAGCACTTGACCCGAATGATGCACGTCCGTACCTGAAAAACCTGTTGGTGTGGCTTCGTGAGAACATCCACCAATATGGAAGACAATATGGTTCGGATGAGCTTTCGGAACGCATTACGGGCGAACCGCTGAACGCGAAGTACTTTATGGATTACGCCCAGAAAAAGTATGGGGTGATCTATGGGGTTTGAGCGGAGTAATTAATTCCTGATGGTGGTTCCTACTAAATTGACGGAAGAGGAGTGGCTTTGGTCAATCCACCATTTCATGGGAAAACCTATGTTAGGCTCATGAAAACATGGTTTGCGGAGCATTTTGAACTGTTCGTTTGGGCGTGGATCGCTTTGGCATTGGGTGTTTTCGTGCTGTTGCAGTTCGTCACAGCACCGTTCGGGCGGCACACCAAAACGGGTTGGGGACCGATGATCAAGAACAAGTTCGGGTGGTTGCTGATGGAACTGCCATCGTTTGCCATCATTCTCGTTTCGTTGGTTTTCGGTTCGAAAGTGAATTCAGTCACATGGATCATTGGTGGATTATGGCTGGTGCATTACCTCAACCGCACATTCATTTTTCCATTCAGAATTAAGAGTGGAAACAAGTTGATGCCGATTACGATCGTATTCTCAGCGGTGTTCTTCAACCTGTTCAATGCGGGGTTCAACGGGTTTTATTTGGCGGAGTTGAGTTCCTACACCGAAGAATGGCTAACGAGTTGGCAATTCATGATGGGATTGCCGCTGTTTGTGCTTGGTTTCGGTATCAACTTTTGGGCGGACGAAAAGCTGATGAACCTGCGCAAACCTGGCGAAACAGGTTACGTCATCCCGCGTGGCGGATTGTTCAATTATGTGAGTGCACCCAACCTCTTTGGGGAAATTCTGGAATGGACGGGTTTTGCCATTCTGGCTTGGAATCTACCTGCCGCTTCATTTGCCATTTGGACGTTTGCCAACTTGGTGCCACGCGCCAAAGACCACCACCAGTTCTACCTCGATAAATTCCCAGATTACCCGAAAGAACGCAAGCGGGTTATTCCGTTTGTTTATTGATTATATAAGTTTCTGATGCAGAATTGTTAGAAACCTATGGGAAACCAAAAGGACTCATTGGCTATGTTTATGAGACTATTTGGTGGATGCTAATTATTATTTCTCCATCGTAGAACCTTTGAATTGAAAGATGACATTGATTGTAGCTAAGCAAGTAGGTAATAGCATCAAAATGGAATCCGATTCTCGGATTACTGATCCAAATGTCGTGAATGGGAACCCGCAAAAAGGCCTCATTAAATTGGTTGCATTGAATCCTTTTATATGTGTTGGGTATGCTGGTGATGTTCACTTCGCGGAGGAGGCTATTAGAGCTATTTATGCTCAAAAACCTAGCTCTGTCATCTTACTGGTTGCCTTGTTATTGAATTACCATAATCTGTCAGGTAGACAAACTGATTTCCTTATAGCTTCTGTATTTAATGGGAAAGCCAACTTGATGAAAATCTCATCAGGCAAAGCGGAAGATAAACTGAGCACAGGCTGGATTGGTGATATTGAGGCGTTTGAGTTTTTTCAGAAAGAATGGAACAACAGATCAGCTGAGAAGTCTGAATTTGAATCCTTAACAACTGCATTTAAGCAGACCATCGAAAACGAAAAATTAGAATCCGTTGGTGATTTTCAGATTTCGGTTATCACAACAGATAATAACAAAGGAAAGGTTCCAACCGTAATGTACGAAGAGAAGATGGAGCTGATTTCTGGTATTTCACAGAAACTGGAAATCGGAAAGAAATCCATTCCATTGACATTTGGAGATGCAAGTTCAGGGTCTTACGGAATAAGTTATTTCATTTCATTGGATTTGTTCAATCAGGCGGTTGGTGTTCATTTCCCACTAGGTGATTTTGGTCTTCTTTTCTTTCCCAAAGTTGGTTTAGGTGCTATCAAATACTCCAATACTGATGCCCAAGGTTTTATCGACTCGGTGAAATCCGATTACGGAATCCCGATGAAGGGCTTTGAACGAATGTCTGATTCAGCAGTTCGATTAATTAGTACGCTTTCGCGTTAGGGATTGCAGCGGTTACCCCGCATCCGCCTCAGGCGGAGAGGAGTAAAAGCGAAAAGCCCGACCCGCAGGGGAACGCTCCAAACCACTTTCTCTTGTTTCAAATGATATAACGCATGGCTCGAAAGCCTTGTTGGGCGGGCGTTCTGTGCAATAGCCCGAAATGCGGTGGCGTTTAAGTGGCGTCAGGTTTACCCAATTTTTTCCCGTTCACTCAAACTACCCCGATATGGAATGTCAGGCTAATCTCCGTACATCTTTACTCAGCGTCTCGCTGGTTGTTTCGGCTCTTTTTCTTGGTCGGTTGCAGGCGCAGACCATTAGCGTGGATGATGACGCGCTGCGCGATTACAACGCAGGGCTGGAGCACGTGCAGAAGAAGAAATATGCTGCCGCGCAGCACCGTTTCAACAAGGCGTTGGAAAATCCGCATTTGCTCTCGAGTGTGGAGTTGGAGAATGCCGAATACTACAGCGCGCTGTGTGCCTTGGAGCTCTTTAACGAGCATGGCGATAAGATGATGGAAACGTTCGTAAAAGACCATCCTGAGCACGCCAAGGTGCAGATGGCGTATTTCCATTTGGGGCGGTATGCGCACACCAAGCGCAAGTTCAAAAACGTGCTGAAATGGTTTGATAAAGTGGACGAGAAGCAGTTGGCGCGTGCCGAGCGAAACGAGTTCCATTTCAAGAAGGGATACGCGCATTTTCAGCGGGAAGATTACGAGAAAACGAAGTCGGAATTCGCGCTGGTGGAGTACGATATTGAGAGCCCGTACTACGCGCCCATCACGTACTACAATTCGTACATCCTGTTTAAGGAAGCCAAGTACGATGAGGCGTACGAGGGTTTCTCGTTGCTGGAGGGCGATGAGACCTTCGGGAAGATCGTGCCGCTATACATTTTGCAGATCCTGCAGGCGCAGGGAAAGGACCAGGAAGTTATCGAATACGGGGAGCGGCTCATGGGGAAGAAGTTCTCTGGTCTTGCAAGTGGCAACTTGCATAAGATGATCGGGGACGCCTACTACCAGATGGGCGAATTCTCCATGGCCGTACCGTATTTGGAAGAGGCGTACACCAAACTGAACTGGGACCGCGAGGAGGTGTACCGATTGGCATTTGCCTGTTACAAAGCGGGCAAGTTCGAGAAGGCTGCCAGCTACTTTGAGCAGACCGTGAAGGAGCAGGACGAGATGGCGCAATTGGCGTACTACCAGATGGCGGATGCGTACCTGAAAACGGGCGACAAGCATTCGGCACGCAATGCGTTCAAATTGGCTTCGGAAATGGCGTTCGACAAGGAATTGCAGGAGACGGCCATTTTCAATTATGCCAAGCTTTCGTTCGAGTTGAGTTACGACCCGAACAATGAGGCGATAACGGCTTTCGAGAAGTACGTGGATGAGCATTTGGGCAGCGACCGCGCGGATGAGGCGCAGGAACTGATCATGAAAGTGCACCTGAGCACGGGCGATTATGAAGGTGCGTTGGCTACCATCGAGAAGATCAGAAAGAAGACCAATCTGCACAAGGAGATCTACCAGCAAACGGCTCTCAAACGCGGAATGGAACTCTACAACGATGGCAATTACGAGCGCAGCATTCGGTTTTTCAAGATGGCGAATGAGTTCGGGGTGGATAAGTTGACGGCTGCGAAATCGCTGTTCTGGAAAGCGGAAGCGTTGGCAAATCTCGGTCAGCACCAGCGCGCCATTGATGCGTACAATCAGCATATTCTGGCTACGAATGCCGATAGAACCGAGGTGTTCAAACTGGCGCATTACGGCTTGGCGTATGTGCATTTCGAAAAACAGGACGAAGCGAACGCGATACCAGCATTTCTCAAATTCTTGGAGTTGGAGAAGTACGATGCGCTGCGCGTGAATGATGCCTACCTGCGCATTGCCGATTGCTACTACGTGCAGAAGAACACGGGCAAGGCCATTGCGTACTACAACAAGGCCATTGGCATGAACGGACAGGAGACCGATTACGCACTTTTCCAAGTGGCGATGTGCTACGGATTGCAGGGTAAATCGCGGTCGAAGATCAGCAAGCTGAATTCGTTGATCAGCTCGTATCCGAACTCAGAATTTGTGGTCGATGCCAAGTACGAAATAGGAGAGACGTACTTCTTCTCCGACAAGCCAGATGATGCTGTGGCCTGGTTCGATAAGGTGGTGGACGAACATCCGCAATCGCAGTACGCGGGCAGAAGCATTCTGAACAAGGCGCTGGTGTTCTATAACCGTAATGAGGATGAAGTGGCGTTGCCGCTGTTCAAGCAGGTGGCGAACGATTACCCAGGAACTTCTGAGGCTTCGGAAGCTTTGGGAAAAATCCAAAAGATCTACGTGGAAGGTGGAAACGTGCGGCAGTTTGAGGATTACCTCTCACAGAATAGTTTCCCTGATGCTACAAAGGGTTCTTTGGATACTTCTTACTACGAAGCTGCCCAGTTGATGTATCAGCGTGGCGAGATGGTCAGCGCCATGCAGGAATTTGAGAAGTACCTGCAGAAATTCCCGAATGGCTATTTCGCGTTGGATGCACACTATTTCAAGGCGGAAATTGCGCTCAACCTGAAGAAATATGATGAGGCTTTGACCGATTTCAACCACGTGTTGGAATACGCCAAAACCAGTTACACCGAGCGCGCATTGGTGGCAGCTGCGCAGATACACATGTATCAGAAGCAGTTTGCGCAGGCACAGTTGAAATACGCCATGTTGGAAGAGATTGCGGAGCGTTCTGAGAATAAACTCGAAGCACGCATTGGCTTGATGCGCACGCATTTCAAAATGGATGATTTCGGCTTGGCTGATGAGTACGCGGAGAAGGTTTTGCGGTCGGATAGGGTGGAGCGCACAGTAAAGGATGAAGCCAATCTGATTGCTGCCAAGTGTGCGCTTGGCACGGAGAATTACGATATCGCCTTGGCGAAATTCCAGCAGGTTGTCAATCAGGCGCAGAACGTGGCGGGTGCCGAAGCCAAGTACACCATCGCGGAAATTCATCACACCCGTGGCGATTACGAAAAAAGCCAAGAGACCATTTTCGAGATGGTCAATCAGTTCGCCAATTATGAGACTTGGGTCGGGAAATCGTTCCTCCTGCTCGCAAAGAATTATGTGAAGCAGGACGATATGTTCCAAGCCAAATTGACGCTGCAGAATGTAGTGGAGAATTACACGGGCGAGATCCAAAAACAGGCACAGGCGGAACTGAAACGCATTGAAAAATTCGAGGCATTCTCGAATGCTGATTAATGACCAACTACCTCAAAATCCCAGAACATGAAAACCCTGAAACTGAGTTTACTGATGCTGCTGGCTGCGAGTGTTGCGCTGGCGCAGAATGATGCCGAAAAACTTCCTGATAGTCTTCGATTTACCGTTCGGAAGGATTACCGCCCCGATACGCGGGATGCGAAGAAACATGCCGTGCAACCTGAGTTGGAAAAGGACACCGTAACGCTGCCCGAAATGCAGTATGAAGTGCTTCCGAAGGAACCCGAAATTACCAACGAAATGGAGCCAATGGATGCGGTCCGTTTGGGAAAAGAACCGTTGGCGAAGTTGTACAACGGCTACTTGAAAGTCGGCTTTGGGAATTACACCATGCCGTATGCGGAGGCTTCGTTTTCGAGCCTTCGGAACAAGAAATATCAAGCGGGCGGTTTTGGTCGTTATCATGCTTCATTCGCCAAACTGGATGGCAAACCGTTCGGATTTACGGATGCTGGTGTTTCCGTTTTCGGGAAGTATTTCATGAAGCGGCATGTGCTTTCGGCAGACGTGGAATACGACCTGGACCAGAATTATTACTACGGTTACGACCCATCGGAATTGCAGCCGCCCAAGGACAGTATCAATCAGATGTTTCATCATGTGAAAGGAACGTTGGCGCTGCGAACCCAACAGGGAAAAGAGAAGAAGATCTTCGATTTCGCTGACCTGAGTTACAGCCATACGCTTGACCGTTTCCAAAACCAAGAGGGCAGGGCATCATTGAACGGTGGCGTGGTCATTCCTGTCAAGAAAAGTGAGGTGCAGGTGCGCTCCAATTTAGATGTATATCACAATCAGTCGCCCGTGTCTGGAATTGACGATAACGTCATTTTTGGCTTGGAAAGCGAGTTCAGACACCGCAGAGAACGCTGGGGAATTGATGCTGGTTTCGGCATGTTCGTGGATGGTAGAACCACCTACGTCAAACCCATTCTGACGCCCATTTTGCACTTGCATTATTTCCTCGCGCAAGACATGGTTCGGTTCTATGTGAATGCCACAGGAGGAGTTCAGCGTAACGGACTTAGAAGCATTTCGGAGCTTAATCCATACGCGCACACCGATCTTATTCGCAAGAATAGCTACGAGCGGTTGAATGTGGAAGGCGGTTTCAAAGGCAACATCTTCCGAATACTCGGTTTCGACCTTTCAGTTGCTGAGATTATTACGCAGAATTACATGCTGTTCACAAACGACACTTCCGATGGAATCGGGTTGAAGTTCAATCCTGAATTCCATGACATCCGCGTAACGCGTTTCAAAGGTTCGTTGAGTTATTCGATGAGCGAGAAACTGTTTGTGCAAGCAACGGCTCAATACCGTTTGTTCCACATGCCGAATGATAGTATTCAGCCTTGGCACGAAGCTCCGTTTACGTTCGTATTCGCAGGAAACTACAACCTGAACGACAAGTTCATTTTCAAGGCTTCCATAACCGCTGCAGGAAACCGTGTGGCGCAAGGATTTGTCACAGACAGTCTCGGAACGCGAGCAGAACCAATCAAAATGAATGGCTACGCGGACATCAGTCTTGGTGCGGAATACCGTTACAAAAGATGGATAGGAGCGTTTGTTGATCTACGCAATATTGCTGCTATGCGCTACGAGATATGGAACCAATATCCGGTGCAGCGATTTAGCTTTATAGCTGGATTGCATTTCACATTCTAAAACAAAAAAGGCGCTCCAATTGGAGCGCCTTTTTCTCTCATAAACCAGAAGCTGATTATCCAGCTACTTTCAATTCAATCTGTAGTTCGATATCGTTAGAAAGAACTGCGTCTTTCATTGGGCTATCCCAAGCCACATCGTATTTCTTACGGTCAAAAACCAAGGTTCCTGAAACGGTTCCTTCGCTAACAACTACATCAGTTACAGTTTCTTGATTGGTTTTACCACGAACGGTAAGGTTACCACTAACACTTCCATCAGCATTCGTTCCTGTTACTTCGAATGTTGCAGTTGGGTATTCTTCCACTGCGAAGAAATCTCCAGAAGAAAGGTGACCAACAAGCATTTCACGAGTTCCTTGCTCGCTACCGTCAGGAGCATAGTTCTCGTCAAGAGGCGTGATGGTGCTCATATCTACCACGAAGCTTCCGCCTACAATTTTATCACCTTCCATGGTCAATGACCCTTCTTGCAAGTTGATAGTTCCGTTGTGCGCTTTAATGCCGATCATTTTTCCTACCCAGTTAACTGTGCTGGCAGCAGGGTCTACCGTTTTGGTAACTGCTTCTACTGCAGCAGTTTCTTCGCTGGTAGCCTCAGATTCGTTAGAATGTTCGTGTCCACCACCGCAGCTTGCTAGAAATAGTGTTCCTGCCGCTGTAAATGTCAATAGTAATTTGGTTGTTTTCATTTTGATTGTTGATTGATTATGGTTACAAATGTATGTATCAATGTTTAAACATTGAAAACATTTGATTGTTCATCGGTAGTTGGAAAAATTCATCACCATTTTCATTTATTGATGACATGTGTCACAGATGAATTGTGGCAATTCTTTAACATTGTATGTTCTTTACTATCCTAAGATGACCATCAGAATTCTTGTCTTATTAATCTTTCTCAATTTGGGAGCTAATGCCCAGGCCATTGATGAGTTGAAAAGCTTAGCCTACAATGGAAATGAGAAGGCGCAGTATAATCTGGCATTGTCGTTTTACAATGGTAAGGGAGTGGAAGAAAATGTAGATAGCGCCATATTTTGGTTTACCGAGGCTGCAGAATCAGGCGTGGCTTTTGCGCAATACAATCTTGGTTTGATCTACCAGCGCGGATCCGGGGTGGAACGCAATATTCCCGAAGCTGAAAAATGGTATCTGATGGCTGCGCATCAGGATATAGCGGATGCTCAATTTGCATTGGGGATGATCTATTATGGAGCCGATTGTCAGAAAGCGACAAGTTGCGGACATGCGGTCGTGTGGTTTGAGTTGGCTGCATTGCAAGGCCATCGAGATGCACAGAATATGCTCGGAAATGTCTATTTGGCTGGTGAAGGGGTAGCGGTAGACTACCAAAAGGCATTACAATGGTTCAGAATAGCCGCCAAGGAAGGGCATTCAGAAGCACAATTCAATTTGGGTTGGATGTATTATTATGGGAGAGGAGTGACCAAGAACAATGATCTGGCTGCCATGTGGATGCAAAAAGCTGCCAATCAAGGAAACCTGAAGGCGAGGGATTTCATCATCAATAACAGATTGGAGAAATACCTCTGATCACTGAATGGCTCCCAAAGCAACTTTTGCCTCGGGGTCGATAGACACGTCACTCACCCAATCCTGAGTATCCACTTTAGGTGGAAGTTGAACCGGATTTCCAAGATAATCCAACCGTTTTCCTGGCCAAATGCACGACTTCCACAGATAAACGAAAAGTGATTTCTGGTCGAGGCTTGGATGAACGTACGGTTTCAACAATCGTTCGTGATATTCTGGATACAGACTCCAATGCACACCCATATACATGTGGTGAATTCCGTGATAACCATTGTTGAACGCCATCCAATTGAACAACTTTCCAGTAAACGAACGCGAGTGATTATACGGGTGCGTTTCATCGCAACCATCGTGCTGCCAGTAATTGGTCCCGAAAATGCCCCAAAGCGAATACATGTTCGGAATGAAAATGAGGAAAAGCATGCGTTGCCAATCAACGATCAGAGCCCCCACTTTTATCGTTCCCACAAGAATTGCCTCCTTCTTGTACTGAGACGACCAACCCGGTTTCACATCCTTCATTCGTTGAACGAAAGCTTTCTCCGACTTCATAATATCTCGCGCAAGCAGGAAGAAGAACAGCAGTTGGTTCAGGAAATTCCACTTGAAACGGGCGCGGGTTGTGCGGGCTGCATCTTTCGGTGTCTGCAAATGCTTGTGATGACTCAAATTGTGCCCTGGAACGTACCCACTTACAGGGTTTCCTTTCACTGCCGAAAGCAGAAACTGGAAAGCCTTATTCCACGCCATGCTCCTGAAAATCGGAACGTGTATGGTATTGTGAATGATAGTGGCAATAAAGAACTGCCAATTGCAATGCACTAACACCAGAATCGTCTTTCCAATCCAACCGAATTCGCCCCACAAGTACCAACTGATGGGGTAGAAAATGGCGTAAGCAACTACCGTGGCAATGGTGCGGTAATCCGCTTTATAACGAACGAGGTTGAATCGGTTCATGGTGCAAAAGTAGAAATCGCGTTGATGGAACTCTTGGGTTCTGACATTTTGCGTTGGCCAGATGAATAGGTGTATTGGGTTAAGCTTCAATTAATTCTGGTCCAATTGCTAAAAATCATGTTCAGAAAATTGAACATCTTTTAATTTTGCGCCATGCAAAACGAGTTCAATATGAACGGTATTCAGTTTCTGGCACTTCTTCATGAGTGCGAAGCTGGCATTTGTGCGAGGCGGCAGAACGCGTGCCCGCGCTTTTTCATTCTGAGGGTCTGAGTCGTACTTCGTTGGACCGTTGAGGTCAGTGCGCATTCCACCAATTGAACAAAACAATCATTCGAATTTCATGAATTATGAAGTCAAGGTGGCTGACATTAGCCATCATCCTTTTGCATTCACCATCTGCCAAATGATGGAAGAGGCCGCCAAGGTCAGAGGGACAGGTATTGCCAAACGCGAACCCGAATACGTTCAGAAAAAGATGTCTGAAGGGAAGGCAGTCATCGCTTTGAATGGCGATTCTGTGGTTGGCTTCTGCTATATCGAAAGCTGGGAAGACAAAAAATATGTGGCCAATTCTGGGCTCATCGTTCATCCCGATTATCGTAAAACAGGTTTGGCAAGAGCGATCAAATCGGCCATTTTCAAGCTATCGCGAGAAATGTTCCCTGAGGCAAAGTTGTTCGGAATTACTACCAGTTTGGCGGTGATGAAGATCAATTCAGACCTCGGCTACAAACCTGTAACGTTCTCAGAACTTACTCAGGATGAAGCGTTTTGGAAAGGCTGCCAAAGCTGCGTGAACTTTGACGTGTTGCAGCGAACGAACCGCACCATGTGTATGTGCACAGGCATGATGTACATGGAAAAAACGGTAAGCCAACCTGTGGTAGAAACCAAAGTTCAACGTTGGGCAGGTTTCAAGAAATTCATGGTGGAACGAGGAAAACGACTTCAGAACCTCATCCCATCATTTCCATCACTTAAGCCTGCGTTGAAACAGGCTACACAAACTGAAAGCAAATGACAAAGAAGAAAGTCGTACTGGCGTTCAGCGGTGGTTTAGACACCACCTTCTGCGCCAAGTACCTGACCATTGAAAAAGGCATGGAAGTGCATGCCGCATTGGTTGATACCGGTGGCATATCCGAAGAGGAAAAAGCACGCATTGCGAAGCGCGCAGAATTGGCCGGTGTTGATTCATTCCGTGTGTTGGAGCGCACCAACGATTACTACCAGCGTATCATCCGTTATCTTATTTATGGAAACGTGCTCAAGAACAACACTTATCCGTTGTCGGTGAGTGCTGAGCGCGTGTATCAGGCCATTGCGCTGGCTGAATTTGCGGCCTCCATCAATGCTGATGCGATTGCCCACGGAAGCACAGGCGCAGGAAACGACCAAGTGCGTTTCGATCTTGCATTCGGACTTCTGTTGCCTGGAACGGAGATCATCACACCGATCCGCGACCTGAAATTGAGTCGCCAACAGGAGATTGATTACTTGAAAGAAGCAGGCATCGAACTCGATTGGACCAAAGCGCAGTATTCCATCAATAAAGGATTGTGGGGAACGAGTGTGGGTGGCGCGGAAACGCTCACTTCGCACAAGCCTTTGCCAGAATCGGCCTATCCAACGCCCGTTACCAAGACCGAACCTCTGGAGGTTACGCTGCAATTCAGCGAAGGGCAATTGACAGGATTGAACGGAACTGAAATGGATCCGGTGTCAGCCATCAATGCGTTGGAAGAAATGGCTGCGGGCTACGGAATTGGCCGCGATGTGCATGTGGGCGATACCATTATCGGCATCAAAGGTCGCGTTGGATTTGAGGCGGCTGCACCGTTGGTCATCATCAAGGCGCACCATCTTTTGGAGAAGCACACG
>JACJZQ010000023.1 GCA_020635495.1 Flavobacteriales bacterium | reverse complement strand
AGCCTGGAACGTATCAGGAATACATCAACTTGGATGTGCAGCTACTCGGGTTGATACTGCATCGTGCAACAGGGAAGAAACCATCTGAGTACCTGAGTGAAAAGGTATGGCAGCCCATCAATGCCTGCACGGATGCCATTTGGACCAGCGACAAGAAAGGGGAGGACAAGACCTTCTGTTGCATGGGGGCTACGGCTTTGGATTATGCCAAGTTTGGAAGGTTATTTCTGAATAATGGCAATTGGGACGGAACCCAAGTGGTGCCAAAAGATTGGGTTGCCCGATCCGTTAGTAGAGACACGGCCAACGGAAGCAGCTTCGGTTACAATTACTTATGGCACATTGGCGAAAAGGCCTACGGAGATTACATGGCCGATGGTATGTATAAGCAGCACATCTATGTACATCCAGATAAGAACATCATCATTGTGCTGATGTGTAACCGCGATAATAA
The DNA here is from genome assembly GCA_020635495.1 of Flavobacteriales bacterium. Classification (GTDB taxonomy): domain Bacteria; phylum Bacteroidota; class Bacteroidia; order UBA10329; family UBA10329; genus UBA10329. Next base: position 29,092 of record JACJZQ010000023.1, on the reverse strand, counting down.
GGTGGCTGCAGAACGGGTACGCTGGCGCCACGTTTTCAGACAAATTGTAGATAACTTGTGATGAATTGTAACTTGAGAAAATTAGTATCGCTATTCTAATGGGCAACGTTACATAGTTGATTGATATTCGTTTGATGGTTGTTTTTTTGACTCAATAATATTTGCCTAAAAGAATTACGGAATTATAAACTTTACGGGTTGGCTGTTTTGACTGCATTTTTTACCAGTGTTTCAAACATGTCATCATCGTGTCGATTGTTGTACTTGAAAACGAACTCCGCAACGTAGTTCGGAAGGTACTTCGGACTTACTTGGTGGTACTGTCCGATAATTCCGCGCTTGATTATCGCCCAGAAACTTTCAATCGAATTGGTATTGATCCCTTTATACGACCACATCTTTTGGTGGTCGATCTTGATATGTTCGATGATCTCTGAAAGTCGGTTGTACCCGCTATACTCATCCGTGACGAGTATCGAATCTGATTCCTTCACGTTTTCCTGAACCATCTTCCGAAGATTCCGCGCGGTCAGGTTTTCCATCACTTCGGCAACCACGTTCCCGTCCCGCTGCACAATTCCAACCACGGATATTTTCGTAGTTCCGCGACCTCGTTTCGGTTTCACCTTCGGATATTTCTTCTTGTACTGTCCTTCGGTTATCTCGAAATCTTCTTTCAGATCGTACAATTTATGGTCGAGTTTTTCCTTCTGCGAATCCGTAAGCATCATTTTCGCATTCTTGCGCGGTTTTCCACCGATGTACGTTTCATCCATTTCCACTACTCCGTCCAACTTGGCATTATCATCCACCATCATTCCACGGATGTCCATGTACATTTTCCACGCGGTCGGGTAACTCACTCCGAGATTCCTTTGCAGTTGTAAAGCCGATACGCCCTTTTTAGCGTCCGAAATGATAGCAAAGGCATAGAACCATGTTTTGATAGGTATCCGCGTGCCGTGCAATGCGGTTCCTGCGGTCACGCTGGATGTCTTTCTGCAATCCTTACAAGTGAAACGGTGGTCTTTCAATCGCACACCGAGATTAACGCTATCGCAAAAAGCACACTTCGGTTTTTTGCCATAGCGCACTTTCTCCAAATGCACTATGCAGTCCAGTTCGGTTGGGAATTGCTCGTTAATTTCAATCAGGTTCACTTTAATGCTTCTTATTAGACCAAACCCATGCTATTATCGATACAACCGCTACCGCTGCTTTCATCTGTAAGGTTTGCTTTAATGACCATTTCTTTTCAACATAAACAGCTACAAAATCATTCGGCAATAAACCAATCTCAGAAAATCCCTTCATAAACTCAGCATCTTCATCACTTAATGGTTTATTCTGCTTAATCTGCTTTAGTAGCTTTTTAGCACGGGCAACATCGTGATCCGGTAAAATTTGATCAGTAAGTCCTTCTAGTGATTTAAGTAGAGTTAAGTCTTTGTAGAAAGCATAAATAACTAGACTTATAAGCACCCATCCACCAATCAGAAGCAGCCACGTTTGTACCTCAGTCAATTCTTTCATCTCTTTGATTAACGTGAGTGACTTTTCTATAATCAAGGCCAAAAGAACTGCCCATACTTGAATGAGGGCAAATGCCATTATTAATTTTCGTAGTCGGATAAAATGCATAGAGCAGGAAATTTGGTTTACCCGAATGTACCTTATTTAGCAATTGCCCATTAACTTTATAATTCCGAAGAATTATTAGATTCCACTATAAAAGACGTTGACAAGCTACTGGTAACTTGTATGGGAAAAATGAATTTCACTAAGAGGGTTTTGCTTTGTATGGGATTTGTGTCTGTTATTTCAGATTACGCTTATCCTCAAATGATTATTAGTCTAGGTGATTTTGAGTCTGGGTACGGGAGTTGGTATCAAACGGAAGGATATTCAGATATTCTATCTGAGCAGCAGAATAGCTTCTTGAGGGTTGGAGGAGACACAGCTGGTGGGTTGCTTCATGGTACTTTTACTGGAGGTGAGGGTGTATATTCATGCAGGTCGCGAATTGTAGATGTGAACGGATTAGCTGATACTGATTTTAGGTTCTACTTCCAATTCCAAGACGACTACAACTTTTATGTTGTAACAATGATGCCTTCTGATTCCGATAATCCTAACGTAATTTTAGGAAAGTACTCAGATGGAAACTCAATTATGATTGGACAGACTCTAATTGGAGCTATGGAATTTAATGAGTGGTTTGATTTTAAAGTGGTTCGGTCGTTTTGTAACGGAAGAATTGACGTATACGTCAATGATAGTTTGTGGATTTCTCGGGTTGATCATGAGTTTCAAAACTATGGTAAGGTGGGCTTGGGTAGTTATAGGACATCAGTAGATTTTGATAATATTCGCTTTGAATTTTTACCTGAAAGAACCTTTCCTTTCCTAGAGTCATCATCCTCTAGGATACTCTGTTTAGGTGATACCGCCACTGTTTGGTGTAATTATGATTGTGATAGTCTTTTATGGTCAGATGGAAATACAAGTGACACTGTGTTTGTTAGTTCATTTGATAACATCTTTCTTTCGGCTTATGTGGATGGGTGCCCTTTTAATTCTGATACTATTTGGTTTGAATATTCCACTTCTCCGGGAGGTGTTGAACTATCAGATACGAGCGTATGTATGGGAGACACATTAAAGCTTTTCCCAGCTTATAGTAACCTTGCTTATAATTTTAACTGGATAGGGTTTCCAGGTATTGATACGATAGAAATTGTCGCAATGGAGTCCATGAATTACATTTTGGTTACATCTTCAATCAACTGTTCCTCAGACACTTATGACACCATTAACGTTACGGTCGTTGGCGAATTAATTCACGGGATTAATCTTCCATGCTCCATATCCAAGGAGCAAGAGATTAATTTTGAACCACTTCTGAATGATTTTGAAGACTATAAGGAAATAAGTTGGAGGATTGAAGACGCATTTGTATACAATTCTCGTTTTCCAGAGCACACATTTCAAGAAAGTGGGTTCTCGAATGTGTCACTTTTTGTTGAAACAGTTGGTGGTTGTGTTGATAGTTTGGATGTAGGGATTCAGGTAGGAGAAGACCGAATGGTTGGGGCGGTCATTACACCAAATAATGATGGGATTAATGATAGGTTGCTGTTTATCGGTAACTCAAACAGCTCATCTTGTACAGTCTATAACCGATGGGGTCAGATTATTTGGTCTAGAATTGGGAAGTATAAATCATTCGATGGCTATAACGGGAAAGGGGTTGCATTACCGGCAGGTACTTATTTCTATGAGCATCGTTGTGAATCTGTCAATCCTATGATTGAGTTAATTCCAGATATTGGATATGTCACAATCATAAGGTGATGCCACGTGAACAGTTTACGCGAACACTCGCTGGCAAATCTGTATAAACACACCCTATCAACCGCTATCTTCGCAGGCTAAATTCTCGGGCATGTCAATGACCTATCTCGATTTTGAAAGTGACATACAAGAGCTGGAAGAACAGCTGGAGAAGTCGCGCGCCATTCAGGAGAAGGGCAAAGTAGATGTAAGCAAGACGATTGAGGAGTTGGAGGTGAGCATTAAGCTGCGCCTGCAGGAGATCTACAGCACGCTTTCGCCTTGGCAGAAGGTGCAGGTTTCGCGTCATCCGCAGCGCCCTTACACGCTGGCGTACATCAGAGCACTTACAGATGATACGTTTGTGGAACTGCATGGCGACCGCACGGTGAAGGACGACAAGGCGATGGTGGGCGGTTTTGGCAGCATTGACGGCAAAACGGTGATGCTGATCGGCCAGCAGAAGGGCATTAACACCAAGATGCGGCAGTACCGAAATTTCGGGATGGCGAACCCTGAAGGTTACCGTAAAGCGCTGCGTCTGATGAAGTTGGCGGAGAAGTTCAACAAGCCTGTGATCACGTTTATTGATACACCTGGGGCGTTTCCTGGCATTGAAGCGGAAGAGCGCGGGCAGGCCGAGGCCATTGCACGGAACATTATTGAAATGATGCAATTGCGCGTGCCAATAATCTGTGTGGTTATTGGCGAAGGCGCTTCGGGCGGTGCCATTGGTATTGGCGTTGGCGACAAGGTTTTTATGCTGGAGAACACGTGGTATTCGGTTATCTCACCAGAGAGTTGTTCTACCATTCTGTGGCGCACACGCGACCAGAAGGAACAAGCGGCTGAGGCGTTGAAGTTGACGGCTCCTGATATGTTGGAGAACAAGTTGATTGATGCGATCATTCCTGAGCCGTTGGGAGGCGCACACCGCGATTATGAAACCACGTTTTCGAACGTGAAAAAGGAAATCAAAAAGCACTTGACGCGACTGCACAAGCAGGATGCGGACGAGCGCATTGAGAAGAGAATTGAGAAATACAGCCAAATGGGCGTTTTCAATGAGTGATATTTTCGAGAAATACCAAGCCGTAATCGGGCTTGAGGTACACGCCCAGTTGCTGACCAAAAGCAAGGCGTACAGTAGCGATAGTACGGAATTCGGTGGCATGCCGAACAGCAACGTGAGTGTAATCACGCTGGGGCACCCAGGCACGCTGCCGCGCGTGAACAAAGCTGTTGTTGACAGCGGCATTAAATTGGGGTTGGCGTGCGGTTGCGAGATACGTGAGCGGAACGAATACGCAAGGAAGAATTACTTCTATGCTGACCTTCCGAAAGGCTACCAGATAACGCAGGACACCACGCCAATATGTAATGGTGGGAAGATCACTATCAAATTGGAAAACGGTGAGACCAAAGACATCGGCATTACGCGTATCCACATGGAGGAAGATGCTGGGAAAAGCATGCATGACGTAGATCCGTACGACACGTTGGTTGACCTGAACCGTGCAGGTGTTCCGCTATTGGAGATTGTTTCTGAGCCAGACATCCGCAGCGCGGAAGAGGCTTACGCGTACTTGTCAGAGGTGCGAAAACTGCTTCGTTACTTGGAGATTTGCGATGGCAACATGGAGGAAGGCTCCATGCGTTGCGATGCAAACATTTCGGTGATGCTGAAAGGATCTGAAAAGTTCGGAAACCGTGTTGAGGTGAAGAACATGAACTCGCTACGGAATGTGCAGCGAGCCATCCGTTTTGAGATTGAAAGACAGATCACAGAAGTCGAAGCTGGTGGAACCATCAGTCAGGATACCCGCAGTTTCGATGCCATGAACGGGACCACATTCGTTATGCGAAGCAAGGAACAGGCAAACGATTACCGTTACTTCCCTGAGCCAGACCTTACGCCTGTAATTGTGGACAAAGCTTGGATTGAGGAGATACGCTCCACCATGCCAGCTCTTCCGAATGAATTGCATGAAAAATTCACGAAGGAATTCGGACTGAATGAATACGATGCAGGCGTTCTGACGGAGAGCAAACCGATTGCGTTGTACTTCAACGAACTGACATCACACACCACCAATTATAAAGCTGCGTCTAACTGGGTTACGGGCGATATCAAATCGTACCTGAACGAGTTTGCCATTCACATGGAGGATTTCCCTGTGCAACCTGAGGCAATGGCAAAACTGATTGCGTTGATCGATGATGGAAAAGTGAGTCACTCGGCAACAGCGCAGAAGTTGTTCCCAGCGCTGTGTCAAAATCCTACGAAGGAACCGTTGGAAATTGCCAAAGAATTGGACCTTATTCAAGAAAGTGACTCAGGGCAACTGGAAGAATGGGTAGATGCGGCATTGGCGGCATACCCAGATAAAGTGGAAGAATACCGAGGTGGCAAGAAAGGCGTTCTCGGACTCTTTATGGGCGAAGTGATGAAAATGAGCAAGGGCAAAGCCGACCCGAAATTGGCCAATCAATTAGTACGACAAAAACTGGAAGGATGATAAAGAATTGGATGATAACTCTGGCTGCAATGTTTACTCTGGCTGCTTGTGGTCAGAAAGGCGCGGTTGTGAAAGGCAATCTCGACAATGCAGAAGGCGAAATGATTGTGCTGGAGAAGCTCTCTCCTACTGATGTGATTGCTACCGACTCGGTAGAAATCGGTAACGGAGGAGATTTCAAATTGAGTACGGGTGAAATCACTGAGCCGGGTTTTTACCGCGTTCGTATAAATCAGAACAACTTTGTAATCCTTCTTTTGAATGATGGTGAAAAGGCTGAGCTGAGTGGAAACGCCCTTGATTTCTACCGCAGTTATGAAGTGACCGGCTCTGAAGGATCTACCAAACTTCGGGCATTGGATGCTAGACTTCGTAAGGATTACGAATTGCAAGACAGCCTGAGAAAATCATTCATGAAGTTCCAAGCGGAAGGTCACCCGAGATTGGATTCCATTGCGCAGTCGATTGATGAAGTGTTCAAAGTAGCACAAACCGAAAAGGTTGCTTTCGTCAAGGATTTCATTGACCAGAACCCGAATTCCTTGGCAACCTTATCTGCCATTCAGTCGGTGCGTTATGATGAGAATTCAGAGCTTTTCGATAAGGTGGCCAGTAACTTGGAAAGTGTTTATCCCAACTCAGAATATGTAAAACAATTCAAGAAGCAGTTGGTAGACCTGAAAGCCAAGCAACAGGCGCAAGCCCGAACGGGAGTTGGAGCGCAAGCACCAGAAATTGTTGTTCAAACTCCTGATGGAGAGACCATCAAATTGTCTGATTTCAAAGGTAAAGTGACCATGATCGATTTCTGGGCATCTTGGTGCAAGCCTTGCCGCGCTGAGAACCCGAATGTGGTTCGTGTGTACAATCAGTATAAAGACAAAGGCTTCGAGATTTTCGGGGTTTCCTTGGATCAGGATAAGGCGAAATGGATTGAAGCCATCAAACAGGATGGCCTAACATGGAAGCACGGAAGTGAACTTCAATTCTGGCAATCGAGTTTTGTCCCTGCCTATAATTTGGATGGAATTCCGATGACGTATCTCTTGGACGAGAACGGTGTGATCATTGCCAAAGGTTTGCGCGGCCAACAATTGGAAGCCAAGCTTCAGGAAATTTTTGGATAGTTTCAGCGTTGGTGCTGCGATTCACCACCAACCAAACCGCTGAATCTTGAAGACCCGCCTTCTTCTATCCTGTTGTTTTTTACTTGCCTCTGCCGTTTCGTTGGCACAGGATTATTGGCAACAAGAGGTCAATTACGAGATTGATGTCAGACTGGATGACGAGCGACACGAACTGCACGGTTCGGAGGTCATTGAGTACACTAACAACTCGCCCAACACGCTCAGTTACGTTTGGTTTCATCTTTGGCCAAATGCCTATCGAGACAAGAAAACCGCGCTTTGCAAACAGATGCGGCAGGATGATGACCTGACGCTTTTCTTCTCTAAATACCGGGACCGAGGATGGATGGATAGTCTGCAGTTCATCATCAATGGAGATACTGCCCGAATGGAACTGGACATGAAAAATCCAGACATGTGTCGGGTATTTCTCCAAAACCCGCTACCACCTGGCGGGAAAGCCATCATTTCTACTCCTTTTAGAGTGGTGATTCCGAAAGGGATCTTCTCGCGACTAGGACATCTTGACCAAGCGTATCAGATCACTCAGTGGTATCCGAAACCAGCGGTTTACGATAATGATGGTTGGCACCCGATGCCATACCTAGGGCAAGGTGAGTTCTATTCGGAGTTTGGAACGTTTGACGTGTACATCAATCTCCCTGAAAACTATGTGGTTGGCGCCACAGGCGACCTAGTAGATGGCGAGAAAGAACTTGCTTGGTTGAATCAGAAAGTCGAGGAGACCAAGTCAGGCATTGATTCAGTCGATTACAATGACCTTTCATTTCCACCCTCTTCTCCAACTCGAAAAACGCTGCATTATCATCAGGAAAAGGTGCATGATTTTGCATGGTTTGCAGATAAGCGGTACCACGTTTTGAAAAGCGAAGTGGCACTACCCGAATCAGGTCGGAAAGTGACGACTTGGGCCATGTTCACGAACAATGAAGCCGACCTTTGGAAGAATTCCATCGAGTATCTGAACGATGCTACTTATTTCTATTCCAAATGGGTAGGCGAATACGCTTACGACCATGTAACTGCTGTAGACGGTGTGTTATCGGAAGGTGGTGGAATGGAGTATCCGAACATCACCATTATTGGTGAAAGCGGAGACGCGGTTTCATTGGAAGAAGTGATCATGCACGAGGTGGGCCACAACTGGTTCTATGGCATGTTGGCCAGCAACGAGCGCGACCATCCTTGGATGGATGAAGGATTGAACTCATTCATAGAGCTGCGCTACATGAACCGAAAGTTCCCTGACCTGAAGATACATGACCTGTATGGCGGACGCAAGTTGGTTGACCTTGGAATGAAACTCTTGGGAATTTACAATCTCGATTACGATAAACTCGGTCAGCACGCCTATCGGTTGCAAGCAAGAGCAAATACAGACCAGCCGATTGAACTTCATTCCAACGAATACACCAGCATCAATTATGGCAGTATCGTTTATATGAAAACGGCCATTGCGTTCGATTATCTGGAACGGTATATCGGTCGTGAGAACATGGATGAGATTCTACACACGTATTTCAGTCGCTGGAAATTCAAACACCCGCAGCCATCCGACTTTGAGCAAGTTGCTCAAGAAGTGACAGGAGATTCGCTGAAATGGTTCTTTGATGGTATCATCCGTTCTGCGGACAAGGTCGATTATTCGGTCAGTAGAATTCTACGAAAAGAAGACACGCTGCGCGTGAAAGTGAGTAATCTGGGAAGAATTGCAGCTCCATTCCCATTAGCAGTGGTCAAAGACAATGACACGGTTTCCCTCGGTTGGCAAGAAGGGTTTGAAAAATCGGGCTGGATTACGATTCCATGTTCTGATTGCGAGAAAGTGATTGTCGACCCGAACGAAATTGTTCCGGACATCGATCGGAAGAACAACGCAATGCGTGTCAATGGTATCTTCCGTAAAACGGAACCAATACAGCCTCGTTTTGTGGCGTATTACGAGAATCCGAACCGCTCGCAGTTTGCGCTCGCTCCTACCGTTGGTTGGAACACTTACGATGGGTTCCTGCTTGGTTTTGCCGTTTACAACGACATTCTTCCAAAGAACAAGTTCTCCTACATGTTGATGCCGATGTGGGCTTTCAAAGGCAGAACGTTAACCGGTTCTGGACGAATTGCCTACACTTTCCATCAGCGGCAACAATACCCGAATGTGACGATTGCGGTTTCTGGCCATAGGTACAACGTTGGGCGAGATCATCCATTCTATAATCCAACAGATTCGTACAGTCCGCAGTTGCCGCGCAATATCATCCGTCCAGAATTGAAGTTTGATTTTCTGCCGCAGAACAGACGAAGTAATCGTACGCAAAGCATCCGACTGCGAACAACCATGTACATTAGCGAAGCTGGAAGGGTGACGAGGAATATTCCGCAGCTGACGTACAATTGGCGACAGGAATTCTCGCCCCACATTGGAGAATTAACAGCTGACCTGCAGTGGTTGAACAACGAAGCCAAACTGAGTCTGGAAGCCATCTATCGCTTCAAATTCAAAAAAGGATACGGTTTCAGAGCGCGTTTTTTCTTCGGAAAATTCATTCTCAACTCTTCAACGCGTGCGTTCAACTTCCGTATGAGTTCGTTCCGAGAATATGAAGATTACCTGTACGAAGGAACTTTCATTGGAAGAAAGATAAGCGGTGGTTTCCTTGATCAACAGATGATGGAATCTGATGGAGGTTTCAAGAGTGATTTCCGAATTGGCCAAAGCACGGATTGGATTCTTGCGCTTAACCTCAGCTCAACGGTTTACCGCAAAATCCCAATCGAGTTCTTTGCCAGCGTTGGAACGTATGCTGGTGCCGGAAGTGTGTTCCCGAGTTCGCAGCTTTTCTTAGCGGAAATGGGTGTAAGTGTGGTTATTCTTCGAGATGTCTTGGAAGTTCACTTCCCATTCCTGTACTCCAAGGATATTCGAGAAGAAATCAGGTTGACAGCCGCGAATTATGGTCAGCAGATACGCTTCACATTCAATCTCAACGAATTGAAATTGCAGAAGAGGTTACAAAGTCTCTTAAACTAAGGTTACCTACCAACTCCTCTCTTGCTCTTCGCTTTCAACTTTTCATTGAGCGACATGAGTTCCTGCTGTGCACCTTTTGTCGGGTCTTTGGCCGGTATGGCATAGAACTTTCCTTGCGGGTCGATGATGAAGAAAAGTGGCAAACTTTTTATCTGGTAATCTTGCAATGCTCGCGAAGAAAGTTCTATTCTTCCCAACCCCCAATCAATGTTCATCTTGCTCTTCAGATCAAGCATTTCCTTCTCCGAATTCCCTACACAGATCGTCACAAACCGAATGAATTTGAACTCATCTTTCAGGTTGGGAATAACGTTGGTTTCGCGGTTGGAATAGCCATTCGTTGCATCCGTCAGCTCCAAGAAAACATAAGAGCCGAAGAGGTCAGAAAGTTTCTTTTCCGTGCCATCAGCACTCATAAAAACAATATCTGGGGCGAGCGTTCCTTTGGTTAGCGTTTCGTGCTTGGCAGCTACATGTCTGGCGGCATTTCCCAAGTAAGAATTGGACGAAAGCATCCCGAAATGCTTCAGCGCAGTGATGAGTTTTTCGTCCTCAAAATCCTTTTGTCCGAAGAGTTCGTCCATTCCAGCGATCAGTACCAACCTCCTCACTGAAACATCTTCGAGCATCGGTTCTTGTACCCCCAGCATTTCGTCCATCTTGGCGAAAGCCTCCTTTCCGTCAAGCAGCTTTTTGCACTCCTCATGCTTGTTCACCATCGCCATTTTATACACTTCGCCTTGATAGAACTGAAGCAAGAAATCGGTGAACGCAGGATTGTTGAATTGATATTTCACATCCTTCAGGTATTTACCGTAGAGTTTGTCCCTGCCGGTTAGAAAAGTCTGCTCAACCCCAGCAATTGAATACTTGATGTAATCTTGAACGAACCGTTCCGAGCCTCTGAACTTCTCCTGAACTGACTTTTCAAAACCGGCTACCTTCTCAGCCACGAAAGCGGGGCTTTTCCGCTGCTTCAGCATCGGATAAATGGCTTCCAAAAACCTGTCGATCGTATCATTGAAGGCAATGATCTGGTCATTCAATTTGGCCGATTTTCCTCCCAAAATCTTCGGAACGTAAAAGTGTCGCTCGTAAAATGCTTCTGGCTTCGTTGGGTCTTTGGCAGGCGGAACGAACGAAAGTTCAAGGTCTTTTTCCCGTTCCATATAGAAATCGGCACAGTTCTGCCCAACCTGAAGAATGGCGTACTGGACCTTGTCGTTAACGATTGGCTTCAGTTCAAAACTTCCATCAACATCTACAATCTGTTTGGCAAGAACGCGCTCTTTTCCGCTTACTGGATCATCATAAACTCGAAGCTGAATTTCCTGTCCTATGGCCAATGGAGCTACCCCACGGATAGTCGCGTATTGTCCGCTTGCGAGAAACGGAACCATCAACAGAAACAACAGAAATCTCATACGGTCAGGTCAAGTCCTTCGGGCACGAAACGAGTGGCGTCTCCCCCGTTGATAAGTATATCACGGACAATCGTTGAATTTATTGCGGAATACTCTTGCAATGAGAGCAAAAAGACCGTGTCGAGGTCGGGGTAAAGCGTTTGGTTGATATGTGCGATGCTACGTTCGAACTCGAAATCGGCAGAAGTTCTAAGGCCGCGCAACAAGTGCGTTGCGCCCACTTCCCTGCAGTAATCAACCGTCATTCCCAAGTAGGTATCGACCTTGACCTTTGGTTCGTTTCGGAATGTAAAACGGATCATCTCCAACCTGCGCTCCAGCGTGTACATATACTTCTTGCTAGAGTTGGTTCCTATGGCAACTACAATCTCATCAAAAAGGGGTACCGCTCTCAGAATGATGTCTTCGTGGCCTTTGGTTATTGGGTCGAAGGACCCAGGAAATACTGCAATTCGTTTCATGTGGTGAACTCCTCTACCGCGTACGTTTTCTCGTTGAAAGATATGCCATTCTTGGCCAACTCGTCCAAAACGGGCTCGTAAATGTCTTTGGAAATAGGCAATGAAACGCCTCGTTCCTTGATCTTTCCTTCCAATATCATCCGTGTGGCAATGGCCAACGGCAACCCGACCGTTTTGGCCATGGCCGTGTGGTCCTGATCATCACCCTTCACCACCATCGAACTTTCTGTCACAAACTTCTGCCCGTCCTTCACAAACCCGATCTTATGCCACATCACAATCATGTCGCGGTCGTTGGGTTTCATGGCCCATTTCTTCTCCAAAATGTGCTGAAGTATCTGTGCTGGCGTGGCATCTTTCAACCCAACAGGCGTGTTGTCGAACAACCCCAACCAACGGAGCTTTTCCAGCAATCGGTCGTCCTGTTCCAATAAAAGACCCGCGCGCACTTTCAATTCCACACTATCAGTCAAACTGAAAGGTAAAAAGGAATTCACGAAATCGCGGTGTGTCATGGTTTCCGAGCCTTCCATCACGTAGCTGTCATCTGTCATTCCAAGTTGCACAAACGCATTCCAACTTCGGCTGAAACCTGGTCTGCGCAGCGTTCCGCGATACAGCGTTTTCACATCATGCAGTCCATAGACCTCACGGTACGAAAGGCTGTCGCGGTTGGCATATCCTTCAAACTCGCCATAACCATCAATGTCGATGTACTCCGTTCTGCGGAACACGCGGTGGTACGGAATGTATTTGTACTTACCGTTGTGAATGAACTTCACAGCCCCGCCCTGACTGGCCAAAACCACGTTGCGCGGGTTCCACGTGAACTTGTAGTGCCACGGATTATCATCGCTTTCAGGTGCCACCAATCCACCCGTGAAGCTTTCGAAATGTTCCACTTTTCCGCCATCGGCACGTATCTCATCCAACAGTTTCATGGCTGAAAGATGGTCGATACCTGGATCGAGACCGATCTCATTCAGAAACAGCAGATCCTTTGCTTCAACTTCCTTGTTTAACGCCTTCATCTCCTTCGAGATGTAAGAAGCCGTTGTCAGATGTTTACCTAGTTCAAGGCAATCCTTCGCCACTTCTATGTGCATACTTGCAGGAAGCATACTCACCACAATATCCGCCTTGGAAACCTCCTCGCGCCTCTGCGCTGCATTGAACACATCGAACTTGATGGCACTTCCGCGTGGATGCGAACCGATCTTCTTCTGCGCCAATTCTTCCGAAATATCTCCTACGGTGATGCGCCAATCGAGCGCTTCGGCATGTTGTAGGAAATAATCGATCAACGTTGTGGCCGATCGTCCTGCACCTATGACAAGAATGTTCTTCTGCATGGCCTCAAAGGTGAAAAAATCTGTTGTTTATGGGTTACGAATTACGAATGAATTCGAATATGCGAAGACAGAAATCCGAAACAACTGGGTTGTGGACCATGGACTATCGACCATCGACTATCTTCACACCATGAAAACAGACCTGAACGAAATTGAAGCCGCGCTTCGCGCGATATTGAAATCGCATGTACCGACCTTGCGCGTTCGTAAGGACGAGAAAAACGTGCTGGAACTTTGCGGCAAAAAGGAAACCATGCAAGGCAAGCAGAAAGTGGATGGTTTCTATTTCGGTAGTGTAGTGCCCAAACCCAAGGACATCCGATTGTACTACTTCCCTATTTACACGCACCCGACCGAGTTTGCACCATCAGACGAATTGAAGAAATGCCTTAAAGGAAAAAGCTGTTTTCACATCAAAAAGCTAAGCCTCGAACTGGAAAAGGAGATCACCGAAATGGTGTTGAAAGGGGTTGAACTATATGATAAGGATGGGGTGATTTGATATGGGCGAAATTGTTGATGTCTTATTCATAGTTTTTCTGGTTGGATTATTCCTTTGGGTTAGTTATCACCAAATTCGAGTTTTTAGCGATCGGAATTTTCGTGGATACCATGATGAGATTCGTCAATATTTGTTAGACCACTCTCTGGAGCTTATGGAAATACGATTCCCCAACAACATTGATTGGAAGGACAATTGCTTCGCAAAGCCCCCAATTATTTCTATCAGTTTGGTCCAATTTAGGATAAACGGAATTCCAATAACATGGACCGATAGGAAGTATAAAATCATTGATGCAATTGACAAGAAGGGTCGAGAAACTCGTGTATGGCTAGAAATCGAGACAAACTATTTTCAGAAACCAATCTTGACATTCAAGCAAGTAAGACGAAGTAAATTTTTTGATCCACCTTCCGTTGACGTCTCCGAAAACATCACCATCGTTAGGGACAGATGTCCTGCATGTGGTTGGAAGCTTTCAGGTGGAGAAACGGAATGCCCTGAGTGTGAACTACATTTCCAATAAATGACAAGATCCCACTTCCAAAAGCTCGAGCGCATGTACTTGGATGCCAACGTCCAGAAGATGATCTATGACACGACTACTATTAGCATCTCGGAAGGTGAGGCAACGGTAGGTCTGACAATCCATGAGAAGTATTTCCATGCGGCAGATGCCATTCATGGTTCGGTGTATTTCAAGCTGTTGGATGATGCGGCCTTCTTTGCGGCCAACTCGTTGGTTGAAGACGTATTTGTTCTTACTGCCAATTTCAACGTCAATCTGATACGGCCTTGCAGCCACGGCAAGTTGAAATCAGTTGGCAAAGTCCGTTTCCGTTCTAAGAACACCATCATTGCCGAAAGCACCATTTATAATGAAGATGGCAAAGAGATCGGCTTTGGTTCAGGCACTTTTCTGCGAAGCAATATTGCACTAACGGAAGAAATCGGTTACAGGTAATTGTCATTCCGAGTGAAGCGCGGTATTCCTATTCGGGAGATTGCTTCACTCGTTCCTCCTTCGCAATGACGAAGTACATTCTATTCGCTGGTCGCTATTCACTCTTCACTAGTTTTGCCACATGAAAAACTGGATCGTATTTGCAACTGTACTTGGAGCGATAACCGTCATTCTTGGAGCCATTGGCGCACATGGTCTGCAAGGCACGTTGAGTGATGTGCAACTGAACAGTTTTGCTACAGGTGTGCGGTATCAGTATTACCACATTTTCGCCATGGTTATGGCAGTGGTGCTTAGCAAACAATTTAATGTAAATCTGAAAGTTTCTCTTTGGCTTTTCGCCATTGGAACGCTGTTTTTCTCAGGTTCCATTTTCCTGCTTTCAACCATTCCCGTTCATGGAATGGAAGGCGTTCGAGCGCTAGGCCCTGTTACACCAATTGGGGGATTGATTTTGGTAGCCGGCTGGTTGAGTGTGGCTGTGCAATTCCTACGATTGCGATTGTAAGGGCGTACGGCCGTAAGCCCCTACGGAGCTAACTTGTTCTTCAGCGCCTTTGCCCAGGAGTTCGGAATCTTATCCAATGAACTCAATAGATAAGGCAACGCTTTCAATTTAAAACCTTCGTACTCACTTGGCACAACTGCATCGATCAAGTGCGGTCCTGGTTCACGGATAGCATTTTCCAACGCCTTATTGAATTCTTCGGCCGTGCGCACACGTTCAGCAGGCATTCCCATTCCGTTGGCGATGGAAACGAAGTCTATTCCAGGTTCTGAAATATCCAACTGTGCCTTGGCTTTCGGCCCAACCTTCTCGGCTCCTACTCTTTCCAACTCGATATTGAGAATGGCGTACGAACCGTTGTTCATCACCACGGTCACCACGTCCAACTTCTCCGCAACAATTGTCCAAAGCGACTGAATGGTGTACATGCTCGAACCATCGCCCACCAATGCCAGCACAGGCCTGTTTCGACCAGCCACCGCAGCACCCACTGCCACGGGCAATCCCTGTCCGATAGCACCACCTGTAAGCGTAAGTAGGTCGTGCTTTGGGGAGCCAGCGGTGTAGAACGGGATTTTCAAGCCTGATGTCTGCGCCTCATCCGAAATAATGGCGTGCTCTGGAAGCAGCGCACCGATGGCCTGTGCTATTTTTTCGGCATTCAGACTACCCGAAGGAAGTTTTGGGCGAGAGGCTTCCTGCAATTTCGGAGCGGTGTCGGTTGCGCCTACCGCGGCAACCAACGCTTCCAAGCTCTTCATGGCATCCTGCTCTTTCGTTACAAGGTCGTGTAGTTTGCAATCGTCTGGCACGAGGTAACTCTTCTTACCTGGATAAGCGAAGAATGAAACAGGCGCTTTGGCATCAATCAGAATAAGGTGGTCGTAACCACCCAATTGAACCGAGGCCATTTCGGCCAAATAGGCGATGCGTTCCACGTTCGGCAAACCTGCACCGCGCTGCAATCGCGTTGGGAATACTTCCGTGAACAGTTTAGCTCCAGTCTTTTCCGAAAGCTTGGAAGCGAGCATCAGTCCGTCTTCCAAGATCACCCTTCTACCAAGCAGAATGGCGGTTTTCTTTCCTGAAGATTTCAGTACCTCAGCAACGCTGTTGACCACTTCGTCAGAAGCTACTTCTGGTGCAGGTTGCGTGAAATCTGAGATGGCCGTTCCACCTTCGCCCCAAGAAACATCGGCTGGCAGAATGAGTGTAGAAATCTGGTTCGGAGCGCCTGTGGCGACTTTGATCGCCTCGGCCGCATCTTCCCCGATTTTGCTTGTCTCCTGTGTGGTTCTCACCCACTTGGAAACATTCTTCGCTACGGTTTCAATATCCGATTGAAGCTGCGCATCATACTGCGTGTGGTACGTGGCGTGGTCGCCTACAATATTCACCATCGGAACACGAGCTTTCCTTGCGTTATGCAAGTTGGCCAAACCATTTCCAAGGCCGCAACCCAAGTGAAGCAACGTGGCTGCTGGCTTTCCTGCGATCCGCGCGTAACCATCGGCTGCACCCGTTGCCACACCTTCGAAAAGCGTGAGCACGGCTCGCATATCGCTGTCATCCAGCGCAGCTACAAAATGCATTTCCGAAGTTCCCGGATTGGTGAAACAGGTGTCGATACCCGCGTTCATCAACGTATCGAGTAATGCTTTGGCGCCATTCGTTTTTCCCTTGCTCATCTGTGGTGTGGGTGTTAAAAATTGAAGCACGATTTTAAGCAAAATCCACGACCTCCCCCAACCCCTCCTTCCCAGGAGGGGAGTTTGCCCTGAACAAGGCCACGGATTATTTTACATTCGCATCCTCAAAATCAATTTTCCATGTCTGATTACACGCGTTACACCGAACTGCTTTCTGAAATTGCTGACATCTCTTACGCCACCGCGCTACTGCATTGGGATCTGGAAACGTACATGCCGAAGAACGGTCATGCGCGCAGGGCACAGCAGATCGGAACGCTATCGAAACTGGCACATGAAAAGTTGGTTGACCCAGAACTGAAAAAATTGGTAGATGGCCTTTTGGCCGATCTTCCGAATGAGAAAAAAGAAGCGCGGAATATTGAACTGACCGCTCGCGACCTAAAGCGGAAAACCCTATTCGATGCCAAGTTTGTAGAGGAAACGAGTCGTGCCACCAGCGAGGCTTTTTACCATTGGCAGGAAGCCAAAAAGGCGAACGATTTCAGCATTTACGCGCCTTACCTTCAAAAGGTGATCGACCTAAAGCGCAAGGAGGCGGGAATTGTGGGTTTTGAAGGGCATCCGTACGATGCGCTGTGCGATGAGTACGAACCTGATTGCACCGTTGAGAAACTCGACCGCTTATTTGATGGCGTGAAGAACGACCTGAAGCCGCTGTTGGATTCCATCAAGGCGAAGCCGCAGGTGAACGACAGTTTTATGGATCAGTACTTCAACCACGACAAGCAATGGGATTTTGGCATTGAGGTTCTGAAGGATATGGGTTACGATTTTAACGGTGGCCGTCAGGATCTTTCGAGCCATCCGTTCACCATCAATTTTGGGGCGAAGGATGTGCGCGTGACCACGCGTGTTTCGGAGGAAACGTTCAATGAAATGCTGTGGAGTTGCATTCACGAAGGTGGCCACGCGCTGTATGAGCAAGGCTTGCCAGACAGCGATTACGGGCTTCCGTCAGGTTCTGCTGTTGGGTTGGGAATTCACGAAAGTCAGAGCCGATTGTGGGAGAACAACGTGGGGCGTTCGCTTGCTTTCTGGGAATGGAAATTTGCGCGGTTGAAGGATATCTTCCCAACGCAGTTTGACGGTGTTTCGGCCATGGATTTCTTCAAGGCCATGAACAAGGTTGAGCCAAGTCTGATCCGTGTGAATGCCGATGAGCTGACCTACCATTTCCATATTCTGATCCGCTACGAGATCGAGAAGGCGATCATGGAAGAGAAATTGAATGCGGCCGATCTTCCATCTGCGTGGAACGCGAAATACAAGGAATATCTGGGTGTGGATGTTCCGAGCGATAGCCAAGGTGTGTTGCAGGACATCCATTGGAGCCACGGCAGCATTGGCTACTTCCCTACCTACTCTATCGGTAGTTTCTATGCCGCTCAATTCCATGCGGCTGCGGAAAAACAGATCGGAACGCTCGACACGAATGATGCACGTCCGTACTTGAAAAACCTATTGGTGTGGCTACGCGAGAACATCCACCAATATGGAAGACAATATGGTTCGGATGAGCTTTCGGAACGAATTACGGGCGAACCGCTGAACGCAAAGTACTTTATGGATTACGCCCAGAAAAAGTATGGGGTGATCTATGGGGTTTGAGCAAGGATTTGCTTTGCAAACGTGGTTATGGTGAAATGACAGCAGGGTAGTGGTTTCGGTCAATCCTGATTTCAATTAGGAAACCTATGTTAGACCCATGAAAACATGGTTTGCAGCGCATTTTGAACTGTTCGTTTGGGCGTGGATTGCTTTGGCGTTGGGCATTTTTGTGCTGCTGCAATTCGTAACAGCACCGTTCGGCAGGCACACCAAATCGGGTTGGGGACCGATGATTAAGAACAAGTTCGGGTGGCTGCTAATGGAATTGCCATCGTTTGCCATCATTTTCGTTTCGTTGGTTTTCGGTTCGAAAGTGAATTCCGTTACGTGGATAATTGGCGGATTGTGGCTGCTGCATTACCTCAATCGTACGTTCATTTTTCCGTTCAGGATTAAGAGTGGAAACAAGCTAATGCCGATTACGATTGTGTTTTCAGCTGTGTTCTTCAACCTGTTCAACGCAGGGTTCAATGGGTTTTATTTGGCGGAGTTGAGTTCTTACACAGAAGATTGGCTAACGAGCTGGCAGTTTTTGGTGGGATTACCGCTGTTTGTGCTTGGTTTCGGTATCAACTTTTGGGCGGACGAAAAGTTGATGAACCTGCGAAAACCTGGTGAAACAGGCTACGTTATCCCGCGTGGTGGACTATTCAATTATGTGAGTGCGCCCAACCTGTTTGGGGAAATTTTGGAATGGACAGGTTTTGCCATTCTGGCTTGGAATTTACCTGCGGCTTCATTTGCCATTTGGACGTTTGCCAACTTGGTGCCGCGTGCCAAAGATCACCATCAGTTCTACCTCGATAAATTCTCAGATTACCCGAAAGAACGCAAGCGCGTTATTCCGTTTTTGTATTGAGTTCAAAGTTGTTAGTTCAAGGTTCAAAGTGGGCGCAACCTTGAACTTTAAACGTAGAACTCGGAACCCACACCTCTTGTTTCAAATGATATAACGCATGGCTCGAAAGCCTTGTTGGGCGGGCATTCTGTGCAATAGCCCGAAATGCGGTGGCGTTTAAGTGGCGTCAGGTTTACCCAATTTTTCCCGTTCACTCAAACTACCCCGATATGGAATGTCAGGCTAATCTCCGTACGCAAAATGTGACCACCCCCAACCCCTCCTTTCGAAGGAGGGGAGCCGTAGGAGTTCTCCAATTGTTGCCCGAAGTAGCAACTCTCCCCCTTGAAAGGGGGAGTGCCCGCAGGGCGAGAGGGTCATTTTGGTTGTTTCTCTTTTTCGCGGTACAAACAACTGCCCAGACCATCAGCGTGGATGATGACGCGCTGCGCGATTACAACGCGGGGCTGGAGCACGTACAGAAGAAGAAATATGCTGCCGCTCAGCATCGTTTCAACAAGGCGTTGGAAAATCCGCATTTGCTCTCGAGTGTGGAGTTGGAGAATGCCGAGTACTACAGCGCGCTGTGTGCCTTGGAGCTCTTTAACGAGCATGGCGATAAGATGATGGAAACCTTCGTGAAGGACCATCCTGAGCACGCCAAGGTGCAGATGGCGTATTTTCATTTGGGGCGGTATGCGCACACCAAACGCAAGTTCAAAAACGTGCTGAAATGGTTTGATAAAGTGGACGAGAAGCAGCTGGCGCGTGCCGAACGAAACGAGTTCCATTTCAAGAAGGGATACGCGCATTTTCAGCGGGAAGATTACGAGAAAACGAAGTCGGAATTCGCGCTGGTGGAGTACGATATTGAGAGCCCATACTACGCTCCTATCACGTACTACAATTCGTACATCCTGTTTAAGGAAGCCAAGTATGATGAGGCGTACGAGGGTTTCTCGTTGCTGGAGGGCGATGAGACCTTCGGGAAGATCGTTCCGCTATACATTTTGCAGATCCTGCAGGCGCAGGGCAAAGACGAAGAAGTTATCGAATACGGGGAGCGGCTCATGGGGAAGAAGTTCTCTGGTCTTGCAAGTGGCAACTTGCATAAGATGATCGGGGATGCCTACTACCAGATGGGCGAATTCTCTATGGCCGTACCGTATTTGGAAGAGGCGTACTCCAAACTGAACTGGGACCGCGAGGAGGTGTATCGATTGGCATTTGCGTGCTACAAAGCGGGCAATTTCGAGAAGGCTGCCAGCTACTTCGAGCAGACCGTGAAGGAGCAGGACGAGATGGCGCAACTGGCGTACTACCAGATGGCAGATGCGTACCTGAAAACAGGCGACAAGCATTCGGCACGCAATGCCTTCAAGTTGGCTTCGGAAATGGCGTTCGACAAGGAATTGCAGGAGACCGCCATTTTCAATTATGCCAAGCTTTCGTTCGAGCTGAGTTACGACCCGAACAATGAGGCGATAACGGCTTTCGAGAAGTACGTGGATGAGCATTTGGGCAGCGACCGCGCGGATGAGGCGCAGGAACTGATCATGAAGGTGCACCTGAGCACGGGCGATTATGAAGGTGCGTTGGCCACCATCGAGAAGATCAGGAAGAAGACCAATCTGCACAAGGAGATCTACCAGCAAACGGCCCTCAAACGCGGAATGGAACTCTACAACGATGGCAATTACGAGCGCAGCATTCGGTTTTTCAAGATGGCGAATGAGTTCGGAGTGGATAAACTGACCGCTGCCAAATCGCTGTTCTGGAAGGCTGAAGCATTAGCCAATCTCGGTCAGCACCAGCGCGCCATAGATGCGTACAATCAGCACATTTTGGCTACGAATGCTGACAGAACCGAGGTGTTCAAACTGGCGCATTACGGCTTGGCGTATGTGCATTTCGAAAAACAGGATGAGGCGAATGCGATAACTGCTTTCCTGAAATTCTTGGAATTGGAGAAGTACGATGCGCTGCGCGTGAATGATGCCTACCTGCGCATTGCCGATTGCTACTACGTGCAGAAGAACACAGGCAAGGCCATTGCGTACTACAACAAGGCTATTGGCATGAACGGACAGGAGACCGATTACGCACTTTTCCAAGTAGCGATGTGCTACGGATTGCAGGGCAAGTCGCGGTCGAAGATCAGCAAGCTGAATTCGCTGATCAGCTCGTACCCGAACTCAGAATTTGTGGTCGATGCCAAGTTCGAAATAGGAGAGACGTACTTTTTCTCCGACAAGCCTGATGATGCCGTGGCATGGTTCGATAAGGTGGTGGACGAACATCCGCAATCGCAGTACGCGGGCAGAAGCATTCTGAACAAGGCGCTGGTGTTCTACAATCGGAACGAGGATGAAACAGCGTTGCCGCTCTTCAAGCAGGTTGCTAACGATTACCCAGGAACTTCTGAGGCTTCGGAAGCATTGGGTAAGATCCAGAAGATCTATGTGGAAGACGGAAACGTGCGCCAGTTTGAGGATTACCTCTCGCAGAACAGTTTCCCAGATGCGACCAAAGGTTCGTTGGACACATCTTACTACGAAGCTGCGCAGTTGATGTATCAGCGTGGCGAGATGGTCAGCGCCATGCAGGAATTTGAGAAGTATCTGCAGAAATTCCCGAACGGCTATTTCGCGTTGGATGCACACTATTTCAAGGCTGAAATTGCGCTCAACCTGAAGGAATATGAAGAGGCGCTAACGGATTTCAACCACGTGTTGGAATACGCCAAAACCAGCTACACCGAGCGCGCTTTGGTGGCCGCTGCGCAGATACACATGTATCAAAAGGAGTTCGCGCAGGCGCAATTGAAATACGCGATGCTGGAAGAGATCGCGGAGCGTTCGGAGAACAAACTCGAAGCACGGATTGGCCTGATGCGTACGCATTTCAAAATGGATGATTTCGGCTTGGCGGATGAGTACGCGGAGAAGGTTCTGCGGTCGGATAGGGTGGAGCGCACCGTGAAAGATGAAGCCAATTTGATTTCTGCTAAGTGTGCGCTCGGCATGGAGAATTACGACATCGCGTTGGCGAAATTCCAGCAGGTTGTCAATCAGGCGCAGAACGTGGCTGGTGCCGAAGCCAAGTACACCATCGCGGAAATTCATCACACGCGTGGCGATTACGAAAAGAGCCAAGAGACCATTTTCGAGATGGTCAATCAGTTCGCCAATTATGAGAATTGGGTCGGGAAATCGTTCCTATTGCTGGCGCAGAATTATGTGAAGCAGGACGATATGTTCCAAGCCAAACTCACGCTGCAGAATGTGGTGGAGAATTACACGGACGATATCCAAAAACAGGCACAGGCTGAACTGAAACGCATTGAAAAATTCGAGGCTTTCAGTCAGGCGGAATAAAACCCCCTAAATCCCTCGAAGGGGGACGAAAAAAGAAAAATGAGAAAAGGAAAAATGGAAATCCCCCGCCTCGTTCCTCGGCACCCCCTTTGTAAGGGGGAACTGAGCCCCTTCCTCCTTAGAAAAGGAGGTGGCTGACCCAAGGGAAGTCGGAGGATTTTAAAAATCAACCTAAAGAACCGAATCATGTTGAGCAAAGCGAAATCCCGATTGCTATCGGGAAAAACCCTGAAACTGAGTTTACTGATGCTGCTGGCTGCGAGTGTTGCGCTGGCGCAGAATGATGATGAAAAACTTCCTGACAGTCTTCGGTTTACCGTTCGGAAGGACTACCGCCCCGATACACGGGACGCGAAGAAACATGCCGTGCAACCTGAATTGGAAAAGGACACGGTCACGCTACCCGAAATGCAGTATGAGGTGCTTCCGAAGGAACCCGAAATCGCCAACGAGATGGAACCGATGAAGGCGGTTAGATTAGGGAAGGAACCACTTTCGAAACTGTACAACGGTTACCTGAAAGTCGGCTTTGGGAATTACACCATGCCGTATGCCGAGGCTTCATTTTCGAGTCTTCGGAACAAGAAATACCAAGCAGGTGGATTTGCGAGATACCATGCATCATTCGCCAAGTTGGAAGGAAAACCGTTCGGGTTTACGGATGCGGGCGTTTCTGTTTTCGGGAAGTATTTCATGAAGCGGCATGTGCTTTCGGCAGATGTGGAATACGACCTCGATCAGAACTATTACTACGGTTACGACCCTTCGGAATTGCAACCGCCCAAGGACAGTATCAACCAGATGTTTCATCATGTGAAAGGAACAATCGCTTTACGGACGCAACAAGGAAAAAAGAAGAAGATCTTCGATTTCGCTGACCTTAGTTACAGCCACACCCTCGACCGTTTCAAGAACCAAGAGGGTAGGGCATCATTGAACGGTGGCGTGGTCGTTCCGATCAAGAAAAGCGAGGTGCAGGTGCGCTCCAATTTGGACGTGTATCACAATCAATCGCCCATTTCTGGAATTGACGATAACGTGATTTTCGGATTGGAAAGCGAGTTCAGACACCGCAGAGAACGCTGGGGAATTGATGCTGGTTTCGGCATGTTCGTAGATGGTAGAAGTACGTACGTCAAACCCATTCTGACGCCTATTCTGCGGTTGCATTATTTCCTTGCCCAAGACATGGTTCGGTTCTATGTGAATGCAACGGGTGGTGTTCAGCGCAACGGTCTGAGAAGCATTTCAGAGGTCAATCCGTATGCACACACCGACCTCATCCGCAAGAACAGCTACGAGCGGTTGAATGTTAAAGGAGGTTTCAAAGGCAACATCTTCCGAATTCTCGGTTTTGACCTTTCTGTCGCTGAGATCATTACACAGAATTACATGCTGTTTGTGAATGATACTTCTGATGGTGTGGGACTGAAGTTCACGCCAGAATATCATGACATCCGCATCACTCGGTTCAAAGGTTCATTGAGCTACTCGCTCAGTGAGAAGCTATTCGTGCAGGCCACGGCCCAATATCGCTTGTTCCACATGCCGAATGATAGTGTGCAACCATGGCAGCAGGCGCCATTCACGTTTGTATTCTCAGGGAATTATAACCTGAACAACAAGTTCATTTTCAAGGCTTCCATCACAGCGGCAGGAAACCGCGTGGCGAAAGGTTATGCAACCGATAGCCTCGGAACACATGTCCAACCGATCAAAATGAATGGGTATGCAGACATCAGTCTTGGAGCAGAATACCGCTATAAAAGATGGATAGGCGCATTCGTTGACCTACGGAATATTGCCGCCATGCGCTACGAGATCTGGAACCAGTATCCGGTTCAGAGGTTCAGCTTCATCGCAGGATTGCATTTCACGTTCTAGTAAGGGCGTATTGCGATACGCCCCTACAGAAAAGGGCGGCCATTTGGCCGCCCTTTCATCTCAATGATCGAAGTCACTATCAACCTAACCTATCCAGCTACCTTCAATTCGATCTTGAGCTCAATATCATCCGAAAGCACAGCATCCTTCGCAAGAACATCAAAAGACACATCATACTTCTTTCGGTCGAAAACCAAGGTTCCAGAAACGCTTCCTTCACCAACAACCACGTCAGTAACAGTTTCTTCGTTGGTCTTACCACGAACAGTAAGGTTTCCACTAACACTTCCATCTTCGTTCGCACCGGTAATTTCAAAGCTTGCTGTTGGGTTTTCTTCCACTGCGAAGAAATCTCCAGAAGAAAGGTGACCAACAAGCATTTCACGAGTTCCTTGCTCGCTACCGTCAGGAGCATAGTTCTCGTCAAGTGGAGTAATGCTGCTCATATCTACCACGAAGCTTCCGCCTACAATTTTATCACCTTCCATGGTCAATGACCCTTCTTGCAAGTTGATAGTTCCGTTGTGCGCTTTAATGCCGATCATTTTTCCTACCCAGTTAACTGTGCTGGCAGCAGGGTCTACCGTTTTGGTAACTGCTTCTACTGCAGCAGTTTCTTCGCTGGTAGCCTCAGATTCGTTAGAATGTTCGTGTCCACCACCGCAGCTTGCTAGAAATAGTGTTCCTGCCGCTGTAAATGTCAATAGTAATTTGGTTGTTTTCATTTTGATTGTTGATTGATTATGGTTACAAATGTATGTATCAATGTTTAAACATTGAAAACATTTGATTGTTCATCGGTAGTTGGAAAAATTCATCACCATTTTCATTTATTGATGACATGTGTCACAGATGAATTGTGGCAATTCTTTAACATTGTATGTTCTTTACTATCCTAAGATGACCATCAGAATTCTTGTCTTATTAATCTTTCTCAATTTGGGAGCTAATGCCCAGGCCATTGATGAGTTGAAAAGCTTAGCCTACAATGGAAATGAGAAGGCGCAGTATAATCTGGCATTGTCGTTTTACAATGGTAAGGGAGTGGAAGAAAATGTAGATAGCGCCATATTTTGGTT
Source organism: Flavobacteriales bacterium (assembly GCA_020635495.1). Taxonomy (GTDB): domain Bacteria; phylum Bacteroidota; class Bacteroidia; order UBA10329; family UBA10329; genus UBA10329. The sequence goes on along the minus strand of JACJZQ010000023.1, from coordinate 3,355 downwards.
TACCGAGGCTGCAGAATCAGGCGTGGCTTTTGCGCAATACAATCTTGGTTTGATCTACCAGCGCGGATCCGGGGTGGAACGCAATATTCCCGAAGCTGAAAAATGGTATCTGATGGCTGCGCATCAGGATATAGCGGATGCTCAATTTGCATTGGGGATGATCTATTATGGAGCCGATTGTCAGAAAGCGACAAGTTGCGGACATGCGGTCGTGTGGTTTGAGTTGGCTGCATTGCAAGGCCATCGAGATGCACAGAATATGCTCGGAAATGTCTATTTGGCTGGTGAAGGGGTAGCGGTAGACTACCAAAAGGCATTACAATGGTTCAGAATAGCCGCCAAGGAAGGGCATTCAGAAGCACAATTCAATTTGGGTTGGATGTATTATTATGGGAGAGGAGTGACCAAGAACAATGATCTGGCTGCCATGTGGATGCAAAAAGCTGCCAATCAAGGAAACCTGAAGGCGAGGGATTTCATCATCAATAACAGATTGGAGAAATACCTCTGATCACTGAATGGCTCCCAAAGCAACTTTTGCATCAGGGTCGATAGACACGTCACTCACCCAATCCTGAGTATCCACTTTAGGTGGAAGTTGAACCGGATTTCCGAGGTAATCCAATCGTTTGCCTGGCCAAATACAAGACTTCCACAGATACACGAAAAGTGATTTCTGGTCGAGGCTCGGGTGAACGTGTGGTTTCAGTAAGCGTTCGTGATATTCAGGATACAAGCTCCAATGCACGCCCATATACATGTGGTGAATTCCGTGATAACCATTGTTGAACGCCATCCAATTGAACAACTTTCCAGTAAACGAACGCGAGTGATTATACGGGTGCGTTTCATCGCAACCATCGTGCTGCCAGTAATTGGTCCCGAAAATGCCCCAAAGCGAATACATGTTCGGAATGAAAATGAGGAAAAGCATGCGTTGCCAATCAACGATCAGAGCCCCCACTTTTATCGTTCCCACAAGAATTGCCTCCTTCTTGTACTGAGACGACCAACCTGGCTTCACATCCTTCATTCGCTGAACGAAAGCCTTTTCCGACTTCATAATATCTCGCGCAAGCAAGAAGAAGAACAGTAGTTGGTTCAGGAAATTCCACTTGAAACGAGCGCGGGTCGTACGTGCAGCGTCCTTTGGTGTCTGCAAATGTTTGTGATGACTGAGATTGTGACCAGGAACATACCCACTTACAGGGTTTCCCTTAACTGCCGAAAGCAGAAACTGGAAAGCTTTGTTCCAAGTCATGCTTCGGAAAATGGGAACATGAATCGTATTGTGAATGATGGTGGCAATGAAGAATTGCCAGTTGCAATGCACCAGTACAAGTATGGTCTTTCCAACCCAACCGAATTCGCCCCACAAGTACCAGCTGATCGGGTAGAAGATACCGTAAGCAACTACCGTGGCAATGGTTCTGTAATCTTCCTTGTAACGTACGAGGCTGGCTTTGCTCATGCTGCAAAAGTAGAAATCGCGGTGATGGAACTCTTGCGTTCTGACATTTTGCGTTGGCCAGATGAATAGGTGCATTGGGTTAAGCTTCAATTAATTCTGCTCCAATTGCTAAAAATCATGTTCAGAAAATTGAACATCTTTTAATTTTGCGCCATGCAAAACGAGTTCAATATGAACGGTATTCAGTTTCTGGCACTTCTTCATGAGTGCGAAGCTGGCATTTGTGCGAGGCGGCAGAACGCATGCCCGCGCTTTTTCATTCTGAGGGTCTGAGTCGTACTTCTTTGGACCGTTGAGGTCAGTGCGCATTCCACCAATTGAACAAAACAATCATTCGAATTTCATGAATTATGAAGTCAAGGTGGCTGACATTAGCCATCATCCTTTTGCATTCACCATCTGCCAAATGATGGAAGAGGCCGCCAAGGTCAGAGGGACAGGTATTGCCAAACGCGAACCCGAATATGTTCAGAAAAAGATGTCTGAAGGGAAGGCGGTCATTGCTCTTAATGGCGATTCTGTGGTCGGCTTTTGCTACATTGAAAGTTGGGAAGACAAGAAGTATGTCGCCAATTCAGGGCTCATCGTTCATCCCGATTATCGTAAAACAGGTTTGGCAAGAGCGATCAAGTCGGCCATTTTCAAGCTATCGCGAGAAATGTTCCCAGAGGCAAAGTTGTTCGGAATTACTACCAGTTTGGCGGTGATGAAGATCAATTCAGACCTTGGCTACAAACCTGTCACGTTCTCGGAACTCACTCAGGATGAGGCGTTTTGGAAAGGCTGCCAAAGCTGCGTGAACTTTGATGTGTTGCAGCGAACGAACCGCACCATGTGCATGTGCACAGGGATGATGTACATGGAAAAAACGGTAAGCCAACCTGTGGTAGAAACCAAGGTCCAACGTTGGGCAGGTTTCAAGAAATTCATGGTGGAACGAGGAAAACGACTTCAGAATCTCATTCCATCATTTCCATCACTTAAGCCTGCATTGAAACAGGCTACACAAACTGAAAGCAAATGACAAAGAAGAAAGTCGTATTGGCGTTCAGCGGTGGTTTGGATACCACGTTCTGCGCCAAGTACCTGACCATTGAAAAAGGAATGGAAGTGCATGCCGCATTGGTTGATACCGGTGGCATTTCCGAAGAGGAGAAAACACGCATCGCGAAGCGCGCGGAACTGGCTGGTGTTGATTCATTCCGTGTGTTGGAACGCACTAATGATTACTACCAGCGCATCATCCGTTATCTGATTTATGGAAACGTGCTCAAGAACAACACTTATCCGTTGTCGGTGAGTGCTGAGCGCGTTTATCAGGCCATTGCGCTGGCTGAATTTGCAGCATCCATCAATGCTGATGCGATTGCGCACGGAAGTACAGGCGCAGGAAACGACCAAGTGCGTTTCGATCTTGCATTCGGACTGCTGTTGCCTGGAACGGAGATTATCACCCCGATCCGCGACCTGAAATTGAGTCGCCAACAGGAAATCGATTACTTGAAAGAGGCGGGCATCGAACTCGATTGGACCAAAGCGCAGTATTCGATCAATAAAGGATTGTGGGGGACGAGTGTTGGTGGCGCGGAAACGCTCACTTCGCACAAGCCTTTGCCAGAATCGGCCTATCCAACGCCAGTTACCAAAACGGAACCGCTAGAGGTTACGCTGCAATTCACCGAAGGGCAATTGACAGGATTGAACGGAACCGAAATGGATCCGGTGTCAGCAATCAATGCGCTGGAGGAAATGGCGGCTGGCTACGGCATTGGCCGCGATGTGCATGTTGGAGATACAATTATCGGTATCAAAGGTCGCGTTGGGTTTGAGGCGGCTGCACCGCTCGTTATCATCAAGGCCCACCATCTTTTGGAGAAGCACACA
>JACJZQ010000022.1 GCA_020635495.1 Flavobacteriales bacterium | reverse complement strand
AACTTGGGAACATTTGCAAGTGAGTTCGGTGGTATGAGCGGCCAAATGGATGCTGGCACTTACCTTCCGGAAGAGACCTTCGAAAACCTTATAGGGTGTCCGATAAATGGCGACTGGAATCTTTCAGTTGCTGATAGCTGGCCTGCTGATGATGGTTGGATCTGTGAATGGGGGATCACTTTCGACCCAGACATTGACCCGAACTCAGAAACGTACGAACCTGTTGTTGTAGATGCATGGTGGACCATTGATCCGACCATCATCGTCAACCAAGGAGATACCATCATCAATGTTGAGCCTAATGTACCTGGAGACCACTTGTACACTTTCAACATTACGGATGATTTCGGTTGCTCTTACGATACCAGCATCAACTTGCACACGGTTCCACCATTGAGCAATTTCCTAGACACGGCCGTGTGTAGCGATCAGTTCCTGCTTTCGGCTGCTGATTACGAGATATTAGGAGAGTGGAGCTACACTCCGCCATTGGGTGGTAGTATTTCCTTCAACCCGAATGAGTTTGCACACAACCCAACAGTAACGGCTTCTCAATACGGTGATTACGAATTCGTTTTCCAAAGTGATTACTGCAGCCAAAGCGATACGGTTATTGTTGATTTCAACCCCGTACCATCGCCCGTTCCGTTACAGGATCAAACGGTTTGCCCTGGTACAGACCTGACGTTTGATGCTGAAAACACCGGAATAGCTGCGGTCTACAACTGGCAACCTACTGGAGAAACCACGCAGCAGATAACTCTTGAGAACATTACCCAGACCACCGGTATTCAGGTTACGGTAAACAACGAATGTGGCACTGCAAATGGAGCTGCTACCATCACGGTAGAAAGCCTTGATGTTTCTGGTCCGAGCGATGTGTGCTTGGAGGATGTGGCAGACCTCAGTGCGGTTTTCACAACATCTGGAGGAACATGGACCTACACCACCCCAGCGGGTGCTGATGTCTCTTTCAGCCCATCTGAAACAGACGACTCTCCATCAGTATCAGCTACGGCAGAAGGCGCTTACACGTTCTGGTTTACGGATGATGACTGTGGAATGATAGATTCGGTTGACATCTTCTTTACCCCTGCACCAACCATTGATGTAACCATCGATACCAATAGAATCTGTGTGGAGGACCTTGCGGTGCTGACCTTCACAACCAACACAGAGCTTTACAGCTCATTCAGTTGGGAGCCATTTGGAAGTACTGAGGATACGTTGATGATCCTTGGAACAGACTCACTTGGTTTCAGTGTGGTAGACACCTCCTTCCATGTCATCGCCATGGTAAGTAATTTCTGTGGGGAAGATTCGGAAGAGATCGTCTACAAGGTGATTGATTGCACACTGGACTTACCGAATGTTTTCAACCCGGAATCTTCTGTATTGGAGAACACCTATTTCAATGTAGTGGCATTGGATCTCCATCCTGGAAACAACATGAAAATCTTTGACCGTTGGGGAAGAAAAGTTTATGACGTAGACAATTATCATCTTGCCCCATGGAATGGCGGTAAGAACAGCGATGGGGTTTACTATTATGTTCTTACCAGACCTGGATATGAAGCAGAAACGGGTTTTGTTCACTTAGTACATGGTTCTGGCCAGTAATCCGATTGACATTAGTTCTTTATGAAAGTCATAGATCATTTAAAGGGTGCCAAAGGCACTCTTTTTTCTATTGAGATATTACCACCGCTGAAGGGTAAGAGCATTGATTCTCTCTTCAATGGAATTGAGCCGTTGTTGGAATTCAACCCCTCCTTTGTAGATGTTACTTACCACCGAGAAGAATACGTTTATAAAAAACGTCCAGGAGGATATCTTGAAAGAGTAAGCATCAAAAAGCGCCCTGGCACGGTAGGTATCTGTGCCGCCATCATGAACAAGTATGGGATTGATGCGGTACCACACATTATCTGTGGCGGGTTTACCAAAGAAGAGACTGAGAATGCACTTATTGACCTGAACTTCTTAGGCATTGATAATGTTCTGGCGCTTCAGGGAGATTCCATCAAAACAGAGCCTGATTTCGTACCAGAACCAGATGGCCATTCATACGCAAGTGAGTTGGTAGAACAGATCGTTCAACTCAACAACGGCAACTACTTGGATGAAGATCTGAAGAACGTAAAAGAGACCAGCTTTTGCATTGGCGTAGCCGGATATCCGGAAAAGCACATCAAGGCGCCTAACCGTAAAACCGATCTGAAGTTTTTGAAGAAAAAGGTTGACGCTGGAGCAGAATACATCGTTACGCAGATGTTCTTCGACAATAAGGTCTATTTCCGCTTTGTGGAAGATTGCAGAGCGGCCGGTATCAATGTGCCTATCATTCCAGGTCTTAAACCGCTTACCACGATAAAGCAAGCCTCCATTCTACCTAGTATTTTCCATATCGATGTTCCGGAAGAACTGTATGATGAGGTCGAAAAATGTAAGTCAAATGATGATGCCTTCAATGTTGGTGTTGAATGGTGTACGCAACAGACCAAAGAGTTGATAGCGGCAGGAGTGCCTTGTTTGCATTTCTACACAATGGGCAAATCAGATGCAACCAAAAAGGTAGCTGAGGCTGTTTTTTAAGCCCCTCTTTTCTCCATCATCCTCGCCACGTATTTACCGATAATGTCGAATTCCAAGTTGACCTTATCACCAACTTTCAGATGCTTGAATGTGGTGTGCTCCCACGTATAAGGAATAATCGCTACGGAGAAACCGGTATCAGACGTATCGAATGCCGTCAGGCTTACACCATTGATAGTGATGGAACCTTTGTTTACGGTGAAGTTTTCTCCGGCCTCATGGCCAAAAGAATACACGTAACTACCGTCTTTCTCTTCAACCGCCAGCACTTCTCCCAACTGATCTACATGGCCTTGAACCACATGCCCGTCAAACCTTCCATTGGCCGGCATACACCGCTCTAAGTTCACTTCATCCCCCACTTCAAGACCGCCAAGGTTAGTTCTTCTCAATGTTTCATCAATGGCAGTAACGGTATGCTCTCCATTGCCAACGGCAACAACTGTGAGGCAAACCCCATTATGGGCCAAGCTCTGATCTATCTTCAGTTCGTTGGAAATAGGACTTGAAAACGTGAAATGAATATTGGTCCCTTCCAACTCTGCCTTCTCCAGCCTTCCCAACGATTCAATTATTCCAGTAAACATCAGTTAGGTCCGGGTTGTGAGGTTCTGAGTAGCTGAATGAATCCGTGCAGATTTCGCGGAACGATTCCTGTTAACCTGATCTCATTTACGGTGCAAACGTAGTAGTACACACCATCACTACTTTCCAGTTTGCTTGTCTGATTGGTACCATCCCAGAGAATATCTGGATCCGTGGTTTCAAAGATTTTGAGACCCCACCTGTTGTAGATCTTGAGGTCAATGCTTTCCACAAACGCATACGGGAACGGCCTGAAGAGGTCGTTGTAGGTGTCTCCACCTGGCGTAAATACGTTCGGCAGTGTATAGTTGCTGCAATCGTCAATACAGAAAGTGTCAGACACCGATACGTTCTGGAACGAATCCACAGCTGCAATGGCATAGCAGCCGGCCATGGTATTCTCCAGCGGTCCGTGAACAAAATCATTCCATGGAAAATCGTGGGTGGCTACAACCTGCAGTTCACCTCCATAAATTGGCGTATACAGCACACGATACTCGATAATGTCATCCGGGCATTCCGGGTCCTGTGTCCAAGACAGGTTATTCAATAACTCCTCACAATCCGATTCAACGGTCAGTTGCTGTTCGCAAGGTGGAATGGAGTCTGTTGGTATGGCACATACTTCCTGAGACCAATTCTCTATCGGATAGATGATTCCGCTGATGGAATAATGGCCGATACTTCTGACCAAATAGCATTGCTCAACCCCGTTGGCAAGCCCAGTGTCCAAATAATTCTGCTCCGTTGTTAGCCCAATAAATTGGAAGTTGAAGCTTTGGTCTTCGCGATAGACATAGAATGTGTCATTGATCCATGGAACGGTTTCATTCCAAGACAACTGAACTTCATTGTCCAGCCCAATGGCTGATACGAAAATCGATGAGGCAGAATCAGATTCTCCGACCGAGAACTCGTTTCCAGGCTCATCATTGTATAGCTCGATCTTGTAGTAGAACTCCAATTCTTCAGTGTTCATCAAGGTGTCGATGAAGATGGTGTCGTTCAGGTCAAAGAACGTTTCCTGCAACTGGAAATTGAACGGGTCAGAAGCATCAGCCCGATGAATTCTGTACTCGTATGGCCCCTGAATTTGAATCGTATCCAATTCCGTTGGCTTACTCCAAGCCACGTACATGGAACCGTCAGTAATATCCGTATTGCGCACGCTCACGTTTGTGATGATCGGAAGGTCTCTTCTCAGCACCGCACAGAACTCTTCGCTAGCATAGCTCAACGCTCCATCTGGGAAACAGGCCACCACCATGTAGCAATACTCAATTCCTTGGCCGAGTCCTGCTCCTGCGGCATCATCCAAGTAAGTGGTAGAACTCAAACCGCTTGTAGAACCCAGATATTGATATCCTGTATAGGCAGGAACACCAACCTCGCATGTGTCAGGTTCAAAGCCGTATTCCTCAATTCTTCGATAGATCTTATAACCGACCACCTCTTGGCATGGACTCTGATCCCAACTCAATTGAATGGCATTGCCAACAGGGTCTGCCTCAGGATTCTCCGGTGCCGGTCCAACCACTGTAATGAAAGTTGTGTGGTAATCCACCAACGGAATATCATTTGCTGGTGGGTCGTCTTCTGCACGGAAAGACATGGCGTAAGGCTGAATTTGAACGTGTCCGCATTGCGGAATCCATCTGAAGGTGCTTACTGCTGTATCAGGAGACGAAACAGGCTGGTTGAAAATGGCAGGACCGTCTGCCAATTCTAGCGGTCCACCTGTGCCTGTCAGCGTTACTGGGTCTCCATCAGGGTCCCATGCTCTAACAGGGAATTCGAGCGTATCGCCCACCTCAACACATATTTCATTGATGGCCTCAACAATAGGCGGATTATTATCGCAAGGCAACACCGTTACCTGCATATCTCTAATTGTGTAACCAACAGGAATGTAAGTGCCATCTCCCAACCTTCTCCACTCAATGATCTTGATGGCAAAATTGAATTCTCCTTGCTGCGTAGGTGCATCCCACGTCAGTGTTCCAGTAACCGGATCAATGGTAACTCCTGCCGGAAAATTGTAGCCCGAAATGGGCTCACCGAATTCTCCGGCACACGTGGTGAGTTCGTAACTCAAGCTGTCCCCGTCAGGGTCGTACGCACCAGGGTTGTGCTCATAAATACGTTCAATACACGCATCGTCTATCGGAGGATTGAGCAGAACAGGTGTGCTGCTTGCCCCAGCAAAGGGAGAAATAATGATCTCCGTTTCAATGTAGAACGGAACATTGATGGAGTTCGGGATATTGATAATGCCACCATTCCGATTCGGGTCTTCCATGGAAATCCGATAAGTGGAAGCACTATTATAGGTGTGCTCGTAGATGTAGATGTTCTTCTTTACTCCTTGTTGAATGATGACCCCTTCACCTCCACCATTCACTCGAGGAACGGTATCAATGTTACCATCTCCCCAATTCACTTCCAAAAAAGGTCTGTCTGCCGGGCTATCTGGAACTGTGTATGTGGTAACGGTTGCACGAACCGAAAGTCCGCCCAAAAATTCTACGGTTATCTCTCCCGCCCTATTGTGCGTTGCTTTTGCGCCAATGGCGGCAAACATCAGAAGTACAATGGCGAAAACCTGTTTCATGCTGAAGGTAGCTACTGCGTAAACCTTTTAAAGTTAGGGTTTATTGTGCTTGGCGTTTGTTAATAGTCGATTACCTGTTGCTCTATGTTTTCAGGCATTTCGCGGTACTCATATTCCTGATTTCTGAGCTGTGGCTCAAAACCTGCTTCGCGAATCGCCTCCTGAATGGCATCTGCCGTAAATCTATGTGGCGCCCCTGCCGCAGAAACCACATTCTCTTCTATCATGATAGAACCAAAATCGTTGGCCCCGGCATGCAGACACATCTGTGCCGTTTCCTTGCCAACCGTTAACCACGAAGCTTGGATGTTATTGATATTCGGAAGCATGATGCGGGAAATGGCGATCATCCTCACGTATTCATCTGCCGTACAGCTGTTTCTGATTCCCTTCACTCTTCTCAGCAGCGTTCCATCGTCTTGAAACGGCCATGGAATAAAGGCAATGAATCCTTTTGCGTCAGCAGGTTTTTTCGATTGTGATTCCCGTATCCAGACCAAATGCTCAAAACGCTCTTCCAGCGTTTCGATATGTCCGAACATCATAGTTGCCGAACCTGTGATGTGCAACTGGTGTGAAGCTTCTGCCACATCCAACCACTCACGACCTGTACATTTTCCTTTCGAGATCAACCTTCTAACTCGGTCGTTGAGAATTTCTGCCCCAGCACCTGGAAGACTGTTCAGGCCAGCGGCTTTTAACTCAGTCAACACTTCGGTGTGTGTCATTCCTTCCAACTTACAGATATGCGCTATCTCGGGCGGGCCAAGGGCATGCAGCTTCAAGTTCGGGTAAAGCGATTTCAGTTCTCTGAAAAGGTCAGCGTAATATTTCAACCCCAATTCAGGGTGATGTCCGCCCTGCAACAGCAACTGCTCTCCTCCATACCGGAACGTCTCCTCGATCTTTCTCTTGTACGTTTCGATATCGGTGATATAGCTCTCTTCGTGCCCTGGAATCCGGTAGAAGTTGCAGAACTTACAATTGGCAATGCACACGTTGGTGGTGTTCATGTTGCGATCAATGATCCACGAAACCTTGCCGTCATTCCGCTTGGTTTTGCGAAGCTCATTTGCCACAAACATCAGGTCGGTCAAACCCGCATTCTCAAACAGGAATTGACCTTCTTCTGCTGTCAACCATTCGGCTTTGAGCGCTTTATCTAAAAGTTGCGTGCAGTCCATGCGTTTGCTCTGTTAAACACATGAAGTGATCGATGTGTTCGCAACGAACATGACGACATTCCCTGTGTTAAAGTTGATACTTTTGGGGTGACGAATTTACGAATTGACAAGGGCTTTACTGTCGGGCGAGAAACGGATGTAGATATGAGAAAAGAAAGCGGAAAGATCAAAGTTGGAATCTCTTGTGGCGACCTGAACGGAATTGGGCTTGAAATCATCATCAAGACGTTCCTCGACAATCGTGTTTTGGAGTTGGTTACACCGGTTCTCTATGCTTCGTCAAAAACATGTGCTGAGTACAGAAAAGCACTCGAAATCAAAGATTTCAGCTTCAACGAGATAAAGAAATTGGAGGATGCCAACCCGAAACGGGCCAACGTTATCAACGTTTGGGATGATGAGGTGACCTTGACCCTCGGCAAGCCGACCAAACAAAGTGGCGAGTTGGCGCTAAAATCGCTTCAGGCAGCTACGGCCGATCTTAAAGCTGGTAAGATCGATGCACTGATCACAGCTCCTATCGACAAGAACAATATCCAATCGGAAGAATTCAAATTTCCAGGACATACAGAATACTTGGCGTCAGAGTTTGAAACCGATGAATACGCCATGCTAATGGTGAGTGAGAATTTGAAGGTGACCTTCATGACCGGCCATTTGCCGTTGGCCGAGGTTGGAAAGAAACTATCGTTCGAAAGTATCATCAAGAAAATCCGATTCTTGGACAGGAATCTCCCAAAGGATTTCGGTATCCGTAAGCCAAAGATCGCTGTGCTTGGGTTGAATCCTCACAATGGTGATGGTGGCATTCTTGGTTCTGAAGAACAGGAGTTCATCGCGCCAGCCATCAAAAAAGCGAAGGAAGACGGCATTTTGGTTTTCGGACCGTATGCCGCTGATGGATTCTTCGGGTCAGGCGCATACCGAAACTTTGATGTGGTATTGGCCATGTACCACGACCAAGGGCTTATTCCTTTCAAGACTTTGAATTTTGACCAAGGCGTGAACTATACTGCCGGGCTACCTGCGGTTCGTGTATCTCCCGATCACGGAACAGGATATGATATTGCAGGAAAAGGCATTGCCAGCGAACAGTCTTTCAGAGACGCGCTGTTCTTGGCCATAGACCTGATTCGTGAGCGAGAACGATTTGAGGAATACACTTCTGATGTGCTACAACCTCAATCGGAAAAACGTAGCAGCGGACGCAAGCCGCAGGATAAGCGCAAAGGGCAGAAAAAAGCCGCCTCAGACGAGCAGAAAGAATCTGTATCTGAAGAGTGAAATTAGCGCTTGTAGCTTCAATTCAATTAATTACCTTTGCAGCCCTCGTTCTGAAACATGGATAAGACTGCCGATTTCAAGGTTCAATTCTCAGGATTGAAACTGGGTGTACACACCTTCGAATTTGTAGTTGATAACACGTTCTTTGAAAAACTCGAGTATTCTCCTATAGATCAAGGAGAAGTTGTGGTGCAAGTTGAGTTGGAGAAAAAGTCTTCAATGCTTGTTCTGAACTTTGGAATTGATGGTTGGGTGATGGAAAACTGCGATAGATGCGCAGTAGAATATCAACAACATGTAATTGGAGAACACAGGATCTATGTGAAATTCGGTGATGAATATGACGAACCGGACGAAGACCTGCTGGTCTTACCGCGCGAAGCATATGAGATTGACCTTTCGCAACTGATCTACGAGTTCATTGGGCTGAACATTCCGTTGAAGAAGGTTCCTTGCGATGAAGATGGAGACACATCCATCTGCGATAAGGAAACACTGAAACTGTTGGAAAGTGCAGCATCAGAAGAGGAAAAAACGAACCCCTTGTGGGCGAAATTGAATGAGATTAAAGATCAATTAGACGATAAATAAGTACAAAGTAGAGCATCATGGCGCATCCTAAACGAAAAATATCGAAGCAGCGTAGAGACAAAAGACGTACGCATTTCAAGACTGAAGCTCCAACCTTTGCAGTATGTCCTACAACTGGCGAGCCGCACATCTATCACCGCGCTCACTGGTACGAGGGTAAACTTTACTACAAGGGCAAAGTGGTAATGGAAAAGGAATGACATAATCCGTGAACACGGATTTGTGTATGATAGGATTGCGGCTAACTTAGCCGCAATTTTTGTTTAGAGGGGAAGGGAAAAACCATCGGAATGACCAAAACCAGAGCGGCCATAACTGGAGTGAACACTTGGGTTCCTGAGTACAGACTCACGAATGCGGAACTCGAAACAATGGTTGATACGAATGACGAGTGGATTCAGACTCGTACAGGCATTCAAGAGCGAAGAATCTTAAAAGGAAAGGATAAAGGAACGTCAACCATGGCGGTTCCTGCGGTGAACGGTTTACTTGAGAAAACAGGTATAAAACCTGAAGATATCGATCTGTTGATCTGTGCCACCGTAACTCCAGACATGCAGTTTCCGGCTACAGCCAACATCATTTCAAACAAATGTGGATTGGTCAACGCTTTCAGTTTTGACATCAACGCAGCTTGTTCCGGTTTTATTGATGCGGTTACAACTGCGGCCATGTACATTGAGAGTGGTCGATATAAGAAAGTGGTCGTAGTTGGAGCCGATAAGATGTCTTCCATTATTGATTACACCGATCGGCAAACGTGTATCATTTTTGGAGATGCCGCTGGGGCAGTTCTGATGGAACCGAATGACGAAGGCAACGGATTGATAGATCATCAATTACACACAGACGGTGCTGGAGCGGTTCATTTGCATCAGAAGGCAGGTGGTTCTATGAGGCCCGCCACACACGAAACGGTTGATGCCAGAGAACATTACGTTTATCAAGAAGGTGCTGCGGTTTTCAAATTTGCAGTAACCAACATGGCCGATGTTTCTGAAGTAATAATGAAACGCAACAACCTAACGGCAGATGACATTGCTTATCTGGTTCCGCATCAGGCCAACAAACGCATTATTGATGCAACAGCAAACCGAATGGGATTGAGCGAAGAGAAGGTGATGCTGAACATCATGAAATATGGTAATACCACCAATGGCACCATTCCGCTTTGTTTGCACGAATGGGAACCAAAACTGAAGAAAGGGGATAACCTTATTCTAAGTGCATTCGGAGGTGGTTTTACCTGGGGAGCTTTATACATAAAATGGGCATATGACGGGAGCACAATCAGCTCCTGAACAGCATATAGATTTTCATACCTTAGTTCAATAATCAAGGGAAAAACATGGATATTAAAGAAATCCAAGAGCTGATAAAATTCGTATCCAAATCTGGAGTTAGCGAAGTAGAGATCGAATCAAAAGGATTCAAGATCAACATTAAAACACCACCTTATAAAAGAGGGGGAGTCAATCAGCCAGAAGTGCAAATTGTACAGGCCGTTCCAGCTACTCAACCTCAGGTTGTTCAGCCTGCGGCTGCGGCAGCACCAACTGCGCCTACTACTGCACCAACGGAGACGGCTCCAGCCAAAGATGACACAGACAATGGCAATTATGAGGAAGTGAAATCTCCTATGATCGGTACATTCTACCGTTCGGCTTCTCCAGAAAAACCACCATTTGTGGGAGTTGGAGATGAAGTGAAGAAAGGAGACGTTATCTGCATCATTGAAGCGATGAAACTCTTCAATGAAATCGAGGCTGAAGTGAGTGGTAAGATCGTGAAGGTTCTGGTTGACGATTCATCGCCAGTTGAATACGACCAGCCTCTGTTTCTTATCGAGCCAAACTAAGTTTAACGCAAACCACTTTTCGTGTTCAAGAAGATTCTCATAGCCAACCGAGGCGAAATAGCTTTGCGCGTTATTAGAACGTGCAAGGAGATGAACATCAAAACGGTTGCCGTGTATTCCACCGCAGACAAGGATAGCTTGCACGTGCGTTTTGCCGATGAGGCAGTATGTATTGGCCCTCCACCAAGTCCGCAGAGTTACCTTAACATTCCAAGCATCATCGCGGCAGCGGAAATAACCAACGCAGACGCTATTCATCCTGGTTACGGTTTCCTATCGGAGAATGCCAATTTTTCTCGCATTTGCGGAGAGCACGGCATCAAGTTCATCGGGGCTTCGCCCGAGATGATAGATGGGATGGGTGATAAGGCTTCAGCCAAATCAACCATGATAAAAGCCGGAGTTCCTTGCATTCCAGGTTCTGAAGGGCTGTTGAAAGATCTTGATGACGCTAAAAAAGTTGCCAAAAAGATAAAGTATCCAGTAATGATGAAGGCTACCGCTGGGGGTGGTGGAAAAGGGATGCGTGTTGTTTGGTCTGAAGATGAAATTGAGGAACATTGGGAGTCTGCCACCAAAGAGGCCAAGGCATCTTTTGGTAATGACGGGATGTACATGGAGAAATTCATTGAAGATCCGCGACATATTGAAATTCAAATAGTTGGAGACCAGTTTGGAAACTACTGCCATCTATCAGAGAGAGATTGTTCTGTCCAGAGACGCCACCAGAAATTGGTAGAGGAAACGCCTTCTCCATTCATGACAGATGAATTGCGCGACCGCATGGGCGAAGCTGCCGTGAAAGCTGCCGCTGCAGTGAATTACGAAGGCGCAGGAACCGTTGAATTCTTGGTAGACAAGAACCGCGATTTCTATTTCATGGAAATGAACACGCGTATTCAGGTGGAGCACCCGATTACGGAAGAAGTGATCAATTACGACCTCATCTGGGAGCAGATCAAAGTTGCGGCTGGTGTTCCGGTTTCAGGAAACCATTACTTCCCTCAGATGCACGCCATTGAGTGCCGCATCAATGCAGAGGACCCTTACCATGACTTCCGTCCGAGTCCGGGTTGCATTACAACGCTGCACACACCTGGCGGACATGGCGTTCGTATCGATTCGCACATTTATGCTGGTTACTGTATTCCACCGAACTATGATTCTATGATCGGTAAGCTGATAACGGTGGCGCAAACGCGCGAAGAGGCCATTGCCAAAATGCGCAGAGCGTTGGATGAATATGTTATTGAGGGCATCAAAACCACTATTCCATTCCATCGCAAATTGATGGATGACCCCGCATTCATTAAAGGGAATTACACCACCAAGTTTATGGAGACTTTTGAGCTCTAAGCTTTGAGTTTCTGCTCCAACCAGCGATTATAATTCACCAACTCAGCATCCTCACTTCGTGGAGATGTGGTTTTCGTGAAGAGTTTGATGCGGTCCTTCATCTCATCGCTACGCAATGATCTACCTTTTAAGAACATGTCCGAAATGAGGTCTAGCAGCATTGCTTCGCGTACGTTTTCCTGATTTTCCAGCTGTTCCTTAAAGTCTTTTTTGATCTGCTTCATACGGTATTCCAAGAAATCCGTATCTCCCAATTCAAGCCGTATCAATATCTCCAGAATGGCAATTCGGAACTTCAGAGAATCTGCCGTGTTGGCAAAACGCTCGTGATGATACAGCTGGTTCAATCGCTTTATCGATTCGCGATAATCGCCAAGATCAAAATGGAAAATGGACAGATTCAGGTAAACGAAGACAATGTAGAAGGGGGTTTTCTTCAACTTTTCATTGTGTTCCAGATCGCGCAGAATGGAAATGGCTTTTTCCATATCCACTTTGGAGTAATTGATAACCAATGAGTTGTAGTAGAAAAAGAGGAACCGATCGAAATGCAAACGATCGAATTCTTCCATTGCCGTCTTCAGCTTTTCGGCCCATTGCAAAGATTCTTCCGACTTATCATTCTTAAACAGTGCATTGACCATGTAGGTCAGCATCTGCAACTTGGTCTGATGGTTCGATCTGTTGAACAGTTTTTCCTTCTCAAAATCGGCATAGGTAACCCGCAGGTAGTCTTCCAGGTTGGGATAATCGTGCTGCTGCAATAGGATCTGACTGACCGCTTGGTAAATCTTGAATCGCAAGGCTGAACTGCCTTTCAGCTCTTTACTGTCTGTCAACTGCTGCACGGTTTCCTGAAGCATGTCCACAACCGGATTATCAACCGGAGAAAAGTTCTGCGTGATTTTCAGTCTGTACTTGACCGTGGCCAGAATATCGTCAATCTGCCGTAGCGACTTCAGTCTTGTTTCATTTTCCTGCCGCTTGAGTATGTAAGTTTCAGGGTTGATACTCAGAAGTTCTTGCGAGAGTCTGATGAACTCCGTGTAGATGAGGTCCAGCAACTCTAAGTTCTCAATGGCCAAGGCTCTTTTTTCGGCTTTGCCAAGAAAGTGTTCGGCCAACGGATACAGGTTTCTTGACATGTAATGCCGGGCCAGATTGTACAGATTAATGGCCTGCGTTTGATCCTCATTATCAAAGTGCTGTAGGATGAGACACTTACTCAGGTCAGATTTCAATCTGTTCTTCAGCCGGTAATACGGATTCTTGTTTCCGTCAGGATAAAGCTTGGCAATGGCGGCATCCTCATCAAAAACCTCACGTTCTTTTCGTACAAGATCAAACAGTTCTATGTCCTTACGGGGTTGATTACTGCTTATTCTGGAGGAATATATCTTGTAAAAACGAATCTCTTCTTTATTGAGACCAAGGATCATTTGATTGAGAGTATCCATTTTGAACGCGTAAGAAATATCTAAATTATAAAAGCATTTGTACAATCATCAGACTACATTTGAATAAATGACACAGGAGATGAAGGCCATTCTTAGATCATTAGTAGTTGGAGTGTTAGCACTCATTTGCGTGAATGCGAAAGCGCAGACGTACGAGTTACAAATTGATAGCCTAGTTGGAATTCCAGACACGGTTTACGATGGGCAAGAGGTTACTTTCTACATGATCGTTTCCTTGAACACTCCCATCTTCTACCAAGGAGACATTTTCGTAGAACTAGAATATGGAGGCATCCTCTATCCAGTAGATACCACTATAGTTGCTGCAGGTCCATTCCTATCTCCCAATAACCCAAACACGCTTCAAGTAACTCACCGATTCTCGACCGATGATGATCTGAGCATTGGAGACAATGTTGTTGTTGTATGGCCTCGGATCGGTGATGGAGTGTCTCCTCCACAAACGGTAGTAAACCCAAGAACATTTAACGTAACGCTGGTGGAGCCAAATAGCGTTCCAGAACGAGCTGAGCGCATTGTTCAATCTTTCATTAACCCAAATCCTGCTACTTCAGAGATCAAATACAGAATCGGAGCTGAGGAGCAGATTCTTCAGTCTGTCATTTACGACCTCTCTGGCAAACAGATCCGATTTGGGAAAGGCGTTTCTCGGATCAATATTTCCGATCTGCCTACAGGCATATACTTCATTGATGTGATAACAGAAGACGGAAACGTCTACAGCGATAAGCTCATCATTACACGATAGGCCAAAAACAAACTGATTTCTTATCGGTTACCTTTGCGGTAAATTTCGGTGATGACCAACCGCAAGTATTGCCATAGCCTAACCTCTTACAGTCGGTTCAAGACGCGCGAAATAACCATTGGCGGTCTTAAATTGGGCGGAGACAACCCAATTCGGGTTCAGTCCATGACCACAACCGATACCATGGATACTGAAGCCACTGTGCAACAGAGCATCAGAATGATTCAGGCTGGTTGCGAGTTGGTTCGGATTACCGCACCAAGCAAGAAGGAAGCAGAGAATCTTGCCAACATCAAGGCAGAGTTGGTAAAGCGGGGTTATGATACGCCCATTTGTGCAGATATTCACTTTACGCCTAATGCTGCAGAAATTGCCGCTAGAATTGTGGAGAAAGTCCGCGTAAACCCTGGCAATTACGCAGATAAGAAGAAGTTCGAAACCATTGAGTACACGGACGAGTCCTACCAAGAAGAACTGAATCGCATCAAAGAACGCTTCATTCCGCTTGTAAGGATATGCAAGGAGCATGGTACGGCCATGCGAATAGGTACCAATCATGGCTCGTTATCGGATAGAATTCTGAGTAGATATGGCGACACACCGCTAGGCATGGTTGAATCGGCCATGGAATTTCTAAGGATATGTGAGGAGGAGAACTACCACAATATTGTGCTTTCCATGAAGGCCAGCAATACGCAGGTGATGGTACAGGCCTACCGCCTTCTGGTTGCAACCATGATGGAGAACGGCATGAATTATCCGCTTCATTTAGGTGTTACAGAAGCCGGTGAGGGTGAGGACGGCCGTATTAAGTCTGCTGTAGGAATTGGAACACTATTGGAAGACGGATTAGGTGACACCGTTCGCGTTTCATTGACAGAAGACCCTGAGTTTGAAATTCCTGTTGCGAAAGCATTGATAAAACGATACGATGACCGGGCTCTAACCCAAGATTCCATCTCTGAAATAGATGCTTATCCGATAGACCCTTACCAATTTCACAAAAGGGATACGAATGAAGTATTGAACATCGGTGACGAAAATGTGCCGAGAGTGGTTGCTGACCTATCAACAAAAGACAAGATCACGCCAGCAAACCTATTTGCGTTCGGATACAATTATTCGGTAGAGTTGGACAAATGGAATCTTACCGATCTGGCCTGCGATTATCTGTACGTTGGTGCCAATTCATTGGACTTTGAAATTCCTGGAACGCTCGGAATCATTCAAGATGCAATGAGTTGGGAAAGCTCTAGGGAAAGGCATTATCCGCTTTTTGCCGCTCAAGAATTTCTTGAGACTGAAAGCAGGTCTGATAAAGCAAACTTCGTCATAGCTTCTATAAATGAACTTACAACCGAGCTTTTAGACCATCTGACAAAAACCACTGGTTCTGTGTTGATTTTAAAGTCGGCCAACTCGCATGCAATGCCCGAATTAAGGAGAGCTATTGTTATGCTTTCCGAGTTTGGGTCATCCATTCCAGTATTCGTTCATCGAAACTATGATCTGGATGAAAGCACCTTTCAATTGTATGCTGCTACAGACATTGGAGGTTTGTTGGTTGATGGGCTTGGAGACGGTTGTTGGATTACAAACGCCAGCGTTCCGAATAAGGTGTTGAATAATACGGCCTTCGGGATTCTACAAGCGGCCAGAGCACGAACATCAAAGACCGAATATATTTCTTGCCCGAGTTGTGGCAGAACGCTATTTGATCTTCAGGAAACCACTGCCAAGATCCGTAACCGAACCGACCACCTGAAGGGTGTGAAGATCGGCATCATGGGTTGCATTGTGAATGGTCCTGGTGAAATGGCCGATGCCGACTACGGATATGTAGGCACTGGTTATGGAAAAATAACCCTGTATAAAGGTCAAGAAGTGGTTAGGCGTAACGTTCCTTCAGCTGAAGCTTTGGAGGCCTTAGAAGACCTGATAAAGGAGCATGGGGATTGGGTTGAACGCCCGACCGTAGAGGCATAAAAAAACCCCGACCAATACTGATCGGGGCTTTACACGTTTGAATGCTGCTTACTTTTTCTTCTCTTCCTCTTTCCAGGTTTTACCTGTCAATTCTTCCCACTTGGCTTTCATTTCAGCCACTTGAGCCATTCCGGCCTCGTAATCAACATCAGGATTTTCCTTGTTGGCTTCCAGTTTAGCCACGTAATCTGTGATGCGCTTCTTGTAAGCATCAGCTTCCTTCTGAATGTTCTCGGCAAATCTTTCTGTTGTTGCCTCAACTTTATCCTGTGCTACAACATCGGTAACGCTAAGCGTAAATGCAGCAATGGCAAGCGTAAGTAGTGTCTTTTTCATGATGAATTACTATTTGGTTTAAAAATGGCACAAAAAAAACCCGCGAACAAATCTGTTCGCGGGTTTTAACCTAATTAATCACAATCAGTGAATCTGAATCTTGCGAGTTACAAGACCTTCTTCCGTAGCAATTTGAAGCAGGTAAGTACCAGTAGCAACATCAAGGTTCATGCTTCTACGGAAATCTCCGTTAAGAACCGCACCTTCTGTATAAACTACTCTTCCAGCAAGATCTAGAACGTTCAACTGAACATCAGCTTCCACGCCTCTGATCTCTACCACAAACTCACCGTTAGATGGGTTCGGGTAAACCTCCATTCCATTTTCAACTGCATCAGCAATTGAAGTAGGAATGTCAGTAACCTGAATAGCTTCACAATACTCATCTGTACATCCTAGGTCATCTGTTACAGTCAAGCAAACAGTGTAAGGACCGCTAACAGCGTAAGTATTTGATGGGTTTTGATCAGTAGAAGTGTTTCCATCACCGAAATCCCATGCCCAAGAAACAATAGTTCCTGAACTTGTACTTGCATCTGTGAAGTCAACCATCAATCCAGTAGCAGCATATGTGAAGTCTGCATCCAATGTAACCTCGGTTAACGTTAAGGTTGCATCTCCTTCAGCAGCATTATAACCATCAAGTAGAACATAGTAAGTCTCACCAGGGGTTAGATCACAAAGAATCACAAGACTCTGAAGACCACCTGCAGGGTCATCATCATTGGCTCCAACCAATACCCCGTTACCTCCTTCAACATCTTGGCAAGAACCGCTGAAAACAGCAACCTGCGTATCGAAAGTTGAACCTGCAGCACTAATTGTCATTCTGCCAGAAGCAGGAGCAACAAACGTGAACCACTGGCTGTTCTCGATATCGTTATCAAAACACCATCCTCCTTGCTCAGCACAACCTACAGATGGAATTACATCTAATGGGTCTTCCCATGGTAAAGTGGTGTATCCACTGTGATCGAATGGTCCGTTAGCACCTATTGAAAGTGCTGTGGCTCCACAAGCCTCATCGTCAGATGGTGGTGGTGGAACATCGAAAACACAGATATCGAAAGTTGCATCTGCTGGTGCAGTACCAGATGTGGTCCAATTGTAGATACGGATGTAGTATGTGTTTCCGATGGTTAGACCGGTAACCGTTCCTTCTTCATCGATACCTGCACTCAATCCATCATCAATACATCCATCAGCAAGTTGAGTAAGTGAACCACAAGCGCCTTCAAACACCTCAACTACTGCATCGATGTCATCGCTGGCATCCACAGATACGATTGCACTGTTTGCTGTTGCCACAAAGGCATACCAAACATCATCATCGAATGTGCTTCCAGTACAAGTGGTTAAACCGCCAGTTGTAGCCGCTTCCAATGTTCCAGCAGTTGGAGAACATACTGCTCCCTGAGTCAGCACTTCAGCTCCAACACACTCATCGTTTGCTGGCGGACAAACTCCATCAACAGAAATCTGCGCTCCCGTTACATCAAGTGCTGCACAAACAGCTCCTGTTGCTATAGCATCTACAACAACTGTTGCTGATGAACCGATAAACGGTGTGAAATCGGTTATCACTGCTGGGTCATACACCAACGTATGAATGATATAGTTTCCAGCAGCGTTCACTGTGAAATCTCCAGTTGTATTCGCATCAAGGATTTCCAAGTTGTTGTCACCATCTGTAAGAACATAAGCTACCGCAAAACCTGCAGGAACAACTTCGTTACCATCAGACTCCGCACCAATATCTGCAGATCCTCCATCAAGACAAACCGGAGATGCATCAGCTACAGTAGCTCCAACCTCTGGTGCGTTGACCGTGATCAGTCCTGTTCCTGTTACATCAAGAGATGCACAGATTGCTCCTGAACCAATTAATCCAGCAACACCAACTCCTGTTGACTCACCTAAAATGGTACCTCCATCAGCTGGATTGAAAACCAACGTATGGATAATGTAGTTACCACCTGCGTTAACATCAAACGATGCAACTGCAGCCGGTGGTAGAACAACATCTACGATATCCAAGTTTGGAGAATCGCCATCTGTCAACACATAGGCTACCTCGTATCCTGCTGGTACAGTTGGAAGTGTACCTGGGGTTGCAGAAATTGTTGCAGTTCCTCCAGTTAAACAAACTGGAGTCGCAACTGCAGTCAGTGTACCAGCATCGAGACCTGATGGGCACACACAAGTTAGACTCAAACTAAAGTCACCAATTGTTGTGGTGCTGTTAGGTGTCCATCGCGCCACATTTATGTAGTAGTCTGTTCCTGGTTCTGCGTAGAAGTTTACGGTAGATTGAAGATTACAGTCATCATCGTTATTACCCACACAGGCAAGCGAATTACAATCTCCACTGTATACCGTTACTTCAGTATCTGCGTTACTTCCACATGTAGAGGCCGTGACATCTTGTCCAGTTCCTACATAGTGATACCAGACACCTTGACCAACCCCTGGAGTAAACCCATCAGCGGCACAGGTAACATCTGAGTTATCTGCCGATGCAAAAGTGAAGTCCCCTGCAAGTGTTTCGCCACACTCAATATCCGTAGCGGTAGAGCATAGATCGTTATCTACAACAGGTTGTGCAACTACTACTTGCTCGCAAACCTGTGTGCTTGCACCACAATCATTTGTTGCAGTCAAACAAACGGTGTAAGTACCTGAAGAGGCATATGTATGTGTTGGGTTCTGTACTGTAGAAGTAGCTCCATCACCGAAATCCCAAGCCCAAGCAAATGGAGCCTCAGAACTTGCATCAGTAAAATCAACATCCAATCCTGCAGGGTCTTGGAAAGAAGTGAAAGATGCAGTTGGAGAGGTTCCTGCAGTTACTACCACAGTACCACTGGCTGGTGCACTACATCCTGTTCCCTGATCCGTCACAGAAACAAGGTCTACAGTAAGGGCAAAATCTGCTGGAATATTCTCACCATCGGTCAAATCAGTAAACTGAATGGGATTAACTCCATCGACAAGTAGGTCGACCGTCCAAGGTCCGGTTCCAGTGAAGTTGTAAAAGATATCTACAAATGCACCATCACAAGAAATACCTCCACCAGAAATAGATGCAGATACGGCCTCTCCTGGGTTTTCAATCAATTCAACGTATAGGTCGCCAAAAGAACCAGCATAACCATCAACCTGTAGATAGTAGGTCTGACCAGGAATCAAACAGTTAACATCCACCAAACTCGAAAACTCCGTAAACTGAAAGTTCGGATTATCGTCATTGGCTGCCAAAAGTGTTGCACCGCCTGAAAGAATAGACGCGCAATCGGCTGCTTCATAAACAGCGATCTGCGTATCGTAAGAACCATCTGTATTGATAGTTACGCTACCAGATGCAGGCGCTACAAACGTGAACCAAACAGAGTTTTCAACAACCAAGTTACCGGTACACCATCCATCAGTGGATTCACAACCTGCCTCAAATCCTCCACCTGAACCAACAGGCGGCACTGGCTCTCCTGTTTCTGCAGTTGCATTCTCAGACAATCCGCCTGGGTTTAGAACCAACCCAGCACTAAGTGGAAGCGCATCACAAACGTTATCGTTAACAGGGGCAGCACCAGCAACAGTAACAACCGCAGTGGCAGAGCCGGTAGCAACATCCACTGGACCTGCGTTGTAAGCAGTCCAAGTTGCCGTATTAACAACGTTTTCAGTAATTGTCACAGGACCTACCCATACATAAACCCCTTCTGTAGGGTTTAGATCGAAAGGCAACGCAGTAGCTAGAGTACCTAAAACATCATCGTCTAGGTCATGCAACGATAAAGCGACATCTCCATCGTTGAAAGCCGTGTAGAAATAACAAACGTCTTCACCAGCATTCACCTCCAAAGAAGATTGGAACAATGGCGGCTCAGCATCATCTGAACAGTCTCCATTACCATCCTCTAGAGCAACCGTTTTAAATACTGTGATAACCGGACTAGCAGTAACAATATCCAACGCCCAGCTTTCGATGGTTCCAAAATCACCACCACCAGCATCTCCAACATAGAGCGTCCACGTACCGTTAATAGTACCACCGAAGAAATCAGCAAAAGAAGTTGCACTTTCCACAGAGCTGCCTGGGCTTGGGAAATATGTACCGCTTGGTGGACCTGTGAGCAATTCCGCATCGGTAGCTCCTCCATCCATAAACGTAACAACTTCTCCGGTCCAATCAGAAGATGGTCCGCAACATCCTGTTCCGTCATCGCCTACCTCTGCCAAACCTGGGCGTGACATAAGCGTTAGGACGTCTCCATCTGGATTCTCCAATTTGATAACAAGGTCTCCAACCCAAGTGTGGGTTAAAGCAAGATCAGCACTGATATCCACAACTTGATCTCCAGTAACACCCGAAACAGTAATTGAGCTAGAAGCCATACTGCCAAGTGTACCATCATATGCATCATCAACTGGAGTAAGATCTACCACTCCCGTGGAATTGAAAGGTCCGAAAGCTGTTTGAGCGTTTACGCTTGTACCAAAAAGAAGCACAAAAGCGCAACACACCGTAAACAGCGTGGACCAACTTTTTTGATTCATGTATAGATTTTTCATGGTTCAGGTTTATTTGTCAGTGTTCGGTTTCGTTGTAAGTTCAGATTCCTTCTTATAGTTGGGAGGAAGTGCATTCACCGTATTGTTAATACGCTTCTTTGCTTCAGGAACCGGATTGTTCTTAGCCGCTTCCATGTCTATTCTTGTAGCCTTAGGAAGGTTCTTGGCTTCGATCTCGGCCTTTTTGTCATTTGGCACAGGACGTTTTACATCTGTTCCACTTTTCACTTTCTGTGTAGTGGCAGTTGATGTATCAGTGGCTCTGTAAATGTCTCGATCAGCGTCAACAGTTTTCTCTTGCTTTTGCGCAGAGACCGCTGCCTTCCCATCTTTAGACAATACATACCTATTTGACTGACTCTGCGCCAACGCACAAGTGCCAGCAACAGCAACAACCAGTAAGGTTGCAGCCAGTTTGTGTAGCATTCTTTTCATGAGTTTGTAGATTAATTAAACGGTTTGATTTTAATTCTGTCTTGAACCGTGCAAGGTAGTCAATTCAGCGAAACATGCAACATAATTACACATTTGCACTTGTTACAGGTTGTGTTGAGAACTTCGAAAGTCTCAAACCTCTGATCTGCATCGTGAAACAATAGTCATAACAAAACAGAGACTTGGATTTCTCAGACTTATCATGTCATTCAGAGCATCAAATAACTAATGCCTGAACTATCTTTATTTCTCAACCCCATGTTCCACTTCATGGTCTTCCGAGGCGCCATCGTAGTACTGCTCTTGTCACTAAACTCGCTTTGCTGCCTTGGGCAATCCACCCAATTCTCTGAAGAATCCGCCTTACGAGGTCTAACCTCCGTTGCCAATCACTCTATTTGGGGCAGTGGAGTCAGCACATATGATTGGAATAAGGATGGCTGGCCAGACATTTCCCTATGCTCGAATGGCAGCGCTCCTGAGTTTTTCGAGAACAATGGAGATGGGACGTTCAATTCCGTTTCGTTCGGGATTACCAACACATCTGAGATGCGTTCCATGGTTTGGGCAGATTACGATAATGATGGTGATGCGGACCTATTCGTAACCCGATGGATTGGGCCTTGGTCTTTGTACCGCAACAATGGAAACTTCTCCTTTACAGACGTGACCAACATCTCAGGTCTAGGGCAGTTTACCTACAACCTGACAATGGGTGCTTCTTGGAGCGACATTGACCGTGATGGCCATCTGGATCTTCACATTGCCAATTATAACTACAATGATGGTGTGACCAACAAGCTTTATCTGAGCAATGGAAATGGCGGATTTACTGACTTCACCGCTCAGTCTGGTGTCGGCAATGGGTCTTGCACCTCGTTTCAAGGGGTTTTTGCAGATTTTGATATGAATGGCTGGTCTGACCTCTATCTGGTTAACGACCGAGCAATGTGTGAAAATGCGCTTTACATGAACTTTGACGGAACATTCTCCGATTACAGCGTTTCATCAGGGTCTAATGTGGCATTTGATGCCATGAGCAACACGGTTGGAGATTTTGACAATGACGGGGATCTGGACATCTACCTCAGTAATCAAAATCCGGGCAACCAACTTTTGAGAAACAATGGCGACATCACATTTACCAACATCGCAGTTCAGAGCGCGGTAACGGTCAATCAGTTCTGTTGGGGTGCGGTTTGGCTCGATCAAGACCTTGATGGTTGGCAGGACCTTTTTGTGGCAACATCCAGTGTAGATTCGGCCAATGGATATGGATACAATTACTTCTATCAGAACAATCAGAATGGAGCATTCAACTATACTGGTAATTCAGGCCTAGAGGAACATTTTTCCCGTTCTTATTGTGCTGCTAAAGCAGATTTTGATAACAACGGATCGCCTGATCTTCTAGTTTCTGGAATGGAGCCTTACTTGACCGAATTGTGGATCAACAATTCCGCCAATCACAGATACCTGAAGGTTTCTTTGGAAGGCACGGTAAGCAATCGAGATGGAATAGGAAGCGCGGTGAGATGCTATTCCAATGGACAAATGCAATTGAGATACACGAAATGTGGTGAGGGACATTTGAGTCAGAATTCGCAATACCAGATCTTTGGATTGGATCAAGCAACTGATGTTGACAGCCTTACCGTTACTTGGCCCAGTGGGATGGTAGACAGGCTTTACGACCTTGCAACAAACCAGACGCTTCATGTAATTGAAGGCTCCACCTCAAACTTGGTTTCAATTCCGAAGGAGCAACAGAATCGCTCAGTTATCTGCCAGAAAGGAGACGCTCTGGTCTGCACAGCGTTTGAAGTAAGCGCATGGCGAGTTTACAATACCTCTGGCCAAGTGGTTGCTTCATCAGCCGATGAAAGCGTGTCCATTTCTCATCTGCCTACAGGAGTTTACACCGTAATTGCTGAACGGAATTCCGAAGTTCCGATCCTCCGAAAGGTGCTCATCCAATAAACCTCGATGGTCTCTTAAAGGGGCTTCCGATAACTCAGAATCAAGGAGTCTAGCCGCTGCTTGGTGGAATTGAATTGGGCCAAAGACGATTCTGAAATCGGCTCAGAAGGCGGCAATTCCTCTCTGCGATGATCCACTTGTTTTCCGTTCTTCCAAAAGCGGAAGCAAACATGCGGGCCTGTTGCCAAACCAGTTGACCCAACGTACCCGATCACATCGCCCTGGCTGACACGTACACCGGGTTTTATTCCGCTGGCAATTTTGGACATGTGCAGATACTGGGTTGAATAAACACTGTTGTGTTTCATCTTCACATAGTTGCCATTGTTGGCCTTGTATCTTGCCTCAGTTATCACGCCATCCCCAACCGCCATGATCGGAGTGCCCTTCGGTGCCGCATAGTCTGTTCCCAGATGCGCTTTGTAGCGCTTCTGCACTGGATGAAATCTCTTCATGGAATATCCGGAACTGATACGCGAATATTTGACCGGAGCTTTCAGAAAGGCTTTTTTCAGGTTTCCACCTTCTGCATCGAAATAGCCCTTCTCATTCTCACTTTCGAAATAATAGGCTTTTATCGCTTTACCGTAATTGGTAAACGTAGAGGCTAGAATTCGGTCTACTCCAATTGATTTTCCATCAACGTAATTCTCGGTGTAAAGCACTTCAAACTCGTCTCCTTTTTGAATCCGATAAAAATCGATGGTCCAAGCATATATCTCAGACAATTCGATGGCCAGTAGTGGGTCAGCATCCAATTTCTTGAGGTCTACATAAAGTGATGAATTGACCACGCCTTTCACATACCGCGTCTTCTTCTCAATGTCCTTTTTTCCCTTATAGATGTGAACACTGTCTTGCATGTTGAAGACCACGTAATCCACTGCATTGGGCTCGTAGACGAAGCACGTGGCCAACCCAGTGGAATCCTTTGTGCAATAGATGGTGTAGGGTTTCCCAGCAGCCAGTTTCCTGACATCGAAAACTTCTTTAGATGCTCGGGCCAAGGCATCGATGGTGGCATACGGCACACCGTAGGGAAGTAGAATGGAGGAAAGATTCTGATTCTTCCTCACCTTGTCTTTCACTACAAGAAACGAGTCGGTTACAAATCCGTACTGATCACTGACCTCGACCTCTTCTTCTGGTTCTGAGTTATCGGTTTGTTCTGGCGTGCTATTGCAGGCAGCCCAAACCAGCACCGTCCCAAAAACCATCCACTTCACAAACCCTTTCATCTCTTTCTGGATATCAGCTATCGCAGTAATGTAACGGTTCCTTTTTCGGAGAAATTATCTCCGTTAACACCTTTTAGATCAAGTATGTAATAGTAGGTTCCAGACACGGCCTTGGCACCACCATTTATGGTACCGTCCCAACCCCAGGAGTCGACTGGCGGAATGGCTCCTTCATAGACGAAAACAGGTCTTCCCCATCGGTTGTAGATCTTCATGGCAGCTTCTGCCACCGCATACGTTTCGGGCTGGAATCTGTCATTCACCGCATCACCGTTTGGTGTAAAGACATTCGGAATCTCGTACTCAGGAACTCCTTCGATGTAAATGGAATAGTCAACGGTATCCACACAACCATTCTCGTTGGTTACAACCAAAGCAACGTTGTACCAACCGCTATCTGGGAACGTATAATTGAGCATTCCTGTGGTGGTAAAGGCCGTATCCTGAATTATCCAAAAAGCTTCTTCGCCATTGGCCAAGTCTGTACTGAATACGGCATCCAGACTGTATGATTCAAAAGTGCCTTGAGCCGTTGGATTTTCGAAAACCGTAACAGGGGCCGTAATGGAATCAACGCAGCCATCTGCAGTTTCAATGTTCAGGGACACATCATACGTTCCAGCATCGGCATACACAACAGATACATTGCTTCCAAAGTCAGATGTTCCGTTTCCGAAATCCCAGTTCCAATCGCTGACAGAACCAGATGAAACCGTAGATTGATCCATAAGGTCCATTTCTGAACCCTGACAAACTTCGGTGGATGTGAAATCTGCTTCCGGATTCGGGTTTATCGTAACCTGAATACTATCTGAAGCATCGCATCCTTCGGCATCTACAATTGTTTGTCTTACCCAATAATCCCCAGCAACATCGAACTGAATTTCTCCTGGTGTTTGATTGGACGAAGTGGTTCCATTGCCGAAATCCCATTCCCAAGAAACAACCTCTCCCAAAGCGCTGTAAGAGTCATCTTCGAATAGTATAGTTCCTCCCTCACAAACCTCAGACGTGGTAGAAGAAAGACCTGGAATAATGGAGAAGCAGAATTCCTGACGGTTGTTCAAACCTCCGGTGGATCCTGTAAAACCCCAGAACACATTGGGGTCTCCTGAGAAGAGATTCGTCACGATGTCTCCCGTGTAGGAAGTTCTTAGAGAGCCATCCATGTAGAAATTGATGAGCATGGTGGTCGGGTCCCAAGTAACTCGCATCACATGCCACGCACCATCTTCAATGTCGCCACCGCTTACCAACGCAATTTCTGGTCCGGCCAAGTTATCCGCTGAGCCATGATCCACAGAACCATTTGCCATAATGGCCACGTGGTCTTCTGGAATATCCGACTGTGAAGGACCGTTGTTATATGTGTCTATGGCCATGGCCAAAGACGGTGAAATTCCCAGATAACCCAATCCGCCACCGTTGCCACCAACGTTGGTACTGATGGGCTGAAGCACAAAGGCAATTCCGTCTGCACCGCTGTTGTTATCTCCTAGGTAAACATCGAACGTGTAATCAAAAGGATTCGTCAGGTCTATCTGCTGCGAGTTCCATACCTGCCCGCTCTGTGCTCCTTGAGCTTCGGTTAACCGGAAACAATTACAACTTAACTGTTGGGCCGTTCCGTTTACGGTTGGCTGAGACCATCCCACAAATGGGATTGTTGCAAGAAGAAGTAACAATGAAAATCGCATAGCTTGAATGTTGGTAACACAAATGTATTGGCTCAAAGCCAACCACACGTTTAGTGGAAGACGAAAATAAGTGCTTGCGTTGCCCAGTTTAATCCGAGCCTCTACTTGTTTTTAACAAGGTCATCTACCCAACCTTTGCCCCAGCTCTCCTTTTCTTCTGTGGTCCAAAGGTCTGGGAAGAAGATGCGTTTCATGAAACGAGGCGGAAGGTATTTCTGCCAATTGGTACCGCCCGTTGCAGGAACGCCATCCGAATCCTTGAGTAGATAACGTGCAGCGGTTTTGTAATGCTGAAGTGGCCAATTGACGTTCACGTTCAGGTCGAGCGTTTTCATTTCATCGATCAGCGCTTGGTCTTTTTGCTCTTCTTCTGGAAGCGAACAATACTTTGACCAAAGATTTTTGTTGGCGTAGGTCTTTGCCAATTTGATGAGCTCCTCGGTGTACTTCTGCTCAAACTGTTTGAGCGTCAGCGTCTTTTTGCCTGTTTCGAGTTCAGTGGCGCCTGTTTTCCAGTAAATGAATTGGAACATCTCACGGATTCCTTCATCATCTGATTCGGTATCGGCAAACTTCTCTCTATGATCTACATGCACAAGGTTGTTCAATGGCGTTGAGCATATCTCAATCTTTCTGTACTGTGCACTTTGAAAACCACTTGCTGGCAACAATGCCATTCGGAACCGCAGAAACTGCTCTTTTTCCATCCCGTGTTCCATAACCCCATAACTGGTTGTCAGTGCGTGGAAATAGGCGTTGATCCTTCTAACACGCTCTTTGAAATAGCCCGGTTCCATCTTGGATTTCCAGCCCTTATCTTCTCCGTTTGGCAATACATTCCGGCCATTGTTGGCTATCTGCTCGTATTCGTGTAGCGTTAGTCTGAAGTACAGTTCTGTTATCTGGTGGTAGATGATAAACACCAATTCGTCTGGGAAATCGGTTCTCGGTTGCTGAAGCGACATCAGCGTATCTAGCCTAGCATAATCCCAATAAGGCAAGTAGTTGGAAAGCAAAAGTCCATCGAGATAGGCGTTCATATCCTGACCCATGTTCTCGTACTTGCTACGAAGTTTCTCCAGTTGTTCCTGCAATAGCTCGTTGTTCATCCTTTCGGTTTATGCCGACCGAAAATAGGTAAAACGACCACCGCAATAATGACTGGGGTCATGAACCCTGCCTGCGCTGAATGGTTAATTTGGCAGCAAATTGAAATCGATGGCAGAAAAACAGATCATCATTGGAGCAGGATTAGTTGGGTCGTTGCATGCAGTTTATCTCGCAAAACGTGGCGTGCAAGTTGAAATGTTCGAGCGCAGACCCGATATGCGAACGGTTGACATCAGCGCTGGACGCTCCATCAACCTCGCCATTTCGCATCGCGGACTGAAAGCATTGAACCGTGTTGGTTTGAAAGAAAAAGTGCTGGAAATGGTGATTCCGATGCCAGGTAGAATGATCCATGATGTGGAAGGCAACACCAACTTTCAGCCTTACGGAAAGCAAGGCCAGCACATCAACTCTGTTTCCCGTGGTGGGTTGAACGCCCTTTTGATGACCGAAGCTGAGAAAGCAGGCGTGAAGATCAACTTCAATCAGCGATGCATCAGCATGGATCTAGATGCTGGAAAAGCGACCTTCCGCGATGAGGTTTCGGGCGAAGTTACCGAGGCTGCTGCCAGCCATATTTATGGTACAGATGGTGCTTTCAGCGAGGTACGCCACGCTATGATGATGACCGACCGTTTCGATTATTCGCAAACGTATTTGAAGCACGGTTACAAGGAATTGTCCATTCCAGCGGCTGAAGGTGGTGGCTTCCGAATTGAAAAGAACGCGCTGCACATTTGGCCGCGTGGCGGATACATGCTTATTGCGCTACCGAATCTGGACGGAAGTTTTACCGTGACATTGTTCTTGGCATTTGAAGGAAAACACGCATTCGAAAACCTGAATACGGAACAGCAGGTGTTGGATTTCTTCAATGAGGTATTCCCAGACGTGGTGCCACACATGCCAACATTGGTGGAGGATTTCTTCGGCAATCCAACCTCCTCACTGTGCACCGTTCGTTGTTTCCCTTGGCGATACAAGGACAAGGCGCTGATCTTTGGAGACGCTTCTCATGCCATTGTTCCGTTTTACGGACAAGGAATGGTCTCTGGATTTGAGGATTGTTTCGTGTTCGACCAATTGGCCGATGAACACTGGAATGACAAGGAAACCCTCTTCGATAAATTCCAGTATTCGCGCAAACCCGATGATGATGCCATTGCTGACCTCGCGTTACGCAACTTTGTTGAAATGCGCGATTCTGTTGCCGACCCTCGATTCTTGTTGAGAAAGCAGATTGAGAAAAAGTTGAGTGCCAAACACCCAGACCAGTGGACGCCTCTCTATGAAATGGTCACGTTCTCTGAAATGCGCTATTCCGAAGCACTTGCACGCGGAAAAGAGCAGGACAAGATCATGGAAGATATCTTGTCTTGGGATGGAATTGAGTCCAACTGGGAAAACCCAGACGTTTTCAAGAAAATCGAGGAAAAAGCGTTGGGTTAATCCCCACTGATAATACTTCCGAGAAGATCTCCACCTAAACCAGCAGCGCCTTTTCGTTCTCCTTTTCTATGGAATCTGGCTGCGGCTGAAATTCTATCGGCCAAACGGCTGAATGGCAAGCTTTGCAAGTAAACCGTTCCAGGTCCTGTCAGGTTAGCGGTGAACAATCCTTCGCCACCAAAAAGTGAATTGCGGAATCCACCAATGAACTGAATATCGTAGTCAACACTTGGTTCAAAGGCAACCAAGCATCCCGTATCCACACGAAGTGTCTCTCCGGCAAGCAACTCCTTCTTGATCACGGCTCCACCAGCATGGATGAACGCCATTCCATCGCCTTCCAATCGCTGAAGAATAAAACCCTCACCGCCAAAAAGACCTGCACCGATCTTCTTGGTGAATGCTACTTCTATTTCAACTCCCTTAGCTGCGCAGAGAAACCCATCTTTCTGACAGAAGAACTTTCCTCCCAGTTTGCCCAGATCCAGCGGAATGATCTTTCCCGGGTAAGGCGCGGCAAACGCCACATGGCTTTTACCCTGACCGCTGTGCATGAATGTGGTTATGAAGAAGCTTTCGCCAGTTATCAATCGTTTAAAGCCTTTGAAAATGCCGCCACCTGTGTTGGTCTGCATCTGAATGCCATCTTCCATGTAAAGCATGGCACCAGCTTCCGCTCTCACACCTTCCATCGGGTCGAGTTCAATCTCAACCGCTTGCATATCGTCTCCGTAGATCTTGTAGTCAATTTCGTCAGCCATTGTGTTTGGGTTTACTAATTACGAATGGATGCGAATATGCGAATTCCTATGTTCTTCAGAGATCATTTCACAAACCTTCACAAATGAATAACCTCAGGTACAGTTCTACCGCCACATTCGGATATTCGTATCGCGCAGCGCATTCGTAATTCGTAACCTTCTACATTTGTTCTATGACGAACATTGTCGGCATCATTCCATCGCGGTACGCAAGCACCCGTTTCCCTGCCAAACCTTTGGTTGGCATTGAAGGGAAGACCATGATTCAGCGGGTTTATGAGCAGGCATCGAAGGCCCATAAACTGAGCCGTGTAATTGTAGCTACAGACGACCAACGCATCTTTGACCATGTCAAAGAGTTCGGTGGCGATGTGATGATGACATCCCCTGAACATCAGACCGGAACCGATCGCTGTGCTGAGGTTCTTGCCCAACTTACCAATGTTGATGTGGTGATCAATATTCAGGGTGATGAACCGTTCATTGACCCTGAACAGATCGATCAGGTTGCTGAGTTGTTCGAACGTGCTGAAACGCAGATCGGTTCGCTGGTGAAAGAAATTGAGGACGAAGAAGACCTCTTCAGCGATACCGTGGTAAAAGTGGTAAGGTCAAAAACAGATCAGGCCATTTACTTCAGTCGCGCAGCCATTCCATTTATAAAAGGGGTTGAGAAGAAAGAATGGATGAAAAGTGCCACCTACTACAAGCACATCGGTATTTACGGGTATCGGGCCACTGTGCTTGAATCCATTTCTAAACTGCCGCAAACCAATCTAGAAAAGAGCGAAAGTCTGGAGCAATTGCGATGGTTGGAGAACGGTTATACCATTCAATTGGCTGAAACCGAACACGAAAGCAACTCGGTAGATACACCCGAAGACCTTGACCGCCTGTTGGACAAAATGGTAATTCGGGAAAACGAAAAAAGTAATCGGCATTAACGGGTTTCCTTTTTCGCTTCTTCCTTTTCTCTTTGACGCAATTGTGGTTAATTTGTAGCGTTACAAAGCCATGCTTTCAAACCAATTAGCACATATCATTTGCCAGCAACTGCGTGAGCAGCCTTTGGTTGTTCTGCCTGGATTCGGAGGCTTTGTGAAGGACGCCATCGGAGCGGATTTGGATGAGTTGCGAAATCGCATTCACCCACCAAAGAATTCGGTGATCTTCAATTCAAAGCTGACGCATAACGATGGGCTTCTCATTGCTGCTGCGGCCTACGAATTGGAACTCACTTATGCTGAAGCTGATACATGGTTGACAGATGCCATTTCTGAAATCCGGTTCCGGTTGAGTAATAACGATACCGTTACACTTGATGGTCTTGGTGAACTGAAAAGGTCGATTGAAGGAAGTATTGAGTTTACTGCGGTTGACGCTCCACTGATTCAAGACGAATTCTTCGGGCTGAAGCCAGTTTCTCTCAAACCGGTTGAGAAAGACAACGTGGACAAGGTGCGTGAACTGGTGGCCGCAGATGGTCCGGTTGCAACCAAGGTCCGCACATTGCCCATCAAGCGAATTGCAAGCTATGCAGCAGCGGCCATTGCTGTTGGTTTTCTGATGTGGATGCCCATTCAGAATGGGGCTTTGAATAGTGGAAAAACGTTGGTGCATCAACTCAATCCGTTTGCGGTGACCACCGAATCGGCCTACCAAGCCCGACAGTTTGATGACGCATGGCTTGCTAAAGGATTTGAAAAGGAAGATGCTTTGGCAGATAAGTTCAATCACGAATATTTGAAGCTTCATCTGACCAACAGCTCCAGCAACGCCATCGTTGTAAAAACCGATGCGGTTCCTTCTGAAGAAGTGAAAATTGAGGAAGAAACTCCAGCGGTTGAGAAGGCGAATGAAAAAGCTGCAAGTTTCAGAGTGATCGCTGCCACATTCTCTACAAAAAATGATGCGGCAGACTACGTTGCCAAGATGATCAAGCGTGGGTTTTCTGCCGAATACGCAGGCAAAGATGCTCAGGGTCACCTGGTTGCTTACGGCACTTACAATTCTTTGGAAGACGCTAAGAAAATGTTGGCTTCGGTCAGCCTTTCAAACAAAGAGGCGCGTATCATTTCAGGAAACTGATTCCTCGCCTCCAGAATTTACATCCTCATTCTTTTTCCTTGTATTGCCGTAGAGCTTGATGGCCAACATCATCACAGCAGATAGCATGATCAAACTACCAAGTCCGAAAATCCACGAAACGGAGTTTTTAAGAACAACTACAAACACAATTCCGAAGAGAAAAAGCGTAGCCACTTCATTCCAGATACGCAGCTTCACCGAACCCCACGTTTCCTCATCCTCCTGAAACTTGCGAAATATTTTATGGCAATAGAGTTGGTACAGAAACAAGCCACCGACCATGGCAAATTTAACGTGCATCCACGGTTGTAACCAATAGTTGAAAGCATAAACCAACCAGAACCCGAACACAAACGTGAGAATAGCCGATGGCCATGTAATGATGTACCACAAGCGCCATTGCATCAGCTTGTACTGTTTCTCCAGAATGCTCCTTGCTGGTTCTTCTTTACCTCTTGCTTCTGCATGATAGATAAACAACCGAACGATGTAGAACAGCCCTGCAAACCAAGTGGTTACGAAAATGATGTGCAGTGCCTTGATGTAAAGGATATTGAATTCCATAGCGCTAAAGGTACTTACTCTTGCATCTTCAACTTTTGCCGATGCTTCCTTATCTCACTCCGAATTTCCCAGTAGGAAGCATAAGGAACACCATTTTTATGATTAGCAATGCTGATGTCAGCAATGCGTTTCCAATGCGTGAAAAGGTCGCGCCAAGCGAGAAAAATAGAACGACCAGGGTGAAAAATATGACAGGGTTCTGAGTTGACGCCATTCACCTCCACCACAATGAAATTGCCCTTTTTCAAGTCTTCAATGGAAGCTGTTCTAAGGTCGAAACGCCCAATGAAGAAATCAGAGATCTGTTTGGCCAGCTCGTCAAACACGGCTTCCAACTCAGCATCGATCAAATGATTACCACTGAAAAATGTGGTGCCAAGCATATGATTTCCAATATGAACCACACGGATCTCCTCACCTGCTTTCGGAATTTCGCAGAAACGATGTCCCAGTCGTTTTGCATGGATGTGGTAGCTGAACCGGGTCCGCTCGTTGTCCAGGATCAGTTGCTGAAGCGTTCGTTTGCCATCACCAACAACCTTCGGAAAATCTTTGATCACAATGGATGTGATCTTTCCATTTTTCTCTTGCGGATGCCGGCTGTACATCACGCCCAATTCCATGGGAAGGTCTGCGTATTCCTGCACCAATTTCAACCCAGGATGAGAACTTAACGCATTAGGCAGTTCATTCTCGGTCTTGACGACCTTCACTCCCCAACCGCGTTCTCCAATGTCGGGTTTTACGATAAGTGGATATTTCAAGTTGGTCGCGGCCACTTCTGCCAAAGCCTGTTCTACTGTTTCAGAACTATCGACATACAATGTTTTTGGCGTGTACTTCTCTGGCACCAACTGATTGACCTTGGACTTGGAATAGGCCAACAAACCTCCGAAACGCATGCATGGATTTGCCGCGCTGAAAAACACCCATCCACGTGCCCTAATTGCAAGAAAGAACCAATAAACCGAAACCGGGATATACACAATTCGCCAAGGCCAGAATTCCCAACGCACCAAGCGCTGCAGCCAGATGTGCAATCGGGTGTAAAACGGCAGGGGTTTCATGGTTGCTGGTTTCAGGCGTTGGCCTGTTGGTCTCTATAGGCCAAGGTAGAATATGCTACGCCAAAACCATCCTCCAAATCAAAATCGGGCAACTGATCTTTGATTAGCACTCTTATCAACGCCATATGATGGATGGCATGTTCCAGCACGTAAAACAATTCTCTTGAGTAAGATGATGGCAGCCGTATGATCTTATCTGCATCTGCCGAAACCTCTGTTTCAAGCGATAACTGTTTTTCAAATGATTCCTCGGAAAGTTGGTGCTGAATCTCTTTCAAAACCGTACCAGCATGTTCTGGACTAGACTCTATCAGAATATCGCGCTTGCGCTGATCGTAGTTTACAACTTCTGTGGCACTGAGCAGGCACTGGTAGAACTCTAACGTATGGCGTACATGCTGCCCAATGGAAGCATTTCCTTTAGGATTTGTGGTTGTGTATGATCTCTGATCCAAACGGGAAAGCACATGCTGAAGCCTATCCAGCGTCTCACAATTCAGCTCATTGAGCAGCTTTATGTTGGAGCTGTTTACCATTCGTAAGCAACACCCAAATTGTAGCTAGGTGTAGCCGCAACCATATTTCCGGTTCCGAAATAAACGGCCGCGTTAAGGTGCACCTTTTTGATCTTCTGAATGAATTTCAACCCATATCCAACATACTGCTGGTTATTTGGGTAGAGTGATGTGTGAAGATCTCGCCCGAAAGGATGAAGACTTTCGCTGTTAGGATCGGTCTCGTCTACAACAGGTGTTACGTTATTGTTGTAACTGCCTTCTTGCATAGAGAATCGGCCTGAAACGGACAGAATGAAATAGGTCTTGTAGTTCCAAGAATAACCCAGTTCGAAATTAAAGTCTACTTCATCACTGTAGTTGTTCAATCTTACTCGGTAACCGGCATCCAAAAACGTGTAAAGTTTACCTTGAACGAATGAGGTTCCAACACTCAAATACGGATGGAACACCCACGCGCTTGGTCCTGTGCGAAGTGTTGTAAGAGAATCATACTTGGCCACATTTGCCTCGGCATTGAATCCAGCACTGAAAAGCACCTTCTTCTTAATGATGTTGTACTTGAGTCCGAATGTAACGTTGCTCAAACCGAACAAATTACCGCTTTGCAGCGTGTCTTTGAAGTATGTGGTATCACCGTTCAGAATAGCATCTCCTGTAGACACGTATTTGAACGGTAGATTGGCTGTTAACGTAAGCTTATCTGTAAGGCCATATTCTAAATAAGCCTGAGTTGTAAAGTCAGTTACGTATCTGCGTAGCGGAGTTACTTTTCCAGCATCATTGAAGAAGCTGTTGTAGCCCACATAGGTAAAGCCCAGTTGAGCATATCCACTCTTTTTATTTCGAGGCCACGGACCACCTGCAAATGCACTTTGCACACAGATGGTAAGTAGCAAGACCAGCGTAAAGGTTCGTGTCATACTGCCTGTTTAGAGTTAGACAAATGTATGCAACACATGATTTGTGCAAACCGAACCTATCAAGTTCTACTTGAAGTTCTGGAACTTGCTCATCTTGTTCATGTGGTCCAGTTTCTTGAAATAATTGCCCATGTTCACCGCAAGAGACAGGCAATGTGTATCGTATCCGTTACCCTGAACATTGTAGTGAAACATGTATCGGATGGTGAGACTTCCTTTGAAAAACCATGTTCGGGCAGAAACGGTTCCCACCACCCCAGAACCAATCCGAGAGCCTGCTATCTGCGCACCATACCCTGCACCCAAAGACATACCAATGTTGGAGCGGAAATCCCGCGTGGAATAGTGCCCAAGATTGGCTTCCAGCACAGCAGGTATATGGCCGTAGAAAAAGGACTCTTCAATCCAAGTGTCTTTGATATGCGCGCCTAGGGTCAACGGCATTGTGGCTGCTAGAGAGAAATCGGCATACTTGTTTACAATGTTGATCTGCGGGTTGTAGAACAGGCCGAATGCAGGACTCACATTCTCATTTACATGTAAAAGGTGAACGCTGGCTCCAATGGAATTTCTCCAGCGGTCTTTCAGGGTCGATTTCTTCTGAGCATGCCCCAAATGAGGTAACAGGAGAACGAAAAGAAAAAGCATAATTCTAAGCAAGGCTTTCGGCTTTGGTAGATGCTTACAACGAAACGTGAGGGAAAATGTTACCGACTCCGCTCGGCCATTGGCGTTCTCGACAAACGACCAACAGCGGTGGCAAGCAGGTTTTTGAACGGCATGTAAAGGTTCTTGAGCAACGAATCGTAGCGCTCTTTTTCGTCTTCGCCTATCCCGAATTGAACGGTTTCGACAGACTTTGACCGAATGAGTGTACCGAACATCCAATCCCAGATCGCCAGTTTAGAACCTAGGTTTCTATTGAAATGCTTTTGGTTATCGCTGTGATGGATCTGGTGCTGGAACGGACTGATGAAAATGTATTCCAGCCAATCGAAATACTTCAAAGGAATGTGTGAATGCCGGAGATTAGACCCAAAGAACAAGAAGGCGAAACTCAGCACGTTGGCACCTATCAATGTCATCTCCTCTATTGGATGAGCAGATAGATATCTGAACACACCTGTAACGAGGCCAAGCACCAAAATGCCCTTTACATTATTGATTATAAGCTCTACGGGATGAATTCGATACTGCGTAACTGGATTAAGTGTTGTGGCCGAATGATGCACCTTGTGAAACTCCCAAAAGAAGGGCACAAAATGCATGATGTAATGAACCAGATAAGTGGCAAAATCCCCAACAACTGTTAGCACGATGGTATATAGGATTATTGTTGTTGTGGCCGATAGTCCTTGAGATGGATAACCGAATACTTCCGGCAGAAACACTTCCAGTTTGTAAGACAGGTAAAACCCGAAAATGAAGTATGGCGCAATGAGAAACACCTTGAAGAACGAGTTGAAGAATATCATTCCATAATCGACAAAGGCCGATCGGCTGAGCCAAACATCCTTCCTAAACACATAAGACCAAAATGACTCCGTGGCTCGGCTTCTTCGATATACGAAGTATGCCAGGCCCAATGATGAGAAGAGGTAAAGAATATGAAGCCTGCTTTCAGAATCTATTACCGATTGCAGCGGAAGTCTGATCGACTCCAGAATACCCTGAAAGACTTCAATCAAGGTCATTTCTGCTCTTTGATATACACGTCTCTCTGCGGGAACGGAATTGTGATGTTGTTCTCAATGAATGCCTGATTGATGGCAAATCGTAAGTCACTTCTCAGGAACTCAATGGCAAAGACCGATCTGGAGAAAAAGTGCAACGTGAATGTCAGTTGCGAATCAGCAAAATCTGAAAAGAACACGAATGGCTCTGGTGTTTTGACCACATCTGGATGATTCTTGGCGCACTCAATAAGCACTCGTTCTACTTTCCGAACATCCGAACCATAGGCCACTCCAACCACTACATTGAATCTGGTCAGTTTACGGTTGTGGGTCCAATTGACAACATGTCCTGTAATGAAAGCGCTGTTTGGAATGATCATCACAATTCCATCTCGGGTTTCTATTTCTGACGCTCTAAGTCTTATCTCCTTAACTCTTCCAACCACACCATCAACCTCAATGATGTCAGACACCCGAATAGTGCCATCAAATAAAAGAATGACACCGCTTACAAAATCTTTGAATACCTCTTGTAAGCCAAGCCCGATACCGACCAATAAGGCGGCCGAACCGGCTAATAACAGCGTTATCTGAAATCCAAGACCTTCGAGTGCAAGCAGAATAACAACAACCCAGATACCGTATTGAGCCAACTGAAAAACGGACTGTCTCCTGCCCTTTTCAAGTTCCGTTACATTGCCACGCTCTACAATGGCTTTTCGGATAAGCTTTGTGAAAGCATACGTCAGTAAGATGGCCACAACCGTAGCAACTACCTGGAACACCGTTATCTGGTGACTTCCGAAAGTGATGATATCCTTTGCCAGAAACTCCTTCATGCTTTGAGTTAGGATACAAAACTACATCACGCACCGACATGAACAGACCAATTACCCTGTTCAGGGTATGGGAACTATTCAAATCACCATTTCCAATTGATGTCTCCATGTTGACAAGTTTCAAAATCTTTGTAATCTTGGCATACCTTAACGAAATGTTAACCAACCCTACCTAATGAGAAAACTCTCTACCCTCCTAACCGTTTTCCTGCTGTTTACTGTTTGCGCTTGGGCTCAGAACACCACCGTAACTGGGGTTATCAAGGACAAAAAGTCTGGCGAAACCTTGGTGTCGGCTTCTGTAATTGTAAAAGGTACAACTACCGGTGTACAGACAGACCTTGACGGAAAATTCTCTCTTGAGCTTGACCTGACCGAACCTAAAACATTGGTTGTTTCCTACTTGGGATATCAGGATTTTGAGATTGATGTAGATAAGAACAACACCAAGATATCGGTTGATATGGAAACGGTGAACATGGTAGGTCAAGAAGTGGTTGTCACAGGCTCACGTGTTTCGGAAACCATTTTAGAGTCTTCGGCCACCATCCAAAAAATGAATGTGAGGGAGGTGCAAGAAATCGCTTCGGGAGATTTCTATTCGGGTCTGAGTACCCTGCAGGGTGTGGATGTTACCACATCGAGCCTTGGTTTTCAAGTAGTGAACATGCGTGGATTCAACACAACCGCTCCGGTTCGAATTGTTCAGTTCATTGATGGAATGGACAACCAAGCGCCAGGTCTGAACTTTCCGGTAGGTAACTTGGTTGGTGCCAACGACCTCGACCTTGAGAACGTAGAGATCATCAGTGGTCCTGCTTCCGCATTGTATGGTCCGAATGCCTTCCAAGGGGTTGTAAGTATGCGAACCAAAAACCCGTACGATTATCCGGGGCTTTCTGTAAAAGTGGCTGGCGGTATGCGCGATATGGCCGACATTCAAGCACGATATGCGCAGGCCGTAGGCAAGGAAAAGCGCTTCGCTTTCAAAATATCCGGGCAGTACAAACGAGCATTGGATTGGCGTGCGGATGATACTAAGTACCGCCCTGTTTATGATGACGCCACAGATAGTATTGCACCTAACCTTTATGGCGATATAGAAACAGACATTGACCTTTCTGCCATTGTAGAACAGGCACAGACCGACCCTGAAAACTCTCAGGAAGAGCGCGATGATTTCATTGCATTGAACAACTGGTTGAGTTTGGTCTCTCCGAATGCCTATCCAGGAACAATTAATGTAAAGGCGCCAGGATACGCTGAGAAAGACTTGGCAGATAACGAGACCTTTACTGGCAAATTCAGAACATCTCTGCACTACCGATTCAAAAAAGGCATTGAAGCTTCCATTGCTTACAACTTTGGGCAGGGTACGGCCATCTATCAGGCTTCGAACCGTTACAGCATTAACAACATTCGGTTCCAGCAATTGAAAGGAGAAGTGAAAGGACGTAACTGGAACATCAGAGCCTATTCCACTTGGGAAGACGCAGGAGACTCTTATGATATTGTCTTCACAGGAATCAATATTTCGAAAGAAGGAATTGCCGACTATGTTGGCGAATATCTCGGAGCATACTTTGATACGCTACGCGTAATGACAGATGATTTTGATGATGATGCAACCGCATCTGAAGTAGAAGCGGCTCATGCTCATGCATACACTCAGGCTGAGACCAATGGATGGATCGATGCAGGGTCTGCCAAGTTCGACTCCCTGCGAAATGACATCATCAACAATGCCGACCTTGAGACAGGTTCTAAGTTCACAGACAAG
Source organism: Flavobacteriales bacterium (assembly GCA_020635495.1). GTDB lineage: Bacteria > Bacteroidota > Bacteroidia > UBA10329 > UBA10329 > UBA10329. The sequence goes on along the minus strand of JACJZQ010000022.1, from coordinate 8,178 downwards.
TCGAACCTTCAGCACATTGAAGGACAATACAATTTTGATTGGCCGTGGTTGGATGTATTGGTCGGTGCCAACTTCAGACGATACGACCCACAATCTTTCGGAACCATTTTCTCAGACACACTTGTAAATGCTGGAGACACGTTGGAGAATGGATCGGCCAACTTGAATGCAGAATTCGTTGACCTTTCTGTTTGGGAAGTGGGTGGATTCGTTCAGTTGCAGAAGAAATTCTTCAAAGACCGTTTCAAAGTAATGGCATCTGTTCGTGTGGATAAACACAAGAATTTTGCGGTTCAGTTCTCGCCAAGGGCATCGCTCATGTACAACTACAAAGGTCACGTGCTACGTATCTCAGGTCAGAGCGCATTCCGTACACCAACGCTTCAGAACCAGTTTATCCGTTTGGATGTAGGTCCATTGACCATCAATGGCAACCTGAATGGTTGGGACAATCTTTACACGTTAGAGTCGGTGACCAATTTTGAGAATTTCTTGGACAGTGTTCAGACACAAGGCGTTTGGTACGATTCGGTTTATGATGATGCGGCAGCACAATTGAGAACCTTCTCTGCCAAGAAAATCCGTCCAGAGCAGGTTAAGACAATTGAAGTCGGGTATCGTGGTGTAGCCTTCAAAAAGCTTTACATCGATGCTAACTTCTATTACAACTGGTACACCGATTTTATCGGAGAAATTCGGGTTGTTCAACCAGAAGGTGCGTCTGTAGACGACCAAAGTGGTGTAGATCAGTTATTGTCTTACTCTGAAAGCAACGAGACTTACACGCGCTATCAGATTCCAGTAAATGCCGAGCAGCAGGTCCGCTCCATGGGAGCAACCATTGGCCTTGCATACTACATCAATGATAAATTCTCGGCAACGGTGAATTACAACTGGGCTAAATTGGTTGACGATGATCTTGACGATCCGATCATTCCAGGTTTCAACACGCCAGAGCACAAGATAAATGTGGGTATCAAAGGCCGCAAAGTTTGGAAAGGACTTGGATTTGCCGCCAATTTCCAGTGGGTTGATGAATTTCTATGGAGAAGTACTTTCGGAGACGGCATTGTTCCGTCCTACTCATTCCTTGACCTACAGCTTAGCTACGAAATACCCAAATGGTATTCAACGCTACGTTTAGGAGCGTCTAACGTTTATAACTTAGAGAGACAAGAAGCCTTCGGTGCACCATTGATCGGCACCATGGTTTACGGTTCTATCACATTCGACATTAAAAAACTCTAACCCCCAATTACCATGAAAAGAGTTCTATCAATTCTAGTTCTGACAACCCTGTTTTTCAACACAGGTAAAGCTCAGAATGCCAATATCATCCTCAACGGAGAAATAGATAACCTCCTCGAATTTTCAACTGTTTACTCAGAAGAGTTCGTAATGAAGGATGGCGTCAAGCTTATGACGGATGTCTATCTGCCGGTAATGCGAGACTGCCTTCTTGTTCCTATCAGTATTGACCTGCCTTCTGCTTTGGGAGGTGGTTCTATCGACTACGATCTGGAGTTGATTCCTCGCGGAACGCAATACGTGATCTACGACTCCATCAACGGACAACCGAATCCGAACCCGTACAAGCTTCCGATCGTGTTAACGCGTACACCTTACAACAAAGGAGACCAAAGTGCTGAGGAGGCTCCGATCATGAACCTACTCGGTTATGCATTTCTGAAGCAAGATCAGAGAGGTCGGTATGCGTCTGAAGGTGTTTACCTTCCGCTTACTAGTGATGGTTGGGAGAAACATCCTTACCACCCAGAGTTCAAGCATGTTCTAGATGCCGAAGACATCAATGATCCGAAATGCGGAAACTACCACACAGACGGTTTTGATACCAAAGAATACATCAACAACAGCCTGATGCGAGATTACGATCTTGATGGCGATGGGATCACAGACACGACAGACCTTCTTTACACAGGTCGTTTTGCCATGTTCGGGGCCTCGGCTTTAGGCTATAATCAGTATCAAGCCGCTGCCGCGCATATGATAGATGAAAACGAACCAGGCCTGAAAGCCATTATGCCAATTGTAGCACCTGCTGATTTCTACAAAGGTGTCGGATATCCGAATGGGGTTTTGCGAGATCGATTGGTAACTGGTTGGCTCAAAGGTCAGATCTTCGATACAGATGACGACCTGATTCCAATTGATGTTGACCGACAGAATAACATTCACAGCTCGTTCGATTACAACCTTCCACAGTCCATAGAGGTGAATTCTGTGATGAAGGATTACCAAATGAACAAGTTCGATGCTGCCAACTTGGCCATTGACCACTTTGTGCAGGTTCAGTACCCTGATGAAGAAGGAAATATGACCTGTGGATACTATCCCAACTTTGTTGGACGTGCAGAAATTGATGTGAGTCGAGCCCGCACAGATATAGATGGTGAGCCAGACCCTAACGGGATGTACAACCGCTTCCGCAACATGGAGGTTCCCGGGTATCACCTATGTGGTTGGTGGGACATTTTTGTTGACTCTCAAACAGAGAGTTGGGCCAACATGAGACGCCACCTCAGCACATCCAAGTTCAATAGACCAGGAGTAACAAACCGCGAGTTGCAGAAACTGGTTCTTGGTCCATGGGCACACCAGACCATTGGTTCAACTACAACCGGAGACAGAACTTATCCTGAGAATGTGAATGACCTGCTTGGAATCAACTTTGACGATTTCAGCGAGACCAACATTCCGATTGATAAAGCGTTGAATTCAGAAGTTATCGGTTGGTTCAGATACAACTTGAACTATCACCCAGATGAGTTCATTGGTGAGCCGAAATTCATCCTTCCTGAGTCTGACAACCTTTACCCGCTTGTTGATCTTGGATTACTTGGAACAGTAGACATCCGCGTGCCTGCTGAGGAAGTAAGACTTCCTTACACCCAACTCATCTCAGTGCTAACAGGTGTTGAACCCCTTTCAGGCCTGAAAGCCGAGTTGATACTTAATAGCCCATTCGGACAGCAAGGATTCAATATCGACCTGCCAGACATTCCGTTAAGCAATGTCATACCCGGTTTGAATGCTCAGGATATCAACCCGATTCCATATCGTGACTTCGCAGACCCAGATGAAATTCCGAACGTTAGACTATACGTTATAGGGCCAAACAATGACACGGAACCGCAAAATGTGAATCTTTCCAATTACTGGCTTCCGGCTGATACATTTCCACTGCCAGAAGGTAGAGAGTGGGATGCCATTCAGCGAGAAGTGTTCTACATGCATAAGAACGGAACGTTGGATAATAACGCTCCGACCACGGATGAGGGATTCAAAATGTATGTGCATGACCCAGATGACCCGATCAGAACAATCGGTGGTGCCAATATGATCGTTCGCACACCGGATGGTGAGCGTGATGCTCAGGGTCAGTTCAACCTGAAAGACCCACGTTACGAGCCATACACCATGAACCGTCCGGGCGTCATCAGCTTTGAAAGCGCTCCAGTGGTGGATTCGCTGTGTATCATCGGATACCCGAGGGTTAAGTTGTACGCCAAGAGTAATATTGGCGGTTTGAGTGAAGGACCCACCGATACGGACTTCCACATAAGAATCGTTGATGTGTATCCGGATGGCAGAGAATACTTTGTGCAAGATGGCTGTGTAAATGCCCGCGCTCGTGATTATGTCCGAATGCTTGTTGAAGAGCCTTGGAAAGATTGGCAGATTCCTTTTGAAGGAGACGATATTCCATTCACTAACATCAATATTGGTGAGATATATGAATATCATTTCGAGACGCTGCCAATTGCATACACGTTTGGTGATGGACACAAGATCAAAATCCTGATCAGTAGTAGTAACTACACCCGTTTCCAAGTTAATCCTAACGTTCCGATTGAACCAGGAGAGTTTTTCAGAAGAAAGCCCGGAGACGGACAGACTTATATTTTCCAAGGGGAAGAATATGCACCAAGAGTTGCTATTCAGCGAGTACACTTCTCTCCAGAGCATCCAACTCAGATCTCATTGCCTGTTTATACCAAGGAGTACACTACAGGAATCGAGGAACAAGTTGCCGAAGATGCCGGTTCTCAACTGCTTGTGTACCCTAACCCAGCCCAGGATCAGGTTACCGTTTTCATGGACAATGGAAACGATTATGATGTCCGAATCTTGAATTTGGATGGCTCTTTGGTCAGAACCGAAACCACCTTTACCGATCATTTGGTTCTTGACGTTTCAGACCTGAGCCAAGGTGTTTACTTCGTTGAGCTGACTGATACTAAGAGCAAAGAGAAGTTTGTTGAGAAACTGACCAAACTCTAAACATATAGCCGTTCCAACGGTTTGAGTAACCCCGCCTCTCGGTTGAAAGGCGGGGTTATCTTTGCCCAAAATTCACGCTATGTCAGACAGGAGAACCGCAGAATCAACCTTGGCCATTAACACAGAGATCGTCTTACCGAACGACACCAACACGCTTGGCAATCTGATGGGAGGCAAGTTGCTGCATTGGATGGATGTGATCGCGGCCATCTCCGCTCACCGCCTTTGTAAACGCGTATGTGTAACGGCTTCGGTCAATAATGTATCGTTCAATCAGCCCATAAAATTGGGAGATATTGTAACGCTGCGTTCTAAAGTATCCCGCTCGTTCAGTAGCAGCATGGAGATATTCATAGATGTATTTGTAGAAGACCGTTCAACCTCAGAGAAGATCAAAGTGAATGAGGCCATTTACACGTTTGTGGCTGTTGACCAGCTCGGAAACCCCATCCGTGTTCCCGAGGTCTATCCAGAAACGGAAGAAGAGAAATCCCGATTTGAAGGGGCGCTGAGAAGACGCCAACTGAGTTTGATCCTTGCAGGAAAAATGAAACCTAGCGATGCAACAGAGCTCAAAGCTTTGTTTGAGAATTAACCCAGCTTCTTATCCAAAGAGAATTTTCCCGGCCCTGCCAAGAAGATCGTTATGTAAGGAATTAGGAACAAAAGCCCGAATTCCTGTTTGCTGAATGGATCATCGGCATGAACTATGAACACCGCCACGAGCATGGTGATGATAAGCGGAACCAGTGCTGCACGGGTAAAAAGACCAAGGGCCACCAGAATACCACATACGAACTCCGCAAAAACGGTAAGGATAAGCGATGCTTCCTCGCCAACTCCAATGGGATCAGCAAAGCTCATATCTCCAGAAAGCATTTTCTGCAATTTGCCCCAACCGTGGCTGTAGGCCATTATTCCGCCAGAAGCAAGGCGTAACATCAGTAAACCTAGGTCAGTGGCAATGGGTCTATTCGAGAAAAGCACTTTTTTCATGATTCAGAGAATTTGATGGTTTGTTGAATAACCGTGGAAATGTCCTGTTGTTCCATGCAGTTGAAATGACCTTTAGGGCATTTGTCGTAACCGATCTTACTACATGGCCGGCAATCAAGCTTTTTAACTTCCGAGATGAATGAATATCCGCCTTCAGGCAGGTATGGATACATCCCAAACTCGGGAATGGTATTTCCCCAAACCGAAATGATCTTCTTGTTGAAGGCAGCCGCAATGTGCATCATCCCGGTATCGTGCGTAACAACTAACTCAGCCTGTTTGAGTAGCCAAGCAGATTCGAGCAAGCTGAATCGTCCGCAGCCATTAACTACCACACCCTGAGAATTTCCAGAAATCGATTCTCCAAGCGTTGAGTCTTCTGGCCCACCGATGAGCAAAATCGGTTTTGAAATGCCGTTGCAGACTTCCATCAATTTATGCCGGGGCAATTGCTTGGTCTTGAATTTGGCTCCTACTACAACAGCAACGAAACCGGGTTTCAAGTCTTCTGAAATCTCGGGTGCTTGAAAATCACTCGGAAAGAAAAAATCGAGCCCTTGACCATCATTCTCAACCCCAAACTCCTTTACCGTTTCAATGTATCGGTCCACGATATGAGTCTTTGGAAGTCGATCAACGTTGAAATTCACCTTCAACCATTTCTCCACGTTGAGTTTATGGAACGATCGCCACTCTCCTCCTATCAACGTTCTTAGAATGCGTGTTCTGAGATTGTGGTGCAGGTCCACCACCAGATCGGGGCCGAATTTCTTCAGCTCTTTTGCCAACTCGTTCAGGCTATCATTCAGATAATAAACCCCGTTTATGTACGGATTATGCTCAACCAGCTCGGCAAACTGGGGCTTGGTCACAAAACGTATATCTGCCTCAGGAAACCTCTTGCGAAGCGCACGCACAACTGGGCTTGTGAGCACAATATCTCCAATGGAGCTGAAACGTATAACAAGAATGCGTTGCATCAAGGCAAATGTACGCTTCACCAAACAGCGCATGTTCTAAAACATTGCCTCATCAGGATTACATTTGCCTCATGCCGTATTTCGCAGACACGCACGCACACATTTATGTAGAGGAATTTGATGTTGACAGAGAGGCTATTGCTCAGAGGGCGTTTCAGGCAAACGTGCAGATAATTCTGCTTCCTAACATCGATAGCTCTACAACAGATGCGTTAAAGCAAACGGCCAACATGGATGCGGGTTATCACCCTATGATGGGTATCCATCCTTGTTCAATAAAACCTTTAACATATAAGGAAGAGTTGAACCACGTGCTGGCAGAACTTGATTCTGGATATCAATCTGAGCACGGAAAAGGATATTGCGCAGTAGGAGAAATCGGCATCGATATTTATTGGGACAAATCGACATTGGGTATTCAGATTGAGGCATTTGAACAGCAAATGCTGTGGGCACATGAAAGAAATCTTCCGGTGGCGGTTCACTGTCGTGATGCGTATGATGAAGTGATATCATCAATTTCCAACATGGGTGCCGACCGACCGAAAGGTGTCTTGCACTGTTTTACGGGCACCTTGGACCAGGCCAATGCGCTTATCGAACTTGGATTTCTTCTTGGAATTGGTGGCGTTGTGACTTTCAAGAACAGCGGTTTGGACAAAGTGGTGGAGCAGGTGGATCTGAAACACCTGATCCTTGAGACAGATTCGCCTTATCTGGCGCCAACCCCGCATCGTGGCAAACGGAACGAACCTTCTTACATTCCTATCATTGCCAATAAAATTGCGGAAGTGAAAGCAATTGACATCCACGAAGTGATGAAGACCACCACCCAAACAGCACATGACCTATTTGATTGGTAATCCATGAATCCGAAAGTCCTCATTATTTATACAGGCGGAACAATAGGTATGATCCGCGATGAGAAGAAAGGAACACTCAAGCCTTTTCGGCTCAACCGAATGACCAAATCAGTTCCATCCATCTTGGAAATGGGTCTCGAGATTCATGCTTTGGAGTTAGAAGAGGTGATTGATTCATCTAACATGACGCCCGAAGTCTGGATTGAATTGGTTGGCATCATTGAAGATCACTATGATGCTTTTGATGGATTTGTGGTGCTGCATGGTTCAGACACCATGGCCCACAGTGCCTCAGCTTTGAGTTTTCTGTTGGAGAATTTGGGCAAACCTGTCGTATTTACTGGAAGTCAGTTACCGCTCGGACTTCCCAGAACAGATGCGCGTGAAAATCTTATTACCGCTTTGGAAATTGCCGCGCTGAAGGACGAGAACGGTAACTCACTCATTCCAGAAGTCTGCATCTACTTCGAAGACAGGTTGTATCGCGGAAACCGCACACATAAGTTCAATTCAGAGAATTTCGATGCATTCATTTCTCCCAATTATCCGGCCTTGGCCGATTCTGGAGTGAAAATCGAAGTCGCCTTGAAAGAAATTCTACCTCAGCCAACTTCAAAACCTAAATTTCATAATCGGCTGAACTCCAACGTTGGGATGTTAAGACTGTTCCCGGGCATTGACCTGAACCCTTATGTGAAAATGTTCATCGAATCGGGAATTGAACTAGTGGTGCTGGAGACTTATGGTTCTGGTAATGGTCCTACTAAAAAGGGCTTCTTGAATTCCATAGCAACATTGATCAAGAACAACATCATTGTCTACAATGTTACGCAGTGCCGACAGGGCCATGTTGATATGGGTAAGTACGAGGCTGGAGCGGAATTGGCTGCAATGGGTGTAATAAGTGGTAACGATATTTCGTTAGAGGCTGCAATAACCAAAGCAATGTTTGTTCTTGGAAGCACAGAAATCCACACCGAAAGGTTAAGTTTAATGCAAACGGCACTTAGAGGTGAAATAACCCCATGAATTTTGAA
>JACJZQ010000021.1 GCA_020635495.1 Flavobacteriales bacterium | reverse complement strand
TGTTGGAGGTGTAACTCCCGGCAAGGGTGGACAGACACACTTGGACCGACCTGTGTTCAACACGGTTGCAGATGCTGTGAAAGAAACCGGAGCCAATGTTTCCATCATTTTTGTGCCACCAGCGTTTGCTGCTGATGCGATCATGGAAGCGGCCGAAGCTGGAATTGCGTTGGTAGTTGCTATTACTGAAGGAACTCCGGTTGCCGATATGGCCAAAGCCACAGCTTATCTGAAAGGCACAAAGACACGTTTGATAGGACCTAACTGCCCTGGTATCATCACGCCAGGAGGGGCAAAGGTCGGTATCATGCCAGGATTCGTTTTCAAGGAAGGAAGAATCGGTATCGTTTCTAAGTCGGGAACGTTGACCTATGAGGCTGCCGATCAAGTTGTGAAAGCTGGAATGGGAATTTCTACTGCCATCGGAATTGGTGGTGACCCCATAATCGGTACAACCACCAAGGAAGCGGTAGAGCTTTTCATGAACGATCCTGACACAGATGCCATCGTAATGATAGGTGAGATCGGTGGAACGTTAGAGGCGGAAGCTTCGGCTTATATCAAGTCAACTGGTAATAAGAAACCGGTTGTTGGTTTCATTGCAGGTCAAACAGCTCCTAAGGGAAGAACCATGGGGCACGCTGGAGCCATCGTAGGTGGGGCAGAAGATACAGCCGAAGCCAAGATGAAGATCATGGCTGAGTGTGGAATTCATGTGGTTGCTTCGCCAGCTGACATTGGCGTTACCATGGCGAAAGCAATGGGAGTAACGGCTTAGTTGAGCAGTTAATTAGAGTATTAGTTGGTTAGAAAAAAAAGGCGTTCCGATTTCGGAACGCCTTTTTCATTTGTCTGAAGCGAAGACTAATCGTATTTCTTCTTGCCTTTGTTTGCCCGTTTTTCGGCCTGTTTTTCCTTTGCCGATTTGGCAGGTGCCTTCTTGACCTCTTTCTTTTTGTCTTGTCCTTTTGACATGGCTGTATAAGTTTAAAACCACATCAATTTTAGCAAATAATTGGATTCGTTATCACGCTGTTCTCAGCGTATGTAAAGTTATTTCAGGCGGCATTCCCACGCGCCCAGGGAAGATGAGATAACCCATACCACGATTCACATACAAGTACTGGTCCTTTTCCTGGTACAACCCCGCGTAGCGTTCATAGAACAGTTTGGCTGCGCTGATCTCAACCAATCCAGGAATGGAAATACCGAATTGACCGCCATGCGTGTGACCTGAAAGGGTAAGGTCAACCTTGGTCTTCTCTAAAATGTGATGGTCGAAATGGGTTGGGTCGTGGCTCAATAGAATCTGAAAAGGCACATCTTCCATTCCTTCGGTAGCCTTGTTGTAATCACCTCTGGTAGGGAACCAACCTTCTTCGGTGTATCCCCAATTCTCAACACCAACAAGACCAATCTTCTCACCATCTTTCTCGAGGATGTCATGCTCATTCAGCAATGGTTTGAGCTCCATCTTTTTGAAGATCTCGGCAACACCATTTGCGTTGCGGGTTTTATCATCTTCCGTGAGTTTCCCGTTTCTGCCCCAACCATAATCGTGATTACCAAGAATGGCGTATTTGCCATGCTTTGCGTTCAGTTTCTTGAAAACATCCACCCACGGTTCTGCCTCATCAGGATATGAATTCACCATGTCTCCGGTAAAGAAGATGTAATCGGGCTCGAGCTCGTTGATCATCTCCACGGCTTCTAACATAGGCTCAAAATTGTTGTTGAAACTGCCCAAGTGGAGGTCTGATATCTGCACGATCTTCACTCCGTCAAACGCCTTCGGCAGATTCGCGAATCGAAGTCGGTTGTCCATGATGCGCCACCCGTATTTTCCTTTGGTGGTGCCCCAAAGCACAGAACCGAGTACCAATCCGCCAACGCTGAGTGCTATAGCATTCATGAACGTTCTGCGGGTCATTTCGCGCTCCGCTTCTTTTCTCGAACTTCTGTAACTGATGTATCTGCCTAAAAGCACAAAATCGGCCAATAGCTGAAAAACACAGATGCTGAGTAGTGTTACCGAAAGTGTGATTGCTCCAATAATGGTGTAGTCGCGCAGAAATTGGTTGTCTCTGAAATCATCGCGTTTTACCGCTAAATAAGAGGTGGTAGCGTAAACGAAAATGGTTACGAACAGAAACAGACCGCGCGCCAACCATTTCGGGCCAGGAAGCATTTTGTGCGTCAAAACATGAATCGTTCTGTACGAGTACAGAATCAATACAGCCGTTCCGAAAAGTATGAGGTAATACGCTAGCATTCAGCCGCAAATGTAAGTACTTAACAACCCTTGAATTGTGAATGTTTTGTAAACTCCATGAACTACTGCCGCGAATAAATCTAGCTTTACGAACCTTAATCAGCCAACCCTATTCTTATGAAATACAACCTACTTAAAGTTTGCTGCGCCATTTTGGCGTTTCAGTTCCTTTCATCTTGTGATCCACGAGCCAAAGCCGAATTCGATATTATTCTGGACCCTGATGTCAGAGGAAAAATAACGGTTGTCAATTACTCTGCTAACTCATCCAATTTTCAGTGGCGATTGGCTTTTTCAGACACCGAAAACGGTTCTTACAGCAGCAATTCCAGCTACGGAAATTATGGCGTGTTTGATGGCGATGTCACCAAATTCTACATCCAGGAGAATTCTTGGGTAGAGGTAACTCTCGAAGCAACGGGTGCCACTCAATCAACACTTTCAAAGCGAATCCACGTCAATAACATTCCAACACAAGTGGTAATTGGAAACTTGGTGGTAACACGAGTAAGTCTGACAGACGAGCTGGGCTACGAGTGGGATGATACGGACGGAACCACCGGTTCTCCCATGTATGAGGTTTCTACCGAATTCCCGGACCTGTTGGTTAACAATTATGCGCCTGCCAATTCCTATTCTGCCAGTAATGCTACTTGGGATGTGGATATCGTCAATGGACTTCCGGTAACGTTGGTTCCAGATAATGAAGTGTTCGATAATCTGAGTTATTCATCATCAACGGATTTCTACATCGAATTGGTTGATTTCGATGGTCAGCCCGGATCGATTTTTGCGCAGCCAGGAAAAAGGATCGGTATGCTTACACTTGACCTGTACCGACTTACGCATGAACAGAACGGTGGTTCGGACGATAACTACCCGGAAATTTATAAGATTGAAGAGGCAGGATTTGATGCTGACCTCTACTTGCATTGGGACTGAGTTCAACTCAATCAGGATTCAACGGAGTAGGTGTGAAGATGGACAAGGCGGTTCATCTGCACTATTATCTTTGGCGCAAATAGATTTCTCATGGGGTTGTTAGACGGTAAAGTAGCATTGATCACGGGCGGAACGCGGGGCATTGGTAAAGGCATTTGTCAGAAGTTTGCTGCCGAGGGAGCAACCGTGGTTTTTACATACATGAGTTCTGACGAGAAAGCCAAGGCATTACAATCAGAATTGGGAGAAAAGAGCCTTGCCGTCAGATCTGACGCATCTAAACTTGACGAAGCAGAAGTTCTAATTGAGCAGATAGTGGAAAAGTATGGTCAGTTGGATGTGGTGGTCAATAACGCTGGAATTACGCGCGACAACCTTCTGATGAGAATGAAGGAAGAAGATTGGGATGAGGTAATCGATACCAATCTGAAGTCGGTTTTCAACGTTACAAAAGCTGTTCAGCGAACCATGCTGAAACAACGCAGCGGAAGCATTATCAACATTACATCTGTAGTTGGTGTTCAAGGAAATGCAGGACAGGCCAACTACGCGGCCAGCAAAGCTGGAATCATTGGTTTTACAAAGAGCATTGCGAAGGAATTGGGTTCACGAAACATCCGTTGTAACGCCATTGCACCTGGCTTCATAGAAACTGAAATGACCGAATCTCTCGATGAAAAAGTGGTAGACGAATGGCGAAAAAGCATTCCGCTGAAGCGAGGAGGTTCACCGGAAGATGTGGCCAATGCAGCAGTTTTTCTTGCCAGCGATCTTTCATCTTATGTTACCGGCCAGACAATATCTGTGTGCGGAGGCATGTTGACATAAGCAGCGGGTGCAGATAGTCTTTCAATATCCAACTTGGTTTTTCCTTCTGGCCATCATGGCCGGGGCAGGTTACGCGTTCGGCTTGTACTATCGCGAAAAGCGTACTTCCGAGTTTCCATTATGGCTTACCCGTAGTCTGGCAGCAATTAGAGGCGTGGTGGTATTTCTAATTGTGGTTTTGCTCATTGGTCCGCTCATCAAATCAACCAGCAGCCGAACAGAAAAACCCATTATCATTCTGGCGCAAGACAATTCGTCTTCCATTCCTTTGAATAGCGATAGTGCGTTTTACCGAAACGATTACCAAACGCTTCTGGCGGAATTCCGAGCAGGTCTTTCTGGAGATTTTGAAGTAACCAGCTACGTTTTCGGTAATGAAACCCGAGTATCTGAAGAGGTAGACTTCTCAGAAGGTCGGACCGACTATTCGCAACTTTTTGAAGAGTTGGATAATGTGTACGCCAACCGAAATGTAGGAGCGGTAATTCTTGCTTCAGACGGACTGTATAACCGCGGTCGAGACCCGATTTACAGCCCACTGCATCTCAACGCACCCATCTATTCAATTGCCTTGGGAGATACTTCTATCAAACGAGACGTCATTCTAAAGAAAGTCGACCACAACCGTTATGCGTACTTAGGAAATGAGTTTCCAGTTGAGTTAACGATTGAGGTTGAGAAATTCCAAGGTAAAAGTGTAACAGTTCAGCTTTCTGGGGAGAAAGGTGTGCTTTGGGAAGAGAACGTAAACATCAATAACAGTTCTTTCCGGAAAGTGCTATCTGCCAAACTGAAAGCGGAAACGCCCGGTCTGAACCGAATTCGGGCAAATGTCACCGTTTTGAACGGAGAGCTTTCGCGAAGCAATAACTCACAGGATTTCTTTGTGGAGGTGCTTGATGGAAGACAAAAGGTGCTCATCATCGCGGCCAACCCGCATCCAGATATCGCGGCCATCAAACGCAGCATCAGCGGAAACGACAATTACGAAGTGGATGCTTTTGTGTTGGGCGAACGAGAATTCACACCGGAGAAATACGACCTCATTATTCTGCATCAATTGCCCGTAACAGGTGGCCGTGGTCGTGCTGAAATGGACAAGGTCCGAGCGTCAACCGTTCCAGTTTTCTGCATTGTGGGTAGTAAAACCGACCTGCGGTGGTTCAACGATATGAATTTCGGTTTGCAGATAACAGCCGCACGACAAAGCAAGAACGAAGTGTTGCCTGTTTTCGCCAAAGGCTTTTCGCTTTTCACGTTGGATGAGAATGTGCGCAGAATGGTGCAACGCTTTCCACCGCTGAATGCGCCATTCGGAGAATACGCTGCCAATGGTTCGGCTCAAACGCTGCTCAATCAACGTATCGGAAATGTGGAAACGGAGAATCCGATGCTGCTGTTCAATGATGTTTCTGGACGCAAAATGGGTGTGTTGGTCGGAGATGGAATTTGGCGTTGGCGCATTCGAGATTATGAAGAGAATGGCTCTCACGAGGTCTTCGATAGAATGCTCTCCAAGGTTGTGCAGTTCTTGGCCTTGAAAACAGATAAGAGTTTGTTCAGAGTGAACGTGAAGAACCGATATAACGAAGACGAAGCGGTGGTTTTCAATGCAGAGTTGTACAACGAAACTTACGAGCCTATCAATGAACCTGAAGTAGACCTGACCATTACCGATGAGCAGGGCAAGAGCTACGAGTATCAGTTCAATCGTACAGATAATGCATATCGTCTGAATGCTGGCAGCTTTAAGGAAGGGAATTACCGTTACAAGGCCCGTGTTTCCAATGCTGGGAAAGTGTTTGAAAGCGAAGGCCAGTTCATGGTGGCGGCTTTGAAGTTGGAAACCACAAGAACCACGGCCGACCATTCATTGATGTACAAACTAGCCAATGGTTCAGGTGGAGAAATGTACTATCCGCGAGAGTTACAGCAATTGGCCGATGCCATCAAAAACCGCGAAGACATTAGAAGCGTGGTGTATGAACAATCATGGTTCAAAGAGGCCATTCATCTACAATGGATATTCTTTCTGATTCTTGGGTTGCTCAGCTTGGAGTGGTTTGTCAGGAAGCGGCAAGGAGCTTACTGATTTGATGATAAAATGATTAGCTAATCAGCTAATTATCAAATTGGCTAATTAACTGTTATGCTCAATTCCTTCACATTCCCAACCTTGTCTTTCACCGTAATTCGGATGGTGTTCTGTCCGTTGATGAAGCGTTCGTCTTTGACGTAGAAAAGCAAGTCATTCTTCGGGTCGTGTTCCAGCAGCACCCATTCACCATTCAGCGTTCCTGAAATGGACCGGATTCCTGAAAGGTCATCTTCCAAATGGAATTTGAGGGTGTCGATACCAGTTGTAGAGGTTTGGTCACGGAAATTCTTCGGACGAAGTTCTGGTGCAAGGCTATCCAACATCACAGCATAATCGCCAAAACTTCTGGTTTTTGTGGTTATCCAATTCCATTTGGTTGAACCGCCTTCGGCAATCGGTTTACCTCTTTTATCAAATGAGACGATAACAGCCTTGTCTGCCACCGCTTCAGAAACGTCATTCAGTTTGATGGAAACAGTCATGTATTTATCGAGTGGCGTGTCTGATAGCTTGCCGATGGAATGAACTCCGGCAACGCAATCACCGCAAGGTTTTTTCAAGTCGTATTTGAATTGAAGCGTGTCGTACAAACAGCCATTAGGAATATTCAAGCGAAGCGAATGGTTGCTGAAACTGTTTTCTTGATCTGGATAGAAAACATCCGTGATTTTTTCGGTAGGAGAAAGCACTGCGCCTAATCGCTCTTGACCCAGAACCACAAAACGGAACTTTGATGTGTTTGCAGCGTGATCGGCCACCTCAACTTCGACCTTGTACGTTTTTCCTGTTTCGATTTTCGTTATTCCTCCATCATCGATGGCAGGGTAGAGGTCCAGTTTGTTTCCAGGCGCGATATAGGTTCTGTAAACGTTCTGTTTTTCTGTTACCCGTTTCTCATAATCAACGTGGCAGTTCACCATCCGTTTCTTATCAAATGGGAATTTGTCAATCTGTTGTTGATGAAGGGTTTTGCCGTCAACTTTCACCGTCATGGAGTAAATACCGCAAACGTTTTCAGCGCTTGAGAATCGGTCTAATGCGGCTACTCCAAAACTCAATGCACCGAATGCTCTGATAGTATCGACCACTGCATAGTTTCCTGATTTTCCACTCAGTTTGAAGCTTTTCTCGTCTAGCAGACCTTCAACATGTCCTTTAGGAGAATGAGAATAAACCCACAGCGATTTCAATTCAGGGTGCCGCTGATCCTTGACCTTGAATCCGTGATTCAACGGATTGGTAGGAATCTGTCCTGCTGATTCGCGCACTTCAAAATGCACATGCGGCCCTCCAGAACTTCCGGAGTTTCCACTTTTAGCCACCAACTGTCCCTTCTTAACATTGAATTTAGAAGCTGGAATGTTCAGGTCAACTTCGAATGATTGCTTGGCATATTGCTGCTCTTTCACATAAGCGGCAAGCTCAGGAGCAAATTCGCGCAAGTGCGCATACACCGAAGTTTTCCCATCTGGATGATTGATATAGATCGCTTTTCCAAACCCTTCTCCCGAAACAACGATCCGTGTTACGTATCCATCAGCAATACTGTAAACGGGTTTCCCTTCAACACCACCTGTTTTAAAGTCCAAACCAGAGTGAAAATGGTTGCCCCGAACCTCTCCAAAGTTTCCTGAAAGGATGAGTTCTCCATCCAGCGGATTGGCATACTTCTGACCAAGCGCTGACGAAATAATTGAGAAGAAAAGGGCGTTGAAGATCAAAAATCTCATGATCAGCAAAGTACAAGGTTCGGGCCGATTTCTAAATAGGTAAGTTTGTATCTTCAGCACCTCGATGGAGAATTTGGATTCATATATAAACAACCTAACTGTGCGTGTTGAGATGCTTGCAAAAAAGCAGGTAGTGTTACAGAATGAGAATACAGATCTGAAGTCGAGAAACGTAGAATTGGAACAGTTGGTAACGCAGCAAAAAAATGCGTTGTCCGAATTAGCTGAACAGAATAAAGTTGTTAAAATTGCAAAGGCGGTCACGGAAGATGATGATGACCGCAAAGAGCAGAGGAAGAGGTTGAATGAATTAGTGCGGGAGATTGACAAGTGTATAGCACTTCTGAATAATTAAGGCACCTTCTTATTGAATGGGAACTCAGGCAATAACGGTTAGAATAGCAGGGAAGAGTTACCCCATGACGGTGGAATCATCGCAAGAAGAAGAAACCATAAGGAAGGCAGAGCGGCAGATAAGAGAGCGGTTAAAGATGTATGAGGAGAAGTATGCCGTTACAGATGTTAGAGACCTTTTGAGCATGTGTGTGCTCCAGTTTGCCACAGAAGCCTTGGAAGAGGAACAGAAGGCAAACGGTGTGGAACAGCGTGTTCTGGGAAGGTTAAAGGCCATTGAGCAGGTGCTTGATGCCACACTTGATTAGTTCGTTCTTTACATAAAATATACGTGTAGGTTTAACGGCCTACACAACGATTTCCCGCATAGATCGATCGTTTGTTAAACTCAACGTTTAAAAAATTGAGATCAAGCTCATGGGTGTTAAAGAAAGGCCTCAACCACGCTTAGGTGTGGTCTCCGCAAGGGGCAGTGGACTTCTGATGCGCCCGGCAGTCTCAATCATGTCTTAATTGGAGTTTAATTAAGCCAAGGATCTGTGCGGGTTTTTTTATGAATAAAAACAAGGTGAAAAAA
Source organism: Flavobacteriales bacterium (assembly GCA_020635495.1). Classification (GTDB taxonomy): domain Bacteria; phylum Bacteroidota; class Bacteroidia; order UBA10329; family UBA10329; genus UBA10329. The sequence continues at coordinate 39,683 of JACJZQ010000021.1, read as the reverse complement.
TGACAATAATTGTAGGATTAGTGGCCGCTTTGGTGGGTTTGATCCTTGGTGGTGTTGGCATGATGGTTTACAACAAAAAGGTTGTCAGCGATCAGGCAAATGCAATCATTGAGGAAGCAAAAGCCAAGGGAGAAGTGATCAAAGAAAAGCGGATTACTCAGGCCAAGGAGAAGTTTCAGGAAATGAAAGGCAAGCATGACCACGAGGTCAATGAGCGCAATCAGAAACTGTTATCGGCAGAGAATCGAATTAAGCAGAAAGAGTCTTCGCTCAATCAGAAATTCGAGGAGGTTAAGCGAGATAGACAGGATTTGGAACGCAAACAGCAGAAACTTGACAGTCAGTTGGAGGTTTACAACAGCAAGTTGGAAGAGCTGAACCGCGACCGTGAAAAACAAGTTGAATTGCTTGAGAAAGTGGCCGGTATGAAAGCCGAAGAAGCAAAGGCTCAGTTGGTGGAAACACTGAAAGCCGAAGCTCAGACAGCGGCCATGGCAGCCATCAACGAGACCGTTGAGGAGGCCAAAATGCAGGCTGATAAACAAGCTAAGAAGATCGTTATTCAGACCATTCAGCGGGTTGCCACAGAGCACACCATTGAGAATGCGGTTTCCATCTTCAACATTGAAAGTGATGAGATGAAAGGGCGTATCATTGGTCGTGAGGGACGAAACATCCGTGCGCTTGAAGCTGCCACTGGAATTGAGATCATTGTTGATGACACGCCAGAGGCAATTATCCTTTCAGGATTCGATCCTGTGAAACGTGAAACAGCGCGTTTGGCACTGCACCAATTGGTTACGGATGGTCGTATTCACCCAGCGCGAATTGAGGAAGTTGTAGGAAAGACCAAAAAGCGATTGGAAGAAGAGATCATTGAGATCGGTAAGCGAACAGCCATCGACCTTGGAATTCATGGTCTGCATCCAGAACTGACCAGAATGGTCGGTAGGATGAAGTACCGTTCGTCTTACGGACAGAATCTGCTACAGCACTCGAGAGAGGTGGCTAACATGTGTTCTATCATGGCCGCAGAGCTTGGTTTGGACCCTAAAAAGGCCAAACGTGCCGGATTGCTCCACGATATTGGTAAAGTGCCTGATGAAGAGCCGGAATTGCCACACGCAATTTTGGGTATGAAAATGGCCGAGAAGTATGGCGAGAAGCCGGATATCTGCAACGCCATCGGTGCTCACCACGATGAGATCGAGATGACCACCATGATTGCTCCGATCATTCAGGTTTGCGATGCTATTTCTGGCGCAAGACCAGGAGCAAGACGCGAGATCGTTGAGAGCTATATTAAGCGTATCAATGAGCTGGAAGCTGTTGGATTAGCTTATCCTGGTGTTACCAAAACGTACGCAATCCAAGCAGGTCGAGAACTGCGTGTGATAGTTGAAAGTGATAAAGTAAGCGATGCTCAGGCCGATACACTTGCAATGGAGATATCGCAGAAAATTCAAGATGAGATGACCTATCCGGGCCAGGTTCGGGTTACTGTTATCCGAGAAAAGCGGGCTGTTGCTTACGCCAAATAGGAGATCAGTTAATTAGGTAATTAGTGAATTAGAGAAGGGTTTGCGAAAGCAAACCCTTTCTTTTTACAGCAGTTTAAGAAGCTTCGAACTTGTTTTTCGAATCTCGAAATAGGGAGTTTGTTTAGCACCGAATGAGCGAAAGAATCGTTCTATGGGTTCAATCATACTTCCTTCAAAATTGAATTGGTTGGTTACGCCAGCAGAGAATTGAATGGCAGTCCACATAAGCAGACTCATGGCTCCGGTGTTCTTGTTCTCAGGGTCAACTGCACCGGCCAAGTAATAGGCCGAATCTGCATCCCAAGCCAACAGGAGAGAGGCAACGGGTTTTCCGTTCTCGGAAGCTACCCACGCTTTGCATGCATTCTTTTCCTTCAGCTTGGCATAAACCCGATTCAAATAGGCTGAAGAATAATTGATCTCCTGTCCTTTGATTTGGTAGTCTTTTTGTTTGAGCTGATGAAGAACCGACACGTTATCAGCCTCCGTTACGCTCAATGATTTCTCCGCTTTGGCAATCTCTCTTCTGATATTTCCCTGCAAGTTCTGAAACAAGGCTTCAGAATCGGTAAGGTCATCAATGATGTAAGTGTATCTGGTGGATTGCTGAAAACCGCGCCAATAGAACGGTAGCCAGTTGGTTATCGATGGATGGAAATATTGGATGAATTTGTCTGTTTTTGGAAGCTGATCTATCAACTCTTCCATCAATTTCTTCTCGTACGAAAGGCGCTTGCCCTCTTTCTGTCCCTCGGGATATTGAATCCAAGGCCCCATGTAGGGAGTAAGCGGAGGTACTGTTATGATCTCAAATTTCAGTTTGCTCTTTCGGAAATACGGCATAAAGGCCTGTACATCATTTTTAGCACCAACCAAGGCTACATCCCATTGCTGCGGCTCTGCAATGGTTGCCATCCAATCATATTGTAGAAACAATGGAATTTCAGGATGCTTCTCGCACCAATCCTGATAGATTTCCTTGTTGGTCATGGCCATTGATACGAACTGGCTCGCTATTTATTGTGGTTGTTCAAAACCTGAATCAGGGTGTTTACCTTATCCATCTTGCTGTACTTTCCCAATCGCTGATAGCAGTCTTTCAATTCTGAAAGAAGCCGTTTTACGATCTGGACATTGTTTAATGTTTTAAGGTCTTCAATTCGCTGTTCAAGCTGCAATTTCTCCATGTAGCGTTCCAGTTCTCCGCGTCCGAAAACCGCACCTTTACTGAACGGGTTGATGTAGAACAACATGTCGTTGCCTGTATCATTATTGATATCGCGATAACCAAGAATGAAATGGTGAGGCAGGTCGATTCCAACGATGGGCAATTCCAATTCATCAGCCACTATCTTATACAGGACAGCCATAGCTACGGGACTTGCGGCACCATCGGCTAATATCTTATTCAGGTAGAAAGACTGAGGTGCTTTCTGATACGTGTGGTCGGCTTTTATGTCGTGAACATCGAATAGGATATGGTTGATCACCCTGACCTTTTCCAATGAAGTGAGGTTGTCATTCAACTCCAACCAAACGTCTTTTCTAAGCAGTTCGATTCGTTTGTAGATAGAATCAATATCCAGTTCAGGATATTGGAAAGAGCCCGATATCAGCAACCCAGAAAGCAGGTTTTCAGAATCATCATTACACCAACCACGTAATTGAGACGAACAATATTCGAACTCAATTTCTTCGATGATGCGTTCTATTCTGTCCTGAATAGCATGTTGATGTTGAATCTCCCATTCAACCTCCAAAAGTGGAACGACCTTTTTACCAAAAGAGATCAGTTTACTGGAGACAGTAGAATAGACACTGTCGTCCGGATCATCGAGTAATCGGATCAAAGCCTTTAACTCAGCGTCTTGGAAGGTAAGTTGCATCGACTGCAAATTACGATCGAGATCATGCTGCTTAAGTGCTTGAAAATCACAGTTTTCAGCACCAGTATGTTAATTATCGATCAATTGATTTATTATATTGATGAACAGTAGGAAATTCATCGATCAATGCAGGTTTGGAACTCATTTCCCATGTTACGGGTTATACCTCCGTTTCTGATCGGAGTTGTATCTGCAGCGTTTTGCATAGAATTGATCGAATGGGATGTTCAACTACTTACAATCGTATTCAGTGTAATTGCTACTACGGTTTTGCTGGGTATTGCAATAGCAGGATTCCATAAAAAGGAGTGGGTTTTTGGGCTTGTAGTTTGGATTGTGATGTTTGGGCTGGGTTCAGCACTTACACTTTCCGTTTCCAATGAGATATTTCCCAACGACCTATCTGGAAACGTCAATAACCAAGATGGAGTTTATCTGGCGCGAATCGAAGACGAGCCTCAGATAAGAGAACGGTCTGTCAAAGTAATTGCTGAGTTGACTGAGGATTCACTGAATTCATTCGGAAAGGTTCTGCTCTATTTTTCAAAAGATTCGATCAGCGAAAACTTGAGGTATGGTCAGATCTTAGCTGTCAATACCAATTTGCAGGTTGTAGAGAATCTCGGCAATCCGAACGAGTTCAATTACAAACGTTATCTGCGCTTCAATGGCATCGGATTCCGAGGCTACGTTAGATCGGATAAATGGAAACATTTATCTAATGGAAGTCCAGGTTTTAGAGGATTGCTTTTTTCTGTAAGAAGATTTCTGATCAATAAACTGAAGCAGGCAGGATTGGAAGGGGATGAGTTGTCTGTTGCTTCTGCTTTGATACTAGGTTTCAGAGCAGACCTTGACAGAGAATTGATGACAGCCTATGCTGGTGCTGGAGCAACACATGTGCTTGCCGTTTCCGGGCTTCATGTCGGTATCGTTTATGTGATCTTGAACGGGCTTCTCAAATTCATGGACCGAAAAAAGTCCACAAAGATCATCAAGACATTTCTGTTGATCGGGTTCCTGTTCGGGTATGCAGGACTGACGGGGTTCTCGGCTTCTGTGGTCAGAGCTGCAACCATGTTCTCCTTTGTGGCATTCGGTAAGATGTTACAGCGAGATACCAACATTTACAACACGCTGGCCGCTTCCGCATTTTGCCTCATTGCGTTAGAACCCATGATAATCATGCAGGTAGGATTTCAGTTGTCGTATGCCGCAGTTATCGGAATCGTGCTCATTCAACCGAGGCTTTTCAAGTTATATGCATTCAACAATCGTTTGGCCGATTGGGCATGGTCAATTACATGTGTTTCAATAGCTGCGCAGATTGCAACATTCCCGCTAGGCTTGCTGTATTTCCATCAATTCCCCAATCTGTTCCTTGTTTCCAACTTGCTGGTTATACCTGCTGCTGCGGGCATTCTGTATCTGGGATTTTCATTGTTTATCGCCAGTATCTGGAAACCGGCTTTACTGTTCTTTGGTTTCTTATTGGATTTCTTGATCTCAACACTCAACACCGTTGTTGTTTGGATTGAGCAGATTCCATATTCGGTACTTCAAGGAATTGATATTTCTACCTCCGAGACATTAATGACCTATGCCATAATAGCTGGTGTTTTGGTGTTCATTGCTCAAAAACAACGGATGGGTTTATACTTGTCTCTGTCTCTAACAATAGCCCTTGTAACCCTGCAAATTTTTGAAGTATACGAGCAAAGGCATCAGAAATTCATAACCATTTATAATGTTCGTGGCGAAACAGCTATTGCCCTTTTCAATGGCACCCAGGTAACTTTTATAGGTAGTAAAGGATTCTATAACGATGAACAGACCATGCTCTTTCATGTTCGGCACCATTGGTGGAGGAAAGGAGTGGAGACGGAAGCGTTCATGGAATTAAATGATAGTTTACTGAATTCCAAGATTTCGTTTTCTGATTTCCATATTTCAATCATTGATCTTAAATCGGAATCCGACAAGAAAGTAGTTTTTAGTAACGATAAGATTGATGTGGCAGTATTGAAATCCATATCATGGCAGCGAATCAAACAACTGAATGGGTTCCAAAGCGATAGATTGGTTATGTCCAGTTCTCTGGGCACTAAATCAATTGAAAGCATATCTCATGATACTGAGAATCTACCTTCCCAAATAATTGCAGATCTACCCTTTACGATAGATTTAAAATAAAGAAGGCTTCCCATTGGGGGAAGCCTTCTTACATTATTAAACGCGTTGTCAAGGTTGATGTATGATGAGCAAACCACCATTTTGAATATCCAAGAGATCAGAGGTGCTTCCCTGTATATCGATATTAAGAACATTTCCAGTAATACCGTTTTGAATTACTGGAGTATTTCCGCCAATTGGAACTCCAGGAATAATAACCTCAGAAGTTGCATCAGGTAAACCACAATCCCAGTTAGTAGGGTCTTGCCATAATTGATCTGTCATACCCGTCCAAGTAAAGTTAGGTGCTGATATCGGTGTTGCAGTTCCAACCGTAGCAGTGGATGAAGCAGAACAAGCATTATCATCCGTAACTGTAACGTTGTAAACCCCTGGATTAAGCCCTGTCAGGTCTTCATTCGAAGAAGAATAGCCTGAAGGACCTGCCCATGTGTATAGGTATGGTGGTGGCGGAGAAATTTGAGTTCCACCCGAAACCGTAATGTCAAGTTCACCATTGTTGGTTGTATAACACCAAGTATCAGTTATATCAATATTGTCAATTGTCAACTCGGTCGGTTCTGTTATAGGAATACTTACCTCAGTAACACTGCACTCAGCAACATCCCAAACAGAAATGGTATAGGTTCCCGGAGCTAGACCACAGAATTGGTTGTCTGGTAGTCTTTCAGATCCAAATGTTGCTGCCGGAGCAGGGTTGACACGTTTGCGGATCTTGATATTGCGTACTCGGTGTTCGTTATTTGCGCCACCGGTTCTGGCTGCCACACCAAAGTAGCTACCTGTATTGTCAGCCGGTAAAGAATTGTAGTTGATATACAATGTGCCATCCATCGTAATTCTTCCAGTAGTGTTGTACTGCTCAATAAAGGCATCATGCCAAGTTGAATTATCGAAAAGACTGTAATTGAACGTGCTGTAATTGGTGCCATTCTTTTTCAACTGGAATTGACCGCTGCCACTGTTTCCAGCTGGATTCCATGTGTCAAATACGAACGCGTATCCGTCATGGTTGCCATCCTCTCCTATGTATCCATTACCAGGATTGTTACCATCGCTATAAAGCCAGATTCCATCTGCACCGTTTCCACCTCCGGCCCAGAACTGGAATTCAGCAACAAACCCGTTACCACCGGCAGAGATATCATTCACAACTCTAAGCTGACCAGAGGCCGAATTAGCTGCCTGTGTTAATCTCACATACTGATGGTCGATATAGGTTGCGTTATTGATCAATGCTCCTGTAGGGGTTCCCATCATGTCTTCGTACCACCAAAAGGTATTGTCCGGATCTGATTGTGACGTCAAAGAACTATTACCATAGGTCATATAGAGTGTTGTTCCTCCAGCTGGAATATTTGGAACTTTGACATAGACGGTAGCAGAAGAAGACAGCGAGAATGATTCCACGTAGTATGGAAGTATGTCTCCAAGGTTTCCTGAAGTTCCATCGTAGAAGCGAATATCGCCAAAGTCAGCACGCATGGATGACTCATAGTTTACCGTCATCTCTACTTGGTATTCTGTCAATGCAGAGCCCGTGGAATTACTCACCGTAATCTCCTTCATTTTTCCACCATAGACTTGGATCTCTCCAGCGGGTCCTTCCAGAAGGTAAGGTCCTTCACCAGTTGTTGGTGTAACTGTAATACATCCATCATCGTCTCCAAAACAGACCACATCTGATACAGTTGAAACATTAGGTGCTGTACCATAGGTTCCTGACGATTCGCTGTTCAAGTCTGACAGATAAACGGTCATGTTATCTGAAATGGTACAGATACCAACTACTTCTACCTGAAGGGTGTATGTCTGATCGGCTGAAAGCCCACTAACAGTAGGGTTCAAAATATTCGGGTTACTCAATCCCGTAGAGGGTGACCACGTATAATTGATGGTGTTCAGGTCATACGGAGGTTGGAACAGATATGCTGAGTTGGTTTCTGTCCAACTGCCCTGAGAATTGTGAGAAGCAGTAGCTAAAGAACCAGTAGCATTCTCAACTCCTTGGGTATGACCATTGCCACCATCAGTTGTTACTGAAGTGTTATGTATCTCAACATTGTTTGTAGACTCATAAAGTTGAATTTGACCAGTGACCGGATTTCCACTTGGATAGTGCTCAACAGCGTTGAATTCAATAACAAAGATTCTGTTGGGGGCTGTACCCCAAGTCCCGTAGCGAATTACCCCGGATCCCGCTGGCGGATTTAGGTCCTCATAGCAAAGAGCTACCATATTATTTGGAGCGCCAGCATTCGGGATAGACTGTCCAGTACAGCATCCATTTGGTGAGCCAGCGTTGAACGTAACGAATCCGTTAGATGAGATATACAGGTTATTGTAATTGGCCCCGTAGAATGTGAAAGTAAACGGGATTCCAATTGCACCACTGACAGCATCGTCCGAAAGTGAAACTGTACTCCAAGCACCTGGTGTTCTTGGAACGTACGCGATGGATTGTAGGTCATAATCTGTTCCTGCTCCTCCGGCAACCGTTTGTGCGTTCACGTCCAATTGTGCATTCATTTGAATGCTTGAGCCAGCACAAACGTACCGGTCAATACCAGCATTTGCTTCAAACGGTCCGCCAATTGATTCTAGGAAAGGAACATCACAGTTGTTATTATCTCTTACGATAATGGTATAATCTCCAGTTCCCAAATTGTTGTAGAAACTGGTTCCAGTAAATCCACTTCCATTGAAAGAGTAGGTGTATCCTGGTGTACCGCCTGAAGCAGAAATTGAAATGGAGCCATCGGTGCCCAAACAGTTTGTATTGTTCACCACCGTTGTAGAAACCGAAATTGGAGTCGGTTGGGAAACTACGTATGGACCAGCAACTGTCGTACACCCAAATCTATCCGCCACAGTTATGTTATAGCTCCCTGCAAACACATTCACCGAGGCTGTTTCACCAATAGCATCCGTAGTGTCAGCATAGGTTTTAACCGCACTGACGATTGACATTGTATAGGAGGCCGTTCCTCCTGATGTAACCGTAACATCGATCTGTCCGTTTTCAGCACCATTACATGATGCATCTGTAGCTGTAACGCTTACAACTGGCAAGCTAGGAGGGTTGATGACAACTGGGTTACTCGAGTAAATGGTTGTACAAGCGTTAGCATCTCGAACAACAATGTTGTAGTTGCCAGCAGCCAAGGTGGTTTGAGTGTTGAATGCTATGAAAGTAGTACCTCCATCGTAGGAGTATTCCAATGGGGCATCTCCAGAAGCATCGATTACAATCACACCATTGTCATTACTACAATCCGTTACGTTGGTGGAAGCAATAGAATTGATGACTGGAGGATTGTGCCAAGTGAGTGTTCGAGTGTCACTAAAAGATAGTGCCGAGCAAGAACCTGTTCCGGTTACTGACAATGTGGCCAAGATCTGGCCACTACTAGTTAATGGTGTAAATGTCGCAGCAGGTGCAGACCCACCTTGATTCCATGTTCCATCTGCCGGATTGAAATTCGACCAAGTGTAAGAAGCGATATTGGCAGTAGTAGCCCCGGTCATGGTAATGGCACTGGTGGCAGTACAAACTTCAATATCAGAACCTGCGTCAACAGTAGGAGCAGGTTCCCAAGTGATCAGCCTTGTAACCGTTGGATTTGTACCAGCACAAGCGCCTGAACCTGTAACTGTTAAGGTTGAGGTGAAAGAACCTGAAGCAGTGGTAGGAGTCCATATCCATTGACTTGGGTCGGTCGGATGAGTTGAAGTCCAAGAACCGTTAGGGTTTCCGCTCCAACTTATTGCACTGTAGGTTCCTGAAGCACTTGCTCCTGCCATAATGTGTGGTGCCGTTCCACAAGTGGTTGTCGGTGTACCTGCAATTGCAGATGGCGTTTCTGACCAACTCACCGTTCTTGTATCGATGAATGATTCACTCGCACATGCTCCATTTCCGTTGACTGAAAGTTGAGCTAAGAATGAGCCACTGTTGGCAATCGGAGTAAAATTGGCAGCACTTACGGAACCGGCTTGATTCCAAGACCCAAACGTAGGGTCTCCACCAGACCATGTGTAAGAACTTATATTGCTTGCAGATGCTCCAGACATTACAATTGCACCCGATGTGTAGCAGATATCCAGATCCGTTCCAGCATCAAGGGTGGGCAGTGGGTCCCAAGTAATGGTTCTGGAGTCTGTCACCGTGGTACTGCCACACACCGTCCCAGATCCAGTAACCTGAAGTTCAAGAATTGCTGTTCCAGCACTCGTTGGTGTGTAAACCCATAGTGTTGGGTCAGTTGGGTGGGTTGTTGTGAATGAACCTGTGGCGCTACCACCGGTCTGAACCCAAGTAATGCCGGAATAACTGCCACCTGTGATGGAAGAGCCGGTCATTGCCTGAGCATTGCCTTCGCAGAGTGTAAGGTCTGAACCAGCATTGGCAACTGGTGGGTTTTCCCAATTAACGGTCATGATGGCACTTGCGTCATTTCCGTTGTTTTCACAACCTCCATTTCCATCTGAAACCAACTGTAAAGAATATTCACCACTTGTTGTGGTGGGGTCAAAGGTCGGGCTAACGGTTGTTCCTCCACCAGTGATAGAAGCTGAGCCGGAAACTGCAGTTAGATTCCAACTCAGGTCACCATTTCCTGAAGCAGACGCTCCTAAGATGGTGAATGGCGCATCACTTGTACAACTATTCTGTGGAGAAGTTGTACTTACGCTTGGTGCTTCATCCCAAGTAAATACTAAATCGTCCAAAATATTCGAACCAGAACATGCCGCTGGCGGAACGGATGTCAATCTGAATGTAAGGCTACCTGATGCAGAAGTTGGAGTGAATCCCCATGTTGTTGGATCGCTACTACTTCCAGTGTTAAGTGTCCCTGATCCAGTTCCACCTTGATTCGTCCAAGATACGGTAGAACCTGATGAAGCTGATGAACCAGTGAATAAAACCGCAGCATTTCCACACTGGAGAATGTCTGACCCAGCACTCGCAGTTGGAGATGCAGACCATTCAAAAACCATGGCATCAGATGTATTTGAACAGCCTCCTGTTCCTGTAACGTTGAGGGTCATCGTTACTTGTCCAGTTCCAGAAGTTGGCGTAATGGTAGGTCCATTCAAAATACCCGTATTACTTATAGTTGCCGTTCCTGAATTCACCACGTAAGTCCAGTTGTTGAGTGTTCCCGAACCACTAATACTTGCCCCTGAAATAGTTAAAGGATTTGTGTTACACTGTGACTGATCTACTCCGGCATTTGCAGTTGGAGGAGTGTTTACTGTAACCGTTTGGCTTGCACAACCAGTGGTGTTAGTACAGGCATTGGCTCCTGATGCAACTCTTCTAACATAGTAAGTGGTAGTGGATGATGGGGATACAGTGATTGAACTACTGGTGCCAAGAAGAGTTCCACTTCCACAACCACCCGCGTACCATTGGTATGTTGCACCGCTTCCATTGCTTCCACCAGTGGCTGTCAAAGTGGTAGAGCCACCGCAAATAGAGGTAGTACCACTGATACCAGTAGGTGCAGTAGGAGGGGTGTGAACTGTAAGCACATACGTATCTGTAGCCGTTTGGCCACACGCATGAGTTGCGGTGAGTGTATACGTGCCTGCAGTAGCGTTAGCTCTTGACATAGATGCACCTGATGCCGAGTAACCACCGGGTCCACTCCAAGTGTATGTAGGGGTTGGTCCATAGTTTACAGATCCAGTGGCAGTGAGGTTCAGTGTAGAACCTTGACAAATGGTTCCTCCAGCACCTTCATTGATGCTGGCTGTTACGGTTGGTGTTGTAGTGGTCCAGCCAAACCCTACTGCATTTCCTCCACCATTCTCATAGTATTCAATTTCAAGGTTGTGATTCCCCGTTAAGTATATGGGAACTGAATAATGATCCGTGTACCCTTGAGGAACGTAAGAATCAATAATGAGATTACCGTCCAGATATAGTCTGTGTCCATCATCGCCACCTAATCGAAAGGTATAAATGCCACAAGGAAAGTTATAGGTCATTCGCCCACGAACCGAAAAATTGCTACGCACGACTGGACAACCATTGGTATTGAAAGAGGTTGCATCATCCGCTCCTCCGAAGTCTTCGTAAAAGGTGGCGGATTCAGTAATATATCCTGCGTATTCAGTATAGTTGGTCTGGTTGTAACAATAGAAATTCCAAGCATTGTTGCCATAGGTAACCTGATCACCCTGTGGTGTACAACAACTAATGTCGAGTGCGAATCCAGGTGCGGTAATAGATCCATCAGTATAGAATCTAACCGTTAAAGCCCCGGTCGCATCGGTCGATATGATCTGAGGAACTGTTTGATTACCTGCTCCTGACCACAGAAGGGTTCCTCCAGTTCCTTGTCCGTTATAAATGTAGAGGTAATCGCAGCAAGCTTCGGTGTTTAAAGTTCCAGATAAAATAACCTTTCCTCCGGCAGTTGTGGGGTTTAAGATTGTGTAACCATTAGTACCGTTAAAGTAGTCTGCAGACGGCCCCTGATAGTCATATATGGTGCCAGAACATGTGGTTGCCGTAGCCGGTGAATAGGCCGTTCCAGCTGACAACCAATTGTTGAAGGTTGCTGCACCATACGACCCACCTCCATATTCACGGAACCGAATCTCCACTTGAGATGAGCCATCCAAATAACCTGACCAAAGACCATAGTCAGTGCCACAACAACCACCCGAGAAGATTAAACTACCATTTACATACAGATAATAATCATCATCCCTACCAACATCGATGGTATAGAAACCAGCCGGAAAGCCCTGCCGCTTGTATATGTAAGAATGTTGGTCATTACCGACTGGACAGCCTTGATATCCAGAAGCACTTGAAGGGGTTCCTCCGGTTCCCCACCTATTAGCAGAATTGAAACTCAAGTTACCTTCAACATAGTATCCTTGATAGGTGTTGAAGTTATTTCCGTCATACACGTATACATTCCAAGTGTTGCTGCCATACACCGCAGGGTTACCCTGGACTGTACAAGTAACTGGCAAACTTATCAGCTGTATTTGGACGGTCATACAAGTGTTCTGACCACCGCAGTAGAAACGATTTAACACAGAATAGAGGTTTCCACCAGGGGAGGTGAATTGTACCTGAGATTGTAACCCGCAATAGTCATCGTTGTATGCGATGTACCCGCAACCTGTAGTGTAGATGGATAATTGCGTGTCAAAGTCACCGTCTCCACAGGTAAATACTCTGTAAACGGCACCAGCTACGGTATTGTATATGATGGAGCGTTCTTCACCCCATTGGCAAGTTGTAATTGTACCAGTTTGACCAACGGTCCAACCGGCTACATTAATACTTGCGAAATCGGATGCCCCACAGTCGCACTGTGCAACAGCTTCCTGCTGAAGTGATAATAACGAAATCGTAGATAGAAGAAGACCCCATAAAAGTTTTTTCATTGCCTCTTGGATTAGATAGTTAAAAGCTTCTTATCCTCGATTACTTCTGCATTCTTGCAGGAGTTCCAACGTTCTGAAGTTTTTCATTCAAACGTTTGTCATCCGCAGCTTTTTCTTCTTCTGATTTATTGTTGCTGGACATTTTGCTTATCTCTGCAGAGAACACGGAGAACTTTTCTCTCAATTCGTTGTATTCGGACATCGTCTGGTCAACAAGTCCAGTCAAATTTTCAACAGTTTTTTCGAGTGATCCAATCGTCTTCTGCTGTTCCTTAATTGCCTCTATCAATACTGGCACTAAGTGGCTGTATTGAACTGATTTGTATCCTTCAGAGTCTGTACTGACCAATTCAGGGTAGATTTGCTCAAGATCTTGAGCAATCACACCAACTTCAGTTCGGCTTGAGAAATTCCTTTCTGGAAACTCCTCTGTTCTCCAATCATATGTAACGCCTTGAATTTTGAGGACATTCTCCAGTGCTCCATTCAGGTTGTTAATGTTCTTCTTAAATCTCTTGTCCGAACTTTCTTGAATTCCATTGGAATTGAACTTTCCAGATATTGTGGCATCTCCAATCACCTCAAACTTGTACGAAGGTGCAGTTGTGCCTATTCCTACGTTGCCGTTGGACAATATTGTTAGTCTTGAATCGGTTGTGATGCTTGCAGGAGTCGCACTACCAGAATTACTCATCAGCACGTGAAATTTACCTTGGCTATAATCAGTATTTCGTTCGAAGTAAAGTCCATTTTGAACGTTATTACCGGAATTGTCAGCACTAAAACCAATTCCAGCACCGGATTCATTCGAATTTATAGCACCTGGGTTGTGTATGAACAATGGAAAGTTCAAGCCTGAAGACTCATTCACTTCCAATTCCAGTCGTTTGCTGGGAGCTGTAGTTCCAATACCAACATTACCAGCATTGAGGATGGTCATTCTAGCAGTTCCGGTTGAACTGAAATCACCATTATATGTAACACCCGTTTTGAAATCAATATTTCCGTTCTCAGTGGCGATATGTAAACCGTTTGTATTAAAGGATATTCCCCCTGTATTATTGGCAATGTCTTCCAAAAGAAGATGTGGATTATTGGTTTTTGCAATATGTAAAGTTGCATTCGTATTGAAAAAACCAGCAGTGTTGTAATCTCCGATGTAAGCGTTGCTTTGAGCATGTAAGGCCGCTAAAGGCAAGGTGCCAGCAGTGCTCCCAACATTGATTCCAACATTTCCGTTGGTGTAAATCCAATCACCGATTGCCGTTGGAGTGTTAGTGCTAGTTGTTTGATACCAATCATGATCTGCAAAAGCAGATGAAGGTCCAAATGTTCCAGTCCCTAGCAGAACATCGGTAGCTGTTCCTGTGAAAGCAAGGTCGTTGATGTTTCCATTCGCATCTGAAATGACAACGGCACCAGCGGCATTGGCCAAGCCTTGGATTCGGGCCTCTCCATCAACATGTAGTGTTCTCGAAGGAGTACCAATGCCGATACCTATTCTATCTGTTCCACCATCTACAAAGAACATGTTTGGTTCATTGTCAGAGTCAATTCTGAAGTTTCTGTCAAATCCCTGTTGATTGAAATAGGTGTCGGCATCTCCGGCAATGGTGTGACTGACGACTCCGTTTGCGAACACTTCAACTAGACCATCATTACCTCCTACACCTGCATCACTAATTTTTACAAGGTCAGTTCCACCTGTATTTGTGTCTTTAAAATAAGTATCGCTGCCAAAGAAAGCATCACCAGCTGCATCAATTTTGAAGTGGTCCACGTTCGCGTCCTGTACGATAAATTCACCTGTTCCATTCAGGTCAAGTGTTAAATTATACGCTTCAAGTTGAATCTCAGTATTTTCTGTAAGGTCACCACCCAATTGAACTCTGTCTTGACCAGCATCTATATTTAGGCCATTATCTGCAAGAACATCTAGGACTGGTGCTGAGGCAGTACCACTATTGTCCAACCCAGCACCTGCCGTTACTGACTGAACGCCAGCCGACCCCCAAATAGGGTCAAGACCTGAACCTTGTGAAACTAGGACCTGGCCACTTGTTCCTGCAGAGCCATTCAACTGGAGCTCTCCCAACAGGTTAACATCCCCATTGAAATATCCGGCATAGGTGCCTCCAATACCGTAAATCGCATAGGTTTCAGTACCTCCAGACTTGTGATAACCTAAATATCCATTAGCTGTTGTTCCTCCTGATAGTTCACCACGCACTGCATAAAAGGCATTCGCAGTTGATGTGGATGTATTGCTCGCATAGATACCATCTTCAGTCCCTGCTTGAACCTCAACTCTAATTCCCAATGAAGAACTTGCAAGTTTGACCGTATTGTTCCCTGTAGCTGCAGTGGCTGCATAGGATGCGTCAGGCGAAGTGGTCCCAAGTCCAGTGGCCCCGTTAACCGTTAAGCCGCCTGCACCTTGGATATCGACTGCTCCAGCGTCCGCTGTAATGAAAATACCGCCATTGTAGGCATCGTCAAGAGAAACGGAAGGTATACTAGTCATATTTGGAATTTCTCTCCAAACATTAGCGGTGTCATCCCAATACCAATATGACTCCGTGTTTGTATCATAAACCGTT
This sequence comes from Flavobacteriales bacterium, assembly GCA_020635495.1. GTDB lineage: Bacteria > Bacteroidota > Bacteroidia > UBA10329 > UBA10329 > UBA10329. Next base: position 24,047 of record JACJZQ010000021.1, on the reverse strand, counting down.
ACACCACTTGTTGTTGGGGTCCAACCTGTTCTCGTGGCGGTTGTCATTCTTGCCAGAAGCACACCTTGCGTACCAGTTGTGGAAACATCAAGAATTGCATTTGCATGAGGAGCAGCTCCAGTAGAGTTGATGGAAACTGCCTGACCAAATACAAAACCAGTTGACAAGGTTAGGCTGGATATTAGAACGATTGCGAAGATGGAGAAGTTGAAGTGTTTCATCTTTGTTCGAAGTGGTTTAGTCGTTATTAGTTAGTCTTTAATCGGGATAAGACATTTTTTTGTCGGAATTGCAACAAATTTAGCAATTAAGGTGTGTGAGCAGGATGTTTTCAATGCTCATTGAGAAAAATCAAAACTCGTTTTAAATTTCAAATCGTCATTCGTTAAAAGTTTTAGCTACTTTTCGTTTGTAAAAACATGTCTAAAGGAGATAGATTACATAGGCTGGTTCAGTCGTTAGAATTGAATGAGAAGCGCTACTTCAAGTTGCAGGCATCTGTTCAAAAGAAGGAAAGTAATCTCGTCAAGCTTTTTGACTACTATATGGATGCCAAAGAGTTCGATGAAGACGAACTGAGAAAGAAGTTCAAGGGACAGAAGTTTCTGGACCAACTGGCAGTTACGCAGAACCATCTGTATGATTCCATCCTTCGTTCCATGCGGCTTTATCACTTGAAAAGATCACTTGAGTTCAGTCTTCAAGGAATGCTTCAGGATGTTCAGTTTCTGTACGAAAAGGGATTGGTTGAGCAATCGGGTGTAATGCTTAGAAAGGTGAGAAAAGCAGCGCTCAAGAATGATTCTTTTTTAATTATTCTTCAGGTTTTGGATTGGGAATCGCGACTACTTTCTGAGGGGTTCTATGTTGGGAAAGACGAAAGTGATATTGACCTGATCTCTGAAGAGTATTACGAGATTTTAGGTGCATTACAGAATGAGCGAGAGTACATTGATCTTCAGTCTAAAATATTCAACAACTACTATAAGATTGGTACGGAACGTAAGAATGCGGATTATAAAACCAACGATCAGATAATCAATCAATTTGCTCTTAAAGATCCAAATAAGGCATTAACATTCCGATCCAGATGTTGCTATCTGAACATTCACGCTCAGTACAATAAGATCAATGGGAATTGGGAAACCGCCTTTGAATACCGCAAACAGTTGTTGGATCTTGTTGAAGAAGAGTTCGGGTCTGGATTTAACAGGGATATTGTAAAACGATACTTCGTAGCTCTCAATAATCTGATTCCGATATGCACTCGATTACGAAAATGGGATATGGTGTTGGAATTGATTGAGAAAATGGAATCAATTGAGGAAAGGTCCCTGAAGGCGCATTTTTCAGACGAATTGAAGAGTCGTATTCTACTTCAATCTTCAATAGCTCGATTGGCCATGTATACGCGGCTTGGAATGGTTGATGAGGGATTGAAACTGGTAGACAAGTTGCGAGAAATGAAGGAACATCTTTCGCTTTACCATAGGAAATATGTCTTGCTGCATCTGTATTTCAATGTAGCGTATTTTCTTCTTTCTGCAGGAAGGTTCTCACCAGCTATAAGATGGCTCAATCAGGTTATCAATGATACGGATATCAAAACTGCAGAAGATCTGCACTCTTCAACACGAATCCTTACAATGATTCTGCAGTTCGAATTGGGAAGAAGCGAGTTGTTGGAATACCTCGCACGGTCAACCTATCGGTTCTTGACCAAATTGGAAGGCTTGTATGAGTTTGAGGAAATAATGCTGGAGTTCATGAAAAAGATTTCTAAGAACGATCAGCTAAGGAATGACAAGGAAACGTTCATGAAGCTAAAAGCCGACCTGGAAAGTGTTACATATGAACCTGGTGAACGCAACGCTTTGTCAACCCTTGACCTAATTTCATGGGTCAACTCTAAAATAGAAGAACGACCTTTGCACGAAATCCTGAAGGCAAAGAATACGAATGGATAGACTCACTATCGCCAATCTCTCTGAACTTCTCGGTTCAGGGAATCTCGACATTTGGAAATCATCTCTTGAAAAGATCGAAAGGTCTTCAACCTACCTTGAAGAAAGGTTAGGTAGAACCAAAGAGACAGTCTACGGAGTAAATACGGGTTTTGGCTCTCTGAGCAACATCCGAATAGAAGACGAAGGCGTGGAAGAACTTCAGTCGAACCTGATTCTTTCGCACGCTTGCGGAACCGGAAAACGCGTTCCTGACAATATTGTTCGAGCCATGCTTTGTTTGAAGGTGTGGAACATGTTGTACGGAAATAGTGGTGTGCAGAAGGAAACAGTTCTACGATTGGTAGACCATTTCAATAATGATGTACTTCCCGTGATTTACACTCAAGGCTCTTTGGGTGCAAGTGGTGATCTTGCTCCACTTGCGCATCTGTGTCTTCCATTGATCGGTGAAGGAAATGTGATTCTCGCTGGAAAGGAAGTTCCGTCAAAAGATGCACTGGAATTTTTAGGTTGGAAACCACTTCAGTTGAAAATGAAGGAAGGTTTGGCCCTCCTGAATGGAACGCAGTTCATGTCTGCATACGGTGCTTACAGCGTTTTCCATGCAGAACGATTAGGTCTAATTGCTGATCTTATCGGTGCCATTGCGTTGGACGCGTATGGTGGTTTGACCGCACCATTCGACCCTTCGGTTCATGCGGTTCGTCCTCATCCTGGGCAGATTGAGTCTGCAAGAAGGTTGAGAACGTTTTTGGAAGAAAGTCCATTGGCGAATGAAGCCAAGGATCATATTCAAGACCCATACTCATTCCGGTGTATGCCACAGGTACATGGTGCAAGCCTTGATGCCATTGAGCATGTTAAACAGGTTGTAGAGCGAGAACTGAACTCAGTATCTGATAATCCACTTATTTTCCCAGAAGAGGACAAGATCATCTCGGCTGGAAACTTTCATGGTCAGCCACTGGCCATCAATTATGATTATCTGTCAATCGCGTTAGCAGAATTGGCCAATATCTCTGAGCGCAGAACTTTCCAACTCATTATGGGCAAGAATGGATTGCCAGTTTACTTGGTGAAGAAGCCGGGTCTTCATTCAGGATTCATGATTCCGCAATACACATCGGCTGGAATTGTAAGCCAGAACAAACAATTATGCAGTCCAGCTTCGGTTGATAGCATTGTGAGTTCAAACGGACAAGAAGATCATGTAAGTATGGGAGCAAATGCAGCAACCAAACTTTATGAAGTGGTTGAGAATGTCTATCAGGTTTTGGCCATTGAGTTGTTTACAGCTGCTCAAGCGTTGGATTTCAGAAGACCGAAGAAGAGTTCACCGGTAATTGAATCATTCATCGAAGAATATCGAAAACTGGTTCCATTCCTTCATGAGGATGAGCAAATGCATCCGCATATGGTCAATACCAAGAATTGGTTGATGACTGTGGAATTACCGAATGTCTGACCCGAATTGGTCGGGATCGTTTCCCATCAGAACGTACTGAAGAATGTTGGTTCCCATCTGAAGCGCCTTTGTTCGGGTCTCTTCAGAATCGTTGTGCACGGTAGAACTTTCCCAACCGTCTCCAAGGTCGCATTCGTACGTGTAGAACAAAACAAGTCTTCCGTTGTGAATGATTCCTAATCCCTGCGGGCGATTTTTATTGTGCTCATGCACTTTGGGCAAACCGTTGTTGAAGTCAAATTTCTGATGGTAGATAGGGTGGGAGAAAGGCAGTTCCGTCAATTCATATTCAGGGAACAGCTTTTTCAATTCTGTTCGCACGAATTGATCCATGCCATAGTTGTCATCTATATGCAAGAACCCACCAGAAAGAAGATACTTTCTCAGGTTTTGAATTTCTTGATCCGAGAAGATCACATTTCCATGACCTGTCATGTGAACGAACGGGTATTTGAAAAGGTCTTTCGAGCCAACTTCTACCACATCTTGCTCGCTGTCAATGTCCGATTTCAATTGCTGATTGGCATACTGAATCAAGTTTGGAAGCGAGGTGGCCAAATTTGCATACCAATCACCACCACCATTGTATTTGAGTACAGCCAGTTTGAAGTTCTGTCCGAAGGACGAAACTCCGACACACATTAAAGTCACCAATGCAAAAGCTCTCATCACTTCAAATAATTGATCACCGAAAGTGCAAATATTCCTGCGGTTTCGGTGCGTAAACGGCTATTGCCCAGATCTATTTCAATGGCGTTTTTCTTCAATGCCAATCCGATCTCTTCTTCGCTGAAATCTCCTTCTGGTCCGATCAGTATCCAACTCTCGGTTTTCAATTTATTATTTAACGAAACTTTCTGTCCATCTCTACAATGGGCAAGAAGTAAAGGTTCATTTGCCTGAGTTATAAAATCAGAATAGGAGGTAAGCGGATGCAATTTTGGTAACCAATTCCGCTGGCTTTGCTTCATGGCGGCCAACAACACTTTTTCGCTGCGGTCTGATTTAATGATTCTGCGTTCTGAATTGGAACATAAAATCGGACAGATCTCAGAAACACCGATTTCAACAGCTTTCTCTAAAAACCACTCAAAACGGTCAATGCTTTTTGTTGGAGCAATGGCAACTTTTGGCAGAATGGGTTTTGGTTCCGTTGTTTCCTTCAGAATTTGAAACGAGCAACTTCGCTTCGAAATCTCTGTGATCTCTACCAATGCTCTGGTTCCCTTTCCATCGCTCACTTCCACCTCATTGCCAATTCCCAAACGCAAAACCTTGGTGGCGTGGCGCGTCTCTTCCTGACTTAATTCAAGAAGACCGTTTTTCAGTTCGGGTTGGTAGAAGAGATGCATCGCCCGAATTTACAACTCGAGACTCACACAAACTCCTTTGTGGTCAGAGAGTGTCTTGTCCTGATTCCACTCCAACAATTTAACCGCGCGATTTCGAACAAAATCCTCACTGACACAGATGTGGTCAATTGTCTCTGGCAGTCCTGCGGTCAAGTTCTGGATGCGATTTCGCTCAAAGGATTTGTTTAGAGAGTCTCTTCCGAAATTGGTATGATAATAATTGTCAGAAAAACTGATGTTGAAATCTCCAGCGATGCAGAAATTCCGACCTGATAGTCGCTCAAAGTCTAGCAACTGTTTCCTAAGGTCTTCTTTGAAGCTGAGTCTACGATTACCGTGAATCCCGATGATGGTTCCATAGATCAGAAGATTACCAAAGGGCGATGCTATCTCGGGGCAAACGGCCGTTCGCCCGTCATATGTTTCATGATTTGAAACAATCTCAAATTTGGAATGAATGGTTACCCGTCTTTCCGTGTTTCGATAGTAATCGGAATTCAATGGATCAGACATCGAAACAAATGGATATTCAAGGTTGATTCTCGTGTCGCTTTCAGTTAGAATCAGAATATCCACATCGATTGTCTTAATAGCTGCTTCTATTTCAGCCAATCGATTTGCGTGCTTCAAACGCTCGATATTCCATGTTGCAATTTTCACGATTCAAAAATGGGTAAATAGAAAACCCTTCCCGTTTCCGAGAAGGGTTTTCATTAAAGTATCCATTGCTGTTTAAGCTTCTTGCGAAACCTTTGGTGCTGCAGCCATGATCTCGTCATTGGCCATATCAGCATATTGTTCAAAGTTCTTAATGAACGAAGCGGCCAATTTCTCTGCTTTCGCATCATAAGCAGATTTGTCAGCCCAAGTTTCGCGTGGGTTCAACAATTCGGTCGGAACATCCGGACAAGAAGCAGGCATTGCCAATCCGAATATGCTATCGCGAGTATATTCCACGTTATCAAGTTCACCATTCATTGCTGCTGTTATCATAGCACGAGTGTACTTCAATTTGATTCGGCTACCCACTCCGTAAGGTCCGCCAGACCAACCTGTGTTGATCAACCAAACATTTACGTTGTGCTCGTTCATTTTCTCGCCCAACAACTCAGCGTATCGCGTTGCTGGAAGAGGAAGGAAAGCCTCACCGAAACCAGCAGAGAACGTCTGTTGTGGCTCCGTAACTCCAACCTCAGTACCAGCGACTTTTGCCGTGTAACCAGAAATGAAATAGTACATCGCCTGACCTGTGGTCAACTTAGAAATCGGAGGAAGAATGCCGAACGCATCTGCCGTTAAAAGGAATATGTTCTTCGGATTTTTGCCGTAAGATGGGTTCATCACGTTATCGATGTGATGTATCGGGTAAGCAGCACGCGTGTTCTCGGTCTTCTCTACGTTTTCGTAGTCAACAGTAGAAGTTCCTTCATAGAAATTGGTGTTCTCAACCAACGCTCCGAACTTGATCGCATCAAAGATCTGAGGCTCTTTCTCTCTGGTAAGGTCAATACACTTAGCATAGCAGCCGCCTTCAAAGTTGAAGATGGTATCGCCATCCCAACCGTGCTCATCATCACCGATCAACTTTCTTTCAGGATCGGCAGAAAGTGTGGTTTTTCCTGTTCCAGAAAGTCCGAAGAAAATAGCCGTGTCTCCGTCTTTACCCACGTTGGCTGAGCAGTGCATGGAAAGCACGTTTCTTTCGTGCGGAAGCACAAAATTCAAAACAGAGAAAATTCCTTTTTTGATCTCTCCTGTGTAAGCCGTTCCACCAATAATGATCATCTTCTTCGTGAAGTTCAGTACCGCAAAATTGTGCTGACGCGTACCATCCGTTTCAGGATCGGCATAGAAACCAGGAGCGCAAATGATCTTCCACTCAGGTTCAAAGTTTTCAATTTCATCCGTAGTTGGACGGAGGAAAAGATTGTTTGCAAACAGGTTGCTCCAAGGCAACTCTGTCGCAACGCGAATATTCATTCTGTGCTTATCACTAGCGCAAGCGTAGGCATCACGCACATACACTTCCTTTCCTTGGAAATACGTGCAAATCTTTTCATACAAATGATCGAACTTCTCTGGGGTGAATTTGATATTGATATTGCCCCAAGCAACAGCGTTCTCCGTCTTCTCATCGCAAACAATGAAACGGTCTTTCGGTGATCTTCCCGTGAACTCTCCAGTATCAACCGCCAAAGCACCTGTATCCGTCAGCTCGCCTTGTCCGTTAATGATGGTTTCTTCCACAAGCTGAGCCGGAGTCAAGTTCCAATATGCCGCAGCTACGTTTCTTAGGCCCAGGTCGGTAACACTCGCTCCATCTGCCTTCAATCCGTATTCGTTCATGTTATTGATTTAGTTAGTGTAATGAAAGCGCAAAGGTAATTGCTTTGCGCTTTGGAGTTGTCTTTCAAAATGCCAAGCGAAAGTAGTTTTCCACAGGTGGACGGATATGACTTTCGTCACTAAATCCCGTATATCAACCCATACTTCTTCTGTGCGTAATCCATAAAGAATTTCGAGTTCAGAGTCTCGCCTGAAATGCGCTCACATAACTCTTTGGAACTATACTGTTTTCCATACTGATGGATGTTCTCACGAAGCCACGAAAGTAGATTTTTCAAGTACGTTTCTGCGTTATTCGGATCCAATGTTCCGATTTCCTTTTCAGCTGCCGCATGGAATTGTGCAGCGTAAAAACTTCCAATTGAGTAGGTAGGGAAATATCCGATGCTTCCATGACTCCAATGAATGTCCTGCAATACACCTTGGCTGTAATTTGGAACATCGACATCCAAGTACTCTTTGTATTTGGCATTCCAAGCTGCTGGAAGGTCATTAGCGTTCAGCTTTTCTTCCATGATGGCTTTCTCCAATTCGTAACGGATGAGAATATGGAAGTGGTAGGTCAGCTCATCTGCATTTACACGGATCAAACTCGGCTGAACTTTATTCATTGCTTTGAAGAAATCCATGGCCGAAACACCTTCAAACTGTGCTGGGAAAATCTCCTTCAGCCGTGCGAATTTCCATTCCCAGAATTCAAGTGAACGGCCAACATTATTTTCCCACAAACGACTCTGACTCTCATGAATCCCTAGCGAGACCGCCTCTCCACTTGGCAATCCGTATTCGCTATCAGGAAGTCCTTGCTCGTACAATGCGTGACCACCTTCATGAATACAACTCCACAACATTTCGTTGAAGGTTTCTTCCGAAACTCGTGTGGTAACACGTACATCAGTTGCTGCAAAATTGATGGTAAACGGATGGCTCGAAATATCCTGACGGCCACCATCAAAATCGTAGCCCATATCCTTCAAAACCTCAATGCCGAAATTCCACTGTTTGTCATGGTTAAAGTATTGACCCATGAAGCTGTCATCCACCTGCGGCTTGCTCTGAATCGCATCCAAAAGCGGTTTCAGATCACGCTTAACACCTTCAAAGATTCCATCAATATCCTTCACAGTGCAATCAGGCTCGTATTCATCGCAAAGCGCATCGTATGGATGGTCTTTGAAACCAACGATCTTCGCTTCTTTTCGCTTCAGGTCAATTACCTTTTGCAGGAACGGAGCGTATACCCCAAAATCATTCTCTTGCTTAGCTTTCTGCCAATGGAAAAACGCTTCGCTGGTAGCACGACTCATTTCTTCCACAAACTTGTCATCGAACAAGGTTTTGCGCTTCAGATCACGTGCTGAATGTTTAATGTTTGAAGCTTGTTTGGCATCGGCTGGAAGATCTGCCATCAAATCATCCACCAACTTCTTCAATTCTGGGTTCGTGATCTTTTGATGCGCCAATTTCGATAGCGTTCCGATCTGCTGTGCTCTGCGAGCATGACCGTTCTTGGGCATGTAGGTTTCGAGATCCCAATGGAGCAGGGCCGTGGCATGCGAGATGTCAGAGATTTCAGAAAGTAGTTCGGTGTATTTCGTGTAGTTATCCATCTTCAAGAATCGTTCAAATTGAAGTGCGAATGTAATGGTCTGAAACAAGTCTGTACGCGATAGGTTATTTTCGTGTCCCCTTAAAACCAAAACACGATGAGCAAGGAAAAAACGAATGGTGCAAAAGCACTACTTGACACGCTAATGAATGCAGGTATCGATACCTGCTTTACAAATCCAGGAACTTCTGAAATGCACTTTGTTGCGGCTTTGGATAAATCGGATATGAGAGCGGTTTTGACCTTGTTTGAAGGTGTAGCAACTGGTGCAGCCGATGGTTATGCCCGAATTGCAGGAAAGCCTGCGGCCACATTGCTTCATTTAGGTTGTGGATTAGGAAATGGATTGGCGAACCTTCACAATGCCCGCAAGGCACGTGTGCCTATGGTCAATATTGTGGGAGATCACGCCAAGTATCACGTACAGTATGATGCACAGCTCCAGTCTGATATTGAAACCGTAGCGAAGAACTGTTCGGAATGGGTTAAGACTTCGCAAGAGACAAGCGAAATCGGTGCAGATGCTGCCGAAGCTATCAAGGTCGCTACGCGTGAACCAAATCAAATTTCAACATTGATTTTACCAGCTGATGTATCGTGGGGAGAAGGCGGACAAGCGGTCAGCGATTTTTCTCAACCTGCATCGCCAGTTGCTTCCGATGAAAAGGTTAACAAGATTGCGGAGGTTCTGAAGAAATCGGGAAAGAAAGTTGCAATTCTTCTTGGAAGACGAGTGATTTTGGAAGATGGATTGATGATGGCTTCCAAGATTTCGGAGACCACAGGTGCCAAGTTGTTTACAGAAGTGTTCCCAACTCGCTTGCAACGCGGTGCTGGATTGCCTTATGTTGAACGTATCGGTTACTTGGCCGAGATGGCTTCTGTTCAATTGAGTGGTTACGACCATCTACTTTTGATTGACGCCAAAGCTCCTGTTTCATTCTTTGCCTACCCTGACAAGAAAAGCTACTTGGTGCCAGACGATTGTGAGTTGCATAGTTTGGTGGAGAAAGAAGAGGACGCGCTGAAATCATTGCAAGCTTTGGTTAAGGCGGTTGGTGCGGAAAACACACCTCCAAAACTGAATGAAGCGAAACGACCTGAACTGGCTTCTGGCAAGCTGAATGCCGAAAAAATTGCGAAAGCGGTCGGAGCATTGCTTCCAGAAAACGCCATCATTTCAGATGAAGCTCAGACCTCAGGATTGAAGATTCCAGTCAATACTGCAGGATGTCCCAAACATGATCTACTCACCCTTACAGGTGGTGCCATCGGTCAAGGTTTGCCAGTAGCCATCGGTGCTGCCATTGCTGGTAGAAACCGTCCTGTTTTGGCATTGGTCGGAGACGGTTCTTCGATGTATACCATCCAGTCGCTTTGGACGATTGTTGCCGAGAATTTGGACGTGACAACCGTGGTGATGAACAACGGTTCGTACGCCATTCTGAACATCGAATTGGAGCGGGTAGGAGCAGAGAAAGCGGGTGCGAAAGCCAAAGCGCAATTGGATATTTCTAAGCCCGAGATTGATTTCGTTTCAATTGCCAAGGGAATGGGAATGCCTGCCGAGCGCGTTAGAACTGCTGAAGAATTCAATAAGGCGCTGGAGAATGCATTCCGTGAACCTGGTCCACATTTGATTGATGCTGTTGTGCCAAGCGAGTATGAAGGATTCAAGTTGAAGGCGTTGCCTTATTTGTTGAACTCTTTGGACAAAATCCCAACACCGATAGCCAAGGCGTTGAAGAACAAGCTAGCTCCTTAACCACGTAAACCTCCTAGGTTTTAAAAACCTAGGAGGTTTGATTTCTATCGCTTCCTCACAAATTGAATAGCTACACTTAGCCAGCCAGCAATCAGAATCAAGCCGCCAATTGGCGTAACAGGACCGAGTGCTCTGACGCCCTCCATTCCGTGAACTGGAATGGTCGAAAGCAAGAATATCGAACCAGAGAAAAACAAGATTCCAATGGCGAAAAGCCACAGAGCCACGTTGAGGTTTACGCTGAATTGTTTGCTCAACAATACGGCAAACAACATGGCAAAAAGGTGGTAATACTGATACCGCACGCCCGTGGCAAAGCTGTTCAATTGAACGTCAGAAAGTGTGTTTCGCAATGTGTGCGCACCGATAGCACCAAGAATGACGGTTATGGCTCCTAAAACGGCTATGAAAATGACCCAGTTTCGCATTCGGTAAATGTAGAGACAGATTTATTGAAAGTGTAGTTCGCATTCAGGGCATTCCGTTTCATCCCCATTCAGTTTCCATCCGCATGCAGGACAAACATCACTGACTATGGCAACATTTTTATCTGCTTTAATGTCAGGAGGTTTAAAAAACTTACTTCTTGGTTTTGCCTTTTTGAAAGTCAAAACGGGTTTATGAAAATAACTGGTCTCAATTTCCAACCACAGTTTCACACTTTTTGAATTAGAATCAAGGGTTTCAATGATCAAGTATTTGTAATCTGTCCAAGTGATAGGGATTCCGTTTATTCGGACGATTGAAATAGACACTTTGTACGCTGCTGGTTTTGAAAAACAACCATCTTCCCAATCATTAGTGTTTGGATGTCTTGATAAGATGAATTCTAATCTGTTTTGAACCAAATAATCGTTGATTTCCCTCTCATAACCATAGAAGTAACGATATCTCCAGACCTTCAGTTGATGATAGGTTATCCAATAGGTTAACAAGATCAAAAGACCTGCGAACAATACTATTGGTAGCTCTTCCATAAACTAAGGTCAGTCCATCCTTTTCAAGCGGTTAAGATAGTGGCGTTGTTCAAATGGTCTGTTAACCGACCTGGTTGAAAAATACTGTTCGCTGTTCGCTGTTCACTATTCGCTAAGTGCCTAATTTGGTCGCCATGAAGAAGATTCTTGTGATAGGAGCTGGCCGTTCGGCCACGGTGCTCATTCAGTACTTTTTGGATAATGCCATTGCCAACGATTGGCACATCACCGTTGGAGATATTTCTGAACAATTGGCTGCCGAAAAAGTGCATGGCCACGAACGCGGAAGAGCCATTGCCTTTGATGTGTTCAACGAATCGCAACGCAGGGAAGAGGTTGGCAACGCGGATATTATTGTGAGTATGCTACCCGCGAGTATGCATTTTGAAGTAGCAAAAGACTGCGTGGAGTTCGGAAAACACCTCACAACGGCTTCCTACATATCCAAGGAAATGCGTTCGCTGGATGAAGAAGCTAAATCGAAAGATCTGATACTTCTTAACGAAACAGGGCTGGATCCAGGAATCGACCATCTCTCTGCCATGAAATTGCTGGATGAGATTCGTGGAGATGGTGGAAAGGTGGAACATTTTGAAAGCTTCACGGGTGGTTTGGTTGCACCGGAAAGCGATGACAATCCGTGGCATTATAAGTTCACTTGGAACCCGCGAAATGTGGTGCTAGCATCGCAAGGCGGAGCGGTAAAGTTCATCCACAATGGCAAGTACAAATACATCCCGTATCAAAGGGTTTTCAGGCGCACGGAATACATCACCGTTGAAGGCCATGGGGAGTTTGAAGGTTATGCCAATCGCGATAGCCTTTCTTACAGAGAAGTGTACGGTTTGCAAGATGTGAAAACACTCTATCGTGGTACGCTTAGAAAACCGGGTTTCAGCCGAAGCTGGAACGCGTTTGTGCAGCTAGGTATGACGGATGATAGCTACGTGATGGAAGGTTCGGAAACCATGACCCATCGTGATTTTGTCAACGCGTTCTTGCCGTTCAGTCTGACGGATAGTGTGGAGTTGAAAGTGAGGGCCACGCTATTGCTGGAACAAGACGACCGACTGATGGAAAAACTCAAGTGGCTTGGTCTGTTTGAGAACACCGTTATCGGCTTGAAAAATGCCACACCAGCGCAGATTCTACAGCATATTCTGGAGAAGAAATGGGCCATGAAACCTGACGATAAGGACATGATAGTAATGTGGCATAAGATCGGGTTTGTGAAGAACGGACAGAAGTACGTGACAGAAAGTTCAATGGTGGTGAAAGGAGATGATCAGCACCATACAGCCATGGCAAAAACGGTCGGGTTGCCACTTGCCATCGCAACGCGAATGATCTTGAACGGAATGGTGAAGGAAACAGGAGTAACACTGCCTATTTCAAAAGACATCTACGCCCCCGTTTTAGATGAGTTGGAAAAGAATGGCATATCTTTCAACGAGAAAACGTACGAAGTAGAGGAATTCACCACGTAATGAAACGAATTGCAGTTTTTCCAGGGTCATTCGACCCGATAACCAAAGGCCACGAAGACATTATTCTACGCGCTATTCCGTTGTTTGATGAGATCATTGTTGCCATCGGAACCAACTCAAGTAAGAATTACTATTTCGACCTGGAAAAACGCTTGGAAATGATTCGGTATACGTTCAGAAACGAACCGAAGATAAAGGCCGAAACATACACTGGTCTGACAGTAGATTACTGCAAACAAGTGAATGCAACGCATCTGTTGCGTGGCCTGAGAACCTCAGCCGACTTTGAATTCGAGCGTAGCATTGCGCACATCAATCAGACACTGTACCCAGAATTGGACACCGTTTTTTTACTCTCATTGCAGGAGTATTCCGCAATAAATTCAACCATTGTGCGTGATATACTCTTTAACGGTGGAGACGCCTCGCGTTTCGTGCCGGATGGACTTGACCTGAGTAAATGAGAATCTTACTTATTGTTTTTCTGTTGCCTTTGGTTTCAATGGCGCAACATGCCGTTATAAAAGGTGTGGCTCCGCTTGCAATTGGTGAGGAGATTCAACTGCGTGTTTATGACGATCCGATAAGCGGCAAGGAACGAGTGCTTGCGTCTCAGAAAATAGACGTTGATGGCAGCTTTGAGTTGAAAGTGGTTCCAAATGGTTCGGCTCAGTACGCTTTTCTGCAGGTTGGAACCGATTGTGCCGATTTTTTCATTCAGCGAGATAAGGATGTTGAGTTGTCATTCGTTCCGCCAAAGGAGGACCCCAACAAGGCCAAGGCATTTTACGAACGTCAGTTTTTCATCCCAAAAATTACTGGAGGAGGCGGCAAGAAACTGAACGAGCAGATCATTGCGTTCAATGATACGCTCGATGGCTTTTTATCCAGCATCTATCCGTATCTGAAACAGCGAAAATCGCCTGGTTTTGTAGCGAAACAAGTTCAAGCATTTGAGAAAATTGCCTTGAAGGATTACGCCAGCGCAGAGCCATTCGTTAGGGAATATGTGAAGTATTCGATTGCCAGCGTAGAGCAAACGTTTTTATCAGACAGAGACCGATTGTTTGAGAAATATTTGAAGGGTGTCAACCCCATGTTTGAGAACCCGGCCTATGTCGATTTTGTGTTGCAGTTTTTCGAGTACACCGTAGGAAATGTGATTATCGTCCCACACCTCAAAGAATGCAAGGAAGCCTTCAAATCAGTTGAGGCATTCGCTACGCTGGATGAGATGCTCCGAGAAGGCGAACCGTATCTGGAGAATTCAAGTCTTAGTAGATTGATACTTATTCAGGAGTTCGATGCATTGTTTGCGCACAACGATTTTGAAGATGAGCAACTCATAGCTGCATTGCGCCATTTCGGAATGCTTTCTTCCAATTCGTATTTGGGCAGTGCGGCCAGAAATATTGCCGATAAGCATGCCGCTTTGAGAAAAGGAACTGCTGCTCCGGATATCACTTTCATTGATGCCAATGGCTCGGAAAAGAAGCTATCAGAATTGTTCGGCAATTACATTTTCCTCGAATTGACAGATGCCACTAATGTGTATTCGAACCGGGAGACCAACGTTATTCCCAACCTGAAAGACGAGTTTAAATTCGTCCGGTTTGTAACGATATGTGTTGGAAATTCTGAATCAGATATGCTCAGCCTTAAAAAGAAGATGAGCATCGATTGGGAACTAGGTCGCATTACGTTGCCATCTCCAACTTTAGATGATTATCGTATCAAAAGTTTGCCGCTGTTTTTCATCATAGACCCTGATGGGAAATTCTATGCCGCACCAGCCAAAGATCCGACCACAGGCGCACAGCAAGAACTGATGTCGCTGAATGAGAAACTGAAAGCGAAGAATAGACAAGGTGTAGGGAAATGACCGCGTCATTACGAGCGAGGAACGAGCGTGGTAATCTAATCTGGAGGTTGCTTCACTTTGTTCGCAATGACGTTATTCTAATCCTTCCTTGATCACTTCTTGAATGGAGCCGAATGAAGCTTCGGATAAGATTTTCGCTTCTGCAGTTGAAACCCATTTCACTTCTGTAATTCCTTCTTCGGTTTGTGGAATAAGTTCAGAAGTATCCGAACTCTTCATCAAATACCAATATGTTTTCTTTAGAATGCGCTTGCCTTTCAATTCATAGGTGTGGTAGGTTGGTGAAAGCGGTTTTTCAATCGTTGGTTCATCAATTCCGCATTCTTCGGCCACTTCGCGCACCGCACATTCCTCAATGCTTTCGCCTTTTTCCAGTTTGCCTTTGGGTAGATCCCACATTCCGTTTCGATGAATGAAAAGCCACTCGTCATTTTGGTTTTGAACCAATCCGCCCGCAGCTTCAATCAGCTTGTAACTTGAAATGAAGTTCTTCCAATTCAATTCTTTGTTTCCTTCAGTTAAGACGGAAATGTTGGCAGTTTCCAATTCCATGATCAGATTGCTCCAATCTGAAGCTTTTGGGTCCGTCAGTTTCCTGTTGAAAACTGGTTGATTTTCGGGTTCATTTCCAATGTATAGAACAGACCCTCCGATGAAAACTTTATAGCTTTGCGCCATGGACATTTTGAACTCAGAATTGGCCTCAAATGTAGCCAATGAACTGCTTAGAATTAAGGCGGTGAAACTGCAACCCAACAACCCATTCACTTGGGCTTCAGGTTGGAAATCTCCGATTTACTGCGATAACCGCAAAACGCTTTCCTACCCTGACGTTCGGAAGTTGATTGCCAAAGGGTTGGCACAAGGAGTGAAGGAGAAATTTGCAGATGCTGAGGTAGTTGCAGGCGTTGCCACGGGCGCCATTGCCATTGGGTTGATGGTAGCCGAAGAATTGGGTTTGCCGTTCATCTATGTCCGCCCCAAACCGAAAGAGCACGGATTGGGAAACCAGATTGAGGGCTACCTGCCAGAAAACAGCAAAGTGGTGGTGGTTGAAGACCTTATCTCAACAGGTGGTAGCAGCTTGAAAGCTGTGGAAGCACTGCGTGAAACAAGCTCAACAGTTCTCGGAATGGTGGCCATTTTCACGTACGGATTTGCAAATGCAGACGAGAATTTTGAGAAGGCTGGGTGTGAGATATACACACTTTCAAATTACTCAGAGTTGGTGAAGTTGGCGGTAGCTTCCGGTTACGTTTCTGAAAGTGATTTGGAGCAATTGAAGGAGTGGCGCAAATCGCCTTCGACTTGGAAATCGTAAACAAATCGTAGAGACGGGATGCAGCGTGTCTCTACAGAAGATTCCAAACTATTTCGTGGTGCTGGTGGAGTGAGTTTGTGCCGTTTTGGTGTTGCAATTGAAGTTCGCCAGAGGGTCGCACACCTCGAATGATGAACTGATTCTCATCACCATTCACCTTCAGCATGCGCTCTTCCTCAAAAGCAAACAGGTTTTGATTGAATTGACTGAGAATAGCCTGATTTTGACCTTGCCGCAATTGCAAATAGCGTTTTTCCAGTTTCGAGTTCAATTCAGAAAGTATGACTTCGATCTCTGAATCGCTGCCCAGAATCTGTTTCAGCGAAGTGGCATTTATTTCGGCAGAGAAATCAGTTTGATTCACATTCAGACCGATACCAACTATACTGTTGTCCAGATTGCTTCCGCGAAGCGAATTCTCAATCAGAATGCCGGCAATCTTCTTCTCACCGACCAGAATATCATTAGGCCACTTGATCTTTACCGGACCTTCTTCAATTTCGGCTGAAACCAGATCAAAAACGGCCAATGCCACAGCTGCGCTGAGCAGGAACTGGTCTTTCGCTGCCAAAAAGGCAGGACGCAGAATATAGCTGCATGTCAGGTTCATATTGGGCTCAGTTACCCACGAATTGGTGCGTTGACCTCGGCCATTGGTCTGCTTATCTGCAGTGACAACGGTTCCTTCAATTGGCAATTTGTCGCGAAGCAACGTGCGGGCATAGTTGTTGGTCGAGTCGGTTTCCAACAAATGAACTCGGTTATGGCCAATGAAGAGGTTGTCTGAGGTCAATTGGAAGGCATATTAAATGGTAAATTTGCGAATTCTAAACGCCCCTGAATGAAGAAAAAGTCCCGCGAAGCAAACACGGAACAACTCGTACAAGAAATTATCAATGGCTTACGCGAGAAGAAGGGGAAAGATATTGTCACACTCGACCTACGAAAGATTGACACGTCCGTAACTGATTTTTTCGTGCTGTGCACGGGAGATTCAAACACGCATGTGAATGCGTTGGCAGGTAGTGTGGAAGAAGAGGTGAGGAAGGCCATTAAGGACAAACCGTGGCATATTGAAGGAACAACTAACGGAGAATGGGTGTTATTGGATTACGTTAACGTGGTTGTTCACATTTTTCAACGCGAAACAAGAGAACATTACAACATAGAAGGTCTGTGGGCAGATGCAGATATGAAGGAGTATGATGATGTTGCCCCAACCACTGAGAAGAAGTAGAGATGTCAGAAGAGAAAAAAAATAAGGATAAGAAGGACAAGAAAGACCAGAAGGGGTCTAAGTTCGATTTCGAGTTCAAATTCAACTTTTATTGGGTCTATGTGATCATAGCCATACTGTTCATTGCCATGACGTTTGCTCCTGATATCAGTTCAGAAAGCAGAACGCTTGACGATACGGCATTCAATGAGTTGGTTCGGTCTCAGGATGTGGAGAGAATTGTGGTGGTGAACAAGCAGATGGCCGAAATATACATTGAGCCTGAAGCGCTGAAGGAGAAGGAAGAGTACAAGGATATCCGAAATCAATTGTTCGGAAATGCCCTGAATCCCGGACCACATTTCAAGTACGAGATAGGTGATCTGCAAAACTTTGAGAACGACCTGAACGACCTGCAGGCCGACTTCCCGAAGGAAGAACTGATTGCAGTGAAGAACGAAACCCGAAGAAATTGGGGAGACGCCATAGGCTGGTTCTTGCCCATTATTCTATTGATCGGTGTTTGGATATTCTTGATGAGAAGAATGAGCGGTGGTGCTGGTGGCGGTGCTCAGATATTCAATATCGGTAAGTCTCGGGCTCAGGTTTTTGAAGGCGACATGAAGGTGAATGTGACCTTTGATGACGTGGCTGGATTGGATGAGGCGAAAGTGGAGATCAAAGAGATCGTTGACTTTTTGAAGAATCCGCAGAAATATACCGACCTCGGAGCTCAGATTCCGAAAGGAGCCCTGTTGGTAGGACCTCCCGGAACGGGTAAAACCTTGCTTGCCAAGGCGGTTGCTGGCGAAGCGCAGGTTCCATTTTTCTCTCTTTCAGGCTCTGATTTTGTGGAGATGTTCGTAGGTGTTGGGGCAAGCCGTGTTAGAGACCTGTTCAAACAGGCCAAGGAGAAAGCACCGGCCATCATTTTCATTGATGAGATAGATGCCATTGGGCGTGCCAGAGGAAAGAGTATTTCGCAAGGTGCCAACGATGAGCGCGAGAACACATTGAACCAATTGTTGACCGAAATGGACGGTTTTGGAACCAACAGTGGAGTTATCATTTTGGCAGCAACAAACCGTGCAGACATTCTGGATAGAGCCTTGATGCGTGCCGGTCGTTTCGACCGTCAGATATTGGTTGATATGCCAGACCTTCTTGAACGTATAGCCATTTTCAAAGTGCATTTGAAGAAGCTTAAACTCGACAAGAATGTCGAAGTTGAATTCCTTGGAAAGCAAACTCCGGGATTCTCTGGCGCGGACATCGCCAACATGTGTAACGAAGCTGCTTTGATTGCGGCACGTAAAGGGAAAAAGGCGGTTGAGAAGCAGGATTTCTTGGATGCCGTAGACCGTATCATCGGTGGTCTGGAGAAGAAGAACAAGATCATCTCCAAGGAAGAGAAGAAGGTAATTGCGTACCATGAAGCAGGCCACGCGGCTGTCAGTTGGTTAACGGAGCACGCCAACCCTCTGATAAAAGTGACCATAGTGCCGAGAGGTCGGTCTTTGGGAGCGGCATGGTATCTCCCAGAGGAAAGACAGATAACCACCAAAGAGCAAATGCTTGACGAAATGTGTGCTGCATTGGGTGGTAGAGCAGCTGAGGAGATCGTATTTGGGAAAGTGTCTACAGGTGCGCTGAGCGATCTGGAGAAGATAACCAAACAGGCCTATGCCATGGTTACCGTTTACGGGTTGAGCGATAAGATCGGAAACATCAGTTATTACGATTCTACTGGGCAAAGCGAGTACAGCTTCAGCAAGCCTTACAGTGAGAAAACAGCCGAGACCATTGATCAGGAGGTGAAGGACATGGTTGAAAAGGCCTATGAGCGTACCAAGAAGATACTGGAAGAGAACAAGGATAAATTGGAGAAGCTTGCCAACGAGCTGTTGGAGAAGGAAGTGATCTTCAAAGAGAATTTGGAGGTGATCTTCGGTAAGCGACCTTGGGATAAAGAGGAGGAAGGAACCAAAAAGCCTGTTAACGGAAGTGCCAAAGAGGTTCTGGACGAATTGTCTGAAGAAGCGTCAACCAAGGCAGAATCAGTTTCGGAGAAATCTGAAAAAGACGATTCTTTGCCTCAAAGTTGATAAATTGCCTACTTGGAAAAAGGTTGGGTGAAAATTCTTGTTGCTTCTCGAAATCAAGCAGACCTTAAATGTGCCATCCTACTCGGACAGGACATCAATGCAGTTGTCATCAACAAGCAAGATTCGTCTTACCTGTTTGGAGAAGCAGAACTTTATGTTCCGCAAGACCAAGTAATTCGGGCCAAAAGAATTCTGGATGAAGAAAATGCCTGAACTCGTTACTCGGATTGTCGTTGGCCTTATTGTCTTCGGCATCTTTCTCGCTGCCATTTTCATTGGTAAGGAGCCGGGTTTCCTTGTGCTGGGTTCGTTAGGTGTGCTGCTTGGCCTGCACGAGTTTTACAACCTGGTGGAAATGGGCGGCTTTAAACCGCAAAGGCTCACAGGATATTTACTGGGGCTTTCCTTGTTTCTCGGAAACGGGATGGTAACATTCTACGGAATGTCTGAGAAATACCTGCTGTTCTCGCTGCTGTGTATGTTCCTCATTCTACCGATAGAACTTTACAGAAATCGGCCCGATCCATTCACCAATATTGCACATGGATTTCTGGGTATCATCTACGTGGCGGTTCCCATTACACTGCTCATCAATATTGTGCATCCTAACGATGCAATAGGTTACGACCCGCTGTTTTTTGTTGGGTGGATAATGCTGGTGCTTTCAACCGATTCTGGTGCGTACCTGGCCGGTACCGCCTTCGGAAAGCATAAATTGTTCGAAAGAATAAGCCCCAAAAAGAGTTGGGAGGGCGCTGCCGGAGGCTTGCTTATGAGTGTTGCCTTTGCAGTTGGCTTTGCTCAGTTTCTTGATTTTCTATCGGTTTACGAGTGGATAGGACTATCTGTTGTTTCCGTGGTGGCGGGCATTTACGGAGACTTGGTTGAAAGTCTGCTGAAACGAAATGTGGGCGCCAAAGACAGCGGTAGTCTGTTGCCGGGTCATGGCGGAATTCTGGACAGATTGGATAGCGTGGGGCTTGCCACGCCCTTTGCATTTGTTTACCTAAAGCTTTTTCTCTGAAATTGGCGTTAAACCAAACTTTACCTTTGCGGTTTCATGGCTAGAATGACCATCCATAAAGAAGGCTACAGAATGCTTACGCTGCTTGCCTTGGCCGTAATAGCCGCCATCGTTGGGGTAATTTATGCATTCCCCAATTTGCTTTGGTTGCATTATGTGGTCGGAGTAGGAGGCGGCATCATCTTCCTCATTTTTCTACAGTTTTTCCGTAGCCCTAAGCGTAATTGGGTCATATCATCGCGCAGCATCGTTTGCCCGGCAGACGGTGAGGTGGTGGCCATTGAGGAGGTGGAAGAACCTGAGTATTTCAATGGCGAAAAGCGTATTCAGGTTTCGGTGTTCATGTCTCCATTGAATGTGCATTTGAACCGCTATCCCATTTCTGGGAAGATCGCGTATGCGAAGTATCATCCGGGTCAGTTTCTCGTGGCCTGGCATCCAAAGTCAAGCACGGAGAACGAACGCAATACTGTTGTTATCGAAACCGAATTCGGTCCTTCTGTGCTTATCCGTCAAATAGCGGGTTTCGTGGCCCGAAGAATTGTCTGGTACTGCAACCAAGGAGATGATGTAAAGCAGGGCGATGAGCTGGGCTTCATCAAATTCGGTTCAAGAGTGGATCTTTTCTTGCCGCTGGATGCAGAGATCAAAGTGGAGTTGAAAGAAAAAGTTAAAGGCGGAATAAGCATTCTGGCCGAGATCTAAAGAATATCCTTCAGTTCTGCCAGATGATGGATGTGATGGTAGTTCACATCCGTTTTGCGCGCTTCATTGGGTTCGTAGAACACGGCTTTCCAACCTACTTCCATTGCCCCGAAAACATCGGCCTCAAAGTGGTCTCCTATCATGATACTCTGCTCTGGTGTGGCATTGGTCAATGCGGCAGAGAAGTGGTAGATCCTCGGGTCAGGTTTCTTGGCACCTGCCCGTTCTGAAGTTATCACATGGCCGAAATACGGGTCCAATCCAGAGCTCTTCATTTTGATGTGCTGCACCTCTTCAAACCCGTTGGTAATGATGTGCAGCTCGTATTTGGTCCGTAGGTATTCCAACACGTCAATTGCGCCATCTACCAGCCCCGTTTTCTTAGGGCTGCGCGAGATGTACAACTCGCCAATATCTGACGCCATTTTGCGGTCTGTGTGTCCGAAGAATTTCAGCGCGGCTTCAAATCGCGCGTAGCGCAATTCTTCCTTGTTGATGATGCCATTGCGGTAATCGGTCCAGAATATCTCATTGATGCGCTTGTATTCATCAATGAAATCGGTGGGGTCTACGCCAAGCTTTGCTTTCAGGTCAAACTCGGCAAACAGCTCTTCAAGCGTAGCTTTAGAATTGGCCTCAAAGTCCCAAAGGGTTCTGTCGAGGTCAAAGAATACGTACTTGATGTTGTGCAAACCGTGGTCAGAATATGATGACCACCGAAGATACTATCACTGACCAGACCACCACGGATGCGGATAGGTAAACGAGCACTTTTTTCTGATCATGGAAATAGCGTGATGCCAAGAAAGTTCCGACCGGAATGGAAAGGAAGGTAGGCGTAATGGCCGCCAGTCCTATAAGTCCATAATCTCGCTTTACCCTTACAATGAATTTGTTCCTCCACGTGAACTTTTTCTTGACCTTAGGCTGTGCCTTCTTCTTAACGAATAAGCCAATTATCTTGCTGAACAGGAACACGATGGCCGTGCTGAGGTAGTAGAAGAAAATGACACCGATAATGCCGCCAATTGTTGTGATGAGCAGTGTTTCGAGATAGCCGAAACCAATATTGAGCGAGGTGATGGGGGCCGTGAGGAACTTGGTGGCGCTCAGGATCACAACTAACAATATTTGAAGAATTTTCTCCACTTATACTCCTCTCTCTACGCCTTCAGATAACGATTGGTTGTGCCGTTCGTCCGATTATTCTTTGGCTCCGAATGCAAGGTCTCCGGCATCTCCCAATCCGGGTACAATGTACGCCTGAGCGGTCAGTTCTTCGTCCAATCCTGCAATCCAAATGGTGCAGTTTTTCGGAAGGTGCCGTTGGCAGTATTCCAAACCCTCTCTGGATGCAATGGCCGCAACCACATGCACGTGTTTCGGGTTTCCTCTTTTCAGCAAGGCCTTATAGGCCAGAACCATAGAACCTCCGGTGGCCAGCATTGGATCGCAAAGTATTACGGTCCTATCTTCAACTGAAGGACTTGATAGGTATTCGATCTTAATATCAAACGAGCCATCTTCCTTATGGTTCATCCGATAGGCGGAGATGAAACAATTGTCGGCTTGGTCAAAGTAGTTCAGCACCCCTTGATGCAACGGCAAACCGGCCCGTAAGATGGTGGCCACCACGGGTTGGTCTTCCAGTAAAGGCAATTCGGCTTCGCCAAGAGGAGTGGTCAGTGTTCCGGGTTTCCACTTCAATTCTTTGCTTATCTCATAGGCCATCAGTTCTCCAATGCGCTCCAGATTTCTTCTGAATCGCATTCTGTCATGCTGTACTTCAACATTTCTGAGCTCTCCTAAGAACTGATCGAAAAGCGAACCCTTTCCTCCAAGAATCTTTGCCATCTGTTTGGATTGATTTTGAACTGCGTGAATACCCGTTTATTCACGAGATAAATATACGTAATGCGCGTAGGCCTAAAGTGTTAAAAGTTACCCTTTGGCCTCATTGACCATGTGTAGGAACACATCGCGCCAGCCTTCCCAAATACCTTGGTCGGTCAGCGTCTCGTTGTGCCACAGCCCAATGAATGTTCCGTTAACCGCTTTTACTTTTCCGATCACTTCCGAGATGGCCTGTTTGGCACCTTCGGGATCAAGGTTCATGTAGTATTTCAGGGTGGCTTCCATTACCGCAAACGGGTAGACCGTGAGCTCTGTGGGAGTTTCCATATCCAGGTCATAGAATCGATATGGGGTACATGTTCCGGCCCGGAAACCCGTATGTGCCGCGTATCCCATGCTGTAGTCTTCTTCAATGTCGTTCTCTATCAGTTTCTGATACGTGTGCGGCAAGTGAAGGATGAGAAAATGCTGGCGGCTTTTGGTTACCGGTCGGTGAATGATCTTTTCCAACCGTTTCTTCTCTGTGGAGAGTTTCTTCGGATCGTTGTTGGAGTTGAATCCGGGATGGATGCCTATCTGAGCGTAATCTCCCAAATGCTTGATCAACGATTGAAATTCCTGATTGTAATGAGGCACATTTTTGTCGTTAACGCCATAATCTGCCAACAGGAAGAAATACAGCGTTTCAAGAGCATGTTCTCGCTGCGTTGCCAATTGGAATTCGTAGGTGTCGTAAGGGTCCTGTTTGTTGCCGAACAGAACACCTAGACGGTCGGCCACTTCGTTAAAATCCAAACTGGAAAGCGCCCTGCCAAAAGCACCCATGGTACGCATGAAACCCTTGTTCTTGTAGGCATAAGCGTTGTCTATGTCAATGGTAGAAAGGAATCGGTACTTGCGCTCTTTGAACTGAATGTCAGGATGTTGGTCGGCAATGATTTTTTGAATTTGAAGTAACCATTGATCCACCAC
>JACJZQ010000020.1 GCA_020635495.1 Flavobacteriales bacterium | reverse complement strand
ACTGAAGAATCTGGACATATTGACGAGGAGGTGGGTCTTCATGCAGAGACAATATTAGTGCTTGCGGGCTGAAATAACTGTAGGAAAGCAAACATATTGTGTACGAAGAAACGCTATTTCGCACATTCGGTTCAACTTCGGTTTACCTTAGCAAGCCATGCCCAATCCCATTTTTGAAAATAAGCGGCTCCGTTCTGTGCTGGTACTAATGGTCTGTTTGGCCATGCTGGCACCAAGCTATTTCGTCAATAACATCCATTCTCACGATTGGGGCGGAGACTTTGCCATGTACATCAAACAGGCGCAGAACATGGTACTGGGCGTTCCGCAGACCGACAACAACTACATTTTCAATCCTGAAAACGCGGTGCTGGGACCCAAAACCTATCCTATTGGCTTTCCGTTGATTTTGGCGCCCGTCTACGCTGCGTTTGGCAACGACATCTCTGCCTTTATAGACCTCATGGCCGTGCTGGCCGTACTGTTCGGATTGATGGTATTTGTGCTGCTGCGCGATAGGGTGCATTGGGGCTTGGCTCTTCTTGTTTCGGTTGGCATTTCGTACCACACCACGGTCCTTTTCTTTAAGCGGGAGGTGATGGCAGATATTCCCTTTACGTTGTTTGCGCTGCTGGCACTCTTTGCGGTGGATAGAAAAAAATGGTGGATAGCTGCCTTGGCCCTGCTCATGGCCGCTTTGACCAAAAGCGTTGGCGTTACACTGCTTATTGCTGTTGGCTTCCTGCTTTTCGTGCAACGGCAGCAAACGGGAGACAAGGATTTCCGATCTCTTCTCAAACACCCCATTGCCAAATTGCTTTTGATCGTTGCTGCGGGCTATTTCCTGCTCAGTAACGTCATCTTCCAAACCAATGCAGCAGAAGGTTATAGCAGCGTGTGGAGCGATTTCGAACTCTCCACCGTCCTCTACAACAACCTCAACTACTACTTTGAGTTTTTGCGTTGGTTCTTGTTTGATGCCATCAACGAAAAGCCCGCAGGCACCTTGGCTACAGGGCTGTTTCTGGCGTTGGCTTTCTTAGGGTGGGGAATGGCGGCTTACAAGAAATTGGGCGCGATGGAAGTGTGGTTTCCCATTTACATAATGGTCTTGTTGGCTTATCCGTACCACGCATCGGGGTTGCGGTTTCTGCTGCCCATTATTCCGTTACTGTTCCTGTATGTGGCTACGGTCTTCGGTTCGCTTGATCAACGCTTCAGACCTGCCCTGGTGTTGTTGGCAGCCGTTCCGTTTCTCTTCACGTTTCAGCGTTCTGCCGAGTTGGTCAAAGATTGGCCCAAGGATGTGGACGGACCCCAATCGACCCACGCCATGGAAATGCTGGACTACGTGAGAACCAGCACCCCAAAAGATGCCATCATTCTCTTCTCCAAACCTCGGGTACTAGCCTTGTACACCGACCGCCAGGCCATTGGCAACGGACGCTATCAGTCCATGAGTTCGCTGTATGCTCAGGTAGATTCGCTGCCCATCACGCACGTTATTCAGGCAGACGCCTTGTGGAACCCCGGCATTGATACGCTCTTGTTCAACGCTTCAGACCTCACCACCTTGGAGTTCGAGACTCCGGGCTTCAAGGTTTATAAATGGGTGGGAGAGTAAACGTTACACAGAGAGCCTTGAGCTTTAGAGATGCACAGAGAGGGATATCCTGCAACAATTCAGGAGCCATGTTCCTCTGTGAATCTCCTTTTCTCGAATTTTCCTCTGTGTAAAAACTAACTAGTCCTCGTCTGGCCAACCTGTTACAAGCAGGTCTATCTGACGTTTTTCCAACGATACGTCCAACACCTTCACAATCACGGCATCGCCCAAGGTGAACGAATTGCCCGTAGTGGCTCCCACCACCGACATCGAGTCTTCATCAAAATCGTAGAAATCGTCCGGAAGGTCTTTCATGCGTATCAGCCCCTCGCACTTGTTCTCCTTTATCTCCACAAAGATTCCCCACTCGGTTACGCCCGAAACCAGCCCAACGAACTCCTCTCCTATCTTATCCTGTAGGTATTTGGCCTGCATGTACTTGGTAGATGCCCGCTCTGCATTGGCTGCATTCTTCTCCATCTCGGAACTATGCAGGCAGAGGTCGTCATAATCTTTCTTGAAGGCCGATTTACCGCCATCCAAATAGCGTTGCAACAGACGGTGCACCATAACATCGGGGTACCTTCTGATGGGAGACGTGAAGTGCGTGTAGTAATCGAACCCGAGGCCGAAGTGACCGATGTTGTCTGTGCTGTATTCTGCTTTGGCCATGCAGCGGATGGCCAGGGTGCTGAGCATGTTCTCCTCGCCTTTTCCTTTGATGTCGGCCAGGAGTTTATTCAATGATTCGGTAAGGATTCTACGCGGACCCAACTGCACCTTGTAGCCCAACTGCCCTGCAATTTCCACCAGCGTTTCCAGCTTTTCCTGCGATGGGTCGTCATGCACACGGTACACGAACGTTTTGGGTTGGCCCTGCTTGGGTTTGCCAATAAAGGTGGCCACGTGCTTGTTGGCCAGTAGCATGAATTCCTCTATAAGCTTGTTGCTGTCCTTGTATTCTTTCAGGTACACCTCTATCGGGTTTCCCTTGTCATCCAACCGGAATTTGACCTCCTCTTTCTCAAAGCCTATGGCCCCGTGCTTGAAACGCTCTGCGCGAAGCTGCTGCGCCAATCCATGCAAGGTCAGTACCTCATCCTTCAGCGGGTCGTTACCGCCCTCTATTATCTGCTGGGCCTCATCGTACGTGAACCGATGGTTGGAGTTGATGATGCAACGTCCGAACCACTCGCTGATGACCTGCGCCTTATCGTCCATCTCAAACACGGCACTGAAAACCAGCTTCTCTTCATTGGGTCGTAACGAACAGACCTTGTTACTCAGTTTCTCGGGCAGCATGGGCACCACCCTGTCTACCAGATACACCGATGTGGCGCGGCTTACCGCTTCATCATCCAAGAAGGTGTCTGGCTGCACATAGTGCGATACATCTGCAATATGCACGCCCACTTCCCAATTGCCGTTCTTCAGTTTCCGCACAGAGAGCGCGTCATCAAAATCCTTGGCATCGTCCGGGTCTATCGTAAAGGTGGTCACATCGCGGAAATCGCGCCTTGCGGCTATCTCTTCTGCGCTAATGGTCTCTGGTATATCCTCTGCCTCCTGCTCTACATTCTCTGGGAAATGCATCGGGAAATCGAACTCGGCCAAGATGGAGTGCATCTCGGTCTCCATATCGCCTGGTCTGCCCAGCACGGAGATCACATGCCCAATGGGGTTGTGTGCCCGCTCTGGCCAGTCTATCATCTTTACGATCACCTTGTCGCCATCTTTGGCGCGCAGCATTTCACCCATCGGGATGAAGAAATCGACCGGCATGTTCCTATTGTCGGGAACCATGAAGGCCACTTTGCTCTTGGTGTTGATGGTGAGTTTGCCCACAAAGGTCTCGCGGGCGCGCTCCAGTACCTGTACCACTTCGCCCTCTACACGGTTTCCCTTGTGGTTGGCATAGATGTGCACCTTTACGGTGTCTCCCGGTAGGGCCTGGCGCACCTTGCGTGGCGAAATACGGATATCCTGCTCAAACCCATCTACCTTGACAAAGGCTGTACCCGTGCTGGTGATATCTATTTTGCCCACCAACTTAGGCGCGGGCTGATGCTTGAGCTGGTACTTACCGCGTTCCACTTCGCGCAGCAGACCTTCTCCCTTCATTTGGTTGAGCGTCTGGGCCAGTTGGTTCCTCTCTTGTTTATCGTTAACCTCTAGCTTCTTGGCTATCTGCTTGTAATTGAGCGCGCGGTTAGGACTCTTGCGCAGGGTTTCCAAGATGGGTTCTTGGAATATGGATGTGGACGAGCTGTGTTTCTTACTCTTCCCTTTCTTCTTCTTTTTCAACTAGTTGTATTCATTATGTACTACGAAGGTAGGGAACTTAGCGAGGGGATGAGGTTATGCTTCGGTAAACTCAGTACAAGCCGATAGATCAAGTGATGGGGTGCCCTTCACCTTTGTCATTCCACCAACACCCCCGTCATTCCGACCGCAGCGGAGGAATCTATTCCAACCAACACCCACCGTCATTCCGACCAACGCGGAGGAATCTATCCCAACACCCCTCTTGTCATTCCGACAGTAGGAGGAATCTATCCAGATGTCTTGCCTATGCTCGACATTAGGCAGAGTGTTCCGTCATTTCAACCCCGATCCGCAACCGTCACTTCGAGTGTTCCGATTTTATCGGAATGTATCGAGAAGCTACCCCCTGAACCTCGGTTCATTTCATAGGTTTCCTATTGCTTAAAAAGCTAATAATCAGTATCTTAATACATCAATTCAAACCCATGAAACTCACTAGCATCAACTCCATCGAAGACGTTAAACAATTCGTTCACATCCTTATGGAAGAAGAGAGTCTCAACTTCCACCCCGACACTCCTTTTGAAGATTACATCTATTACGAGACGAAAGAACCTGCTTACACTAAAGAGCAGATTGAACACAGAAACAACTTGCTTAATCAAGCCTTCGAGCTGGGCAGTCGGATTGGAGTAGATACGCATGAATTGATGTGTGAGGAGGGAACTGAAATTCTTGAATTGTAAGATCAATGAGCCCCCCTGTTAAAGTCGAAAGCTTCGACCACCTCAAACAGCTCGCCTACCGAGAGAATGGCGATTATGTTCATTTCTATACCCTATTGGCAGGTGGCCTTGCACGTAGCAGCAAGCGTATCAGCTACCGACCCGATTCAAGTGAGTTCCTCATTATAAATGAGATAGATGAAAGCGATGAAGAAGTAGTTGAAGGTGAATTGGCCTCACGAACCAATTTGGTGGAAGCCGTTGAAAGAGGAGCTATGTTCTGTTGTGACTGAACTATATCATCTCATTTGAATAGGATATCATACAGTTCTCCACCATCAAAATCCGGTGACCCTTGTCGGGCATAGTATGAGGAGTGTCTAGCTATTATGTCCTTTAAGAAAGGGGATGAAACTGTTGCGAGCCTTTGGAGTTTGCCGTCCTTCATTTCTTGGTTGAATACAGTCAAACTCATTGTCTTCTTATCCTGAAAATCTATGAACCCTGCTTCAATACCATTGGAGTTAGGGATGTAGTGGTATCTCTGATTGGGGTTGGCAAACCATCTTTCCAATCGGGCTCGGTTCTCATTAGCCTTACCCGTGTCCTTGTTTAATCCTGAGAATCGTGCATCCAAATCTTTCCAATCTCGAACCTTAAGAAGTAAAATGTTGTCAGCGTTGCATGAGGCCCCATGTATTTCTAAGTCACATGCTGGAGACAGAACAAGCGACCGCTCCCCTGCTTCAAACTTGATTAGGTCACCCGTGTAAACATACCTTTTCACAGGTTTGGTAATAAAGAATTCAGCAGGGTGATAATTCTGACTCAACCCAGTCCCGTCCAAGTTCAGATACTCTTGAACGTGCGATAGTGCATATCGCAATAGAGATTGTTGCTTCTCTTGGGAGTCTCTTTTGCTATCTGCAACCCAATACCCGATTGAATTGGAAATGTGATTCCAAAATATGTCATTGAGATACCCTTCAATTTGCCCTTTCCCCCCGAGTATCTTGGTGATTCCAGTTTGATGCAACTTGACAAGGTCGCCTAGAATTTCTTCAAGTCGTCCCGGAGTATCGCCCTTAGTCCGAATCTGAAAAAAGTCGGTTTGGAAAGCCTTTTGGTCTTCTATTTGCTCCGGATTGCCCGTTAAGACAAAAACAGGAAATCGAAGTCCCTTTTTAACCCTATTTATCAATTCCTTCCCTTCGTATTTCGCGTCTTTTGAAAGTTTCAGGTCGATAATAGCTCCATCAAATGAATTGTTCGAATCATCAAGCATCCTAACGGCTTGATTGTAATCTGCACAAGGGACCGGTTCGACCTGTACTGAACTTTCAAGATTGTACGCCTTTATTCTTCTTTGATAGTCGTTTAGGCTTTCGTCTTCGACAAGTAGGAGTTTAAGCTTTTCCATAATTGGTTTCGATTTCAATTCTGAAATAGGCCCCTCCTTCATTTTTAAGGGCCTTTAATGATCCGTTAAGCCTATCTATTGCTTCCCCTGCTATCGCCAATCCGAGTCCAGTGCCAGATAGTTTCCGTGAATAACCGGGCTCGAATATTATATCAGTTTCAATCTCTTCATCAGTTAAACCAGGACCATTGTCCAAGAAGTCAATGATTACTATGCTTTCATCATTTTTCACACTAATCTGAATCTTACCTTCTTCAGTCTGATTATACTCTAGCCAATGCAAACTATTTTCAATCAAGTTTGTCATGCACATATAGAGGTCTTCTCTCCAGCCAAATACTGATATATCAGGAGGGCATGATACTTCAATCTTAATTCCTTTCTCTAACGCAGACCCCTTGAATACCTTCGCAGCATCTGAAATGCAAGACAGCACATCGAAATCAGACTTGCTAGACTTTTTCTGTATGGCAAGGGGGTTAATTCGCTTGAACAAATCTGAAATCATTGCCCCATGAAGTTCATAGCCGTCAACACTCTCTTCAAGGTCTTCTAAAAGAGTTTCGTCCTTTGATGCCCGATAATGTTTTAGGTAACGTTTGACAACCGGACCCTCGTCTCGAAAGTATTGAACCGACTTTCTGCCTTCGTGAAGAATAAACGAGACAATCTTACCAAGTGTGGCTTGTCCCTGATAAATCGCAATGGTCTTTTGAATGTCTTCTAGTAATCCCGCTTTTCGAGCTTCTTCTTTACGGATTATCTCCTTGATTTCTGCAATACTTACAGGAGAGACCTCCAAAGCGGAAAGTTGCTTCTCCACATTTTCAGTCAAATCACTAAAACTGAACAGGCTGTTAAGACTGTTCTGAATTGTGCTCCGTCCTTTTCGACTTTTCAGTGTCTTCTCCCGGTACGTAAGTCGTTTTAATTCTAATTCTTTGAGAACCTGACGACAAATCTCTTTGAGACCTTTAAACTCAGGAGTCTCCTTAAGGCCATCCCTTGCACTTTTTTCAAGCAGGTTAGAATTCTCTTCTGGTTCTATCGTGACGAATCCGACAACTTGGTTATTGCTAACCCTAAGCGTAAAGTTTTGGATTCTTCGCTTGTCCAACTCCAGCCAATCGTCTCCATCATCTCCATACGGTCTTATTCGGAACTTACTCCTATAGATCTTAACGCCATAAACCTTATTAAGTAATGCCTTGGCTTCATTTTTACCAGCGTATTTCTCGGTAATCGGGTCTATTAACCCTTTGTTTATTAGGTTTTCGATAGCCTCTGGTTCCCTGTCAAAAACGCGAAAATCAACCTTAACTCTTCCACAAGGCTTCAGACCATCCTCAAGTCTATACTTGAACGAGATGTTTTCAGAATGACCAGTATCCTCTACGTTATTTTCATAAAGCAAATGCCCTTTACCATCAGGTTCTACGATTCCTGAAATCCGGTAATCGTAAAGTTCAATGATTGGATAGGATTCAATCTTGAAGGTTCGGTCATTGAACTCTTCGATAGGACAATTCCTAAACTCAAGGCTTACTTCAAAAACGTCCTCATCAAGTTCACCAAACGGAGAGATTAGTTTTCTTAATTCGTTCTCAAGCTTTTCAATATTCGCACGGTTAAGCCAATAGGAATATTTTTCGTCCGTTTTAAATATTTTGATTTGATTTTCTTGTTCATCAAAATACTCCTCAAAATATTCTTCGTCCTGTCCCACTATGGTCATATGGGTTCCACAGCTTCGAGTTGTTTGCTCACTCTCTAATAGAATATCTATATCCGACAAGAAAGAATCAGCATTAAAAAGTCGCCAATCGATAACGGCTTCTGTCAATACACCATTGATGTCAACAGTTTGCAGTGTGAGTTCTTGTCCAAGAATTGAAGCAGCAAACCTACCTATCCCTTTTCTCCCTTGAAAAAGACGTCCTGAAGGACTACACTTTCTCTTTAGCTTGTCATCCGTTGCGGGAACTAACCATTTATCTACAACGGTATCCTTATTCATTCCATGCCCATCATCAGAAATGGAGATTTTAATAGCTGGTTGGGTTTCAACTTCTGAATAATCAAACAGTACTTTAACCTCCGAAGCATCGGCATCATATGAGTTTTTCACCAATTCTACGACTGCGGCATAGGGGTCACCAATAAGGTCACCACCAATAGTATGTATCAGTTTTGCGGATGGCCGAATATGGTAAACCCCAGTTTCCTTATACACTGCACAAGCTCTTTGCAATTGATTCAGCCATCAAAGGAGGAACAGCATTTCCTATTTGCTTGAATGCGGCAGTTCGCCCACCTTCAAAAAAGAAGTCATCTGGGAATGATTGGATTCTTGCAGCTTCTCGCACGGATAGTGATCTCACCTGATTAACATCGGGGTAAATATAATAATGTCCATCCTTAGCAATATGGGCCACCATAGTATGGGAACAACCATCGCCATTTACCACCTTGTATCTATCTAGGAAACTACTGTTGTTCTTGTGTGTCTTCAGTTCTTCAGGTAGTGTATCATACTTGAGGCGCTCCCCTTTATTCACCCAAGCTTCAATGGCTTTTCGGTAAATCTTAAGGTCATTCTGATTGTGTGGTCTTGTGTAGTGCTGAGTCACAAAATCAACCCCATTTCTCAAATGATGGTCTTTCAGATAATCCGTTGGTTCGCATGAATAGGCGATAAACGGCTGCCCGCCTCCGGGTTTTAATGCAGGCAAGTCCGAGAAAAGGTCAGAAAGGACTTTAAAATTCTCCGTTGGTCGCCTTTCTAACTTCGGGAATGAAAAGGGCTCCGCCCCTTTTCTTCCAATGATGATTACCCTTCTACGCTTTTGCAATACTCCGTATTCCTCGCTCTTTAGAATGCGGTAATCGGTCTCGTAACCATACTCTCTGAACAGCGCCCGCATTTCATTGAAATACCTCTTATTGCCAGCAGACAACAGACCAAGCACATTTTCAAACACGAAAAACCTCGGCTCGTACTTATCCAAATACGCTGCGTAATCCCTGAACAGATAGTTACGCTGATCATTCTCCATTCTATTTGGGTCTCGACTCCTGCCAACCAATGAATAGGCTTGACAAGGCGGGCCACCGATTAGAAGGTCAACTTTTTCATTTTCACCCAATTGGGCGTCAATGGTTTCAAATATCTCCGTCTTCGTTTCCTCAGAGATCTCTTTATTGATGATGGAGACTTTAAGTTCATTGGGCATATGCGCCCAAAGCTCATCTCTACTGATTTCGCCTTTGAGATATTGGTTGTAAATAGCTGATTTGCCCTTACTTGCAAGATAATGATACGCGGCTCTCGTAAGAAGTGTATTGCAAGCATTGGAGTCGATTTCCACATGCGCAACCGGCTTGAACCCTGCCCTAATAAAACCTTCTGAAAGACCGCCTGCACCCGCAAAAAGGTCGATAAAATTCATGGTTTTAAGTTCAATTGGTTCCGCGACACTAGGTCGCGGAAGGTAATGATTACAGCAATACGAAAAATCTCGAAAAGTGTTGCTGTTGTCCACAACCTATTTACGACCTGAAAAACTTATTCAGAAAGTTTCCTCAAATCCTCCCCACCTCCGCGTGCCATCACCCCCAAAGAATCCCTCCACTGTTCACTGGTCACTCTTCGCTATTCACTATTCACTATCCACTATCCACCAAAACCCAAAACCGATTATCTTAGAGAGTACAGATTCAACAACATGGAAACCACTATCTATCAGAGCGTTCCGCCACAACTGATTCCCGCATTGGAGGCCGCACTCTTGAAGCATGAAGAAGCCGTGGCCAAACTCGCAGACTTCAAAAAGCAATACACCTCCGTAAAGAACAAGGCCAAACGGGCAGAGAAGTACATCGCAAACTTGGAGGAGGAGGAAGGCAGAAGGCTCCATGAGATCACCATGACGCAAACCGTTCAATACGCAGAGAACAAATTCATCCTCATCAACAAGAAACTCAACCGCTTCAAAGAACAAGACGAGAAATCGCTGAGGCGAACATTCAAACAGCTTAAAGGCACCACACCGCTTGAGCCCCATACTGCTGAATGGCACATTCAAGGATTAACATATCATACCAGTAATCTGAATGACATGCTCCGCGAAGTAGCAGACATGCTCCGCATTGCCAAAGGCCACCTCCGCAAAATAGACGACATGAAAAAATCCATCGCCCGATACCGCAAACTCAGAAAGCCCCTCTAAAGCCCCCGTTAGCTCACCCCTCACTCCTCACCCCTCACTGCTCATTGCTCACCCCTAACTCCTCCCTCCTAACTCCTAGCTCCTAGCTCCTAGCTCCTAGCTCCTAACTCCTCCCTCCTCACTATCCGCTATCCTCCTCAAAATCTCCTCCAACTCCTGCGGACTCTTACCCTCTAACAACTGCTCGATATTGGGCGCCATCGACTTCCGCAGCTGAGACAGAACATGCCCCGCATCGCCCCGCCAGTCCAACAGGTCGTTCGGAGAACATTCAAAGGCTTCACAAAGGCGGGTAAGCAGGTCCAATCGCACAGATTTCGTCTTCCCACTCAACAGATTGCGCGCCTCCCCATCCGAAAATCCATGATTCACCAAGTAAGCACGCATATGCTTAACACCACGCAGGGCAATCAGCCGCTCTAAATTCAAAACCAGCATTTTTCACCTTATCAGCACCTTCCGTAACGTCATCAAAAGGCGCTTAGTGCATCGCAAATGCTAAAAGCCGTTAAACAACTTCCGCTTTCAGCATCCCCACAACCGCTAACGGTTTCCCAAATACCGCTCATCGTTCCCCCTCTACCGCAAATGGCATCCCCACTACCGCAAATGGCATCCCCACTACCGCTCACCGCACCTCCACTGCCGCTTTCTGCACCCCGAACACCGCTTTTTGTCTCCCCAACACCTCATTAGCGCACTCCCAAAAAGGCTCTTTTCAATCCCTAATAATTTCCAATGCAACACCACAGTTTTTAAAGCAATAACCGGCCGGTCGGCCTCGCTCATGGGTCGGCCGGCATAAAACAGAGAAATCATGACAGATTCACAATCAAACAAACTCGACATGTACCTGGTGGTAGAAGATTTCCACACAGAGTTTCAGGTCATTCTGGATGCGGTTACCGCTCGCGCCAACGCCTTCGGGCAACTCAAAACAAACATCGACCTTATCAATAAGGAAGCAGGATTGCAGTCAACCAACACCACGGGTGTGGCATTGGATAAATCCGCCCTCCGCGATACCTTGGATGAGACAACTGCCACCACCCTCGCTTCCGCCAAGGCATGGGCCAAGGCCGTAGGCAACAACACCCTGGCCGCAGAGTTCGATTATTCACTCTCAGACATTCAGCGCGTAAAAGACGACACCATGCAAGGCTTCTGCGATTACCGCATCGGACTCGTTAACGACAACCTCGCAGCCCTGGCCGATTATGGCATAGACGCCACCACCGTAACCGCATGGCAAGACGCGCTCAACGCCTACACTCCCGTGCTCGAGAGTCCAAGACAGGCCATCAACAACCGCGTACTGCACACGCAGAATCTCAAAAACCTATTTACAGACACAGGCAAACTCTTCACAGATCAGCTCGATCCACTCATGCTGGTCTTCAAATCCACCGACCCGAGCATTTACAGCGCCTACAAGCAGGCACGCATCATCATCAATCGCTCAAGCGGTGGTTCAGGCAGTGTCCCTCCCACCGTCATAGAACTGGGGGTCTTTGTATTTGATGAGAACACCGGTCTGCCCATACAGAATGCTGAATTCCGCGTGTTGAATGCACCCGGCAGTGGAATCATCGGCATTACCACTGACAGTGAGGGTGTTGCAACCTTGAAGATAACCGGCTATACGGCCAATCAGGAGGTGAACTTGGAGATGGAGGTGAAAGCGGACGGGTATGAAACCCTTTCGGGAAATCTGGAACTCACGGCCGGTAATTTCTACTCCGTTGATATTCCGATGACCCCTGTTGTGGAGCCGTGATCACCATCTTCCCCTCGAGACCTGTGCTGAGCTTGTCGAAGTAGGGGATTAAGGGGTGTGTCAATCGAACCGCTAAAAGCTGTTACCTAAAAGCTAACAGCTCTTAATAAGCCCTCACGTTCTTCCCTTCCATAAAATTGATGAAGGCGCGGTTCACCACGCGGTTTCCGCCCGGTGTGGGGTAGTTGCCTGTAAAGTACCAATCGCCCAAATGCGCTGGGCAGGCCGAGTGCAGCCCCTCAATGGATTGGAAGATGAGTTTCACCTCTGCATTGATGTTCGGAGGTGAGATGATCTCTGCCGATTTATCTGACAATTGCTCAGCCGTAAATGGTCGGTAGATCTCCTTCACAACGTTGGTCACTTGCTCCAATGGCAATTCCATCTGCGCTTTGGCCTTCTCGTACACATCATCCAGAATGTTCTCCTGCTTGGTGTCTTTCAATAGCTCAACAGCCGCACGGAACACCATGAAATCGCCCAGCTTGGCCATGTCAATACCGTAGCAATCGGGGTAACGGATCTGTGGTGCACTTGAAACGATAACGATCTTCTTCGGCCCTAGTCGGTCTACAATTCGGAGAATGGATTGCTTCAACGTAGTTCCACGAACAATGGAATCATCTATCAGCACCACATTATCCTCTCCTCTTCGCACCGCACCGTAGGTAATATCATACACGTGAGAGACCAGGTCATCGCGATGCACATCATCCGTAATGAAGGTCCGCAGCTTGGCATCCTTAATGGTGAGCTTCTCAACCCGTGCCCGCATGTTCAGAATGCTCCGAACCTCATCCGCATCAATTTCCCGCTTGCCAGAAAGTATCTTCCTGATCTTTACCGTGTTGATGTAATCCTCCACACCCTTCACCATGCCATAGAAAGACGTCTCGGCCGTATTCGGAATGTAGCTGAACACCGTGTTCTTGGTGTCGTATTCGATCTCTTTGAGAACAGGCTCCACCACCAATCGGCCCAACTCCTTACGCTCTTCGTAAATGTCCTTGTCGCTGCCGCGCGAGAAATAGATACGCTCAAACGAACACGATTTTCTTTCCAACGGCTCACGGAACTGCTTCTCAGAAACGGTTCCATCCTTCTTGATGATAAGTGCGTAGCCAGGCTTTATCTCCTTCACATCTTCCCACTGCACGTTGAATGCCGTCTGAATGGCCGGACGCTCACTGGCAATAACGATCACCTCATCATCCATGTACCAGTGCGCTGGACGGATGCCCGATGGGTCGCGCATGACGAATGCATCACCATGACCAAGCATTCCTGCAATGGCGTAACCACCGTCCCATTTCTTTGCTGATTGTTTCAGCACCTTTTGAAGATTGATGTTCTCAGCAATAAGCGGTGTAGCCTCAACCTTGGAGTATCCCTGTTTCTTGTACTTTCTGTACAGTTTATCGGTCTCAACATCTATGAAATGCCCGATCTTCTCCAGCACTGTAACCGTATCTGCCTTTTCTTTCGGATGCTGACCCAGGTCTACCAACTGCTGGAAAAGCTCATCCACATTGGTCATGTTGAAGTTGCCCGCCAACACCAAGTTCCGCGTCATCCAGTTGTTCTGACGCAAGAACGGGTGGCAATGTTCAATGCTGTTGCCTCCAAAGGTTCCGTACCGCAAATGCCCCAAGAAAATCTCTCCCGTAAAGGGAAGGTTCTGCTTCAACCATTCGGGATTTTCCACATGCTTAGGATTCTCTTTGAATTCCGCCTCAAACCGTTCGTTGATGTGGGCAAAAACATCCTTTATGGGGGTTGACGAATTGGACCTATAACGACTGATGTAACGCTTTCCAGGCTGCATATCGAACTTGATATTGGCCAACCCAGCCCCGTCCTGACCACGATTGTGCTGCTTCTCCATCAGGAGATACATTTTGTTCAGGGCGTAGAAACTCGTGCCGTATTTTTCCTTGTAGTAGCTGAGGGGTTTCAGCAAGCGGACCATTGCAATTCCGCACTCGTGCTTAATAGCGTCACTCATCGTGGATTCCTAAGGCGCAAAGTTACCGAAACCTTATGAGTGCAAAGAGATCATTTATCGAGGTTTTCAACGACATTTCAATGGCCATGGCGCAGATGAAGCCGACAAAAGTCAGTGGCAACCTTTGGACGAACACCTAACTTGCTTAGAACATTGATGTTGAACCGACCCATCAACCCTTAGGCATTGAAAGCATCCCATACGTTACAGCCATGGGAATCGGCAGGCATTCCGCTTTGGCCGCTTACGGTGTTGTCGCTCATTGCCAGACGACAGACAGATAATCCGTTGGAGCCAGAACGTTATGATGAAACATGGGAATTCCACAGTAGAAACGTGGTGCAATTGATCCGAGAATGTGGTGTGGATTTCATCGAAACGGAAAACAATCTGCTGTTTGCCGTGGCTGGAGGGCCTATGTTGGACGATAGCGATACAGAGAAGATTCTTGATGCTGCCATCAAGATCAGGGAGTATGCGCGGCAGGTGCAAGCAGATGAGACCACAACCAATTATTACGTTAAGATCGGTCTACATACTGACAAGGTTATTGCTGGAATAATTGATGCCGCCCGTATGCCGTTTGACCTTTACGCACATGCGCTGCACATGGCCAACAGGATGGCCCGTATTTGCAATTGGGGAGAGATCAATCTTTCGCAATACACGCACGATTATGTTGGAGATGCATGCAACTGCGATTATTGGGGTAGTATTGATGCCATGGGCGAGATACACAAACCCTCTAACCACGTGTTTAAAAAGGCTGTCAAGAATCGGCCAAGCATTAGGCGAGATTCGGTGAAGATGTACAAGGTGCGTGGGTAATAACAGACTTTCATCAGGAACCTACCTGCTGGATTCCCTACATTGCCACCGATTCAAACCAATACCATATGTCTGAAGAACTGAAACCCTGCCCTGAGTGCAAATCGCCTTACGGCTATGCCATGAGCGATGCCTTGTATGCTTGCCCGGAATGCGGGCATGAGTGGAACCCAGAAGAACAAGCTGCTGAAAGTGCTTTTGTGGTGAAAGATTCCAATGGTAACATCCTTCAGGATGGAGACTCGGTTACCGTGATCAAAGACCTTCCGGTAAAAGGTGCCAAAGGCCCGATCAAAGCCGGTACGAAGGTGAAGAACATCAGATTGGTAGACAGCGACCACAACATTGATTGTAAGATCGATGGCTTTGGAGCCATGGGCCTCAAGTCTGAGTTTGTGAAGAAGGCCTAGCCCTTTTCGTTTCCATCGTGGGTTTGTAAATTCAATCCATGAAAAAGCTGTTATTCCTTTTTGTTTTTGTTTCTGTTGCGCTGAGTGGCTGTAAGAAAGACAGCGATGAACCCGCTCCAAGTACGGCAGATAAACTTTCTGCCAACATGAATGTGCTGCATGATGCCTTGCAGCTTTACATAGAAACACTTCAGCAGTCTGGAGATTCCGTGCTAGCCTTCATGGAGCTGAACAACTTTCTGGTCAATCACCCACAGGTAGCAGGAGGCACGTTCCATAACCTCACTTCCATAGAGGTGGAATTCGCCAATGGGCTCAGATCTCCCATCAACTTTATCCCTGTGGATGAAAATGGTCGCCACCTTACAAGAGGAGGTGGCGGTGGTAGTCCGGTGGCCTACAGAATGAGCGAGATACAGACCGAGAATATCAAGAACAATAAGATTCTTTTCATCATACCCTACCCCGAAGAGTTCTATTATGACGCTCTTCTTATTGCAGACCTCAGAAACCTTGCAGAATCAGGCGATGTGGAGATGGACGTGGATTTCGAGGTGGGCATCCATGCCGACTTTGACGACCTGAATCGATTGAGCGAGTACGGACTGATCATTATTGATGTGCATGGAAACAAAGACGGTTTCTATATGGCCCACGTTACAGAAAGGTTTTATGGTGATAACCCTTGGAGCCCCGAGATCGGTGAACAGATAATCAATGAGACCTTTAACGTACAGAGCATCCCTCAGGATAAAGTGGAAAGTGGCGAAATAAGAGTGGGGCCGACTGTAAGCAATTGGTCAACCGGGGTGGTGGAATTCCAGTACCGGATATTTGTGACCGAAAAATACATCCGCAATCTGAACATTGACCTTACCGATGCCGTCCTGTTCGGAAACTACTGCTACAGCGGTCACACGGCAGATGGAACCACAACTAATAATATGCCCGCTGCATGGCGATCCAAGGGCCTGGCAACTTACTATGGTTACGCGGACATAGAAGGTTATGCCTCGGTAGTAGATGACCAGTTCTGCCACGACATGGAATGGCATCTTATACAGAATCTGGTGGCCGATAGAGATTCTACCGGAGAAGCCCACCTTAAAGCAGACGGATCTGAGAATTTCTATGTGCCTGCGTTAGGTTACAACAGGGCCAGCAGGCCGCTTACGGAGCTCACAGAACCCCCAGCTGCAACGCAGGTATGGCCGCTTTACTTGCGGCAGTACTATAGTCAGGTGCATCAGTACGACAACTGTGGTGCAATGCTTATTGACCCGAGAGACGGGGAACAATACCAGACCGTGTGTATTGGCAACCGCGTTTGGATGGCCGAAAACCTGCGATATGATGCGCCCGGTAGCGTTTGTTATGACAATGACCTTGAGAACTGCGAGACCTATGGACGATTGTATGACCACGAAACTGCGCTTACAGCATGTCCTCCAGGATGGCGTTTGCCATTTGAAAACGAGTGGGCACCAATGTGGATGAATTTTGGCCCAGGAGAAACCGCTGGTGGAGCTTTGAAGGCCGATACCCTTTGGGCTTTGCCGAATACGGGCGCCACCAACGAATCGGGTTGGACCGGACTGCCGGGTGGCTACTTCGATGCGCAGTATGACAACGCATTTGAGAACATTACTCTTTGGGGATATTGGTGGTCGTACGAAACTAACGGGTCGATTGCCGTTCCATTCTCGTTGAGATACGATGATGATATAGCGTACCTACAATCCACCAACATCTTCTCACGCCAGAACAAGGTATCGTGCCGGTGTATTAAGAACGAATGATCACTTATTCAAGTGATTCCAACCCTGCGCCTGTAGCTCTATGATCTGTTCTCCGGCCACTAGGTTGTAGCCGTCTGATTTCTCTGTAATGTGACCGATTACACGTATGGCAGGATTGGTCTTGATGCGCTCGTAATCTTTAATGTCGACCGTGAATAGTAGTTCATAATCTTCGCCTCCATTCAGCGCAGCCGTTGTAGGGTCCAGGTTCAGTTCTTCGGCAGCAATACCAGTTGTGTGATCCACTGGAATTTTATCGATGTAAATACGGCAACCCACTTCGCTTTGCGTGCAGATGTGCATGATGTCAGAACTCAGCCCGTCAGAAATATCCAACATGGCTGTCGGTTTCACTTTTTCGAGTTCCAGAATATCAATGATCTCTGCTCTCGCCTCTGGTTTCAGCTGGCGCTCCAAGACGTAATCGTGTCCAGAAAGATCTGGTTGTATCTCCGGGTTTTCCTTGAAAATCTTCTTCTCTCTTTCCAGCAATTGCAGCCCAAGGAATGCAGCACCCAGGTCGCCAGAAACACAGATCAGGTCGGTTTCCTTTGCTCCGTTCCGATAAACGATAGAGTCTTCTTCTGCTTCGCCAATAGCGGTAACGCTGATGGTCAATCCGCTCAGCGAACTGGTGGTGTCTCCACCCACAAGGTCAACGTTGTATTTCTCGCACGCGAGCAGAATTCCTGTGTAGAGTTCATCCACGGCTTCCAACGAAAACCGGCTTGACAACCCGATGGAGACCGTGATCTGCGTTGGTTTTCCGTTCATGGCGTAGATGTCGGAAAGGTTGACCACCACAGCCTTGTAACCCAAGTGCTTCAGTGGCACGTAGCTGAGGTCGAAGTGAATGCCCTCCATCAGCATGTCGGTAGTGACCAGCGTTTTCTTCTTGTCGGTTCCGATAACGGCCGCGTCATCGCCAATTCCCTTAAAGGAGCTCTTTTGGCGCAATTCAACCCCCTGTTTTATCTTGTCTATCAGCCCGAACTCTCCGAGCTGGCTCAATTCAGTTCTTTCGTTGTTTTCTAA
Organism: Flavobacteriales bacterium; assembly: GCA_020635495.1. Lineage (GTDB taxonomy): Bacteria > Bacteroidota > Bacteroidia > UBA10329 > UBA10329 > UBA10329. The sequence continues at coordinate 31,265 of JACJZQ010000020.1, read as the reverse complement.
CATGCGGCAAAGGTCGTAAATGGAACGCGGATAATGAATGGAACTCGGATGACACGGATTCAACCGGTTATCACGGATTGCCACACACGGAATTACTTAGCTTAGTGTCATGAAATGGCTGTTTCTTTCGGTTCTCCTTTTCCCTGTTATTGGATCAGCCCAGAACTTCCAACCCGTTGCCTCACATCATGTTAGGTTTTTTGACCGTAGTGAATCTGGAAGCTATGACTTATACGGAATGCGGATAGATTCGGTAGTGATTGATGGAACCGATAGTATCTACTTCAATTATCCAGCCTCCAGAGACCACAATAGTAACGCTGGCTTGGATTGCCGCTTCAAGAGGTACTCTTTTGTTGGTTCAAGCGTAATAGTAAAAGACAATGGCTGGACGCATTTTGTCAATCAGGATGAAGACACCATCAAAATAAATCATCTGGCGCAACTCAATGATACTTGGCCTGTTCTAAACATCTCATCTAATAGCATAGTGTGGGCAACGGTTACCGATGTGTCCAGTCAAGCCATCCTTGGAATGAATGACAATGTCAAAACCATATCATTCATGCTTAGGGCGGCAAACAACAGCGTATTGGCTCACCCTATGAATGGAAAAACCATTAAGATTGGCGAGACATTCGGCCTGGTCAAGAGCATAGATTTCCATCATTTCCCTGATCACATTGAAGATTCATTTCATGACGATATATTTCTAGTTGGAGCAGAAGGCTTCAATCTCGGATTACGGAGACCAAGAGAAGAACTTTTGTTTAAGGAATTCAATATTGGCGATGAATTCGCATTCCGGTACTCCGTAAATTATCATGGGGTTGGACAAGGAGGCTTCAACGCAGAACAATATGACACATTGATCCAGATCATCGACAAACAGACTCAACCTCAGCTGCAATACACCTTAGCTATCCATTCGCACAGTAGAGTCTATCAGACCGATCCATTATTGGGACCGATTTATGTTCATGACTACTCGTCAGCAACATCCGCCTACTTGGGTCACGGTTTCTTTCCCTTTTATAATGATAGCATCTGCCACCGAATGCCATTCGAAATGTTCCGGTTAAGGTATGGCGACCTAAGCTTTAACACCGAATATGAGATCAACGGAGATACTGTTTCATTTGAGGTTTTCAGTACTCAATTCGGAGATGTTCAAACGAACGGATGCATAGCTGATTACTTCTTTGAATATCTACCGTGGAATGTTAACTATTCAGAACACTTAGGTGCATTTTGGGGACAAACGGGTAACGCTTATGATGACACAAGCTATCAACTGCTTTACCTAAAACGTGGAAATCATATTTACGGAACTCCAATTACGGTCTCCGAAATACTGAGTTCGGAAGAACCAGAAACCGTGTCTCATTCGGTTTTCCCAAACCCAACTAGGGTTGGCCAATCCATTCAGTTATCCCTTGCCGCGTATGAAACGGCTAATCTGTATGCCATAGACGGCAAACAAATCCCAGTTGAAATAGTAAACGGAACAATGAAAACCGACAACCTTGTTGCGGGAATCTATCTGATTCAGGTTGCAACCGAGTCAGGAGTTTCTACTCAGAAGCTGGTTGTGACCAACTGAGTCCGAGACCCTTCCTACGTCAGGGTGACAAGCAAAAAAAGAGCCGCGATAAATCGCGGCTCTTGGTGTTTTAAAACTTCACATCGCTTAGCGCGGCATTCTTAGCACGCTTGCGCTCGTGTTCCTTCAAAAGGGTTTTTCTCAGTCGAAGCGATGAAGGCGTAGCTTCTACATATTCATCTTCTTGAATGTATTCCAACGCTTCCTCTAACGAGAATTTTCTTGCTGGAGCAATTCTGGCCTTGTCGTCTGCACCGGCAGAACGCATGTTGGTCAGCTTTTTGGTTTTGGTAAGGTTCACCACCATGTCGTCTGCACGGGTGTTCTCGCCAACCACTTGTCCTTCATAGATAGGCTCTCCCGGATCAACAAAGAAGCGACCGCGGTCTTGCAGGTTGCTCAATGTGTATGGAATGGCCGATCCAGCCTCCATCGATATCAACGAGCCATTCAAACGACCAGGGATTTCGCCCTTATATGGTTGATACTCTTTAAAACGGTGGCTCATGATGGCTTCACCAGCAGTTGCAGTCAGCAATTGGTTTCGTAGACCGATGATTCCTCGTGATGGAATGGTGAACTCGAGCAACATACGGTCTCCTTTCGGACCCATGTTCACGATCTCTCCTTTTCGGTTGGTGACCATCTCCACCGCTTTTCCGTGTACTTCTTCCGGAAGGTCAATGGTCAGGTCTTCAACCGGCTCGCATTTCACACCATCGATCTCCTTAATGATAACCTGCGGCTGACCGATCTGCAATTCGTACCCCTCTCTTCTCATGGTCTCAATAAGAACAGACAAGTGCAGAACGCCTCTACCGTACACTTGGAAACTATCGGCAGAATTGGTCGGCTCAACACGAAGTGCCAAGTTCTTCTCCAACTCTTTGGTCAAACGGTCCTTGATATGGCGTGAGGTTACGAATTTTCCTTCCTTACCGAAGAAGGGCGAATCGTTGATGGTGAACAACATGCTCATGGTCGGCTCATCAATGCTGATGGGCGGCATTGCTTCCGGATTTTCGATGTCAGCAATGGTATCTCCGATCTCAAAACCTTCCAGACCGACCAACGCGCAGATCTCTCCGGCCTGCACCTCCTCTACCTTGGCCTTGCCCATTCCTTCAAAAACATACAGTTCCTTGAGTTTGCCTTTGGTAACCGTTCCGTCTCGTTTTATCATGGCCACTTGCTGACCTGCTTTCAGCGTTCCGCGAAACAATCTTCCAATGGCAATCCGGCCAATGTATGGCGAGTGATCCAACGAAGTGATCTGCATCTGCGTGGTTCCTTCGGCCACTTTCGGCTCTGGAATGTGCTCAATAACCTGCTCCATCAGATAATCGATGTTGCCCGTTGGCTTGCTGGCGTCTTCGCCCATCCAACCCATTTTGGCCGAACCGAAAACCGTTGGGAAATCCAACTGCTCTTCTGTTGCGCCCAAGTTGAACATCAGGTCGAAAACCGCTTCCTGTGCCTCGTCTGGTGTACAGTTTGGCTTATCAACCTTGTTCACTACAACTATCGGTTTCAATCCCAACTCAATGGCCTTTTGCAACACGAAACGTGTCTGAGGCATCGGTCCTTCAAAGGCATCCACCAACAGCAGCACACCATCTGCCATGTTCAACACACGCTCCACTTCTCCTCCAAAATCGCTGTGCCCCGGAGTGTCAATGATGTTGATCTTGGTTTCTCCCCACGTAACCGAAACGTTCTTGGAAAGAATGGTAATTCCGCGTTCGCGCTCCAGATCGTTGCTGTCCATAACCAGTTCTCCCATCACCTCGTGATCTTTGAAAACCTTGGCAGCGGATAGAATTCTGTCAACCAACGATGTTTTTCCGTGGTCAACGTGGGCAATAATGGCAATATTCCGTAATGATGTCATGTGTCTGAAAATCAGCGCGCAAAAGTACGGTTAAGTTTGTGGTGAATTTGAATTTATAAAAATGAAGACATCGCCTATTACCAAGGGCCTGTTTGTGGGCGGAGTTGGAATGCTGCTGGTCAGTGTTCTGTTCTCAATTAACGGATGGCCAGCGGCAGAATTGTTCGCCATTCTAGGAACGGCTGTGGCAGTTGGCCTGTATTTCGTTTTTCAAAAAGCGGCCGTGGTTCAGAGAAAATCGGCTTACGCACGTCATGCAACACTTGTGTTGGTGGCAAGTGCCATCTGCGCCAAATCCTTCGGCATTGCCATTAGCGGATTCCTTTTTCTATTCGGTTTCATTGCCTTTCTGATCTGGTTTGTGCTATCCGTTTTGGAGGAAATTCCTCCTTCAACCGAATAAACCTCCCCGGTTTTCGAATCCTAGGAGGTTTGACTTTTATCTTCGCGGCATGGCTGAAGGCAAACTCATCATTTTTTCAGCCCCGAGCGGATCGGGAAAAACCACGCTGGTTCATCATCTGCTATCTAAACCGGAACTGAAATTGTCATTTTCAGTATCGGCAACAAGCCGCGCTAAAAGGCCCAACGAAACACACGGCAAAGACTACTACTTCCTTTCTGCCGAGGAGTTCAAAAAGCGTATCGATGCCGGAGATTTCTTGGAATGGGAAGAGGTGTACACCGATCAGTTCTACGGCACACTTCGTGCAGAAATAGAAAGAATTCATTCGGAAGGAAAACACGTGATGTTTGATGTGGACGTGGTCGGTGGGCTCAACATCAAGAAGCAATTCGGAGATGATGCTTTGGCCGTTTTTGTGAAGCCTCCTTCGATAGAAGAATTGGAAAATCGATTGCGCAACCGTTCCACGGAAAGCGAAGAAAGTCTGCTAAAGCGTGTCGGTAAGGCAGCCGAGGAGATGAAATATGCCGATCAGTTTGATGTGATCCTGATCAATGATGACCTGGAAAGGGCCAAGCAAGAGGCAGAGAAATTGGTTTCGGCATTCATCGGATGAAAAAGGTGGCGCTGTTTTTCGGTTCATTCAATCCGATTCACATCGGGCACATGATCATTGCAGACCATGTGGTCAATCACACCCAATGCAAGGAGGTCTGGTTTGTGGTTTCACCCCACAATCCGCTAAAAGACAAGAAGACATTGCTGGCAGACCATCATCGTTTGGCCATGGTTGTCCGTGCAACCGAGAACGACATGCGGTTCCGAGCTTCTGACATTGAGTTTCACCTCGATCAACCATCGTACACTGTCAACACCTTGGTGCACCTGAAAGAGAAATACCCGAATGTGGAATTCTCCTTGCTCTTGGGTGGCGACAATCTGGCTTCCTTGCACAAGTGGAAGAATTTTGAGTCCATTCTTGAAAATCATCCCATCATCTGTTATTCCAGACCACATTTCGATACCTCTGAGTTGGATCTGAAAGGCAACATCACCATTTTGGATGCTCCGCTCATGCAGATCTCATCAAGTCATATCAGGAAACAGATAGCCGAGGGACATTCGGTCAAATACCTGATGCCGCTGGAGGCCTGGCAGTACTTGGACGAAATGAATTTCTACCGATAATTCCGAGGATGTTTTACATTTAATCCGTCTATGGGAGAAAGTGTTGCGTTTGTAAGTTGGGGGTTGCCCCTCATTTCCATCATCATTCTATTGTTGGTGTGGTGGTTTCTTAATAGCCGCCTGAATCGTTTGCGCCTTAACGACCAAGTAGAATTGGGAAAAATGGAGGCGGAGCGTCTGAAGCAGCTCGACCTCGTTAAGTCCGATTTCTTCTCTAACGTTACACACGAATTCCGCACCCCGCTTACGCTGATCCTTGGTCACTTGGAGCAGGTTATTCCCAACATCACAGACGAACGCGCCAAGAAGGAGCTGATCGTTGTGAAACGAAATGCCAAACTGTTGGAGAAGCTCATCAACCAGCTGTTGGACATCGCCAAGATCGAAGCCGATAGAATGGACATTGACCTCCGCAAAGGGAACATTGTTCCACTTCTCAATGAGATTCAACGGTCATTTGCATCTCTTGCCGATAGAAAAGGTGTCGGACTGATCTTCGAAGCACAAGAAGAGGACATCAATATGGAATTCGACCCCGACAAAGTGGAGTTGATCTTCTACAACCTGTTGTCCAACGCATTCAAATTCACCGATAAAGGAAAGGTGAGTCTTACGGTTAGCAAAACCGATAAAGACGGTAAGAGTTACTGCAAACTGGTTGTGCAGGATACAGGCATCGGCATTGTGGAAGAACAGATTCCGAAGGTCTTTGACCGATTCTATCAGTCAGAGAATTCTCGTTGGAGAAAGAACAAGGGAACCGGTATTGGATTGGCACTGGTAAAAGATCTGGTAGAGCTTCATGAAGGAACCATAGAACTGAAAAGTATTTCCGGTGTAGGTACAGAGATTACTGTATTGCTTCCTGTTGAGCACAAATTGTCGAATCGGGATGCTGACATGGAAATCCCAGCATTGGAACCGATAGACCCAGACCTGGAGGTAGTCGTGGAATTCGACCAACCAGCTCAAACGCTCACAGAAGAAGAAGTTAACGCACAGAATATTGTCTTGGTGATTGAAGACAATGACGATATCCGCAACTTCCTTCGTTTGACTCTTGAGCCCGCTTTCCGTGTGTTTGACACCGTTGATGGCGAAACGGGGATTGCCAAGGCAACAGAGATCATTCCTGATGTGATCGTATGCGATGTAATGATGCCCGGAAAAGATGGTTTCGAGGTGACCAAGATCCTGAAGAAACAGGAAAAGACAAGCCACGTTCCTATTATCCTCCTAACGGCCAAGGCTGGTGTTGAGAACAGAATTGCCGGTCTGGAAACAGGTGCAGACGCCTACGTTCCCAAACCCTTCAGCTCTGACGAGTTGCATGCCAGAATCCGTAATCTGATCGAGGGAAGGAAAAAACTGAAAGAGAAGTATTCACGCTCACTGTTGGTGAAACCGGATGTAGTGGCAGAACCCTCTATGGAAGAGAAGTTCCTACTGCGCGTTAAAGCTGTGGTAGAGGAGCATCTGGATGATGAGAACTTCAGTGTAGAAGAATTGAGCAAGAAAGTGGGCATGAGCCGCGCTCAATTGCACAGAAAGCTTATTGCGCTTACAGGTAAGAGTGCCAGCCGATTTGTAAGAAACTACCGTTTAGAACACGCCTACCAACTATTGCAGAACAAGGTTGGCACGGTTTCTGAAATTGCATACCGCGTTGGGTACAGTAGCCCAGCCTATTTTACCAAGTGTTTTACCGAAGATTTCGGCATCTCTCCTAGTCAGGTTAAGAAGGACACTTAGACCCCTATCACTTTTGTATCATTCGGGTTTTGCAACGAATTTGTACTTCCGTTGCAACATTATTGAACATTCTCTACGTATCTCACGCAACTTTCAATTTTGTCGCTACATAAATTGAAACAGGTGTCTTAACCCTGGACACCCGATCGACAGCCCTCTCGGCACTTCTTGCAGACCTTAGACTTAGTCATTCACCTAAAGAAATCAGGTCATGAAAAAGCAGGAAATGAAAATGAGCGATCAAGCCTCAAAACAACAGGCAGCTAACGACAGCACCTCGCGCGTACTATTAATAGCCGCGGTTTTGCTCTACTCGGTTTCACTTATTCTTTTGGCAAATCTTGCCATGGCAGATGTGACCACAAAAATGGGCGCCCTTATTAAGGTGAACAATCAATTGGATGGAAATGCCTTTGCCGATCTGGAGGCAGATGTTAAAACCGTATCAGGCAATGTGCTGGCCATAGACCTTCCTAAAAAATCATTGGCACACATGCCTAAAGTAAAAGGTGTTTGCGCCAGCCACTTGGACCACCAGCGTACAGAATACGTAACTGTTGATGGCAAGAGCGAACAGCAGAAGTATGCCGGAATAGGCGTTGTGGTTGGCATTCTGGACAACATGGGCACATTGAGCCCAGAGTCTGTGCTACAAATGAAGAAGATTGAAGAGGCCTCCAATGTCGGGTTCATCTCCTACATCAACGATAAGCCAGGTTCTACCGTCATCATGAGAAACTTGAAAGGGGGCGAAAGCAACCTTATCCAGGCCCTTCTTTATATGGAAGAATACGCCAAGACCGTAGAGCGTCCACTGATCATCCAAATGAATGTGGGAGATGAGGAAATGAGCAACCCATTGTTTGTTCAGGTGTGCCAGAAATTTGCAGATGCAGGTGTACAATTCCTTGGTTCTTCTTTGAGCACAGGCGCACTCAGCGTTGCCAACCCACTTCAGATGGCATTCAGCATGTACAATGTAGAGACCGGACAGATCATCGATCAGTCAGATTTCTGGGCCATAGAAGAAGTAAAGGACCAGAAGATCATGATGATGGGTTCTGATGAGAAAACCTGCATGGTTCACTTCATCAAGGAGGCCGGTTTCGATAAGGTTTTCATGTCCAACAGCTCTTCAGACATCGTAATGGTAACCACCCTTTCTGCAGACGGAAACGTGAACTACTACCACGTAGAGAACAAAGAAACGGCCCTTATTCCAAGAGAACTGATGAACGGAACCCCGATGTTGGAAGACGGTTTGGGAGGCATCTACCCACATCATTCTAAAGGAGTGCTCTTTAACGGAGCCGTTGCCGACAAGCAGTTTGTGGCAATCAGTTCAGGCAAGAACCAGATTGAGTTAAATTCCAAAAGCGGCATGGCCATGAATGTGGCCTCTCCCAACGCCAACACATTGGCCATGAGTTTGGATAAACTTTCTGCCGATCTCAACATCGAGATAAAGGACGAAACGGGAGCAACCGTTTATCGCAACCAACCAGATGAAGAAACACAAAGCATTACTACAAGAATCGATCTATCAAGCGGTGTCGGAGGTCTGTATTTCCTAGACTTGACATCCCCCGAATTCCACCAGACCTTCGCGCTGCTGATAGACTGACCTGAAGCCCCGACCTAAAAAATCGGGGCTTTTTTGTTACACAATGAAGGTTTTGTGCTGAAGCCCAAATTTTAAACCTACTTTTGGCGCTTCAAATATTTTTTAATTACACAATGAAAAAAGGTACAGTAAAGTTTTTTAATGATTCAAAGGGTTACGGTTTCATTACTGACGATGAATCAAAAACAGAGTATTTCGTTCACGTTTCTGGTCTTATAGACGAGGTAAGAGAGGACGATAAAGTAGAATTTGAATTGAAAGAAGGAAGAAAAGGCCTCAACGCGGTAAACGTGAAGGTTATCTAATAACTCAACCAATTGAAATGGAAAGCCCCGTCTGCCTAAGGTAGACGGGGCTTTTTTGTTAAACTACATTTTGCCTTCGCACGCAATCTTTCGATTAACATGGCGTTCCGCGTTCATCTTATGCATTTAAAGAGTTTACTAATACTCCTTTTTCTAAGTCCTTGTATCGGTTACGGGCAGTCGGACGACACAACCAACAAAAATAACTGGTACCATGGTGTTCGGTTTCAGGCAACGGGCGGAGTAACAATTAAAAAATCGAGATACAGAGAATATAGAACGGGAAATCCATACACATCATCTTCCTTCACAAATGACCTAGCCGGTTTCAACCAACGCGGTATCAACCCAATGGCAATCGGACAATTGGATTATGATGTATTAAGAAAGTCAAAGAAACTTTCACTTTATACAGGATTAGGGTGGACATTTAGCTCCAATCATTACTCAGGTGTGAAAGATTCGCTCATTGCCTACCAGCTCGATACAACTATTTTAAATAAGCGCTCTTTCCGAAACAACCTTGAGCTTACCGTTGCTCTAAATGCTCAAAAGTTTTTTCGATTCCACGCTGAAATAGGTCTTGCGTTTACGCTATTTGAATCGTATCGCTTTTCTGAGCGCGTAAATGAAACCTGGAAATTGGTTGGTTCAGGTACGTATGGCGATTATTCGGCCAGTCGAATCTATACGTCAATTGGTTATCCATTCAGATTGAAGGAAGTATCCATTGCCCCGATAATTAGGTTAGACTACTACCCTTTCTACAAAACTCAATATGCTGTAAGTGGAGGAGTCAGCCTTGCCTTTCAAGGTTCGAATTCAACTCCTTAAGCCATAACCCCCGCCAAAATAGACTCAAACAACGCCTTTCCGTCCAAGTTGCCCAGATTTTCCCCCGCTCCCGCGAGTGTTCCGAAGGGCCACTCGTGTGTAATCAGGCACCATCAGTCTCCGACTGATCTTCCAAGAATCCCCTGCTGGCGCGAGCAGGGGGAGATTTCCGATTATTTAAGACGAGATTCCTTTTGATGCCCTCAAATGGCGGTCTCTTTCTTACCTTTTAATGCAGAGCTCGTACCTTTTGATGAACAGTTCGTACCAATTAACGAACAGTTTATACCCTTTGATGTACAGCTTTTACCTTTTGATGAACAGTTTGTACTTTTTAATGAACGGTTCGGTGTTTTTATTGAACAGTTCGGTGCAATGGACGAGCAGTTCGGATGTATGGATGAACAGTTCGGGTGTTCAACTGAAGCGTTCGTACCAATAGATACCATCATCATGAGAAAAATAATAGAGGATGAATTCAACAGCCTGCCGCTGCATGGCAGAGGAAGAATGAGCCAATAGTTGAAATACAGCGCTCGGCAAGCGCCATGAATTTTCGTCTGATCAAAAAAATCTTGGATCTGATCTATCCCGTCTTTACCATGATCATCTCCAAGCTGTCACTTCCCCTCTTCAGAGGGGATTGAGGGGTGTGTCTTAATAACTTGAACCCTTGCAACCATTGCATATAACTGCCCCACCTAAATAATCGTGACTTTTTGTTTCTTCAACATATGAAACGGAGAATCTCAATCAATCTATGGGTTCTGTTACTCACGTTCATGGCATCATCATGCAATGAACTTCAATCAGATGCTGAGTTAAGAGAAGACATTATTGGTACGTGGCTGGAGGTTGGTTGCAAGTACCCTAATAACACAGGAAACGACCCAGATGCCATTTCTCACCCTATGAGGCGAACGATTACTTTTTACTCAGATGGTAGATTTACTGAAGGAGGTGACGCAACTTTCTGCACACTTGACACATGTGGCGCGGGTTGGACTCAAACAGATTGTAGGTGTGAATGGTCAATTAATGAAGGGAAACTGATGATTACTCCAGTATCAGGTTCTTCCTCTGCTGGTCATTTGTTTGATCAATACCCAATTAAATGCTTGAAAAACGACAAGCTAATATTCGATAACGCGAGAGTACTTGTTTCTTCAAACTGGTATCCAACAAAAAAAGCTTGTTACGAGCGTCAATAAGCTCTAAGCCGAAACCCCAGCCAGAATAGACTCGAACAGCGCCTTGCCGTCTTCATTGGCAAGGTTAGGGTCGGCAGCTCGCTCCGGGTGTGGCATCATCCCAAAAACATTTCTGCCCTTGTTGGTTACTCCGGCAATGTTCTCCAAAGAACCGTTCGGGTTGTGGGCCGCATCCACGTTTCCGTTCGCATCGCAATAGCGGAATAGGATCTGGTCATTCGCCTTCATATCCGCCAAGGTGGCCTCATCAGCATAGAATCTCCCTTCCCCATGCGCAATAGGAATTTTCAGCGCAGCACCCGTCTTCACTTGGTTGGTAACCATGGAGTTGTCCGTCTCACTTTTAATGAAAACGTTCTTACAGATGAATTTCTGGTTGTTGTTGTGCAACAGGGCTCCGGGCAGAAGTCCGGCCTCGCACAGCACCTGAAAACCGTTACATACACCGAACACGTAGCCACCGTTCTTGGCAAACTCGATCACCTCCGTCATAATGGGCGAAAAACGGGCAATAGCCCCCGAACGCAGATAATCGCCAAACGAGAATCCTCCCGGAAGAACCACAAAGTCAACCCCTTGCAGGTCGTGGTCTTTGTGCCAAAGTTCTACAACCTCCTGCTTCATTACATTCCGCAAGACATAGATCATATCTTGATCGCAATTGGAACCTGGGAAAATGACCACTCCGAATTTCATGATGATTCTGTTTTGCCGCAAAATTAGCCCTTTCAGAAAGCCCCAAGCTCAATTGGAACGGTATTTTTGAGCGGATTTCAACAAAACAGAATGAAAAGAAGAGAAGCCTTTAAGAAAATGCTTCTGGCAGGGGCCGGAATAGCATTGGCCCCTCATGTTTCTGGTATCACCTTGCCCAAAGATGTCAGCTACACGGCTGCCGACTTCGGTAAAGACTTTTTGTGGGGCGTGGCTACTGCCGCCTACCAGATAGAAGGCGCTTGGAATGCAGATGGCAAAGGCCCATCTATCTGGGACACCTTCTCGCATAAAAAAGGCAACATCCACAAAAACCAGAATGGCGATGTAAGCTGCGATTTCTACAACAACTACCACTCAGACATCGGTATGGTAAAGCAGATGAACATGGATGTGTTCCGGTTCTCTACGGCCTGGTCTCGTGTGTTGCCCAACGGAACGGGGCAGGTCAATCAGAAAGGTCTAGATTTCTACCACAGGGTTATTGATTCGTGCCTAGAGCAAGGAGTGCAACCATGGATAACCCTCTATCATTGGGACCTGCCTCAAGCGCTCGAAGACAAAGGCGGATGGCAGAACAGAGACATTACGGGCTGGTTTGAAGAGTACTCCAACCTCATTACCAAAACCTATGGAGATAAGGTCAAGAACTGGATGGTGATGAACGAGCAGGCCTCATTTACCATTGTAGGTTACATGCTAGGCATGCACGCTCCCGGTAAAATGTGGCCGAAGAACTTTCTTCCCACGGCACACCACTCTACCATGTGTCAGGCAGATGGCGGAAGAATAATCAGAGCCAACGTGCCCGGTGCTAATGTGGGAACCACCTTCAGCTGCTCACCAATTGACCCAGTAAACGAGAAGAAGCGCCATGATGAGACGACCAAACGCTTTGATGCGCTGGTAAACCGTCTTTACATCGAACCTCCTCAAGGGCTCGGTTACCCGATGGAAGACCTGCCCATGCTTCGTAAAATGGAGAAGTACATCCAAGATGGAGACATGAAACGCGTTGAGTTTGACTTCGACTTTTATGGCCTGCAGAACTACTCGCGTATGGTAACCAAAGCAAACGGCATCATTCCGTGGATGGTTGGCAGCCCGATTGCCCCGAAAAACCTGAAGCCACGCCCAGAGATCACGGAAATGAAATGGGAGGTGTACCCAGAAGGCATCTACAAAATGCTGAAGTACTTCGATAAGTATGAGAAGATCGATAAGATCATTGTTACCGAAAACGGGGCTGCATTCCCCGATGTGGTCGAAGGAGACCGCGTTCATGACCATCAGCGCAAGAAGTTCTATCAAGACTATTTGCGCAATGTGCTTCGCGCCAAGCGCGAAGGGGTAAATGTGCAAGGTTATTTCTGTTGGACATTGATGGACAACTTCGAATGGGCAGAAGGATATCATCCAAGGTTTGGGTTGGTCCATATCGACTTCGAAACGCAGAAAAGAACCATGAAAGACTCTGGTCTCTGGTTCAAGGAGTTCCTTTCTGACCAATAAACGGAACTTCTGCCCCATTTCTGCGTAATCGCGTGTGCAGGCAATAAACCTGCGGTTGATGAGATTGGGAAGAACTGTACGTTGGATCATCCTTCTTTTACTTCTACTGAATGTGCTAACGAGCGCATTCGGGCAGCGGTATGATATTGTTCTTCACGACCAGGAAACAGGCCTTGCCGGAAACCAGGTCAACGACATTACAGAAGATGCCAATGGTGTTCTTTGGGTGGCCACCAACAACGGGGTAAGCGCCTTCGATGGCATCACCTACAACAACTTCACAAAAGCCCATGGCCTTACCGAAGACCTTTGTACCAGCCTCTTGTTGGCAAAGGATGGCAGCGTTTGGGTAGGCCATCAGACAAGCGGCATTTCGATCATTCAGGGAGATTCTGTCCGTGTTATCAACGAGTCTCATGGCATTGCCAACAACGAGGTTCATGACATTATTCAAACCCAAGACGGACGCATTTGGGTGGCCACATTCAGTGGTGTTTCGGTGTTTGATGGCAAGAACTGGAGCTCATTTACCACCGCCAATGGCCTCAGTTTCAATAACACGCAGGTATTGGCACAGTACACGGATGGTTCCGTTTGGGCAGGGTCGTACGGGGCCGGCATCAACATCATTACAGACAAAGGAATTACCCAACTGCACTTGGCAGATGGATTGGCAAACAACTACGTTACCAGCTTGGTGGTGGAGAAAGACAACATCCATGTCGGTACGCTTGGCGGCATCTCAGAATGGAACGGCACCCGATTCATAGAAAGCAATGCCGGCAGCAGCCTGTACTCCAACCAGATCAATGGCATGGCCATCAGCCAAAAGAACCAGCTTTGGTTGGCTACATTCAACGGTGCGGTCAGGATTGGTGAGAATGAAAGGTCGCTTACCATAGCCCAATCCAACGGACTGCCGGAAAATGAAGTGCTCAAAGTGTTTGTTGATGCGGATGAGAACGTTTGGTTGGGCACCAAGAAGGGACTGATCCGTATAAAGAACTTGGCATTCGCTCATTTCGAATCTACAGAAGACCTTGACGTTTACCCGACCTCGCTTTTTGTGGATAGCAAGAAGACCGTTTGGGCCGGTAACGAGACTGGTGGCGTATTGAAATACGATGGTGACCTGTTTGTTCAGGCCTTTACCGACCCCGACATCAACGACCATAACATCAGCGCCATTGCAGAAGATGCTGATGGCAATCTGTGGTTCGGAACAGCCGACTTTGGAGGTCTTTTCCAATATGATGGAGAGCGTTTCTACATCTATTCAGACGAATTCGGTCTGGCAGACAACAACATCAATTGTCTTGCAACCTCGGCAGACGGCTTGCTTTTTATAGGAACGCCTAATGGTCTCAGCACCTTTGATGGTCTGGGTTTCGAAGTGGTTTACGTATCAGATGATTTCGGCACCAACCACATTACCGCTCTCGAAGCATTGAAAGACGGTTCTGTGCTTATCGGGTCTAAAGACGGAACGGTGAGCAAATACGTTGATGATGAAGTTGCGACCCTTGAAACCGTTACGGCCACCTCTCAGATAACAGACATTCACTATTCAGAACGTGGCTTATGTATAACCGCGTTGGAAGAAGGTGTTTGGTTGATCAGAGAAGATGATGTTTTGCATCTGGACGAAACACACGGAATTCCAGCCCGTGCAAGAATCGCTTTTGATTACGGAGCACGGTTCTACGTTGGTGCTGCATCGTCCATAGTAGAAATTCGCCCACAGGCAGATACTGTTCAGGTATTTTCATTCGGTTCTGCCCAAGGTTACTTGGGTGGCGGATTCCGTTCTGCTGCAATTGCTGGCCTCGGACCAACCTATTTTATGGGAACGGAGAAGGGAATAACCGCCTTCAAACCAACAGAAATGCGGTCCAACAACCTTCCTCCTAAAACACGATTGGTTGAACTTCAACTTTCTTACGAAACCGTGAATTGGAGCGCGAAAGGCTACGAGCTCCTTGGCAATGGCCTACCCGTTGACCTAAACTTGAACTACACCGAAAACGACCTCCGCTTTTTCTTCCGTGGTGTTGACCACCAGAATCCTGAAGCGGTGCAGTACAAATGGAAACTGGAGGGCCATGAAAAGGACTGGACCCCTCTCAGTAACGAATTCAAGGCCACATACACCGGATTGCCGGCCGGCAACTACACTTTTCAGGTCATCGCATGTAATGAAAACGGCATCTGCAACCCGAAACCAGAAACATTCCAATTCAGAATAAGCCCGCCTTTCTGGCAAGCGCTCTGGTTCCATATTTCCGTGGCGGTTGTCATTGTTCTGCTCACCTATCTCTTCATTCAGAGAAGGGAGCGTGTTCTCAGACAGGAAAAGGAAGTTCTTGAAGCCACCGTGGCCGAGAGAACCAAAGAACTCCGCGAGCAAAAGGAGATCGTTGAGAAGCAGAACAAGCACATTACCGAGAGCATTGAGTATGCCAGCAACATTCAGAAGGCCATTCTTCCTTCGGCAAGCGAAATGCAGCGTGCCTTCAAAGACCAATTCGTGTTGTATCGTCCAAAGGATACGGTAGGTGGAGACTTCTATTGGGTCTATTCCAAAGGCGATGTTTCTTGGGCAGCTGCAGTTGACTGCACAGGTCATGGCGTTGCTGGCGCATTCATGAGCATGATCGGTTCCGATCTCTTGAATCAGATCATTATCGAAAAACAGGTTTCAGACCCCGCAGTGGTGCTGGATGAGCTTGACAAGGGCATAAAATTGGCCTTTGCACAAAGTGAAAAAGAGTTTGAAAGCGACCAAGGAATGGACGTGGCCCTTGTTCGGGTGGACCGCGCTAAAAAAGAACTTCAATTTGCCGGAGCACAACGACCGTTCTTCTTGTTTGACGGCAAAGAGATAAAAGAGATTGAAGGAGACAGAACATCCATAAGTTGTGCCGTGCAGATGAATGCCGAATCTTTTACCAAGCATACCGTTCAGTACGAACCTGGCAATGTTGTTTACCTCTTCTCTGATGGTATTGTTGACCAATTCGGTGGGCCGAGAGGTAAAAAGTTCATGCTGCGCAGATTAAGGGATTTCATTCTTGAAAATGGTTCCCGTCCTCTCACAGAACAGTCCGATGCTTTAAACAGAACATTGGACGAATGGCGTGGTTCTGAGCATGAGCAACTTGATGATGTGATGCTATTAGCCATTCAACTTTAACTTTAGCGTAGATTCAGGTCTATGCTCAGATATTTTAGACTTCTCGTAGTTGGTGGTTTGGTTTGGACTGTTTGTTCTATCCCAACCTTTGGGCAGCAGGCTCAGGTAGACAGTCTTTTAAGGCTTCTCGAAAGCGACTTTTCCTCTAAGGACAGCAGACGGATCGATGTGCTGGCAGAAACGGCCGAGCTCCTGCTTCGAATAGACCCTGACAGATCTCTTGACCTGAGCAAAGAAGCGCTCCGATTGAGCATTACAACAGGGTATCAGGACAAGATCAGCCACATTTACAACAATACTGGAACAGCTAACCGGCTAAGAGGCGAATATGGTAAGGCGCTTACCTTCCACAACAAGGCATTAGAGAACGACCGCAGATCTGGCAACCGCAAAGACGAAGCGCTTTCACTCAATAACATCGGAAACGTGTACCTGAAGCAGGGCGATTATCCTGCTGCCATCTCCAATTATGAAACTTCGCTAGAGATCCGGCAGGATATTGATGATCTTGAAGGAATTGCGAGCTCTCTCAACAATCTAGGACTTGTTTACCGTAGCCAAGGAGATGTGGAACGGGCTTTGGTCTACTACCAAAATGCCTATAAGATGTTTGAGCAGTTGAATGATAAGGTTGGTC
The DNA here is from genome assembly GCA_020635495.1 of Flavobacteriales bacterium. Lineage (GTDB taxonomy): Bacteria > Bacteroidota > Bacteroidia > UBA10329 > UBA10329 > UBA10329. The sequence goes on along the minus strand of JACJZQ010000020.1, from coordinate 14,395 downwards.
TTGCCAACACGCTCAACAACATCGGCATTGTGCATCGCGGTAACAGAAACCTAGAGAAGGCATTGGAAAGTTTCCTTCAGGCTTTGGACATGTTCCGGAAGCTTGGAAACAATGTGGGCGAGTCCAATACACTGAATAACATTGGTAACATCTATTATCAGCAGGAGAAGTTTGATCAGGCTTTGGAGTTCTACGAGAAATCCTTGGCCATAAGCGAAACCATTGGCGATAAAAGTGCGGCCGCTGGTCAGTATTCCAACATTGGAGGGGTTCATCTGGCACTAGGCGATAGCAATCAAGCGCTGAAAAGCACCGAGAAAGCACTAGTTCTACAAAAAGAAATAGGTGATGACAAAGGCCAGATAAGCACGCTCAACAACCTTGGAGCTTACTACATGGAAACCAAAGGTTACGACCGTAGCCTCGGTTACTTCCTTGCTGCCGAGAAGGTTCAGAAACGAATAGGGGATCACAGCTACAGTACGGTTACGCTCTCTTCCATTGGAGATCTGTACAAGGCCAAACAACAACCGAAACTTGGTCTGCAATACTTGAACAAAGCACTTGCTGAAGCCAAGCGGTATGGCACCACAGAAGATCAGATAGGAGTTTACGATAAGTTGGCCCAAGCTTATGCGGATATGGGCGATTTCAAAAGGTCGTATGATTTTCAGCAACGCGCCAAAACGGTTAAAGACAGTTTGGATAGAATGGTCAGTTCGCGCGAGCTGGCCGAAATGCAGATAAAGTTTGAAACCGAGCAAAAGCAACGCGAAATTGAGTTGCTCAGCAAGGAAAAAGAGGTTCAAGACCTCAAGATCACCAAACAGAATACGCTGCGGAATATGATCATAGCCGTGGCCATTCTTGCACTGCTGATGGTGGCTTTGATCTATGCCCGCTATCGCACGAAGCAAAAGGCCAACGAGATTCTTGACCGCAAGAACCAGGAAATAGAGGCCCAGAAACGCACCGTTGAGGAGAAGAATTGGGAGATCACATCAAGCATTGAGTACGCCAAGCGGATTCAAGATGCCATTATGCCTACCATGGATCAGATCAGGGCAGACATTCCTAACTGTTTCGTTTACTACCGACCCAAAGAGATCGTCTCTGGTGACTTCTACTGGTACGCCAAGAATGGCGATGAGGTGTTCATAGCAGCTGTAGATTGTACGGGACATGGTGTTCCGGGGGCCTTCATGAGTATGATCGGTAATGACCATTTGAACCAGATCGTCAACACAGAAAAACGAACAAAGCCCAATGAGATTCTGAATCGTTTGCACCATGAGATTCAGGTTACCTTAAAGCAGAAGCATGGCGTTACTGACAATCATGATGGAATGGACATCGCGCTATGCGCCATTAATCAAAGCAAAAACCGGCTTCTTTTTGCCTCTGCAAACAGGTATCTCTACATGATACGAAATGGAGAATTACAAGAAGTGAAAGGCGACCATTTCAATATTGGCGGCATTATGCACGAAGATGTGCGTCAGTACAACCTGCACGAAATTGAGCTACAGAAAAATGATGTGTTCTACATTTTCTCCGATGGTGTAAGCGACCAATTCGGTGGAGATCAATCGAAGAAATTCGGGTATAAACGGCTCAAGAATCTGCTCACTGAAATCCATCAGCTACCGATGGACGAACAGAAAACCACCTTTGAGAAAACGCTAACAGATTGGATGGGAAATAACGATCAGATAGACGACTTTCTACTGATCGGCATTCGCATTTGATAGTTGGAGCGTCATCATCTTACGCTCCACGTAAACTGAGAAGGTCTGGTAAGCATCCGACTCCACATCCCAACCGAAACGCTGCTTCATGATCTCCAAATAGTGCTTCATTTCTGTGGCACTGGCTGCATTGTTCAGTTTTAGCACAGCGTCTCCGAAGTCTGAAGCATTACCGGCAAACAAGCCTCTGATGATGCCGAATTTCTCGTTCAATGGAATTCCAGTTCTCAGGTCTTCCAGCGGCTTTTTGCCTAATTGGCCTGCCAAGATCTTATCATCATTCGGTTTTTCAGAATCAGCTATAGCACCTATGAGCTTGTGTCTTTCCGCAATAACGCTTTCCTCAACTTCTAGGAAAATAGGAGGGTCAGAAATCTCAATGGTTTCCTCTTGTTCGTCCTCCTCTTCTTTCATTTCAAAGTCCGGGTGTGTTTCTTCCTCTTCCTCAACCAACTCTTCTTTCTCGAACACTGGCTCAGGCTCAACAGGCTTTTCCTCCACCACCTCTTCCTTTTCAGCCTTGGCCGGCTCAGGAACTACAGCCGCAGAACCCAACTGCTTCACACGGTCGTACAGATCTCGAATGTCTGTCAGAAGCGCGTCTTTGGTCAACTCAGATGGGTGTTTTTCCAACTCATCAAGCCGGTCGTTCACCTTATTCAATCGTTCTCTCAAATCGCTCATTTGTTAGGGTTATTTGGGGTTTAGGCTATAACGCTTTTCTTAGATTTGTATTGCAACCGTAGTGGTTAAATGTAGGCATCAGAATCGGTCGTCATCGTTAAATTTCAATAAGTAATTGACATCGAATCGTTAATGAAATTGTACTGGGTCCAATCGGCAGAATAGCTTTCTACAGCACATGTTTTTAGAGAATTCTCGAGGTAAGGCGGTAAAGAAGGGTTGGATAGAAGTTATCTGTGGGTCCATGTTTTCGGGCAAGACCGAAGAGCTCATCCGAAGGATGAAACGCGCTCAGTTTGCTAAGCAACGGGTTGAGATCTTCAAGCCATCCATCGATACGCGTTATGACGAAACCGAAGTTGTTTCTCATGATGCCAACGCCATTCACAGCACTCCTGTGCCCGCCTCTTCCAATATTTTGATCTTGGCCAACGAGGTAGATGTTGTGGGAATTGATGAGGCCCAATTTTTTGACATGGGTCTGATAGATGTCTGCAATCAGTTGGCCAACAGCGGTGTGCGTGTCATCATTGCCGGGTTGGACATGGATTACCTCGGCAAACCTTTCGGGCCTATTCCTGGCCTTATGGCCTGTGCCGAATACGTAACCAAGGTGCACGCCATATGCATGCATTGTGGCGAATTGGCCAACCATTCTCACCGGTTCATGAAAACCGATGGTTTGGTGGTTCTGGGTGAGAAAGAAAGCTACGAACCGCTGTGCCGAGCCTGCTATAGAAAGGCGCAAAATCCGTCTCAAAGCACTGAAACGCCAACCAAGAAACAGGCTTAATGGAAAGCTTGGAGACGCTTCGCGACATTGCCGCTGTACTTGAAGTTCCTTGCCCGCTTGCATTTCAAGATGTTTACATCAAGGAGTTGACCATTGACAGCCGCAAGGTTGTTCTTCCATCGCAATCTGTGTTTTTTGCCATTAAGGGCGATCGGCATGACGGCCACAACTTCATAAACGAGTTGTTTGATAAAGGCGTCAGAGCCTTTGTTGTAAGTAAGGATTACACCATTCCAGACCAACTGGATGATGCCCTCTTCATCCCAACGGAAAGCCCCCTTGAAGCACTACAAAAAGTAGCTGCGGCCAAGCGCGCGTTGGTCAATTATCCAGTAATTGGAATTACGGGAAGCAATGGCAAAACCATTGTAAAAGAATGGCTTTATCAACTACTCAATAACAGCTATCGGATAATACGAAGCCCAAAGAGTTACAATTCGCAGGTTGGCGTTCCGTTGTCCGTTTGGAAGGTCGGTTCTGAGCACAGTTTGGCCATCATCGAAGCTGGAATTTCCGAACCTGGTGAGATGGTGAAACTGGAACGGATCGTAAGACCGACCATTGGCATATTCACCAATTTGGGCCAAGCGCATGATGAGAATTTCTCAGACGCCAATCAGAAGGCCAGAGAGAAGCTTGATCTGTTCAGAAACGTAGATACGCTCATCTATTGCAAAGATTACCTCATCATTCAGGAGGAGTTGAATGAGTATCCTTTTGAGGGGATTCCGAAAACGTTCTGTTGGAGCCGCAAGTCCACTGCCGACCTACAAATTGGGCGTGTAGAACAACGCGATGGTCAGACCGAGATTCAGGGAATTTTCAAGAACAATTTCATTCGGATAACCATTCCATTCACGGATGAAGCATCGATAGAAAATGCCATTCATTGTTGGGCCACCATGCTGTTGCTTGGTATTGAAAATGAGGTTATTGCCGAGCGGATGAGGCATTTGGCACCCGTTGCCATGCGTTTGGAGTTGAAGCAGGGGGTCAACAACTGCTCGGTTATCAACGATTCGTACAATTCAGACCTTCAGTCCATCTCCATTGCGCTAGATTTTCTGCAGCAGCAACATCAACATCCTAAACGAACACTGGTTCTTTCAGACATACTGCAAACAGGAAAATCAGACCTTGAACTCTATACCGAAGTAGCACAGATCATCCGAGAAAAGAACGTGGATCGGCTTATTGGTATCGGTCCGAACATTTCCGGTCAGGCTGAATTGTTTGATGAGAACAGCCAATTCTTTCAATCTACAGAGGAATTTCTCAGCACCAACACGCACGATGCGTTTCACAACGAAACAATTCTCTTGAAAGGCGCCAGAAGCTTCGGTTTCGAAACCATCAACGCCTTTTTGCAGCAGAAAACGCACCATACGGTTCTGGAAATTGACCTCGGTGCCATGGTCCATAATTTGAATCTCATCCGGTCCATGCTGAAACCAGAGACCAAACTGATGGCCATGGTAAAAGCGTTCGGTTATGGCAGCGGAAGTTTTGAAATAGCCAATGTGCTGCAATTCCATCATGTGTCCTACTTGGCGGTGGCATATGCCGATGAGGGCATAGAATTGAGAAAGGCCGGAATCTCACTTCCAATAATGGTTATTAGTCCGGAGGAGCAGAGTTTTGACGCTATGATCCAATTCGGATTGGAGCCAGAGATTTTCAGTGTGCGGTCCTTACAACTGATGGAAAATGCCATTTCAAGAAAAGGAACATTGGAAACTCCTATAAAGGTTCATCTAAAGCTGAATACCGGCATGAACCGCCTTGGGTTTTCAGAATCGGAGGTGAATCAGCTTATCGTTAGAGTAAAGAACAATAAGCAGATTCAGGTGGCTTCGGTCTTCTCACATTTTGCGGCCAGCGAAGATGTGGAGCAAGATGATTTCACACGGCTTCAGATAGAACGATTTGAGAAGATGAGCACTTCGATTCTTTCTCATTTCGATTATCCGATAATCCGACACATCTGTAACTCTTTTGGCATTATCCGCTTTCCAGAAGCGCAGTATGACCTGGTGAGATTGGGCATTGGACTTTATGGCGTTGCTCCAGAAAGTCCGATAACAGATAAACTTCGCCACGTAAGCACACTGCGAACCACCATTACGCAGATTCACGAACTGCATGAAGGTGATACCATAGGCTACGGACGTACCGAGAAGGTGGACTACGAAATGCGCTCTGCCACACTACCCATCGGTTATGCAGATGGGTTGAACAGAAAGAACGGAAACCGTAACGGACATGTACTTGTCAATGGGCGCAAGGCCCCCATTGTAGGAAATGTATGTATGGACATGTGCATGGTTGATGTAACAGGCATTCCGTGCAAGGAAGGAGATGATGTTGTGGTTTTTGGAGAGGGTCTTCCTATCACCGAATTCGCCAAGAACTCCGAAACCATTCCGTACGAGGTGCTTACAGGAATCTCCAGCCGAGTGAAGCGGGTTTATTTCCAGGAGTAATACCTACTTTGTCGGAGAATCAATAACCTGCCTCTCCATGAACAGACTATTAAGCCTTTCCATTCTTCTTCTCTTTATTCGGTCAGCAATTGCGCAGCCAGATGAATACCGGTTAGCCGCAATTCCACAGGGAGCCAGTCTTTTTGGCTATGCCAACCTGAAAGGTGAAATGGTCATAGAACCGCAGTTTGTCCAAGCTTTTGGGTTCGACCCCAATGGCGTTTCTCTAGGGTTCCTGAAAAATGAGGTTTCTCATAGTGGCGGTCAAAAGGAAACGGTAAAACCATTCGTCTTTTTTGATGCTAATGGAAATCCACTTAAAGAGCGTCAGTCCAGACTTTACATGGTTCGTCAAAAATTCAATTATGCAAGAGAAATGCGCGGTTTCTATGATGGAATCTTCATAGCAAGTACCAACGAGCGAATTACGGATAGATATGGTATGAACTACGAAGGAAAAGCCGTTACAAAAACGGATTACACTTGGATGTCGTTCTTCAGCGAAGGTTTTGCCGTTGCCAAGCATCGCAAAAACGGGTTTGTAATTGTTAAACCCGAACAAGAGGATGCCGCCATTTCGATTGAGGTCGTAGAGGCTAAAGACCCGACCGAAGGCTTGGCCGCAGTGAAAGCAAAGAATGGCCTCTGGGGATTTATAAACAAAGAGGGCGAGGTTGCCATTCCAGCCAAATTCAAGGATGTAGGCAACTTTTGGGGTGGTTACTGCTGGGCGCGTAATGAAAATGACCTCATCGGTTACATTGATGCAGAAGGAGAGTGGGTTATTCAGCCAAAATTCACCAAAGCCAAATACTTGGATCCTGTTTCAGGCATTGCCATGGTGGTGGAAAAACGCGATTGGTGCTATGTAAACTTAGATGGAAAGGTCACCTATGGCGAGAAAAAGCAAAAGCTTTACGAATACTCAGAAGGACTTGCCATAAAGCGTGACCCAAACACCAAAAAGGTTGGTTGTGTTGACGCTAATGGAGATTGGGTTATTGAACCGACATTTGAGGTGATCAGGCCTTTTCTACATGGGTTTGCAGTTGCCAAACAAGACAAGTTTTTCGGCCTTTTGGATAAAAAAGGGAATTGGGTTATTGAGCCCAAGTTTGTCCAACTGATGGATGCCTACCCGATTGACCCTAAATAGCGTTTCTAGCTTAGTTTGGTCATCATAACCTTCTCCCCTTCAAGCGCGTAAAGGGAAATTCGACCAACAAACATGTTTCGGCCCGCTCAGATATTGCCATTCCTACTTTGTCTTGTTGTTTGGGCCCCTAATGTTCAGGGACAGCAACCATCGGCAGTAGAATCTCAATTGGAGGAGGCCAAGAAACTATCTGGGAAAGATCCCGAACAAGCAATTGAGTTGGCCATCAAACTCCGATTGAATTCAGACCCGGAAGTGAAGGCCCAGGCCGACCAGATTCTGCTCCAAGCCTTTGAAAAAGTAGGTATGATAGACACCGCGGTGTATTACGGCCTAGAATCCATTACAATTGCCAAGGAATTGGGCTCCGCCAAAAAAGAAGCCTCTTTCATTGAAAAGTTGGCGCGGCTTTATCGCAACACCGGAGATTCGGAAAAGGCCTTATCGCTTTATGCTGATTGTTTGAAGTTGTACGAAGGCCTTTCTGACTCTAGCGGAATTGCCTATGTGGAAAACTCCATCGGTATTTCGTACAAGAAGATGGGCCTATATGAAGAGGCATTGGAACATTACCATCATTCTTTAGCCATGAGAGAGGCCATGGGTGATAAGAACCAGATAGCTCAGACCATTAACAACATCGGTAATGTACTCCGCTTGCAAGGCAAGCTCGATGCGGCTTTGAGCAAATACCTCGCGGCTCTGGAAGTGTTTGAAGAGTTGAATGATTCGACTAACATGTCCAATTCATTGAATAACATTGGATTGATACACAAAACCAATGGCGATTCTGAGCTGGCATTGAAGTATTACCAGCGCGTTCTCAGAATCCGTACGTTACGCAACGACCAGCGTGGCATGGAATCCATCAGAAACAACATTGCCATCATTTATCGCGAACGCGGTATGCGAGACTCCGCTCTACACTTCTTCAACCAGAACTACGATTTTGCCTGGAGCCATGGCATAAAGGATGCAGAAGCATTGGCCTTGCACAATTTGGCAAGCGTTTATATGGATGATGGACAGTGGAACAAGGCTGTGAATGGTTTCAAAGAAGCTATTACCATTCGCGAGGAACTGAAAGACCGCTACGGTGCAGCAAGTTCACATCAAAATCTGGCAGAAACCTACCTGCGGATGGGAGAGCCGAAAAATGGGATTCCACATGCAGAAACCGCATTGACCATTTCTGAAGAGATCGGTTCTAACCGACAGACCGCAGATATCTACCGGCTTTTGCATCGGTCTCATGCGGCCGTTGGAAACTACTCCAAAGCATATGAATATCATACGCTTGAAAAAGCTTTGTCTGACTCGCTTTTCAAAGAAGAGCAGGTAAAGACAATTGAAGAAATGCAAGCGGCTTACGAGACCGAGAAACGCACCAGACAAATACAAGAAGTGCAACAGCAGAACGAATTGCAAGAAGAGAAAATCCGTTCGCAAACAACCACGCGTAATTTTCTGTATGGCATTATAGGCGTGGGCCTAATTGTAATGATGATCTTGATATTTCAGGCCACATCGCTACGCAAAGCCAACAAACAGCTCACCGAACAGAAGGAGGAACTTGGGCGAAATGCCGAAGAAAAACAATTGCTACTCAATGAAATTCATCATCGGGTAAAAAACAACTTGCAGGTGGTTTCCAGCTTGCTTAACATGCAATCAAGAGAAGTTACAGACGAACACGTGCTACATGCCCTAAAAGAAGGACGGGATCGTGTTCACAGTATGGCTTTGGTACATCAAATGTTCTATCAAGGCCATGATGAAGCGGCCAGTATTGAAGCAGATAAATACGTAGACAAACTATGTAACTCCCTAATGCGCTCATATGGCGCTGAAGAACAAGGAATTAAGTTAACCCTGAACGTCCAGCCTGTAGTGTTGGATATCGATAGGGCCACGTTGGTAGGATTGATATTGAATGAGTTGGTAAGCAACTCGCTGAAATATGCCTTTGATGGGGCTAAAGAGAAGGTGCTGACAGTGGCTTTCCGGTCGGGGCCAAAGAACCTGATTCTTCAAGTGTCTGATACCGGTATGGGTACCAATGGGAACGAGCGCAAACCCGATTCCTTCGGCTTGAAATTGGTTGAGTCCATGACCCGTAAACTGAAGGGCAAACTTAGTACCGTTACTGAGAACGGGTACAGCACAAGAATAGAATTTCCTAAAACCAAATGATCATGTTATCTCCAAAAGCCAGAATCCAAATAGTAGAAGATGAATTCATAATTGCCGAAGACCTTCGGGGAGCTCTTGAAGAAATCGGTCACACGGTTATTGGGGTAGCAGAGTCTTATGTAGAGGCCGTCTCAGACATTGAAAAGAACAACCCAGAACTGGTATTGTTGGATATCAACCTTGAGGGTAATGCCGAGGGCATAAAATTGGGCGAAATGCTAAAGGAAAAGGGCATTCCGTTTCTGTACATCAGCGCATACATAGATAATAAGACCCGCGAATTAGCCGAAGCTACAGAACCGAAAGCGTTTCTGGTTAAACCTTTTGATGTGGCGGAACTGGAAGTGAACATCAAACACGCCTTGAGTCCCGACATGAGTTCACTTCTGAACGGTAAACGAAAGGCTTATTAAGGCGTTTGAGAAAGGAGCAAATTACGTCAGCGTAACGCAAAGCATTACTCCTCCTTTAGGTAGTTCTTTTGAAAGAACTGCATGTAAGGAGGAATCTCTTTCTTCTGATAGAAGATCGGGAAGTTGTCCTTTGAGATGACGAACTGCGCGGTCTTATTCAAGTCAATTCCTTCAAACACCAATGAATCTTGACCAATGGCCTGATAGTAATCAACGGTCTTCTTGGTTTCCGCAAAACCCTGCACAAAAATGAGCTCTTCTGTGGCAGAGAATTGTAGATTCTTAATGGCAAGATTCTCTACAGAGAACATTCTTCCATTGAAATCGGAGATTTTGGCCTTGAACTGCGATACATCCGGCAAGTTGGAGACCACCATGGCATAGTAGTGCTGCACACTTTCATCATATACGTAGTCCTCTGCTGGTTTCTGTTCTCCTGTGCTTTCTGAAACCGGCTCATCGGGTACCGTCTCTCCCATCAGGGTTTTAACGTATTCCAACAGCTCTTCCGCCCTCGCCTTTTCTGGTGCTGCGGTGTACTTGGCAATGTATTCTTCTAACGCAGTTCGATAAACAATGAGTTTCTCGGTTGCTCCAATGGCCATCACCTTTAGTAAGGCGAACTTGGAGAGAATCTCATCTTCCTTGAACTTGGTTAAGGCGCTATCGGCTGCTTCTATCACGCGTTCGTATTCCGCGTTGTTAAAGTTTTGGAAGGCCATATCGTAAATGCTACCCAAACGCCCACGCATGGCCTCAAGTTTCTCGAGATATTTCGGATCGCGGATAATGTTGGCGTAATCGCTGTTTGGGAATTCTTTAAGGATGCGGTTGGCGTACTCCTGTGATTTTCGCTCATCACCCTCAGCCTTATACAAACGGTATAGCTGATAGTAGGTTTCCAGGTTCCATTTGCCATGCGGGTAACGCTTCAGCAACTCCTCAAACGAATTGATGGCCCGCTGATTCTCAGATAGCTGCTCTTTGTAAATCGTTCCTAAATCATAGTAAGCGTCTTGAATCTTGAGGTTGGCGCTGTCAATCTGTGCTTCGGTACGCGGAATATCCTTCTTGTAAAAGCTAGGATCCATGAGTTGAGCAGTAGTGATCTGAGTGGTGTCTCCATTCTCATTCACGATCTCATTCAGAGCGTTAGAACCCTTACTTGACCGTCTCCAGTTGTCTTCAAGTTTTCTATCTCCCCACTTCTGACGGAAGTTGTTGGAGCCAAAGCTGAGGGCCGTGGTATTGTAGAAATACCAACCTGACCCCGTGGTACTGAGCGAGTTGGACTGATTCTGATTGAGCTGATTGAGCTGTTGCTGTGGCGATGGCGTGTTGCGCGCTTCGAATTGCTTCTGCTCTTCTTCATCCTTTATCTTCTGCACCAATTCTGCGATAACGGCATCCAACTCCAGGTCTGACAATTGACTCAATTCCAGCAGACTGTCCTGCAACTCAATGATGCGGATATTCTTGACGAGTTCTGCCAAACTCTGCTGGCGTGCCGATACTCGCTGAAACTGGTCGTGGGTGGGAGGAAGAATGGCAATGGAACTATCGTAATAGGCAGAGGCCAACTCGTACTCGGGCTTATCGAAATAGAGGTCGGCAATGGTAAAGTACGAGACCGCTTTCTGCGTATAGTTCTGGGTGGTGGCTGCCACAGACTTCTTGAGGTATTCGAGTGCCAGGTCATTCTCACCTTCTTCCAAGGCAATGTTTCCCAAGGCATAGAAGATCCGATCGTAGTAATCGATGTTCTTATCGTCCTTGGCCATTTTGGTAAGTTCCTTCTTGATGGCCTCAATGCTTCCTGACTGTGCGCTGGCCATAAGCGCACGGTTGATGCGCGCATTGAACTCCATCACGTAAGGCGAATTCTTCTTCAGCACCTGAGCATAGTAATAGAAAGCACTGTCCTTGTTGTTGAGTTCTTCATACAACTGTGCAAGGATGTAGGTGTAACGCGTTTTGCTCTTACGTCTCTTGGTCTTGTCAATGGCCAGAATAAGTTGGTCTTTGGCCATGCCGTAATCGCCCTTCTTTATGAAGTAATCTGCCTTGACGGCTGCCAGTTCGGCCACCTTCTTCTTGGGGAATTTCTTTTCCTCCTCCAGCAGGGTTATTATCTTCTCTCCATCTTTGAATCTGGCCAGCTCGGTAAATGTTCTGATTAGCCACAGATAACCATCAAATCTGATGTCGTTGGTCTTGTACTGCTTAATGACGTAATCAAACATCTCCAACGCCAACACATAATCTCGCTTGTAAAAATGGGCCTTGCCAATAAGCATGTAAGCATCATCAATGGTGCTTACGTATTCCTTGCCTTTGAACAGCATGGAATGCTTGGCAATAGTGAGACCGCCTTTCTCTATGGCACGGTCCATCTCGCCATAAACAGACTTTGCCGACTCCGATGTTCCAACAGGGAACACCTCAAGGATCTCCTCATAATCATCGCTGTGGCTCTTCTCCAGTTTGTCAACACCTTCCTTCATGGCCTCTTTGCCGTTCCAGTAAACGTTGTATTTGGCCGTTACGTTGTGGTAGCTTCTACTCAAGAAGTTCTTCTTCTTGTTGGAACAGCCGCTAAAAAGCGTCATCCCAACAGCTACAAGCACTAGAGAAGTATAGCGGATTATCTGATTCAAAACAGGTTGCGCACTGCGTGTAACTGAAGAGGCGCAAAAATATTTCATTTTAGACGGTCGGCAAAGGTAACATCTTTCATCTCCAACACTTTGCCGCAATTCAATTTCCGATATTTGGCAACCTACATGGCCAAGCAAAAGGAAAAGAAGGGCAATCTGCGCAATCGACTTCGGGTAAAGTACCGGTTGGTTGTAATGAATGAGGAGACCTTTAAGGAAAAGGCCAGCCTGCTGCTAACTCCCATGAATGTTATCATTTTCGGGGGCTCATTGGCCATCTTCCTCATTGTTCTGGTCACTTATATCATCGCGTTTACGCCTTTGCGGGAGTATATTCCAGGTTATGCGGACACGGACCTGCGGTTACAGGTCTATGAGAATACGTTGCGGACCGATTCTTTGGAGCGTGAGTTGGCTTTAAAGGACATGTATCTGAAGAACATCAATATGATCATTGCGGGAGAGACACCCGAACAGGAAACCCGCGAACCGGATACCACCAAGGATTACACGGCCATTGAGTTCAAACAGTCTGAGCAAGATTCTTTGCTGCGGGCAATGGTTGAGCAAGAGGAACGCTTCAATATTCAGAACATTCAGTTTGGTAGTAAGCAGGCCATGGAAATGAACATCCGCGACCTGTTTTTCTTTGCGCCCCTAAAGGGTGATATAACGGCAGGTTTCGACTCAAAAGAGAAGCATTTTGCCGTAGACATTGTGGCCAAGGAGAATGAGCCGATAAAGGCCTGTTTGGATGGTACCATCATCTTTTCGTCTTGGACTTACGATGCTGGCCACGTAGTGGCCATACAGCATTCAAGTAACCTGACATCGTTCTACAAACACTGTTCTGTGCTGCTAAAGAAAACTGGCGAATCGATTAAGGCCGGAGAGGTTGTGGCGATTGTCGGAAACTCTGGCGAACTGACCACCGGCCCACACCTGCACTTTGAGCTTTGGTTCAATGGAAGACCCGTAAATCCTGAAGATTACATTGTGTTCTGAGTAGTGAAAAGTGAATAGCGACCAGCGATTAGTAACTGGTCTTTATAACTTTCTTTGTAAACCGACCCCCTTCCATTTCCACCACAACCATCAGAATTCCGTTTGGTAATTGGCTTATGTTTAATGTTTGATTGTCTGAAGTAATTCTTTGTTGCAGCAGTTCTTTTCCGAGGATATCGTAGATGTGGAGGGTTGAGTTGGGAGAGGATTGGATTTGGAGGTTTTGAGCAAGGAGTGATATCTCTAAAGAGCTTGCTTCTTTTTCGGATAACCAAAGAATCTGCCCGCAACCGGAGGTTGGGGATATAGTGACTTCGTTGTCTGAATAACAGTAAAACCAAGGTCCCCAGTAACTGCCTGGAAAATCACAATACACGGGATGTTTGATGGGACTATCGTATGTAAAACCGATCTTTTCAAAAAAACCACCTGGTACACGTTCATTGAAGCCAAAAACATTAAACGAATAGTATCGGAGCGTTTCCCCATACATGAGAGAGTCCTGAATAGATTCAATTGCCACGGTATCTCTGAGACTACAACTTAATGCATTAAGCTCACCCACATAGACTATCAAGGTATCGCCAACAGAAACACCTGTATCAAAAATCAACTCCCATTGCTCATTTTCATACGATAAGATAGAATCTCCTTGATTCGAAACGTAGTGATTCCACGAGCCTGTTGTCTCTGAACCACCATTCCAATGGTCAACGGTTCTTCTCAGTTGCGTCAATCTTTTTGCCTGCAACCCATCAATAACCGTATCTCCTGAAACGGTGATTACATCTTCTGTTTCTGGGTAAAAGGGGCCGCCATTAGGTGGTAAATAGTAAACCCATTGTGCGCCTAACGGACCAAATTCCGTTTGCCCAAAAGACGTATGGTAACAGACAAGAAATGTGATTAACAAAAACAGTTGCCTCATAATACCGAAGTTACGAAACAAGTAAACGGGTAGAGACTTGACCAGATTAACCCAATCGGCTTATCATTTTGATGACCAGGAGGGTCATGATGACCAAAATTACTCCCAACAGAAATTTGAATGAGCCTTTGAACAGGTCTGGTCGTTTCTTGATGTCATCCTTATAAGCGTAGACCACCCCAACGAGAAAAGCAACGGCAAACGCAGCAGCAAAAACCCAATGACCTGTTGTTACCCGTTCCATTAACGCCTATTTGGCCTGTTAGGAACGTGGATCAATCCTCGCTTGCAACCGAAGCAGAAAGATATTCTCGGTTCATGCGGGCAATGTTCTC
>JACJZQ010000002.1 GCA_020635495.1 Flavobacteriales bacterium | reverse complement strand
GTGTAGACCACCGTTACATTGTAGGTTCCTGCCTCGTTGAACTGATGACTCGGATTCTGCGTGTTGGTGGTGGGGCTACCGTCTTGGAAATCCCACACAAAACTGAGGTTGGAACCGCCCTGCGTATAGTCCGTTGCCGTAAAGTTGACCGATTGCCCTGCACAAATGTTCGGGAAGAACGGAGTGGAACTCACGTTACTCACAGGGGTGTACATGGTAATGAGGGCGGTATCTGCCGTATCGATGCAGCCAACGGCATTCTGCGCTATCATGGCAACGAAAATCGAATCTTGAAACACGGAATACGTGTGGTCTGGATTCTGGTCTGTGCTGAAGCTGAGGTCTCCGAAACTCCACGCCCACGAAACAATGGTGGTGTCTGAAGTGGAAAGGTCAGAGAAATTGACTTCCGTTGGAGAGCAGATAAGGTTATCTGATACAGCAAAGTTGGCATCAATACCAGATACAATAACATCCGTTCTGGCCGTGTCTCTACACCCATTCACGTCTCTCACAATCAATGTGATTCCGTATTCGCCTGTGTTCTCAAAGTTGACAGGTTGGTTCGGGTTTGGTGTGGTGATGGGCCGCAACGTAGGGTCATCAAACTGGAAGGTATAGCCACCCCAGCAGTCAGAGAACACATCCTGCGAAGCATTGGCATCAAACGGAGCATCAATACCTTGGCAGATGACCGAGTCAATGGAGAAGGCCGCCTGAATGTCTCTGATCTTCACATGCGCTGTATCGTAAGAGGTAGGGCAGCCCGTGCTACTGTTATCCACGGTCAGCACAATGGTGTAATCGCCCGTGGCTGCATACGTATGCGTAAATGCTTGGTCCGTAGAGGTGTTGCCGTCTCCAAGGTCCCAACTGAAGTCGGTGTATGCTTGGCTCACGTTCTCAAAATCCACATCAAAGGGCGCATCGCACTCGCAATTCAGCAGGATTTCGGCAATAGGGCCGTTCACCTGTATCATATCACTGATGGTGGTGGAAGAGAAGCAGCCGTTCCAACCCACAATAAGGGTTACATCCTGCGACCCAGTCTCATTCCAATAAGCCCACGTAGGGTCGGGGTCATCAAAACAATGGAACTGCCTGTTGGTCTCGGAATAGTAATGCCAATAATCCACACTGTCAGACAGCGCGGTCAGATTGGTGAACTGCACCACATCGCCCGGACACACCTCGGTCTGGTCCACCGAGAAGTCAGGGGTCAGTTCATCTCCAACAATGGTAACCACATTGTAGCTGGTATCGGTACAACCAGCCGCATTCACAATGACCAGATAAGAGGCGTAATGCCCTGGTGCAGTGTGGGTAACCGTAACAGGGTCGCCCGTGTTGGAATTGATGACCGAGCCATCTCCCAAGTGCCATTCCCAAGAGATAATATCTTCTTTGGATGTGCTCGAATCGGAGAACGTAACTGTAAGCGGTACACATCCTTCTGCCACATCGGGGAAGAAGACCGCATTAGGCAGCCAAAGCGTATCGGTGTGCCACACGGTATCCTTACAACCAGCCGTGGAGGTTACAATGAGCGTGGTATGCAGCGTGTCCATACCGTACCATGAGTAAATGGTGGTATCCTCATAGAAATAAGTGTGCAGCGGATTGGTCAACGTGCTGGTGGCCGAATCTCCAAAGAGCCACTCATACGTTGCATAACCCTGATTGACGGGTGTGAACTGGACATCCATGGGCTCCACGCAGGCATAATCGGGGGTGGAGGTGAACTCTGCCGATGGGTCTTCCACAAATACCTGAACCGTCTCGGTGGTGCTACAGACCCCAGCGCTTGTGGTCAATGAAATATCCTGCAAACCAGGGGTGAGAAAGTGTACCCATGGTTGCGACAGTGATGTTATCTGTGGGTCATTCCCTGCTGCAAATATCCACTGGTAAAAACCTGAAGATGAAAGGTTTATCATCTGAACAGAATCTCCCAAACAGATGGTGTCCGGTACAATGAATTCCGTTTCTGGAGAGCCGATGGTAACCGTTCTGGTAAAGGTGGAAGCACAGCCATCAGGGTCGGTTCCAGTAAGCGTAATGGTGTATGTTCCGGCCTGTGTGTAGGTCTGGTCGGCTGGCGATTGGTCGGTGGAGGTGTTGCCGTTTCCGAAATCCCATTCGTAGGTCAACGGCTGACTGGAACCACTGTTGTTGGTAAACGAAACCGTGAGCGGTGGGTCGCACGCAGTGGGAGGGTTGGGGGTAGTGGAGAAATTGACATACGGACCCTGCGTTACGGTTATGGCATTATTGTACACCTCTGTGGCATTACAGGAGGCCAAGTTGGTCTGAATTTCCAACGAAACGAAATACGAACCCGGCTGCGTGAACCAATGGTTGGGTGAAGAACCAGATGCGTTGCCGCCATCTCCGAATACCCAAGAATATCCTGTAATGTTCACACCAGCACCTACTTGGGTGGTATTGGTAAAGTTGACCAACAACGGGGCACAACCTTCGGTGGGGTCTGCCGTAAATTCTGGAACGGGCTGTTCGTAAACATTGATGGTTACTGTGCCAAGCACAGGTCCATTGGAAGTGGCGCTGTATTGCACCTCGTACGTTCCGGGCGTTACAAAAGTGTTTTGTGGGTTCTGTCCTGTGGCTGTTGCACCATCTCCAAAAACCCAGAAATGCGTAGGGCCGCTACCTGCTGGTGCAGTGAAGTTGACGGTCAATGGAACACACCCTTGAGAGGGCTGCGCAGTCTGTGCAATCGCAAAATTGGCGGTCAAAATCAAGAAAAATAGCAACCAAATAGACCGCATACGTTTTATTGAAAAGCGTTTCTTAGGGGACGTGAAAATAGAAAAAGGATGCCTTTAAACACCGCGCATTCTGATTGTAACCGATTGCTGAATACATTTGTCTGAAGTGATGATGCCAACCCCAAACTCTACCCAATGGTCAACGTTCTGAAGCGATTGAGTGCTTTGGTCGTCTTTGCAGTGATGCTGGTTTCCACCATCAGTGTGGCGCCCTTCATGGAAGAACCGCCACGGCAGGAGTTGCCATGTTTGGATAAACGCTTTTCGGTGGTGGTTCATATTGTAAGGGATAGTTTGGGTGAGGCCAACGTTTCGGAGGCACAGATACAGGGAGAGATCGATGCCTGCAACAACTTGTGGAGCGAGATATGTGTGTCTTTCGAGATCTGTGAGTTCCGCTACATCGACAATTTCCAATGGGATACGCTGGATGCGATCGGTGGGGTGGATTGGAGTCAGATGCTCACGGCACATCATCAGGCATACCGCATCAACATCTTCTATGTGCAGCATTGTATAGAACCTCCGGGCATTGCCGGCTTTGCCGATCTGGGGGGCATCAACAATACGCAGGGTGGTGGTATCTGCATCTTGAAACCTGGTGGTGCCTTGACCCACGAAATGGGCCATTATTGGGGATTGGAACACACCTTTGAAGGCAACGGAACAGAACTGGCAGACGGTAGCAATTGTCAGACAGAAGGAGATGGTTTTTGCGATACGCCTGGAGACCCGTACGTGCCATTTGAGGACCCAGGACTGTACGTGAACAGTGATTGCATTTTTACCGCTATGATGACCGATGCCAATGGCGATTTCTACGACCCGGATGTGGGCAACATCATGTCGTATTACCCTTGTGCATGCCACTTCAGCTACGAGCAATATTGGCACATGGCCAACACGTACAGCAATAACCTACAGCCTAACGGTCAACACATGTGGTAGGTGTTTTTGATGAAATGTGAAACAGGAAATATGAAATTGGTTCTGATCCTTCCCCTCTTGAGAGGGGTTAGGGGTGTGTTTCTATGTTGCTCAATTCTTCTACTATTTGCCAAGACCAATGCGCAAGACATCCATTTAACGCAGTTCTACACCAACCAGCAGAATCTCAATCCGGGCATGGTGGGCATGTACGATGGCGCCTATCGCATTACAGGTAACTATCGGCATCAGTGGCCAGAGATCAACAAGCCCATCACCACGGGTATGCTGGCGTTCGATAAGCGGTTTTTCTTTTTCAAGGACGAGATTGATGCGGGTATTTTCATTGCCAATGATAATTACGCTCCCTTCGCGCTCAATACCTTCAAGATATACCTGACCGCAGCTTACGAGAAGATCATCAAAGGCCATGAAGTCCGTGCTGGATTTCAGGTAGGGGCGGTTGTGCGTAGTACAGACCTCAGTTCACAGACCTTCCCACAGCAATGGGTCTATCAGGATGGGCAGTTCGACCCTAATGTGTACAATGGAGAGGACAACATCAAGGCCTCTCAGGCGTATTTCGATATGAATTTGGGCTTTGCTTGGAGTCATCAGTTCAAGAAATTCAAACCAACAGTGGGATTCTCCATCTTCCACATTACACGTCCAAAAGACACGTACTTCACCGCGCAGGCAGAACGGCTTCGGTCTCGTCAATCGGTGCATGTAATGGTAGATGTTCCCATTAACAAGACCTTCTCGGCAGAGCCGCAATTTCTCTACATGTGGACCACCAAAGTGTCTGACATGGTGCTGGGCGGAAATGTCAAGTATCACTTCCAAAAGTCAATGGTCAAGCATATCTATCTGGGCGTGCTTTACCGTGGCGGATTTGGAAGAAACAGCGATGCGGTAGCTCCGGTTATCGGTACGCACATCAAGAATTTTGACGTGGGACTCAGTTACGACCTCAACGTGTCCAAACTAAGTGCGCAGAGTTCGCAGAAAACAACCTTCGAACTATCCATAGTCTACACAGCACCGCTGTTCACTCCTAAAACCATGGCCATTCCGTGCGACAGGTACTGATTCTGTTTCTGATAGGGCTCTTGGCAATGGCTGATAACAGCTTGGCGCAGGAAACCATGCCTCAGACCGAAAATCTGAGCATGCGCAAGATCCGTGGGCTGGCGCAGAACTCACTCCGATTGGGAGATACCTATTCCGCTCTCATCTATTACAAAGAGTGGGCAAAACGCAAGCCAGAGAATGCCAAGGTGGTGTTGCAATTGGCAGAGTTGTATCGCGGTGCCCGCGATTACCAACATGCTTCTGACGCCTACTGGAGCTATTTGAAATTGACAGGCGGACAAAAGAACGCGATGGCCCTTTACCATGCAGGAGACATGTTCATGCAAACGGGCAAATACCAAGATGCCAAAAGCAACTTCATCAAGTTCAGGCGGTTTGCCAAAGAGATGGACGATAAATGGTACAGCCGTATCACCAACAACAAGATAGCAGGCTGCGAATTGGCCATATCTCTGCAAGATTCGGTCAACAAGGCAGAAACATCGCATCTCGATAATTCCATCAATAAGGCGCATATCGAATTCTCGCCCATTCCCATGGATGAGCAGACCTTGGTCTACGGTTCGTTGATCAGCGATGAGGTGGAGTTCTACGATATGGAGCAATTGGATACAGTAGACCTTCCGAAGCGTAAATTCTATTATGCCAAGAAGGAAAATGACCAATGGAAATCGGCCGGGGAGTTCAATGATCCTGTTAAAGGCATTGAAGGGCACATCGGAAACGGGGCCTTATCGCCCAACGGGCAACGGTTTTACTTCACAGAGTGCAATGAGAATTTCCAAGGGAAGACCATTTGCCACCTGTTCTATTCGGAAAAAGAGGGAGATAAATGGGGAGAGCCCATTAAGATGAATGATATGATCAACCTCCCCAACTATACCACCACGCAGCCAACCGTTGGTAGGGAATCCAAGCGGAATCAGGAGGTGGTTTACTTCGTTTCAGACAGGCCCGATGGTAAAGGCGGATTGGATATATGGTTCACAGAATACCATGCCCGAACCAATCGGTTCCGTGCCCCGAAAAATGCTGGTGCAGCGGTCAATACACCCGGAACGGAATTCACGCCTTACTATGATGTGAGTTCTCACTCGCTTTATTTCAGCTCCGATGGTCGGGTTGGCTTAGGCGGATTGGATGTGTACAAGATTGAAGGGGAAAAGAGCCAATGGTCCACGGATTCTCTGAAGCATCTGGGAAAAGCCATCAACTCGCCCGCAGACGATTTTGATTTCGTCCTGAACAAGGACAAGAACACGGGTTTCTTGGTTTCGAACAGGGAAGGAGGCGTGGCATTGCTGAATGCAACGTGCTGCGATGACATCTATGCCTTTGAGTTTGTGGAGTATGTCAACATTCACCTGAATGGATTGGTGGTTGATTCCACCTGTTTGGATGAAGTGGACGTATTGCTTTACCTGAAAGATGAGGTTACAGGCGAAAAGTATCTGGCAGAAGAATTACGCGTGAATCCGTGCACGTTCAGCTTTACGTTGGAGCCGGACAGAGATTATACCATTGAAGCCAAAAAGGTGGGCTATTTCAATGATATGGTGGATGTGACCACCAAGAAGAAAACGCCCGCAGATACCTTGGATGTGGAGTTGCAATTGAAGAAGATCCCGAAGAAACCCATTGTACTGGAAGGTATTCTCTACGATTTTGACAGTGCCAACCTCACGGCATCGGCCAAGGTCAGTCTGGATACGGGTCTGTACCCCATCATGATGGAGAATCCGCAGATCATCATTGAACTATCATCACACACCGATTCGAAAGGGTCTGACGCCTACAACCTCAAACTATCGAAAGAGCGGGCCAAAAGTGTTGTGGATTACATGATATCGAAAGGCATTGACGCCAGAAGGCTGAAAGACGCGGGCTATGGCGAATCAAGACCAATTGCTCCCAACGAGTTTGAAGATGGTTCTGATAACCCAGACGGTAGAGCACTGAACAGACGTACCGAGTTTGAGATAATCGGAGAACTCTCTGAAGACGAATATCTCCCTGAACAGGATTGATGGATTCCGCATCGCTGGCTGAAATACGGAAAGAGTTAAAACAGCTTCCGCGTGAAGAACTTCTCGAACTCATAGATCACCTTGCCAAGTACAAACGCGAGAACAAGGAATACCTCAATTATCTGCTATTCGATTCTGTGGATGAGGATGCGTACGCCAATCGCATTAAACAGGATGTGGCAGAAGCTTTCAGCGCCACCAATACCACCGGGTTCTATCTGGCCAAGAAAAGCATCCGCAGGGCGCTGAGAATTGCCAACAAGTACATCAAGTATTCCAAGAAGAAGGAAACCGAACTCGATGTACTCATCTTCTTTTGCGAGGAAATGAATTCCCTTGACCTGAACTGGAAACGTAGCCGCGTGTTGGTCAATCTGTACGAAAGACAGATTCAGAAGGTCAAGAAACTCTATTCCGACCTTCACGAAGACCTTCAATTCGATTTTCAGGAAAGGGTAGAGGGTTTGACGCGTTGATGCCGTTAGGTCAACCCTTCTTCTTGCTTTCGCCTCCCATGATCATTCCAACTACACCAACTATCAGAACGATGCAGACCAGTACGAAAATACCGAGCATCAAAACTCCATTATCGTAATTGTAGAGGATAACAAATTGCTTTAGCATGACTTTGAATTTTACGCCAGCAATGTAGACGAGGAAAACGGCACCAATTATGACTTTGGTTACAGAACAAACCTTGCAATTGGATGTCTATCACTATCGCAAGGTTGAATAACCTCCCTCTAGATCGATGATCACTCCGAAACCGGCTTTTTGAAGCTTCTTGGCAGCAAACGGGCTTCTATGAGCAGTTTCACAGTAAATGAACACGGGTCTTGAAGTATCCAACTCAGCAATCTTCCAGTCAAAGTCTGTATTGAGAAAACTGATGCTAACGGCATTCTCAATATGAGCCCGATTGTATTCCAAACCGGTTCTCACATCTATGATATACTCGTTGTTCAGCGAATCGATGAGCGCGAAATATTGCTCTTTTGGAACTTGTTTGATTTTTATCCCGTCATAAATATTCTGCTGACAGCCGATAAGTGCACCCATTGAGAGAAGCACTACACCTG
Source organism: Flavobacteriales bacterium (assembly GCA_020635495.1). Classification (GTDB taxonomy): domain Bacteria; phylum Bacteroidota; class Bacteroidia; order UBA10329; family UBA10329; genus UBA10329. The sequence continues at coordinate 318,089 of JACJZQ010000002.1, read as the reverse complement.
TCCAGAGTAACCTACAACGGTAAATATTTGCGCACCAATCCATGTACAAAAGCTCCTAGAACTGCAAAGGCTATCGGAACAATGAAGATAGTGTAACCGGCTCCCAGATTAACGAACAAAGGTCCAGGACAAGCGCCTGTCATAGACCATCCTAATCCGAAGATTATTCCACCCAATAGAGGAGATATTATCAATTTGGTTTTTGATGGCTTTTGAATGATCTGTCCGTTCACGTCTTTCAATCCAATCTGCTTAAGAACGGTTAGCAAAAGAGCCGATGTGGCAATTGCCGACAAGATGATTCCGTACATATGAAAGGCCTGGAAATGAAACATCTCCTGTATTCTGAACCATGAGACTGCCTCAGACTTGACCATCACGATTCCGAAAATCATTCCTGCAAAAACAAACAGCACGTTCTTCATGGTCCGAACAGAATGGGTAAAATGAAATGGGAAGTGATGAGTCCGCCAATGAAAAATCCGATAGAAGCAATAATAGAGGAACTCTGAAACGCACTGATGCCCGTTATGGCATGACCAGAAGTGCAACCACCAGCATATCGTGTTCCAAAACCGATCAAAAACCCTCCTAAGCAAAGCAGAATGACTCCCTGAATTGTAAACAGAAAGTTCCAGTTGAAGAGCTCCTCTGGTTGCAACCCATCAAATTGCGTTATTCCCCAATCTGAAATGATACGATGGGCTTCATCGGAGATAGAAACCATGTACTCTGCGTTTGTGAGGAGATTTCCTGCAATGAATCCACCAAGAACAGCACCTGTAACAAACAAAAGACCAGGAACTCTTGGGGTGAACTCAGACCTGAAGTAGTCCGAAACCTTGCCTGCTCCAACAACCATGCAGATGCTTTCAAGATTGCCCGAAATTCCGAACGATGAGCCCAACAGAAGCATCAACGGAACAAATGTTCCTATCAGAGGGCCGGTTACATACCACGGCCAAGGCTCAAAAATCCAATTCATTGCAGAAGTTGTACAAGGTCAAGAAGGAATAGTCATGTTGTGTGATTTTGGTCACATAACTGAGGTTTAGACAAATTCCTATCGTACAAACTCAATTCTATGTAAGCATCTGCTGGATATTCGCTTATCTTGTTAATCAGTTTAAACTGATCAGAATGAGGGTCATTGGTTCGATATTACTTGTACTTGTAACGTGTGTTTCGGTGTTTGCACAAGACGGTGCCATGGAAGGCATTGATGCCTATTTCATGGAGCCAGGGTATTACGATGATCTGGAAATGGCCAAAACCGATCCAGACAGTGTGCTGTATCTCGACCTGAGTTTGCAGTCGCCAAAACTCAAGGAGATTCCTGCAGTTGTTTTCTCTTTCAAGAATTTGAAGTACTTGGAGTTGGCTTACAATCAGATTGGAGTAGTAGGTGATGAGATTGCTGTGCTTGAGCAGTTAGAAGTTCTTGGACTGAATGGCAACAAGTACCTCACATCTGTTTCTGATAAGTTGGTTGCGTTATCAAGCTTGAAGGAACTTCATTTGAATGACACAGGACTTTCCGCAGAACAATTGAATCAAACAGAGAAGAAGCTTCCAAGCGGTTGTCGCTTGGTTCGGTGATCAACCGTGTTTGTTGATGGAGTGGGGGTCATCATTATCGCGCTGAATATCATCTTTCACAGCTTCCAACCGTTTGGCGGCCATGGCCAATTCGTGATGTCCGTTGTATTTAAGCCATTGAAAAGCCGATTCGTCTCCATCTCCTGCCAGCGCCATTTTAGCCAATGGCGTATAGCCGAAATTCTCTAGCCACGCTATAGCCTGTTTGTTTCCTTCTACGCCATTGATAACCGCCATGAGGTGCGGAAAACCGTTCTTCATCAGCCAATCTCGCGCATCCTCCTTATGGTAAATGGCAAAAACAAAGAGCCCTAGTTCCTTGTAACCATTGGCAATCAGCCAATCGCGAATCTTCTTATTTCCGCCAATGGCCTCTGCCCAAGCAACCAATATTTTGGCAGGATACTTCATTTGTTCTGAATTGTTGGATTCAATAACCTTCTCACTTTTTCTATCTGTTGCCCGAGATCTTCCTTCATTTCACACTCCCAAATAACGAGAACTTCCCAGTTTTCGTTTTCCAATGCTTCGATCTTCTCCTTATCGCGGGCAATGTTTCGTTCAAACTTCGATTGCCAAAACTCCTGATTGTTCTTTGGTAGCGAAAGGTTGCAATTTGGGCATCGGTGCCAAAAACAACCGTTCAGGAAAATGGCAATTTTCTTACTCGGAAACGCAATATCCGGTTTGCCAGGAGCTTTCTTCCAATGCAGCCTGTAACCACGGATTCCAGCTTGCCATAGTGCTTTTCTGAACAACATCTCAGGCTTGGTATTCTTGCTCTTGTTGGAGCGCATGTATTTGCTCACTGTCTCATTCAATGGGATCGGTGAGCGGTTGTCGCGAACGTAAGTTGACTGAGATTTTGGTTTAACTGCCATCGAAGTTGGCAGTTAAACTAATTGAAACGGAGATCAGTGCTTAATTTAGAATCATGAAATTCAAGATCATCATATCGTCTATTACCGTTATGGCTTTTCTTTCAGCCTGTAACACCGAAAATCAGAACGAAGGTCTGGTAAGTAAGTGGCATTTGATAGAGCAATTGATGGATCCGGGAGATGGTAGCGGAACGTTTCAGCCTGTTACCAGCGATAAGACCATTTCGTTTTTCGAGGATGGAACGGTTTCATCGGCCAATGGCTCTATTTGCATTGGTGAGGTGTGGTCTGGCGCCTCTTCTTCCTTAGGAACGTATTCAGAAACTACCATGATCATTGATGTAGACAATTGCACGGGTGGTCATGTACCGTTGAGCTACGAAATGGACGGAAACTATCTCATTCTCAACTACGCATGTATTGAACCATGCCGCGAGAAGTATGAGCAAGTGGAGTGAAAGTTAAACGCGAACGCGATCGACAAACTTGATCATCGACATCGGGACCTGTTCTATCAGATTTCTGTCTCTGGATCGGACGTACGAGCGTAGATTTCCGAATGCTACAAATTCCCAATGTGGATTATCGGTAGTAGACTTTCGCTTTAGCAGAAGACCGTATTTACGTTCTCCATTTACCATCTGAACTACGTTTACGATATCGAAATCTCCAGACATTGCTTTGCTTTTTCCAAAGCTGTCCGATCGATCTTACTCCAGATCGAAGCATTCATGAAATCATAAAGAAATGTCTGTTAAGCCAGTTTTAACCAAGGGCCACATCCAGCACCATCATCACAATGAATCCACCAATAAACCCAAGGGTTGATGTATCTGCGTATTTGTCCAACTGGGTTTCGGGAATCACCTCCTCTATGACCACATAGATCATGGCGCCAGCTGCAAAGGCCAAAGCATACGGTAGAATAGGGAAGGCGTATATAACCGCAATGGCGCCCACAAAACCGGCAACTGGCTCTACAATGGCCGAAAGTTGCCCATACCAGAAACTTTTGAAGCGCGAAACCCCTTGTCTGCGAAGCGGCATACTTACGGCAATTCCCTCTGGGAAATTCTGCAAACCAATACCGATTGCCAGAGCAATGGCTGCGCCAATGGTAGCTCCATCCATTCCATGAGCCACAGCCCCGAACGCCACGCCAACCGCCAATCCTTCTGGGATGTTATGAAGCGTAATGGCCAACACCAACAGCATGGTTCTGCTGAGGTTGGTTTCAACGCCCTCTTTTTCCGTTTCAGGGAAGTTGATGTGCAAGTGCGGCATGATCTTGTCCAAAGCGAAGAGGAACAGTGCACCACCTAGAAATCCGGCTGCGGCTGGAAACCAAATTGGAACGCCCGGATTGCTTTCTGGCGTTATCTCGATGGCCGGTGCCAATAACGACCAATAACTGGCCGCTATCATCACGCCACCGGTAAATCCCAACATGCCGTCAAACAATTGGCGGTTCATGGTTTTGAAGAAGAAAACCAAGGATGCGCCTGCAGCTGTAAGGAACCATGTAAAGGTGGTTGCAAGCACGGCTTGTAGCACGGGAGATTGGTCTAAGAACCAAATTTTAAGTGTTTCGAAAAGTTCCATTTCAGTATGCTACAAATATGTTTTTCGCCACATCGTGGCTGAGTTGAACAGGTTTTCCATTCAATTCAATTTCTACGGATCGGTCAAAGTCGTGGCGTTCCATGAGTTTGAATTCCACACCAAGGTCAAGTCCAACCTTCTTCATGTAGGCGAGGAAGCTTTCTGAATGCTCGGTAATTCCCATAACCTTGGATTGCTTGCCAACCTCCAACTCGTCCAATTTTACACGCGCTGGTGCCGGAAAATTCCCTTCGCTATCTGGAATCGGTCCACCATGTGGGTCGTATTTCGGGTGGCCTAGAAATTTGTCCAAACGGTCTACCAAGGTTGCCGATTTGATGTGCTCCAATTCCTCAGCCACCTCGTGTACTTCATCCCAACCAAACCCCAGATGTTCCAGTAGGAAAACTTCCCAAAGGCGGTGTTTTCGGATAATGTCAACCGCAATTTTCTGGCCTTTGTTGGTCAAGGTGACCCCTTGGTATTTCTGGTAATTGACCAACTTTTTCGCGGCCAATTTCTTGATCATATCGGTTACTGAAGAAGCCTTGGTGTCCAGCCTTTCTGCAAGCGCATTTGTGCTGACACCCTTGTCCGATTTTTTGGACAGCTTGTAAATATGCTTGAGGTAATTCTCCTCAGTGAACGATTGTGCCATGTGGTCGGTAAAAATACATAATTCTATAGTTCTAATATGAAACTTAGATTAGTCTAAAAATACATTTAGCTTTGACGTGTGATTCTTCGGAAAGCAATACTTGGTTGGTTACTCATGATCAGCGTTTCTGTATTCGGGCAATCGGCTTCGATTTCAGGAAAAGTGACCGATGGAACGGACATCATTCCATTTGCCAATGTGGCTTTGGTGGGAACATCTTACGGTTCTGTTTCTGATGAAAATGGCCGCTTTGAGATCAAGAATATTCCAAACGGAAAGTACCAGCTGCAGGTGAGTAGCGTGGGTTTTCGTTCATACAAGAAGGATATTGAATTAACCGGCAGGTCGATTGACCTGGGAACAGTTTCGTTGCTGCAAGATGTGCTTGGACTGGAAGAAGTTGTGGTTTCTGGAACCATAAAGGAAAGCTTTGTTACGGCTTCGCCTGTGAAGGTGGAGGTGATCACTGACGAACTGCTGGAGAAAGCCGCCAATCCGGTCAATCTGATCAAATCACTGAACCTTATCAATGGAGTTCAGGAGGTGGTGAGTTGCGGTGTATGTTACACCAACAATATCAGCATCAACGGATTGCCAGGTCAGTACACAGCTGTGCTGATTGATGGTTCTCCCATATATGGCAATTTGGCTTCGGTTTACGGTTTGAATGGCATTCCGCGGCAAGCGATTGACCGTATTGAAGTCATCAAAGGACCCAATTCAACGTTGTATGGCTCGGAGGCCATGGCGGGGGTTATCAATATCATCACAAAAGACCCCGCAAACCAGCCAACATTGGCCGCAGACATTAGAATGACGTCCCATTTGGAAACGTTTGGAAACGTGACCTGGTCGCCAAAAGTGGGCGAGAAATGGCATGCTACGGTAGGGGCCAATTACGGTTTCATTCCGCAGTATCATGATGATAACGGAGATGGCTTTGGCGATATCGTAAACATGGACCGCGTTTCTGCTTTCACGAAGTGGACGATGAAGCGGAAAGACCATAGAAAACTACAATTGATGGCCAAGTATTATTACGAAGACCGTAGGAATGGGGTGCGCGATTTTATGATCGATCGGGCGTATCAGGAGTTGCGCGGCAACGATAGTATTTACGGTGAGAGCATTTACACGCACCGTGGCGAGATTTTCGGAACGTATCAGCTTCCCACAAAGGAGTATTTCCGCATCGATTTCTCAGGCAGTTACCACAATCAGGACAGCTATTATGGCGATGTTGGGTACGCAGCCGAGCAGTACATCGGTTTCGGGAATTTCATCTGGAATCGCCAAATAAAACGGCATGATCTGCTTGCGGGATTGACCGCTCGATACCAATACTATGACGACAACACGTTGGCAACCATCAAACCTGAAAATCAGTTCATTCCAGGCGTTTTTGTGCAGGATGAATGGGAAGTGGTGAAGCAGAAATTCACGGTTTTGGGTGGTGTTCGGTTGGATTATTATGAAGCTAACGGACCAGTTGTCTCGCCTCGATTGAATTTGAAATGGAAACCTGCCATTTGGACAACCATTCGCGCCAATTTTGGAACGGGTTTTAAGGTTGTGAATCTGTTTACGGAAGACCATGCGTTTGTAACGGGCCAACGGGAAGTGGTTTTGGAAGAGAAACTGAAGCCAGAACATTCATACAACGGAACGCTCAGTTTCAATCAGGTTTACACCATTGGCAACTCGCAAGGAACAATTGATGTTGATGGTTTCTACACCTATTTTACGAACAAGATCATTCCTGATTACGATACCGACCCACAGCAGATCATCTACGCCAATTCGAACGGACATGCACAATCCTGGGGCGTGAATGCAGGCATTACGCATTCGTTCAAATTCCCGTTGAGCTTGCGATTAGGTTTCAGTTACATCAGCGCTACGGAAACGGAGAATGGAACAACTTCGCGTATTCAATTCGCGCCTGAATACACCGCCAACGGAACCATTTCTTATACATGGAAAAAGGCGCATCTGGATTTTGCATACACAGGAAATTTGGTTGGACCAATGGTATTGCCTGAGGTCTTTGATGTGGATGAGTTGGGCAACCCACTTTCAGAGCCACGACCGACAACTTCAATGCCGTTCTATTTGGACGTTCTTCAGGTCACTTATACTTGGAACAAGGCCAATCTGCGGTTCTTCGCAGGAGTGGAAAATATTGCTGGTTACGTTCAAAGAGTATCACCACTCTCTGCTTACAACGACCCGAATTCTCCTTCAGGTTTCAGTCCGTATTTCGATACATCATACGCTTACAGCCCTGTTCATGGCCGCGAATTTTATGGTGGAATTGCTTGGGAATTGAAGTAACAGATGTCTTAGGCGGATTGTGCTAACTTGCGCGCCCATTAAAACCATTGAATGAGCGGAGTAAAACCATTGGAACTTATCAAAGTCAGATCAGAGGGGAAATTCAATATCCATCTGATAACATCTAAGAAAGATCTCGATTCCATTTCGGCAATCGGAGAATTGAAAAGCAAAATAGCTGGCCGGGTCGGTAAGGAAGAATTGGTCTACTCAGTTCCTTCAAAAGATGGCGTAACGGTCATTGCAAAATTCAAAGAGGAGAGCGAAACCAGCTACCGATTTCAAGCAGCAAGAGCACTTGGAGCCAAACTAAGGAAGATTGTCAATAGTGAGAAAGTTGCCATGGCAACGCTTGTTTCTCTAACTGCAGATAGAGCCGACACATTGGCTGTCATTGAAGGCATGGTGCTTTCAAACTATCAGTTCAACGCGTATAAGACGGGTGATAAAGGCAAGCCGAATAAGTTCACCAAACTGAATGTGTTGGCAGCAGGAGTTTCGGAAGGCGATCTTCAAGAATTATCAGGTGTTGCAGTGGGAACGTTTGCAGCACGGGATTTTGTGAATGAACCGGTGATCACGCTTACCGCTACCGAGTGGAGTAAGCGCATGGTAGCTCTCGGAAAAGCCACGGGATTTAAAACAACCACGTTCGATAAGAAGAAGATCGAAGCATTGAAAATGGGTGGCCTTTTGGGTGTGAACAAAGGTTCTGTTGAGCCCCCAACCTTCAATATCCTCGAATGGAAGCCGAAAAACGCCAAGAATAAAAAACCGATCGTTCTAGTTGGAAAAGGTGTTGTTTACGATACGGGAGGTTACAATATCAAGACCGTACAGATGGCACAGATGAAGTCGGATATGGGCGGAGGTGCTGCCGTATCTGGTGCTATTGCCGCCATTGCGGCCAACAAGCTTCCTGTTCATGTTATCGGGCTCATCCCGGCAACGGATAATAGAATTGATGGAAAGGCCATTGTGGCCGATGATGTGCTGAAAATGATGAGCGGGACCACGGTTGAGGTTTTGAATACGGATGCCGAAGGCCGATTGATACTGGCAGACGCGCTGCATTACGCCAAACAGTACAACCCAGAGTTGGTTATTGACCTTGCAACGTTGACTGGAGCAGCTGCTCGGATTACCGATTATTATGGCATTGCGATGTGTGCCGACAAGACAGATACCACAGCACTGAAGGAAAGCGGTGAGCGTGTTTACGAGCGTTTGATGGAATTCCCGATGTGGCGCGAGTTTCATGATGCGATAAAATCGAATGTTGCAGACATTAAGAACATTGGCGGAGCAGCAGGTGGCAACATCACTGCAGCTACTTTCCTGCATCATTTCACGGATTATCCTTGGATACACTTGGATATCGCTGGTCCATCATTCATGACCGCTGACGTTGACTACCGTCTGAAAGGAGGAACCGGAGTTGGCGTGCGGTTGCTATACGATTTCATCAAACACACATACGCTTAGGGTTTGATTCAGGTACACGGAAGCGAAATTTACCATACCGTAGCTGAGAAGGTTGGTTCCAATGCTGATCTGTCGGATCTCATCAACCAACTCAAACAAACGCAGCAACAGCTGAAACATCCGTTACTGTCGGCCAAGCATTTGAATCTGAATGTTGCGGTATTTTCCGTCAATCTTTCGTTCATCAAGCAATCAGAATCAGACTTTGCAGGCATATTCATCAATCCTGAAATTACGGCTACAAAAGCGCCTTTGGTTTCCGGTTTGGAAGATGAACTGAGTTTACCACGTTTGACAGTTTCCATCGCACGACCAAAACAGATTGAGGTCAGTTTTTTGGATGAGCAATTGAAGGAACAGAAAGCCATCTTTTCAGACCTTGCGGCCAGATGGATTCAGCACGGAATTGAACAACTCAATGGTGTTTCTATCATCGATCAATTGAATGAACACAGAAAACGGTCGGTAAAAGCACACCTGAAGAGGTTGGAGGAACGCAAAATCGAAACGAATTACAAACTACAATACGACAACTGAAATGGCACACGCTACACTGGTCATCGTCCGCCACGGACAATCAGAATGGAACGCGCTCAACAAATTCACAGGTTGGGTTAATGTTGATCTTGCACCAAAGGGAATAGCCGAGGCGAAAGAAGCAGGCGAAAAACTGAAAGGCTACAAATTTGACAAGGGATTCACTTCCGCTCTTTTGCGAGCTCAACGAACGTTGAAGTTGGCGCTGGAAGTCACAGGTCAGACCGACCTTGCAGTTGTTGAAAACGAAGCCTTGAACGAGCGCATGTATGGAGAACTGCAAGGAATGAACAAGGATGAGGCACGAGAGCAGTTCGGTGAGGAGCAGGTACATATTTGGAGAAGAAGTTTCGATACACCGCCTCCGGGAGGCGAGAGTTTGAAAGGTACCGCAGACCGAGTTCTTCCTTACTTCAAGGAAGTGATCGAACCTGAACTCAAAGCAGGCAAATCCATCATTATTGCTGCGCACGGAAACAGCTTACGCGCATTGATCATGTACTTGGAAAAACTGTCGCCAGAAGAGATTCTGAAAACGGAAGTACCAACGGGCAAGCCAAAGCTGTATGAGTTTGATGAGAACCTGAACGTGCTTCATTCGGAGTATATTTAGAGATAAGAGATAAGAGATAGGAGATAGGAGATAAGGATGGGCGAATTCCGTGAGTTGAAGGTTTGGCAGAAAGCACGAATTCTCAGAAATGAGTGCGCTAAACTGGCACGAACTAGTTTTCCGAAAGAAGAAAAGTTCCTTTTGACCGACCAACTTATTCGTTCATCTCGTGCGGTAACCGCCATGATAACAGAAGGTCATGGGAGGTATCATTATCAGGAGAATATCCAACGATTGAGAATGGCAAGAGGAGAACTTGTAGAAACAATGGACCATTTAACTGTGGCGCTCGATGAAGGTTATGTACCGCAAGAAAAGTTTGATGAGCTGCTTGCAATTTCCCAAGAAGTGGAAAAAATGATAAATGGATACATCCGTTATTTGAATAATGCAAAGAGTGAAGATGACTAGAGGATAGGAGATAAAGGGTTTCATCGTCCAGCCCTATCTCTTGTTATCTGTATCACTTTCATCTTCTTCTCGTCTCAAACAGTAACTTCGCGGCATGGATATGATGATGGGCAAATCGCTGGTTATCGCGGTAGATTTTGACGGAACCGTGGTAGAGCACAAATACCCGGCAATTGGCAAAGAAATGCCGTTTGCATTCGCAACGCTTAAGAAGTTGCAATCAAAAGGGCACAGGCTCATTATGTGGACATATCGCCACGGTAAAACGCTGGATGAAGCGGTAGAATATTGCCGTCAGAATGGATTGGAATTTTATGCCATCAACAGGAGTTTTCCAGAGGAGAAATTCGATCCGGAAACGGCCAGCAGAAAGCTGGATTGCGACATGTTCATAGACGATAGGAATGTGGGTGGATTCCTCGGTTGGGGAGAGATATACAATATCATTCATCCAGAAGATGGCGCAAATATGATGGAACGTCCTGAAGACAAGAAAAAAGGACTTCTAGGTAAATTGTTTGGAGGATAATGGCGGTTTTAAAGAGTAGGGCAGAAATAGAGTTGATGCGTGAGAGCGCTTTGGTTGTTTCGCGCACGTTGGGCGAAGTGGCAAAGCTTATCAGACCAGGTGTAACTCCACTGGAGTTGGATAAAGTGGCTGAGGATTACATTAGAAGTCAAGATGCGGTGCCTGGTTTCTTGGGTTATGGCGGATTTCCAAACACGCTTTGTACTTCCGTTAACGAACAGGTTGTTCACGGAATTCCGTCAGATAAACCTTTGGAAGAAGGCGATATTATTTCAGTCGATTGTGGAGCCATTAAGAACGGATACTACGGAGACCATGCGTTCACGTTTGCCGTTGGCGAGATAAAAGATGAGGTGAAAAAACTCCTGAAAGTGACCGAGGAAAGTCTTTACCTCGGAATAGAACAGATCCGCTCGGGAAACCGAATTGGAGATGTGGGGTACGCAGTGCAGCATCATGCCGAAAAACACGGTTATGGAGTTGTAAAAGAACTCGTAGGCCACGGTTTGGGTAAGAACATGCACGAAGACCCTGAACTTCCGAATTACGGAAAACGTGGCAGTGGCAAGAAGATGAAGGAAGGGTTGGTTCTTGCTATTGAACCGATGATCAACCTCGGAACTGCGGACGTTGCCCAACTGGAAGACGGTTGGACTATTGTTACACAGGATGGAAAACCATCTGCCCACTTCGAGCACGATGTGGCCATTGTTGGTGGAAAGCCAGAGATATTGTCCACGTTCAAGTACGTATATGAGGCGCTTGGTTTGGAAGATCCTTTCGCAGAACGCCAAGCGTTCTACTCAATTATTAACTCATAATTATCAATTAATAATTCCGAAGGTTTGTTCCACTTTCTGCTCAGAACGATACCGCGTCCCATTCTCATCCGACTGAGCTACATTTTCAGTTTCTTTTCTCCCGTTTTCTATGGCGGAAATAAGTATGAATGCCCAGTTTGCGAAGGACATTTCCGCAAGTTTCTTTCTTATGGATATGACGGTTCAGCGAAGCGGGAAAACGTGCTTTGTCCGAAGTGTTTGACACTTGAACGCCATCGTGTGTTGTGGCTTTATCTGAAAGAACGAACAGACTTCTTTTCAAAGCCACGTAAGATGCTTCATATCGCGCCCGAGCAACCGTTCCTCGGTCGATTCAGAAAGATGAAGCATTTGGATCTTACCACAGCCGATCTCTTTTCGCCTTTGGCAGATGTGAAGTGCGATATACAAGACATGCCGTTTGAGGATAACACCTTTGATGTCATTTTCTGCAATCACGTTTTGGAGCATGTGGATGATGACCACAAGGCTATGAGCGAACTCTATCGCGTAATGAAACATGGTGGTTTCGGCATTTTTCAAGTTCCCATCGATTACAACCGCGAAAACACGCTGGAAGACCCGAACATTACATCTGAAGAAGACCGCGTTAAGCATTACTGGCAAAAGGATCACGTACGCCTTTTCGGGCTCGATTATCCATCAAAGTTGGAAGCCGTTGGCTTTAAAGCAGAGCGTATTGATCTGGCCAATGAGGTCGGTGATGAACTCCGTGACCGTTACCGCCTTGGTTATGGAGATAAGGTTTATCGGGTGGATAAGTAAACCTTCACGGAATCAACTCTTTCAAAATAAGATGGTCCATGTATTGTTTATGATTTAGCCCTGGTGCTACATCAAATGACTCATAAGAAGAATGAAACTTCTCAAGTTTTGCATTCAACTGATCTGCGGTCCACGTGCTGTAATTGCACTGTAAAGTATCAGAGAGTTTAACGGATTCATCATCTCCAAAAATGGTTGGAGAAGCAAACATGTTCTTCTTGACATATCCGATGTAGTTAACCGCGTTGTCCTCAAAAGCGTTGTTATTGGCGTAAACATTCGACTGGTCTTTAGCACATATAGACCAGTTATTGGATTTGAATGTGTTATCTTCTACAAATACCAAAGACCTTTCACCAACACTCATCGACTTGTCTTCGAAGCCTTCAAAGTTGCAACCAGAAACAAAGGCATACGAACCACTGAAATCCAATCCATCACCATTGGCATCAATTCCGGATGGCCTGAAGGAGCAGTCAAACACTTTAGCGATACAAAAATCAAGGTCAACTTGGTCCGCGTTGTTTAAGTAGAACTGGCAATCGCGGATTTCGGCTTTGCAGAATTTTAGGTTGAGACCATCATCACCATGACTATTTCTGAAAATTGAGTTAGACAAGTGAACTACCGCATTGAAAATTGAAAACTGACCAGAAGTGGCTCTTCCCAGCCACCGACTGAAGGAGCCTTTTTCCACGATGATGTTGGCAATCTGGAATGTGGCATTTGTTCCTCTTCCCTTGAAAGAGACGTTGCCAAATGGTTCGTCCGATCCAGTAAACAGTACTGGCTTTTCTTTAGTCCCGTTCATGTAAAGTGCCTCGCATTCGGCATATAAGTTACTGTTCTTTTCAAATTTGAACTCAACACCGGGTTTTACGCATATAATGTTGAAAGCAACCAGCACATTGTTCCTGTCAATCTTGTATTTGCCAGGAAGTATAACCAGAGAGTCTCCATGAATTTCATACTTGATACTGTGCTTGGAAAGAAACTCCATATCTGAGGCGTCCTTTTTTCTGAATCTTCCTTTGGAACTGATACGGTTAATATGAACGTGCTTACTGGGAATGGTGTCATTCGTAACCTCGTTTACAAAAATCAGGTCATCTACATCAAGTGTGTCCAATACTTCATTAAGCACAAACCGATTGTACTGATGATTCAGGTTTTGGTCAAAGAGAATGCCTGTCCAATGCTTTACTAAGATGTTTTTTCTTACCGTGTCTATTACGGACATCGGAACATAAGAATCGAGGTGAAGTTCTAGTCGATCTTGTGACTTGTCATAGCTACCATAAACATGACCATAGCGTAAATAATGTTGAAAATACTCTAGCAGGTAGCTTACTACATGATGTTGTTTTTGTTCTTCAGAACTGATTTTCCGATACTGATCGATTGTTGCATGATAGAGAAGTGGGCGACTCTCCTCGTATGCTGTGCTCAAAATCCCTAAAACTTCTTCGCGGTTACCGTACATGTTAAATAGCATGGTATCTCGCATGTAACGCACTTCATTGTTAGACAACAGCTTTTTGAACAGTTTTGCGGTCTCACAGTTCTCGTATTCATCGGCATGCGAACTGAAAACTAGATTGTTCATTCTGCTTACTTCCTTTCTTCCAAAACTGTCCCAGAAAGTCAAGCTTTCGCCTGGTTCTTGTCCCCAATACTCAATGCGGAAAATGGGATAGAATTTACCATTGTCAAAGTTGTAGATCAGTTTCATATTGTCTCCAACAATAAACCCCATATCGTTAAACAGCGGGAAAATGCTGAAGAATCTGGCCAAGTATTCTTTGTCAAAGAAATCTTCAGTTGGGTCCTCACTTTCAACCATTAACTTGAATTGGTAGAGTGCTCTTCTGAAAGGAGATCCTTTATCAGCTTCAATGTGTCCGTAGTATAAGTCTAAGTCGGTATTGTGTCTGCTTCCTTCTTTCCTTGTCCAATCGTTTGTGTTTACGATCTCTGTGTAGTTTGTAATGCCGAATTCTCTTTCTAAAAAGGTCTTATCAATGGCTTCGGTCATGTAATAGATGCCCTTATCTGCCCCGTTTTCGTTTACGGCTACCAGCTGTCCGTAAGAGCTTATGAGGTTGTAGTTTCTTGCCAGTTTATTAGCAGCCAGAATAGGAGAATTGGCTTCATCCAATTTTATGAGTTGAAAGTTTCGACCATGGTTGATGAAATCCCCCTCCTTATCCAGTTTTATTCGATAAGACGTCTGAAAGCCGGTCCAGTTTCGGTTGTCTGAACCATGTAACCTCAGTTCGCAGTCATAGACCTTTCCCTGAAATTCAATTTCAGCTTTGACATACTTTTTTACCGCATCAATGGATTTTTTGTATTCGTCCAGCTTCTTTTGGCTTTTTTCTGGAATCCGGATGGTCAGTATGTCTTTCTTTTGAATTGGATTTTGCATTCGCCCGATGCGAATGTCTAAGGCAAGCTTCTGCCTGAAGGACGTGTAACCGGTAGAACAGATATGTTTCCAACTTGAAGGTGGAAAAACGAACAGAAAGCATAGAAATCCTAATATAATTAGTGTCTTTTTCAAGCTGGTTTTCGGTTTGATTTTTAGCCAATTAGGTCGCCAAAGTTAGAACCAATTCGGTTTCAATGTCCTAGCTGGTTTGAAGTGTGGGCACTACAAGAATAAAGCATCATTCGAATTCGAAAGTTGCTAGAAGAATAGTTTCAGCAATGTCAGCTCCGGCACATGTGTTCAATCATTATTTTCAATGGTTTGAATTATCGCTGGGAAATACATTTTTCCTTCATTCTCCAACCCCGTATTTTAGCAAACAACAATTCAGATGGATTATCTATTGAACGCTTCAGATTGGCTTAAAAATCCTGCTGTAGATCGCCTATTCTACATCAGTTTGGGTATTCTGATCGTGTTCATGGTTACGTGGTTGTTAAAGCGCACGGTCAATTCTAATGATTGCTAACGCTGATCATAGATACCGCGTCAGGAAAGCGGTTAATCTGGTCGGATATCTGTTGGTCGTTCTCATAGTGTTGCTAGTGTACGGAGATAGATTGGGAACGCTTGGCGTGGCTTTAGGCGTTGCTGGTGCAGGTGTTACGTTCGCCCTACAGGAGGTCATTGTAAGTTTTGCAGGATGGTTGAGTATCATACTTTCCGGAACACCAAGTGTTGGACAGCGTGTTAAAATTGGAGATGCCAAAGGCGATATTATTGACATTGGCGTGATGCGTACCACCATCATGGAAATGGGCGATTGGGTAAAGGGAGATCAATACAACGGACGCATCATTACGCTTGCAAATAGCTACGTGTTCAAAGAAAGAATTCATAATTATTCTGCAGAATACCCATTCTTATGGGATGAGATAGAAGTACCTGTTCGTACTGAAAGTGACCATGTTCTAGCACGGAAAGTTTTTACGGATGTGGTAAATGAAATCTGTAAGGACTACGCTGTGCGCAGCGAGGCCGAATGGAAAAAACTTGCCTACAAATTCCGAGTGGAGCAGGCCAATGTGCTGCCGACTGTATCACTCCGTTTCGATCAGAATTGGATCACTTTTACTTTGCGCTATATAGTTGATTACAAGAGCCGTAGATCAACCAAAGACAAGATTTATACAGCCCTTCTCAATGAGATTGCCAAGTATGAAGAGATATCAATAGCTACAACTACATCTGAGGTTACCAGTATTGTAAGATCGCCAGAAGATTCGGGTCAAAATCCAGATGGGTCTTCAATTTCTTCAGAATAAATTTCGTTCTGGTCTATCTCTTCATTAGCACCGAGTTTGTGCTCGCGGTATTGGTCTGGGCTCACTTTTTACTAATCATTAAATTCACGCAAAATCAAATAGAGAAGAAATGGGTTACAAGATCGGTGTGTTGCTTTCTGGAAACGGAGTTTATGACGGTTCGGAAATTCATGAAAGTGTATTCACTCTCCTTGCAATTGATGAGAATAGAGGAGAGGCAGTTTGCTTTGCCCCCAATGTTGATCAACACCACGTAGTGAATCACATTACGGGCGATGAAATGAATGAGAAGCGAAATGTGATGATTGAAGCTGCGCGAATAGCACGCGGCTCCATATTGGATCTGGCAGATATCACACAAGAGAAACTGGACGCACTGGTAATTCCTGGTGGGTTTGGAGCAGCCAAGAATCTGACCAAATGGGCTTTCAGTGGTCCTGATGGTGAGATAAATGCGGATGTTAAGCGCATTATCAACGAAATGGTCAATGCCAACAAACCGATAGTTGGTCTTTGTATGGGACCTACCGTAATTGCCAAAGCGTTGGAAGGCGTAGGCAAGAAAGAGCGTTTAACGGTTGGAACCACCGAGGAAGCTTCTCCTTATGAAATTGATGCCATCAGTGCAGGAATGGAAAAGGTTGGTGCTGTGGCTGAGATGAAATCCATTCGAGAGATTTCTATCGATCCAGAAAACAGAATAATAACCGCACCATGCTATATGATGGAAGGTTCCATCACAGACATTCGCGAGAACATAAAGCAGGCCATCGACCAGCTTTTTGAGATGCTGGAAGAAGCATGATCCGCATTCTTTCTCTAGCCTTTTTGGTGCTATTTGGTTCCTGTTCAAAGCATCCGGTTTTCAATAGGGACTACGCAAGAATTGACGTGGGGCCGGGGCCCGAAGACATGGCGCTGGACACTATGAACGGACACGAAAGGCTGATCATTTCTTGCTCCGAGCGCAGAACAGAAGATCATTCCAAAAACGGATTTTACGATTACAACCTTTCTTCTGAAAACCTTGTCAAGCTTACGATTGAGGAATTGCCTTCAACAATTTCGCTTCGTCCGCATGGAATTGATATTGGATTGGTTGATGGCAAAAAGTTGCTTTACTGTGTGAATCACGAGAAGAACGAGATTGATTTTCCACCAACGGGAAGACAGAGCATTCTTGTTTTTGAGTTGCTAAATAATAGGGTTGTATTTCTTGAGCAATTGACCTCAGATATTCTGATATCTCCGAATGATGTCTGTGCGGATAATCAAGGTGGTTTTTATGTTTCCAACGATAGCGGAAAACGTAACAACCTTTGGGAAAAGCTTTTCGCGCTAAAGCGCAGTTTTGTTGTTCATTACAATGGAAAATCATGGAGAGCAGTTGGCGATAAACTGAAGTATGCCAATGGAGTGGGCGTGAAAGATGGCCGATTGTACATTACCGGCACACAGGAAAAGAACGTCATTTCTTTTCAGATAAACGCTGACGGAACTTACTCTGACAGGGAAGAAATTCCATGCTTGAAGGGTAATGACAACATCACATTCCATGGTAATAAATTGGTTACTACAGCACATTTAGATTTCATGAAATTCATGAAACACGTGAAGCATGCAGATAAACCTTCGCCTTGCGCGGTTTATTCCGTTGATCTTAAGACCAACGCTCTCGATACGCTCTATCTTGATAATGGAAGTGTGCTAAGTGCGGCTTCCACAGGGTTGATCTATGATGGAAATCTGTATATCTCGCAGGTGTTCAATCCCTTCATTCTGCGGGTTCCTTTATCGAAATAGTTTCCGTGTTTGAACATTGATTCTAATTTTGGGTTTTCCCCGCATGGGTAATTTTGAATTACAGATGAGTTTAGAAAGCGAGATCCAACAGACAAAGGGCTTTAAGAGTGAGAAACATAAGGCTCTTGTAAACATCATTTACACGGAGGCTTGGATCAGGGATAAGTTCAATTCAACCCTCAAACCCTTCGGACTTACTACTCAGCAGTACAATGTGTTGCGTATTCTGCGTGGTAGCAGCCCTGAACCGCTTTCCACATCATCCATCAGGGAAAGAATGTTGGACAAGATGTCTGATGCATCGCGCATTGTAGACCGACTGCACAAAAAGGGCTGGGTGAGTAAGGTTGTTTGTCCGTCAGACAAGCGTTTGGTAGATATTGTAATAACCGATGAAGGCATGCAGGTTCTTGCTAAGATCGATAAGCAGAATTCATTCGCTGAAGCATTTTCCAATCTGACCGAGAAAGAAGCTTCGGAACTCAATAGGATTCTGGATAAGGCGCGGGAATCGGCCAACTGATTTCAACTCACGGCTTTTGCATCATAACCTTTCTGACCACACTTAGAGGAAGAGGACCAAATTCGGTGATGTGTTCTTCGAACTTCTCGTCACTGAGTTCAGGGTGTTCTTTTTTGAGCCTGGACAACACTAATTCTCCGATTTTTTCAGCAGCCATCAATCCTGGCAAAGAGATTGAAATATCTACGATTGATTCTGCGTCTGATAACTCTAATTGTGTGTTGTCTAAAATGAACTGAATGGCCTGCTCACGAATCCAGCGTTTGTGGTGAATTCCAAGGTCAACTAAGAGTTTGACCGTTGCGTTTCGGTTAGCCAGTTCATATTGCTCCTTCTTAATGTCTTTGTACAAGAAATACCCCCGTTCGTGTGAGATGCACGGCAGCAGTTTTCTGAATTGATGATTCGCAGAAATCAGACCGAATGAAGCACTTGAGGTCTTTAGAGTTCTTGTACTATCACCAGCATTCAATGGCGCTGTTCGATCGATCAGTTGTAATTCCCGTTTGGCAGTTTGATAAAGGGAATCCGGATGCACATCCATTCCGCAATACCATTGAAGACAATGGCTGTAAAATGCTTTTCCATCTTTTAGTTGCCATACACCAGCAACAGAGGTTGCCGTTTCTTCCAACTGGGCCAGATAATTGGATAATCGTACAAACGATGGAATGATTCGGTCCATGAGAATCTCTCGGCATTTAGCCAAGTACTCATCTTTTTTGTTCGGTTCCAGCAGACCGATCGAGTTTAAACTTCGCTCGTACGAAACGTAAATGGGGTTCTCTTCAGCAGGCAATAGAACTATTCTATCACATACCAGTCTTGCCTGCCTTAAGGTGGTTGATGGAGCCGTGAAACCAGTCACCCTTCGCAATTCCAATTCATCAATCAATTCCTTGAATTGCTGGTCAACCGCGGTAAGATCCTCTAAGTACGATTCAACATCATTTCGCGTTCTGATTTTCCGCTTTACAAAATGCTCAGGAATGTCTAAGTGAACTCCGTGAATTGATGAGATTGGATAGTGATGCAGTGCAAATTTTTCACGTTCAATCACATTTTCCAAGTACCAAATAAGTGTTTCCAACTCGGGTTCAAAGTGTTGATTCCGATCGTTCATTTTTGAAGCATCATTCAAGTATTCTGATGCACCGATCTTCATTTGAGCATAGTCAAATTTGCCTCGGCCAATTACGGCCGATTCAGGAACGATCAAACTCGTATCTGTTGCCATTGTATGAAACAGCAACGGGTCTGAGTACATTACCTCATTCAACACTTCATCAAATAACTGCTGTTCTGAACCGCGGTTAACCAACGAACCACAGGACAAAACCATCAAACCAAGAAGCAGAAAAAAGAATCTGTTGTGGCTAGAAGACATGCCGATCAAGGTAAACATTTGAAGCATGAATATGGTTTCTTTGCTTTTGATGAAAGTTGAAATAATAACCATAGGAGACGAGATTCTGATAGGGCAGATCGTGGACACGAATTCTGCTTGGATGGCTACTGAATTGAATCAGATCGGGGCCAAAGTAGAACGCATTGTGACCATTTCCGATGATATGGACGAAATAATAAGTGCACTTCGTGATGCGGAAGAACGCGCGGATCTTGTATTGATAACTGGAGGTTTGGGCCCCACAAAAGATGACGTTACCAAAAAGGCTTTGGCCCAATACTTTGACTGTGGTTTTACATTTCATCCTGACATCGCAGAACACATCGCAAGGCTTTTTGCCAGATTTGGGAAGGAAATCACCGAAATAAACCGCTTACAGGCTGAACTTCCTTCTGCGTGCGAACCATTGCAGAATGACCAAGGCACAGCACCTGGTATGTGGTTTGAAAAGAACCGAACAGTTTTTGTAAGCATGCCCGGAGTGCCATATGAGATGAAAGGCATCATGTTGAATCATGTGTTTCCGCGGGTCAGAGCAAAATTCAATACTCCGATAATTTTACACAGAACAATTCTTACCATGGGAATGGGCGAGAGTTGGTTGTCTGAAAAAATTGAAGAATGGGAATCTTCATTGCCATCAGGTTTCAAATTGGCTTATCTGCCATCTCCGGGCAGGGTCAGACTTCGAATCTCAGCCTACGGAAATCAATCAGATCGCCTGGAATCTCTTCTGGAATCAGAGGTTCAGAAGCTACTTTCAATAATTCCAGAACTGGTTTACGGTTTTGATAATGAGACAATAGAAAGCGTAGTTGGTCAACTTCTAAGATCGGCTGGGCAAACGGTTGCAACGGCAGAGAGTTGCACCGGAGGTCTCATTGCTCATAAGATAACCTCCGTTACGGGTGCTTCAGATTATTTTCTAGGTTCAATTGTTTCATATTCGAATGAAGTGAAGGTCAACTCTCTTGGGGTCAGCGAGAACGTTTTGAAAGAATTCGGTGCGGTCAGCGAGCAGGTGGTGAGGCAAATGGCAGAAGGAGTTCGCAAACAGCTTAAGACCGATTTTGGAATAGCCACTTCGGGAATTGCTGGACCCGATGGTGGAACAGATGAAAAACCTGTCGGTACAGTTTGGATAGCTGTTTCAGGACCATCCAAGACCATTGCTAAAAGATTTCAATTTGGTCACAATAGGGGTAGAAACATTGAGATTTCTGCAAATACCGCCCTCAATATGTTGCGCAAAGAGTTGATACAATAACCGTTAACTATTGCGTAACATTTATACTTTTGGGTTCAACCCTAAAACCAATTACATGATCAATCAGTTTGCCAAGGCCTTTTTTGTGGCCACGATTGCTGTTTTCATTGCAGGTTGCGAAGAAGAAAAAACAGACTTCGGAGCAGATTTCGAATCAAGTGTTAACAACATCGGTGTTGGCCAGTACGTCAATTTCGAAGATGCATCAATTGGTGCCGTAACCACCTACGAATGGACATTTGAAGGAGGAGAGCCTTCAACTTCATCCGTCAAAAACCCAAGTAGCATCTTATATGCTGCAGAAGGCAGTTATGATGTAACGCTGACCATCACAACAGACGAAGGAACCTCTACCGAGACCAAAGAAGATTTCATTGTTGTTGAGCAATTGGCAGGAGGCTGTGGCGCAACAACCATCGTTACCGATATTGACGGGAACTCATACTCGGTTGTTACAATCGGTTCTCAGTGTTGGATGGGAGAAAATCTAAAGGTTACCAAGTTCAGAGATGGTTCTTCAATTCCTGTTGTTACCGATGATAATGCTTGGAAGAACCTGACAACTGCAGCAATGACATCTTACAATAATGACAATGCAAACGATGCCACTTACGGTAAGCTTTACAATTGGTTTGCGGCAAATGACCCAAGGGGATTGTGCCCAGACGGATGGAGACTACCGCATGACAATGATTTTGCTGTATTGACCGAGTATCTCGATCCTGATGATGAATTTGCCGGAGGAAGAATGAAGGAAGTTGGCACCGATCATTGGTTGGCACCGAATGAAGGAGCAAATAACAGTAGCGGATTCACAGGTTTACCAGGCGGAATGCGTTTTCGCGAAGGACAGTTTGACCACTTGGGAACCAGAGGTTTGTTCTGGGCTTCTAGAGAAGATGGAGATTTTGAAGGCTATTTCCTGACGCTGACTTACGATACTCCAGTTGCTCATAGAACGCATATCTACAAGCAGAATGGATTTTCTTGCAGATGTATTAAACAATAATGGTTGTTTCAGTCGTAAAATAGTTCTACATTTGCACCCCGAAAATTTCAACGAAAAGTATACAAGGCCATGTCTAAGGTTTGTCAGATAACAGGAAAGAAAGTAATTGTAGGGCATCATGTATCGCACTCAAACGTGAAAACGAAGCGTACATTTTCTCCAAACCTTTTCAAGAAGAAGTTCTATTCAGTTGCAGAAGACAAGTTCATTACACTTAAAGTTTCTGCATCCGGATTGAGAAACATCAACAAGAATGGTTTTGATGCAGCTTATAAGAAAGCCAAAGAAAAAGGCTTCGTATAAGCGTTAAGAATAGCTAAATCAAACGCTGTCATCAGGTTCTGGTGGCAGCGTTTTTGTTTTATTTGATCCCATGCGAAAATTACTTCTGTTGCTTATCATGATTCCTGCTGGTCTTAATGCACAGGAATTCACTCTTGCCGATACACTTCGTGGGACATTATCCTCCATCCGTTCTTGCTTTGATGTAACATATTATGACCTGCATCTTACGGTGGATATCGAGAACAGACACCTTTCTGGCGTAAATCACATCCATTTTAAGACGGTTTCTGCGTTCGATAGCATTCAATTGGACCTATTTGCCAACATGCGCATTGACAGTGTGCTTTATGGAGGTCAGCGATTAAATTATTCAAGACTGCATGATGCGTTTTTCGTTTCGTTTCCACGTCAGGTGAAGGCCAGTGAAAACGGAATCGTTTCGGTTTACTACAACGGAAACCCGACAACAGCTAAAAACGCCCCGTGGGACGGTGGCTTTGTTTGGAAAGAAGACTCTAACGGTAAGCCGTGGGTAGGTGTTGCCTGCGAAGGAACCGGTGCCAGTCTGTGGTGGCCTAACAAGGACCACCTTTCCGATGAGCCAGATAGCATGCGGGTAAGTTGTACAGTTCCGGCAGGGTTGATGTGTGTTGCGAACGGAGACCTCATTGGTCAGAATCCAAGTCAGAATTCCGTGGAATGGGTCTGGGAAATCTCCTATCCGATCAACAATTACAACGTTACACTCAATATTGCGGATTACGCTCACTTCAATAATGTGTACGTAAATCCATCGGGAGATTCTTTGCACTGCGATTACTATGTGCTGAAGGAGAATTTGGATAAGGCGAAAGAGCAGTTCAAACAGGTTCCTGAAATGCTGGATTGTTTTGAAGTGGCTTTCGGCCCGTATCCATTTTATGAAGACGGTTATGCCTTGGTGGAAACACCTTACGCTGGCATGGAGCATCAAAGCGCCATCGCCTACGGTAACAGGTATACGAAAGGTTATTGGGGTCGGTATCCAGGAGAAATGGATTTCGATTACATCATAATTCATGAAACGGGTCATGAATGGTGGGGTAACAGCGTGAGCATGAATGATGTGGCAGATATGTGGATCCATGAAAGCTTCTGCACCTATTCAGAAGCTGTTTATGTAGAGTGTAAATACGGCTACGAGAAGATGCTGGAATACTTGGTGTACCAGCGGAATTTCATCAATAACCGTAGCCCTATCTATGGTGTTTATGGCATGAATCATGAAGGAAATGGAGGCGACATGTACTACAAAGGCGCTTGGATGATCCATACGCTAAGAAATGTGATGAATAACGATTCTCTGTTCAAGTCGATTCTTAAAGGAATTGCGCAGGAATTCGCTTATGAGACAATTGATGGCGAAGAAATCATTGAATATGTTAATCAGCGGTCCAAATACAATTACAGCCCATTTTTTGAGCAGTACTTGAAGTATGCTGATGTGCCTGTTTTGGAATTCAAATGGGAGAAGAAACAATTGAGTTTGAAATGGCGAGCCGAAGCCAAAGGTTTCAGAATGCCAGTTATTTATACTGCTGGTGATGCTGAAAAACGAGTGCTTGTATCGAATATAGAATGGGTTGAAATTCCGCTTTCAAAAAAGGAATTCAAGCAGTTGAGTTTTAGAAATGACCTGATGCTTTTTCTTACGAAAAAGATAAACTGAGTTCCGTTTGTCGATATGTATTTAGTTTAGGAAACCACAGTAACATTGTTGCGTATCACTTGGATATGCCATCCTAACCCCATTCAATGATTTACGAGCAACAGGAAACTGGAACCACACCTCACATTCGATTTGATTTCGAAGAGAACGACTACATGATACAAGGGCGTTCCCTGGCAGAAAATGCCATGGAATTTTATGGAGCAGCAATTGATTGGCTTGACGAAAACCTTCAGAATCGAAAAACGACTGCAGTTCTAGTCGTAAAGTTGGATTATTGCAACACGAGCTCTTATTTAGGCTTGGCTCAAGTGCTTCATAAGTTGAAAGAATTGAATTCAGGTGGTTCTTCTTTCAAGGTTAAATGGGTTTACGAAGAAGGAGATGAAGATTGGTTGGAAGACGGGCAGAATTTCCAAGAAGCCGTTGATCTGCCATTTGAGTATGAATCATTCGATGCTCCGCCTCCGTAAGAATCATAAAAACTTTGTTTGCGGATCGAAACCAAAATCCTACATTTGCACTCCGAAATTTTTGAAGCAGAAAAATGGCTAAGAAAGGAGATAGAATTCAGGTTATTCTTGAGTGCACAGAGCACAAGGAAAGCGGAATGCCTGGAACTTCTAGGTACATCACTACCAAAAACAGAAAAAATACGCCAGATCGTATTGAGTTGAAAAAGTACAACCCTATCCTTAAGAAGGTTACCGTTCATAAGGAGATCAAATAAGTAAGACATGGCTAAGAAGACGGTTGCAACGCTCAAAACAGGAGCAGGAAAAGATTTCACGAAAGTGATCAAGATGGTCAAGTCACCTAAATCAGGTGAGTACGCTTTTAAAGAGGAAGTCGTTCACAATGACCACGTTAAGGACTTTTTCGACAAAAAGGACTAATTCAATAACGCATTGATAATGAAGGCTTCTCTCTGTACAGGGAGAAGCTTTTTTATTTAGACACATGGGATTATTCGGATTCTTTTCGAAGGAGAAAAAGGAAAAACTAGATCAAGGGTTGGAGAAAACCCGTGAAGGCGTTTTTTCCAAGCTCACCAAAGCCGTAGTTGGAAAATCAACGGTTGATGATGAGGTACTCGATAATCTGGAAGAGGTTCTGGTAACTTCAGATGTTGGTGTAAATACAACGCTTAAGATCATAGAAAGGATTGAGGAGCGGGTTTCCAGAGATAAATATGTTGGAACCGACCAACTGAACAAGATTCTTCGCGAAGAGATTGTGGCACTACTCAGCGAAAACAATAGCGCTGATGTAAGCGGCCTGCCAATTGCCGAAGACAAAAAACCATACGTTATCATGGTGGTTGGCGTTAATGGTGTTGGAAAGACCACCACTATCGGAAAGCTGGCCCATCAACTGAAAAGTTCAGGAAAGAAAGTGGTGCTCGGGGCTTCAGATACATTCCGTGCAGCAGCCGTTGACCAATTGATCATTTGGGGACAACGAGTGGGAGTTCCGGTTATCAATCAAGGGATGAATGCTGACCCAGCATCTGTCGCATTTGATACCCTTCAATCTGCCGTAGCACAGGATGCTGATGTTGTTATTGTTGATACAGCGGGAAGGCTGCACAACAAGATCAATCTGATGAATGAGCTGACCAAGATCCGTAGAGTTATGGATAAGGTTGTTCCGGGTGCTCCACATGAAATTCTTCTTGTTTTGGATGCATCCACAGGTCAGAATGCCATTGAACAGGCAACTCAGTTTGTTAAGGCAACGGAAGTTAACGCGCTGGCATTGACCAAACTTGATGGAACGGCCAAAGGTGGCGTGGTGATCGGTATATCGGATCAATTCAAAATTCCTGTCAAATACATTGGCGTGGGCGAAGGAATGGAAGACCTTCAGGTATTCAACCGCGTTGAATTTGTCGATTCACTTTTCCTAAACAAGTAGCACTTGCGCGCTCGTACTCTCAAAAAGAACAAGGTCAACGTTATAACGCTTGGCTGCTCAAAAAACCTTTACGATAGTGAGGTTCTGATGGGGCAGTTGAAGGCAAGCGATGTGGAGGCTGAGCATGAGTCAACTCAAAATGACGCCAATATTGTGGTCATCAACACCTGTGGTTTCATTGATAATGCCAAAGAAGAAAGCATCGAAACCATTCTTCAATACGCTAAAGCGAAAGAAGATGGTTTGGTGGAGAAGGTGTTTGTAACAGGCTGTTTATCTGAACGTTACAAGCCAGACCTAGAGAAGGAGATTCCGAATGTGGATGAATATTTCGGAACGCGTGATCTGCCAAGGCTGCTTAAAGTTCTTGGTGCGGACTACAAGCACGAACTAGTTGGAGAACGTTTGTTGACGACCCCATCTCACTACGCCTATTTCAAAATTTCGGAAGGATGTGACAGACCGTGTTCGTTCTGTGCCATTCCTTTGATGCGCGGAAAACACGTATCAACTCCAATTGAGGAGTTGGTGGAATCTGCCAAAAAGCTCGCGGCAAAGGGAGTGAAGGAGTTGATGATCATTGCGCAGGACTCTACCTACTACGGAATTGATATTTATGGCAAACGCAGATTGGCCGATCTTCTCACTGAACTGTGCAAGGTTGAGGGAATTGAATGGATTCGCTTGCATTATGCTTTTCCAACAGGATTTCCGGAAGATGTGTTGGAGGTAATGGCAAATGAGCCCAAGATCTGTAGCTACTTGGATATGCCGCTGCAGCATATTGCCGACCCCGTGCTGAAATCGATGCGCAGAGGTACAACCAAGGAGAAAACCACACGGTTGCTGAACGAGATCAAGGAGAAAGTTCCTGGAATTGCGCTCAGAACCACATTGATAGTTGGATACCCCGGAGAAACGGAAGAAGACTTCAACGTTTTACTCGATTGGGTTAAAGAAATGCGCTTTGAGCGATTGGGCGTCTTCACTTACTCTCACGAAGAGAATACACATGCTTTCCTGCTGGAAGATGATGTACCCGAAGAGGAAAAACAAAGACGAGCGGAATTGGTTATGGAAGTACAGCAAGAGATTTCGCTGGAAAAGAACCAAGCTTTGATAGGCAAGATATTGAAGGTGTTGATAGACAGAACGGAAGGCGAGAATTACGTAGGAAGAACTGAGTTCGACTCTGTAGAAGTGGATAATGAAGTTCTGATTCCCGTAGAAGAAAATTACCTTAGAATCGGTGATTTTGTGAATGTTGAAGTAACAGATGCAGATTACTTCGACCTTCACGGAAAAGTCGTTTCCTAATGGAGGTCTCAACCGTTTCCCTAGAACATACAGGTCGGTTTAACCGATTGATTCTCGATTATTTGAACCAGAATCCCGACCTGGAGGAATTCTATGGGTTTGCTCACGAATTGGAGAATTACCCGAAAAAGATCGAGGAGAGGAATCGGTTTCCGTTTCATAGAGACCTGCTGGCTGATTCCTTAATTGCCCAATACAAGTCCATTGGAGGTGCCACAGTTCAAGTGTTGAAGAATATCGAATCGCTTCGCGATTCTAACACATATACGGTAACCACAGGGCATCAACTTAACATCTTTACAGGCCCGCTGTATTTCATCTACAAGATTCTGCACACGATAAAATTGGCAGACGAGTTGAATGACGCCTATCCGGATCGGCATTTCGTTCCCGTTTATTGGATGAATTCTGAGGATCATGACATTGACGAGGTAGGTCAGTTCAATCTTTTCGGTACAAAATATTCGTGGAATACCGACCAGACAGGGACCACAGGTAGAATGAATCCAGCATCGCTTGCCGAATTCTGTGATCAGTTGGATGAAATTTTCAGCAATGATGAGGCTACCATGGAGTTGGTTCAATTGTTCAGGAAATCGTACACCGAATTCGACAAGCTATCGGACGCAACCCGAAACTTCGTGAATGAACTTTTCGGAAAAAGAGGTCTTGTTATTATTGATAGCGATGATGCAGGTTTCAAAGCATCATTCGTTGAGCATTTTCTAACCGACATTCTGAAGAATAAACCGTTCAGTTTGGTGAAATCCGGCAATTTGAAACTTGCCAAACTCAACTATCATGTTCAGGTAAATCCTCGAGAGATCAATTGCTTTTACCTCGCAGACGGGCTTCGCAATCGGATCGTTAGAACGGCTTCTGGATTTCATGTGCTGCATACCGACATTCGTTTCACAGAAGATGAGATGGTTGAGGAGATCAAGCAGCATCCAGAGCGATTCAGTCCGAATGTGGTGCTCAGACCTTTATTCCAGGAGTTCATTTTACCGAACTTGACATATGTTGGAGGAGCAGGAGAATTGTCTTATTGGCTTCAATACAAGGAATACTTCACTGAAATGGGAGTGAGTTTCCCGATTTTGGGTCTAAGAAATCATTTCCTACTCATCGATTCCAACACTTCCAAAAAGCTAACGGAGTTGAAGTTATTGCCAGAGGACCTTTTCCATTCTGTTGATGATCTGGTTAAAGAACATGTTCTTGAATTGTCTGATACAGAAGTTGGTCTTGATGAGGAGAAGGAATTCCTGAAATCGCTTTATGCAAGCTTGAAAGACAAGGCAGAATCTATCGACCCAACTTTGGTTCAGTCTATTGAGGCTGAGGAAACCAGAATGGAGAAGGGGCTAGAGCAGTGGCAAAGCCGGTTTACCCGTGGGTTGAAAAAACAGAACGAGGTTTCCGTGAATAGAATCAGGTCTGTGCACAAGAAGCTGTTTCCGAATGGCTACTTACAAGAACGCCACGATAATTTCATGGCGTTCTATTCAAGAAATCCTAAGGGATTCTTTGATATGGTCTATAATGCTTCGGCTCCGTTCAATACGGAATTTCGCATCATTATTCTTTAGAAGATCTTCGGAGTGCTTCGAGGTCCGTGCCAGTTGAAGCAGTTTCGCGAACGCTTCTTAGCAATTCTGGACTTACTATTGAATCCAGCTCGAGTGATTTCCAATATCACCGCGATCTCGTGGCTTCCAGAGGTGGATCCGGCCAGTCTTGAAAGTGTAAGATCGTAGCTATACCCGATCTGATACATGAACGACTTTCTACGGTTGGTTCCTCTAACTCCAACATTGAACATGAGCGCATCGGTATCGTTTGCTTCAAAGCGCATTTCATTTCTGTACCAAACTCCGATCATAACTGGAGCTCGCAGAGCGTACATCCCAACGTTCATGGTGGAAAGATTACGTTGGTGTTCATACATCAAGTTAGGAGAGAGGTAGAACGGATTTTTTGCCCTTGACTTCGATAATGGTATCAAGGCGCTGTAGTGCCCCAAGAATCTTATCGGCATTTTCTCATTTCTTCCTAGCAATGATTCGTTTGGCTGAGTAATGTGATGCGCTGAAAAACCTAGCGTGTTAGCCACCATTTTTCTCGAACGCATGCTTCTTGCCCCACCACCCATCTTTATATTGAATCGGGCCATGGTACCAACGGTAAAATCGGGCATTTCCACAAACAGACGTTCAGGTTGCTCCACGCTGGTTGGGTTTATGTTTCCGTAAATAGGATGAAGTTGATCGGAGAAAATAAATGCGTTCCAATCCTTTATTTCCTTCTTCATGTAAGCTGCATCCAATGCAAAATGCAGGTCGAACATCCTTGGAATAACAATCAATCGGTACGAATACATGAAACTGTAACGCTGCGTCTGTAGCTGGCCTTCACCTTCATTACTGGCGACCGCCAAGAAACCGATACCTCCAAAAATGTTAGGATCACCCATGTCAACTCCTCCACTGTAGGTGCTGAAATCACCTGGAATGGCAGTCCAAAGGTTTCGATAGTTGAAATTGAATCGTAAACCAAGGTCCGCACCTGCATAAGCAGGGTTAATGTAAGTTCGGTTTGCGTAAAATTGAGTGAATGTCGGGTCTTGAGCCAACGCCTCATTCAAACCCAAAATCCCTATCAGTATTATCAGTAGAAGTTTTCGCATGTCTGCAAATTCATCACTATTACAGATTGGTTTATACTCAAGTTATCCGATTTCGTTACATCAATTTTGGAACTCTTTTTTATTCGGCTCAATTAACATTAAACGTTGAACAATTTTTTCAATGATCGACCGCTATGTTCGTTCTCAGAACTACCTTCGAATCGTGAAAATCGGAACGCTCATACCTCTCTTAGCAATTGTTGCTTTTGCAGCCTGTAATCAGGTTACGGATGCAGAACGACCTACAATTAGCATCGACCTGCCAAACGAAAACGGCATTGTAACCACCAATGATGGTTTGCGGATAGTAGCCACGCTTTCGGATGACACCGGCCTGTTGCAATACAAGGTTATCCTAGATGGGATAGATTCTGAAAACGGAATTGCTGCCGATTCTACTTCCTCATTCATAATAGTTGAAGGAGTGCCCAATAAGGATAAAGCCTTGTATTTGGATCAAGTTTTCCCACTAAGCGATACAACTTTCAATGGCTCTTACCGAATCATTCTGGCGTGTATTGATATCGAAGGAAATGAGTCTTTGAAGGACACGGTGAACTTTGAAATAAAGAACAGTATCGACAACACGCCACCTGTTATTGATGTTGGCGGACCATCGTCAGATACATTGACCATTGGTCAAGGCTTTTCACCTTTTGGAACCATTACAGATTCACAGTCCCTGATTTACGCATCCATATATATTGGTAAGGTTGATGGATCGGATACGTTGCATTGGTTTGATTTCCCTGTAATTCAGAATAACCTGGTTCTTTTTGGTCCTTCAGAAGCTTGGTGGGCTGTAGATAGTACATGGGCGCAGGGCCATTACCACCTTTATTGCACTGCATGGGACAACTATTCTGGCGTTTCATCCTCAGTACCATTTCACGTTTCATATTGATTGAACATGATAGAGCAGAAGAAAAGAACTTTTGTATTTGATTTTGATAGTACGCTCACTCAAGTAGAAGCGTTTGAAGAACTGGCTGAGGTGTCGCTGAAAGGTGATCCTAAGAAAAAGGAGAAGATTGAGAAGATAGCTAGAATCACAGACCAAGGCGTAGATGGAGATATCACGTTTACAGAATCTTTGGAGAAACGATTGAAGATTCTGAATGCCCACCGAGATCATTTGGACCCATTGGTTAGACGGCTCAAGAGAAAAATATCAACATCGATTTCACGGAACAAAGACTTCTTTAAGGAGTTTGCAGATGATATCTACATCGTTTCATGCGGTTTCAAAGAGTTCATTGATCCCATCATGGCCAGTTACAATATCCCTTCAGAAAGGATTTATGCCAACACATTTGAATTCAGCAGGTCAGGTAGAATAATCGGTTTTGATAGAAACAATGATCTATCCAAACCAGACGGGAAGATCGATCAGCTCAAATCAATGAGACTGCCGGGAGAAGTGCATATGATCGGTGATGGGTTCTCTGATTATCAAACACGCGCTGCTGGAATTGCGGACAAGTTTCATGCATTCACGGAGAACGTGGAACGCAAGAATATTCTTGATAAGGCTGATCACATAGCCCCAAGTCTGGACGAGATTCTCTATACTGAGAAATTGCCCATGTCAATTTCTTACCCTAAGAACAGAATAAAGGTACTGTTGCTGGAAGGGATCCATGAACACGCTGTGGAGCAATTGAGAGGTGAAGGGTACCAGGTAGACCTGTTAGCAGGAAGTTTGTCTGAAGATGAACTTTGCGAAGCAGTAAAGGGCAAGCACATTTTGGGCATTCGCTCTAAAACGCAGATAACCAAGAGAGTTGTAGATGCAGCAGACCGTCTCTTGGCAATTGGTGCTTTCTGTATTGGAACCAATCAGATAGATCTCGATGCCTGCATGAAAAGAGGCATCAGTGTTTTCAATGCCCCATTCAGCAATACCAGAAGTGTTGTTGAGATGGTCATTGGCGAAATGATCATGCTTATGCGCGGTACGCACCAGAAAAGCATGAACATGCATCGTGGCATTTGGGATAAATCGGCTAAAGGAAGTTTTGAAATTCGAGGGAAGAAGCTCGGTATTGTGGGATATGGTAACATCGGCTCGCAGTTATCTGTGCTGGCAGAGGCTCTAGGAATGCAAGTACTCTACTTTGATGTAGAAGAGAAACTCGCTCTAGGAAATGCCCAGAAGATGAGTTCACTTCGTGAATTGATGAAGAAATCGGATGTAGTTACGCTACATGTTGATGGCCGCCCAGAAAATGAAGGAATCATTACCAAGAAAGAATTGGGCTGGATGAAAGATGGAGCAGTGTTGATCAACTTGGCCAGAGGCAAAGTGGTTGATCTTCAGGCATTGAAATCTGCTCTTGAATCTGGTAAAATTGCTGGCGCTGCGATAGATGTCTTTCCGGAAGAACCGAAATCGAATGATGAAGCGTTTGAATGTGTCTTCACAGGAATGCCCAATGTAATTCTGACTCCCCACGTGGGTGGAAGTACCATAGAGGCCCAGAAGAATATTGCGGCATATGTTCCAGAAGCGTTGGTCAACTATGTTAATACTGGAGACAGTTTTGCCAGTGTCAATCTTCCGAATATCCGAGTTCCACAGTTAAAAGGAGCACACCGCCTACTTCATATTCATCAGAACATTCCTGGTATCATGGCCAGAATTAACAACATCTTCTCACGATTCAATATCAACGTTTTGGGGCAACACCTTCAAACCAATCATGAGGTAGGTTATCTGATAACAGATATTGACAAGGAGTACAACTCAGATGTGGTAGATGAACTCAAACGTATTGACCACACCATTAAGTTGAGGGTGCTTTATTGATTCTCATTCTTATTAAGAATCACCAAAGCGGCAACAACGCCAGGAACCCAACCTGCCAAGGTTAGCAAGAAGGTGATGATGATTGAACCGCAACCTCGGTCGTAAACGGCAAGGGGTGGAAAGATGATAGCTAGAATTACTCGCCCTAAAGACATGAAGCTAAGTTAAGCTTCAAGCTCTTTTTTCAAAGCGGCCATTTTAATGGCGGTGATGGCTGCTTCGTCTCCCTTGTTTCCATGAACACCCCCAGCACGGTCCAGTGCCTGTTGCATGGTATTCGGTGTAAGCACGCCAAAAATCACTGGGAGGTTATACTTCATATTCAGGTCGGTGATGCCTTTGCTGACGGCATCGCAAATGAAATCGAAATGCTTGGTTTCTCCTTGAATGACCACTCCAATGCAAATGATGGCATCAAACTCATGGCGTTCTGCCATCAGTTGTGCTCCAAGCGTCAACTCAAAACTTCCCGGAACGTTTCTTCGAACCACATCTGTTGCTGAAGCTCCAAACTTCAGAAGCGTCTCCCTGGCTCCATTGTAAAGTGCTTCGGTAACCTCTGTGTTCCATTCGCTAACTACAATGGCAAATCGCATTCCCTCAGCAGAAGGAACGGTTTCAGCGTCATAAGAAGAAAGATTTTTGAGCGCGGAGGCCAAATCAGTTCAAGTTAGCTTCTGCTCTGGCAATGTACTTGTCTGCATTTCTACCCTCATTTGTTGTAGGGTATTTCTCCTTCACTTGCGTGTAGTAGTCAATAGCCTTATCGAAATTCCCAGCTTTTTCAGCTGCGAAACCTGCTTTCTGAAGATAGATAGGAGAGGTAAAGTTGTTCTCGCTGGCCGCAATTGCCTTCTCGTAATGCGTCAATGCTTCATCCACATCATCCAATTCCATGTAAGCATCTCCAATAGCACCAACGGCAACCGCTCCTAGCATTTCGCCCGAACCATCAAACGATTCCAATTCTTCTATGGCAGTTTCGTAATCCCCAGTTCTGAGATAACAGATACCCGCGTAGTAGTGGGCAAGATTTCCGGCAGAGGTGTTGCCGTACTCATCGGCTATGTCAATGAATCCTAAATAATTTCCATCACCGTTCAAGGCAAGGTCAAAACTGTCTTTCTGAAAATACTGCTCCGCAGCGAACATCTGTCCGTGAGCCTCTTGCTCCAACGGCTCCAAATAAACACGGTTGTAGGCGTAGAACGCAACTATGATGGCAATAATACCACCAACCACACCCATGATCAGGTTTTGGTTGGTATTGATAAAGTCTTCCGTTTTGGAGTAAACCTCTTCAACGTCAACGATTACTTCGTCCTTTTCTGCTTCTTTAGATTTCTTCGCCATATCCGAATTTTCGAAGCGCAAAAATAGTATAAATTCTGTTCGAAATCGCTTCAGAATCAAGTGGAATGAATTTGGCTGAAATCCGCTCACCGTAAGGGTTTCGTTACATTTGCCGCAAGGCACTGAACCATGTATCTCAAGCAGCTATCTTTGGTCAACTTCAAGAACATTTCGGGTGCAGATCTGGAATTGGGGAAGAAGTTCAATTGCTTTGTGGGCAACAACGGGTCGGGAAAGACAACAGTGCTTGATGCCGTGCACTATCTGTCCATGTGCAAGAGTTTTCTGAACCCGATCGATAGCCAGAACATCAA
Source organism: Flavobacteriales bacterium (assembly GCA_020635495.1). GTDB lineage: Bacteria > Bacteroidota > Bacteroidia > UBA10329 > UBA10329 > UBA10329. Next base: position 283,675 of record JACJZQ010000002.1, on the reverse strand, counting down.
GCGAGACCAGCCTTTTATGGTGCTAAGCGGAATGTTTGATAAGGATTCTGAAGATCATGCCATTCATTGTGCGCTGAAGCGCGATGGTAAAAAGCAGTTCAAGAAGAATAAAAAGGAGTACGAAAGGCTGATAGACCATATCGGAAATTTCCCTTCGGTGATAATAGCTCCAACTGATGCAGACATTATTAATGGCGGAAGTGAACTGAGACGGAAGTTCTTGGATGGGGTTATTTCTCAATTGGATAGGGAATACCTTGAAAATCTTGTTCAGTACAATAAGGCATTGCAACAGCGTAATGCGTTGTTAAAGTACTTCCGTGAGAACAGAACGTTTCAACAAGAATCGTTGGATGTGTGGGATGTGCAGCTTTCTCAGCGTGGCAAGTTGATTTTTGATAGACGTAAAAAGTTCTTGGCCGATTTCATTGAAGCGTTCAGTTCTTACTACAAGACCATTTCAGAGTCGGTGGAGGAGATAGGGTTGATTTACGAGAGTCAGTTGACCGAAGGGAACATGTTGAGCCTGCTCAAGGAAAGCGTGGATAAAGACCGAGCGGTTACTTACACAACAGTCGGCATTCACAAGGATGATCTGACCCTGACCATTAACGATTTTCCGCTGAAAAAATTCGGGTCTCAGGGACAGCAAAAATCAGCCCTTGTTTCACTCAAGTTGGCACAGTTCAAAGTGATGTCTGAAAAGAGCGGAATTACACCTCTTCTTTTGCTCGATGATATCTTCGATAAATTGGATGATGACAGGGTGGGGCAGATGCTGAAATTGGTGGGTGGAAAAGCCTTTGGTCAGATCTTCATTACAGACACGCATCCGGAGCGCGTGGCCGAGCTTTTGAAAGGCGAAAAAGACGTCAAGGTTTTCCCGATTTCTCAGGGGGAAATAGCAGTCGATTAACTCCATTTTGTGACGATCGTAACCGATTTACACCTGTAAATTGGCCTGTTTTTGATTGAAATTTACGATCGTAATCAATTATGTGATAAATAATTGATAATCAAATTATTAAGTCACTATAAATAAACTTATAGTTTGATTTTTGTAATGATTCATTGACTTCAATTATTATCGGGTTACAAATATGTATTGATGAATTGGTTTACATTTGTAAAACGATGGAGGCAATTACCGAAAGACTTAAAAAAATCATGGAAGACAATGAGCTTTCATCGTCTCAAATGGCCGATAGAATTGGCGTGCAGCGGAGTGCCATCAGCCACATTTTATCGGGTAGAAATAAGCCAAGTTTAGATTTCATTTTAAAGGTCTTGGAAAGCTTTTCCGACATCTCTTCTGAGTGGCTCTTACGGGGTCAAAAAGCAGAGGTTTCAAGCGGTCAAAATCAGTCCAAAAATGGTGGTGAAGAATCAGTTGAAATCCAGGGCCAAAAAACGTCCCGAAAAACGGTCGAAAAAGTGCTGATTCTTTACACCGATAAAACGGTGGAGGAATACCGTAAATAGTTTGTCATTCCGACCGAAGTGGAGGAATCTTTTTCCACTTTCCTAGACGTAGATTTCTCGATTCGTTCCTCACTCGAAATGACAAATTGGTCTGCCTATATTCGCTCCCATGAGAAAAAAGGAGCGCTTCGAAAAGGTCATGGCATACTTCCAAGAGCAGATGCCAACGGCAGAGACGGAATTGCATTATACCAATCCGTATGAGTTGTTGGTGGCTGTAATTCTCTCTGCACAATGCACCGACAAGCGCGTCAACTTGGTTACGAAAGGTCTGTTTGAGCGTTTTCCGGAGGCTGAAAGTCTGGCTGCGGCTTCGTCAGATGAGGTTTTCACCTACATCAGAAGTATCAGTTACCCGAACAATAAGGCGAAACACTTAGTGGGTATGGCCAAGATGCTGGTTGAAGATTTCGGTAATGTGGTTCCGTCAGATGTAGACGAGTTGCAGAAGTTGCCAGGCGTAGGGCGCAAGACTGCCAATGTCATTGCTTCTGTTGTTTACGATAAACCCGCTATGGCGGTGGATACACATGTGTTCCGTGTTTCAGAACGTCTTGGTCTTACCACGAATGCTAAAACACCTTTGGCTACGGAGAAACAGTTGGTCAAGTACATTCCAGAAGACCTGATTGCCACAGCGCATCATTGGCTCATCCTTCATGGACGTTACGTTTGTCTGGCACGAAAACCCAAGTGTGAGAAGTGTGGGTTGACGGCTTGTTGCAAGTATTTTGAGAAGAATTTCGGTTCGTAAATACATTACGTTCTGCCCCTTTAGACTTGCAATCAAAGTGGAAAACTTGGTAGCGGAAAGGTCGGTTTCCGAACCTAAATAGCGTTACTTTGTTTGCCTCGGTGATAGAAGTATTATTCACCAAAACGATTGAATTATGAGTATTGTAACATTGAAGGAAGGAGACAAGGCACCTGCTTTTTCAGGTAAGGATCAGAACGGGGAAACCATTTCCCGATCTGATTTTAAAGGAAAGCGCGTCATCTTGTTCTTCTACCCGAAAGACATGACGCCTGGTTGTACGGCTGAAGCTTGCAATTTGGGCGAGAATTACAGCGAACTTCAGAAGCGAGGATTTGAAGTAATTGGCGTTTCCGCAGACAGCGAGGCACGTCATCAGAAATTCATTGACAAGTACAGTTTGCCGTTCAAACTTATTGCCGATACAGACTTGCAGGTCATCAAAGCTTACGGAGTCTGGGGCTTGAAGAAGTTCATGGGCAAGGAGTACGATGGCATTCACCGAACCACGTTCGTTATCGGAACGGATGGTAAATTAGAGAAGGTATTCACGAAGGTGAACACGAAAGATCATACCGCGCAGATTCTGGAAGATCTGGGCGAATAAAAACATCAACCAAGTAAAACGACAATTATGGCAAAAGACGAGAAAGCGGAAAAACTGAAGGCCTTGCAAATGGCCATGGATAAGCTTGAAAAAGCGCATGGTAAGGGCTCGATCATGAGAATGGGCGATGCAGCCGTTGAAGATGTAGACGTAATTCCAAGTGGCTCCATTAGTTTGGATGTGGCGTTGGGAATTGGCGGCTATCCCCGCGGAAGGATCATCGAGATCTACGGACCAGAATCTTCTGGTAAGACAACACTGGCAATTCATGCCATTGCGGAAGCGCAAAAACAGGGCGGAATTGCTGCCATGATAGATGCAGAGCACGCTTTCGATCGTTTTTATGCACAGAATTTGGGTGTCGATATCGATAATTTATTGATCTCTCAGCCTGATAATGGCGAGCAGGCATTGGAGATTGCGGAGAACCTGATTCGTTCTGGAGCCATCGATATCATTGTTATTGACTCTGTGGCGGCACTGACTCCAAGAAGCGAGATTGAAGGAGAGATGGGTGATAGCAAGGTTGGGCTTCAAGCACGATTGATGTCTCAAGCGCTGAGAAAACTGACAGGTACCATCAGTAAAACTGGCTGTGTTTGCATTTTCATCAACCAGTTGAGAGAGAAGATCGGGGTGATGTTCGGAAATCCTGAAACCACAACGGGTGGTAATGCGCTGAAGTTTTACTCATCCGTTAGATTGGATATCCGTAGAGCAGGACAGATAAAGACCGCAGAAGATGTTACTGGAAACAGGGTTCGTGTTAAAGTAGTGAAGAACAAGGTGGCGCCACCTTTCCGCAAGGCTGAATTCGATGTGATGTATGGCGAAGGCATTTCCAAAGTTGGAGAGGTGATTGACCTTGGAGTTGATCATGGATTGATCAAGAAGAGCGGTTCTTGGTTCAGTTACGGAGAAACTCGTTTAGGACAAGGACGCGATGCAGTGAAAGAACTGCTTCTCGATAATCCTGAATTGATGGACGAACTTGAAACCAAGATCAAGAATCGGATTACCGGAGTAGAGCCCGTTGAAGGATGATTCGAAACGGGCTTATTGTAGTACTATGCCTCGTGTTTCTTTTTGGATGCGATCAAGCACCTAAAGATGACACGGCTTCCGTTGAAATTCCTGAGGTTACGGAAGAATTTCCAGGTCAGGTAAAATTGGATAGCCTTACGGCTTTGTTGGAAAAAGACCCGAACAACACGGACCTGTTGAACGAGCGGGCAATGGTGTTCTTGGATGTCGATCAGACCAATTTTGCATTGGCTGATGTGGGTAAAGCGTTGTTGCTGGATAGCACCATTGCCAAGTATTACCTGACCATTTCTGATGTTTATTTCCGTCTCAATAAGCCTAACAAGTGCAAGAATGCATTGCTGAAAGCTGTTGAACTTCAACCCGATTACAAAGAGCCTTTGTATCGGTTGGCTCAATTTGAGTTATACCTCAGAAACTATCAGGAGAGCATCAACTACGCGAATGATATGCTTCGGATAGATGCTCGGGATGATCGTCCGTTCATGTTAAAAGGACTCTGTTACAAGGAGCTTGGTGATACCACAAAGGCCATCGAGAATCTGTTGGAAGCCGTAACTCAGAACCCCGATAACTATGATGCGTTTGTGGAATTAGGGATTCTCAATTACTCGCAGAAAAATCCGTTAGCCGAAGGTTATTTGAAAAGCGCGTTGGCTATCCGTCCGGAAGGCATTGACGCGTTGTACGCACTCGGAATGTACTATCAAGGCGCTGATAAACTCAACGAGGCGCTGGAGACGTACACCCGCATTATTGAGATTGATAGCACGTATTCATCGGCATATTTTAACATGGGTTATGTGCAATACCAATACCTGCAGCTATACAATGAGGCCCTGGCGAATTTTGACAAGGCAGTTAAGGTCAGTCCAAAATATTATCAAGCTGTTTACATGCGCGGCCTTTGCTATGAAGCCAAAGGAGATATGACCAGAGCCAAACGAGAATATGCCTATGCACTGGAGTTGAATCCGAATTATGGCAAGGCCGCTGACGGTATGAAACGCATCATATCCAAGAACTGATCTATGATGGCATGTTTCTTGCCTTGCAAGGAGCGGTTCAATTTCTAACTTTAACGCTCAAACAAAGACCTACTATGAAAACCTATTTACTCGGACTGATACTAATGTTCGCTCTTCCAGTTGCCACCATGGCACAAGATGATGCCATGTGCGCCAATCTGAAGAAAGTAGTTGAAGCTTCTCAAGATTATTTCAAAGAGATAAGAGGAGAGGAGACTAGCTTGGAAATACGAGGGGTTCCCAAACCTTACCGTAAGTCAACCACCTTGGTTAAAGATGGTGTTGAGATGCTGATAACTGCTGATGAGATGTATCCTGAAGCGGTTACGTATCTGGCTGAAAGCCGATTCATTTCTCCTGAATTGCAATCGACCTATGAAAACCTGAAGAAGTCAATTACAGATTGCCTTGGCGATGGTTGGGTTGCTTCAGAGAAAGACAAGACCAACGATATATTCTTGGAGGATACCGAGTTCAAAAAGTATATCCTGAAGGAGAATAAGAAAGGCAAGAAGGTTAAGATTGAACTCTACATGTACAACCAAAGAGAGTTGAACAAGTGGGTGGTTGAATTGAAGATCTTCGGAATAGGTCGTAAGATCTGATTGTGATCCTACAAGCATCCAAAGCCCTGTCCGCCTAAGGCGGATGGGGTTTTTTATTGCACAGAGTTTATAACTGGAGAAAATGAGATGCACCGAGATTCATGCAAGGAAAACATCCTCTGTGCACCTCTGTAACTCAAAAAAATCTCTGTGAAATAGAAACTATTTACTCACCTTCCGAACGAACAACTGTGCGGTTTCGTACTTGGAAACTATCACTGCTTCGCCTTTATCAATGAATCCCATCAGGGCAGTGGCATCGTATATCTCATCATCAATCTGCACTTTTCCTGATGGACGAAGAACGGTAAACGCAACACCTTCTTTTCCAACCAATTGTGCCTCTGAAGCACTGACGCCAACGTAACCATCTGCCTTATTCTGGACAGATGCCAGTACCATGGAACTCAACGCTGAGGTTGTCAGCAGCTTTTTGGCCAAATACAATGAGCCAAAGAATCCCATAACCGAAGACAGCATGACAGTAAAGAAGGCCGTCATGATCTCCTGTGGCATGGTGAATTCAAAGTCGAACCCAACGTTGCCAACCAAACTCAGAATCAGAGACGTAACGATAAATGCTGCCCCAGAAATTCCGGCTACCCCAAATCCGGGCAGAACGAATATCTCTACAGCCAGCAGAACGATTCCAACCAAGAAAAGGATCACTTCCCAATTCTCAGCAAGTCCTTCCAGATACAGCGGTGTGAAATAAAGCAGCGCAGCCAGAATGGCCGCAGCAATTGGAAATCCAACGCCAGGGGTTTGCAGTTCGAAATAGATTCCTCCGATAATGATCATGATGAGAATGCCACTTACCGCAGGATTCACCATCCAACCGATGAACGTTTCCAATCCGGTTACCACATACGTTTTCAGTTCGTATTCGGGAAATCCGTTTGCTTCCAACAATTCCTTGACCGATTCATGCATGCCTTCGCAGAAACCGTGTTGCATGGCCTCTATGGCTGTGAACGTGAGCACCTTTCCAGAATCTGAAACTCCATCGACTTTGATGGATTCGTCTACCATGGCCTGCGCTATTTCAGGGTTTCTTCCTTTGGCTTCTGCCGTAGAACGCATGGTACTTCGCATATAACTCTGGTACTTGTCTGGCATGGCCTCACCCGTTTGGTTGACCACGGTTGCAGCACCGATATTGGCTCCTTTGCGCATGTAAATGCTATCGCAGGCAATGGAAATAAGCGCACCTGCCGAAGCCGCATTGTTGTTGATGAACACCCAGACCGGAATCTTACTGTTCAGAATCTTAGTGCGCATGCTGTCTGCATGAATTACCATGCCACCATACGTGTTCATATCAATAAGAATCAGGTCAGCGTTCCATTCTTCAGCTTCTACAAATGCTTTCTGCATCTTTCTCCAAATGGGAGGACCGATCTCTTCCTTTACATCGAACTTGTAAACGCGCCTTTTGGAGGTGGAGTCTAATGATGTAGTTACCTTCTCGGCAATCGAGTCGACCACAACATTTGTACTGTCGTCAACTGCAAAACAGTTTAGAAAAAGGAAAAACGAGAAAACGGTAAAAAGTAACCTTAGCATCATTTCATAAATCTACGCAGAAGCGCAAAAAACTCCTCATAGATTTCTTGATTGGTGGCAATGATCTCTTTTGTGAAAATGGCATCGTCTCCACCATCAAAATTGGACACGACCCCGCCAGCTTCTTTAACGAGAAGAATGCCTGCTGCCACATCCCACGGACTGAGGCTGTATTCGTAAAACCCATCGAATCGGCCGCAGGCCACGTAGGCCAGATCGGTGGCGGCAGAGCCTGGTCTTCTAATTCCATGAGAATGCTGCATCAAGTGCTTGAACAGCTCCAAGTATTCATCCAGCAAATGATAATCGTAGTAGGGGAATCCTGTTCCGAGCAGTGAGTCTTTGACCGTAGCAGCTTTGGAAACGGTTATCAGGCTGCCATTCATAAAAGCGCCACCACCTTTTACGGCCGTGAACATCTCGTCCTGATTGATCTCATAAACCACACCAAGGATGGGTTCCTTTCCTTGCAGTAACGCAATGCTTACGGCAAAGAATGGCATTCCATGAATGAAATTGGTAGTGCCATCCAACGGGTCGATGACCCACTTCAGTGGATTGTCATCTCGTTTTTCGGTTCCTTCTTCGGTAATGAACCCAGCAATAGGAAGAACCTCTTTCAAGCCCTTAACAATTAGCTTTTCAGCTCCTTTGTCAACGTAAGAAACGAAGTCGTTGTGGCCTTTTACTTCGATCTTGTTGGAGCTGAAAGCTTGACGTTCTGAAAGGATGAAATTGCCTGCCTGTTTAGCCACAGACTGAACTTGAGAACATAGATCTTCAAGACGTTCGTGCGTGAATTCCATCAGTACTGTGCCCATTTATGTCCAACCTTGGGCATGAGGAAAACGAATACAATCCCGATGACGATCATGATGGTGGAAATGATCTCGGCCTGTGTAACTCCGCCTAGAATCGGATACTCGTTATTGATACGGATCTGTTCAATGGCCAAACGTTCTGCACCTGCAAGAATCAGATACCATGCTGCAACCAAGCCGGGCGTTTTCCATCGTTTACGCATAACCCAAAAGAACCCGAAAATGAGCAGCGCCATCGTTGTTTCGTAGATGGGAGTTGGCCATGCATAGCCTGTTAGGCTAACGTAACCCATCTGTGCATAATCGGTTTTGAGATCAATGCCCAACACGTTATTCGGGTAGTTGTATGCCCATGCCCAATCCGGCAGCCAAGCAAGCCAATCGGGCTTTGGTGCATCATTCGGAATTCCCCAATCGCCATCACCGGCCAACTGGCATCCCATTCTGCCAATGCCGTAAGCAAGCATGAGCCCTGGCAAGGCCGCATCCGTCAGATGCAACATTTTGATGTTGTTTTTTCTGGCATACCAAAGAATGGCGGCCGTTGCACAGATGAGTCCTCCTAAAAAGGAAAGGCCGCTGAACGAAACCAATGCGCCAACAGGATCGGCCATCAACTCATCCAGGTTTTCGAGATTGTGAAAGATTTTGGCACCACCTATTCCGAAGACCGCAGCTAGAATGGTAATGGTGCCTACTTGTTCGTACGGATGTACATCAATTTCTACTTCGCGAGGTTCTCCTTTTACTTTGCTATCGTCCCAAATGCGCATGCCAACAGAGATGGCCGCTCCTAAGAGTCCACCAAGTAAACTGCCTTCTGAGGATAGAATAAATGCCTGAGGATTGAGTGAAGCGGTATCAAAATCGGTTATCAACGCCAAAAACTTGTAGCCAATGGCAAAGCCGATAAGCGCTGAAGTCAATTTTTCCAGCATGCTGGATTTCACGCCTCTCCAAACATTCTTTTTAACAGATTGGAGCAGACCTTGCTCTTCTTTTCTTTTCAGCTCAGATTTCAAATCCATACTGGCGGCAAGGAAGGCCAAGGCCACCATCATCCCAAAGCTCTGAACAAGCTTAAATGGAGGAATGGACATTCCGAAGAGGTCGAGAACCAGATCGTAAAGAGTTGGATACATGCTTTGCTTTTAAGCCGTTGGCTGCAAAGATGCACTTATTGAATTTGTATCAGGTAAGCTTATCCTGATATTTCGGGAAAAGGTAGATTCCGGCAATTCCGGCCACAATCATCACAACGGAGATTATCTCTGCTTGGGTAACACCACCCAAAATGTCGTATTCGTTATTGATGCGGTATTTCTCGATCAATAATCTTTCAATTCCGGTAAGTATCAGGTAAAATGCCACCATCATTCCTTGCACTTTCCACCGTTTTCTCATAGCCCAAAGAATGGAGAAGATGATGATGGACATGATGATCTCGTAAATGGGAGTTGGCCATGCAAAGCCAGTAAGGCTGGTGTAACCTTTTCTGGCGTAGTAATCGATAAGGTCAACACCCAGAACGTTATTCGGGTAATCGTAAGCCCACATCCAATCGGGTAGAAAACTCATCCAATCTGGTTTGGGTGCATCATTCGGAATTCCCCAATCCCCATCGCCAGCCACATGGCAGCCCAGTCGTCCGAAACCATAACCAATTGCAACGGATGGCAATCCGCTTTCAAGCAAAGGCAAAAGTTTGATGTTGTTCTTCTTGGCGTACCAAACTATCAGAGCAACGGCCAGGATCAAACCTCCATAAAACGAAAAACCACCGAAGGAGGTCATCATTCCAACCGGGTCTCTCATAAAATCATCCCAATTCTCGAGATTGTGGAAGATCTTGGAGCCGACAATGCCACCGATTCCGGCCAAAATGGCGATGTTGCCCACATGTTCGTGCGGATGCACCTCAACTTTCTTTCCGTCCTTTCCCTTCTTGAAGGTTGATTGAAGCTGACCGAGTGCTTCTTTTCTTTTCAGTTCCCATGTAATGAGTACGCTACCGGTCAGAAATCCCAACCCGACCATCATTCCGTAACTCTGAATGAGTTTGAAGGCTGGAATGGAAACTCCGAAGATATCTAGGACCAGGTCGTAAAGCGTGGGATACATTCAATAAGGAAATGAAGTTATTAGGTGATGAGGTAATAAAGTCTTTGAACGTCTAGTGATCTTCATAACTTGATTGCTTCCAAAACTACTCCAGCAAATACAGTATTGTCTTGCAATTCTGAGAGTTGCACATCCACCAGTTTCCCGCAAAGATCTTCGTTAAACGGAATCTGAACGCGTAGGTAATTGTCCGTGTAACCGAACATGATACCGTCCTTGTTTTCATGTTCCATTAAAGCTTCGCGAGTTGTGTTTACGAACTGCTCATAGAAAGCGCGTTTCTTCTTTTCGCTTAAGATCGTGAGCATTTTATTGCGCTTGCGTCTTTCAGAAACTGGAACAATTTCATCCTTTACACGCACGGCAGTGGTGTTCGGTCTTTCTGAGTAGGTGAACACGTGCAAATAGGAGATGGGTAACTCATTCAAAAACTCATAGGTTTTGAGAAACTCTTGCTCCGTTTCTCCCGGATGACCAACAATCACATCTACACCGACACATGCATGTGGCATCACTTCTTTGATGGTCTCAATTCGGCTCTGATACAAAGCCGAATCGTAACGTCTGCGCATTTTCTGAAGCATGTTGTCAGAACCGCTTTGCAGTGGAATATGGAAATGCGGTACGAATCGGTCTGACTTAGCACAGAACCGGATGATCTCATCGCTCAGCAGATTCGGCTCAATGCTAGAAATACGGAATCTTTCAACATCTCCCGGCAACTTGTCCAATTGCTGAATGAGTTGATAGAAGTTCTCATCTGTTCCTGCTCCAAAATCGCCAATATTCACCCCAGTGAGCACAATTTCTTTTACACCTGTGGCAATGGCTTCTTTGGTTGAAGCAATGCTGTTGGCAATGTTTTCGCTTCTACTTCTTCCTCGCGCTAGCGGAATGGTACAGAACGAGCAGAAGTAATCGCAGCCGTCTTGCAGCTTCAGAAACGTTCGGGTTCTATCGTTCGATGAGAACCCAGGAACGAATTCCTTCACATCCTTGATCTCGCAACTATGTATACCTGCTTCTGGCAGTTTGTCCAGATTCTCGAGATAACCGACAATGTTGAATTTCTCATTGGCCCCAAGAACGATATCAACGCCTTCAATGCTGGCAATCTCCTTCGGTTTCAGCTGCGCATAGCAACCAATTACGGCCACAAATGCATTCGGATTGGCGCGCAACGCCTGCCGGACGATATTTCTACAGGTGGCATCCGCCTGATCGGTAACCGAGCACGTGTTAATGATGTAAACATCGGCCGCTTCTTTGAAATCCACGCGGTTGTAGCCTGCCGCTATCAACTGCCGCGCAATGGTGCTCGTTTCAGAGAAATTCAGCTTACAGCCGAGTGTATGGAAGGCCACGGTTCTCATTGGAGGCTGCAAAGGTACTTAAGAAGTGAAAAGTGAATAGCGAACAGCGAATAGTCAAAAGTGAATAGTGAAAAGTGACCAGCGAATAGTTGCGTAAGTTCGCAGTTCAATTCGTGCTTATGAAAAACCTCGTCTTTTCCCTTTTTGCGTTCCTGATTGCGCTGAGTTCATTCTCGCAGCAAGTCTCGCACGCCACATTTTACAGTAAAGAAGGATATCCTTTCACGATCTACCTGAACGGTCAGAAAATGAATGATGAACCGCAGACCGAGGTTCGGCTTATCAACCTTACGCAGCCTTATTATTCTTGCGAAGCAGTGTTTGAAGATCCATCCATAGAACCAGCTGTTAGAAAGATGCTGCAACTGACCGATGCTCATGGAAGTAGGGTAGACGTAACGTTTGTTGTGGAGCGTAACAGAAAAGGAAACATGAAGATCGGCTGGAAGTCGCAGAGTCTTTATCCAAGGTATATTGAAGAACCTAGACCCGAACCAACGGTAGTTGTTGTGAATAATGGAGGTGCTACGCAAGAAGTGGTGCGACAGACCACCACCACAAGAACCGTAGGCACGGCTTCAGATGGTGTAAGCATGAGTTTTGGTGGAATTGGTGGCCGTGTGAATATCAATACGGGAATTTCTGAGCCGGTTGTTGAAGAAGTGACGACCACAACCACCACGGTTGTCCCAAACTCAACTCCAGCGACTACAGGAACAACTGACTTGCCTTGTGGTGGTACAATTTTGGGCGATGCAGATTTTGAAATGGCGCTGAAAAGCATTGCGGTGCGTTCTTCTGAAGAAGGAAAATTGACATCGGCCAAGCAGATCGTTTCCACCAATTGTTTTACAACCGATCAGGCCAGACGATTGGTAGAATTGCTTTCTACCGAAGAAGGAAGACTTGACCTGGCTGTATTTGCTTACCCATTTGTGTTGGATAAAGGCACGTACTTTAAGATGAACGGTGTTTTTGCCAAGGAGGAAAGCATAGATGCCATGAACAAGGCCATCCTTGGTCAGTAGAACTGAGTTGGTAATTCGATCACATCACCAGGCTGCATTTTGCCTATTTTGATTTCTCCTATTCGAACTCTTACCAACCGTAATGTTGGAAAACCAACAGCCGCGGTCATTTTTCTGACCTGACGATATTTTCCTTCTGTTAGCGTAATGGAAATCCAAGAGGTTGGGCCATGTCGCTCATCTCTGATCCGTTTGGTTCTAGAAGGTAAATTTGGTTCTGAAGCAATGGGTTCTACTTTACAAGGTTGTGTAGTGTAAAGTCCTGATTCCGAGGTTATTTCAACACCTTCTTGAAGTTGTTTGATAGATTCTTTTGTGATGATTCCATCCACTTGTACCCAATACTCCTTTTCCACTTTTGAGCTTCTGATGTACTCGCTGAATTGACCGTCTGTGGTCAACAACAGCAAACCCTCAGAGGGCTCGTCCAGTCGGCCAATGGCCATGGTTTCTTCAGGAAAATCGAACAGCTCACCAAGCAGTTTTTTGTTCTTCCGCTTGGTCTGGTTGGTCACAAACTGCGAGAGGTAACCATCTGGCTTGTACAGTGCAAAATGCCGATGTTCCATTATGCCACTTTGCTGAACAGGTACAGCATTTCGGTGGCAATCTGCTTGCAGCGTTCGTCATAAACTTCGCGTTCCTGTGCGGTGCGGTCGGCCACTTTGGGATCTTCGTACGTAATGCGCGCTCTAAAATCGGCTCCAGGAACAATGGGACATGCCTCATCCGCATCAGAGCAGGTCATAATGGCAATAAAGCCTTTCTGCGGATTGGCAGATGCATCGAACGTTTTGGAGTAACAGTCCAACGCACCAACTTCATCAGAAAACCGAATGCTATATCTCGGATTCGTGCCTACGGTTCCAGATACCTTCAGTCCAGCACGTTGGATGGCTTCCACGGCTCGTTTGTTGAAAGCAGTTTCTTCGGTTCCACCCGAGAAGGTTTGTACATTCCGCACACCATAATGGGCTGCAGCCACGGCTGCCCAAACTTGCCCAAACTGACTTCTGCGCGAATTGTGTGTGCAGATGAAAACCAGATTCACCGTTTTCTTCGAATTCAATTCATCTGTTATGTGAGCAGCAACAGCTTCCAGTTGTTTCTGGCGTTCTTTTCCTATAGTAGAGAAGTTGCCAGCACAATCGGTTACATAAGATTCAATTTCTGGAAACAGGGTTACGGAAGGCTTTTTGGTGGGTTTTGGTTCTTGGTACACCGGATACATCTGTTTATTAAGTGCCATGAAGTATTCGTACTGTTCCACTTTTCGCTTCTGATACATTGGAAGTGCAATGAGAATCAGGAAAGGAATCATGAGAAGAATGACGATGATCACCAGCATCACAAACGCGAAGATGACGATGCCTGCATTGAATAATTCTTCAAATCCCGCTATTTCCTGAAAGCTGTAGGCAAACAGACCGAAGGCTGCGAAAATGGTCATGAAAACAGGCACCAGCCCGATCAGCGCCATGTAGCCCCAATTCACATTGATCATGTACTTGAGGCGATACCATTTTTCAGGATAAGCAGGCGTTCCTCCATCGAGTTTTTCCTGACGAAATTTCCAAGTTCCAAGTCCGATGGCCGGAAAAAGCAGCAGCAACAGAATGCTCTTGGTCTCCAACTCGCCTTTACCCGAAAGGAAATAGTAAGCAGTTAGGAATGCCCCAACAATAAGATTGTAAAGGAAGTAGGAAAGGATAATCTCGATCACGGGGCGAATCTACAGCCTTTCCTACTTCCTGCGTTACAATGTTCAGCAACAACCTCCACTTGGGTCGCAGCAAGGCTCTTTTTCCGCTGCAGGCTCTACCATCATCTTAGGAGAACAGCATGCCTCGCTCTCAGTTTGGTACTGCGGGTCGTTCCATTCAACGTCTTCATGGAATTGATAGACCTCCCAGCGGTAACCGTCAGGGTCGCTGACCCAGAATTTGTCCTGTTTAGCGTAGCAGCAGTTTGTTCCTTTTTCTTCAAGAGTTGGAAGCCCTAATGTCTTGACAGCCTCAAGTCTTGAGTTCAGTTCTTCAGTTGTCTGTACTTGAAACCCAAGATGACCGAACATGGGACTTACTTCATCCTGATTCTCAACAAATGAGATGACCAATGCGGGATTCTCAAGATGAAACTTGACATATCCTGGTCGCATTTTCTCCACGTCTTTTCCGAAGAACTGGGTGTAAAAATTGGCGGTTTTCTCAATGTCTTTAACGTATAGACTCACATGCATCTTTGGGAAACTTTCTGTTTTCATAATGATTTATTTATCGGTTTATTACGATTAATTGTTTCAAATTTTTTTTAGCAACAATTGAATGGGGAACAGCAGCTCTTTAGAAGAGCTGATAGCTGACCATTCACAGCATTGACTTTTTCTGCGTTGATGCAATAACACGTGCTCACACCGGAGATGGTTCCTTGTATGAGGCCAACATCCTTTAACGCTTTCAAGTGTTGCGATACGGTGGCCTGGGCCAATCCGATTTCATCCACAATGCTTCCGCAAACGCAGCTTTCCTGTTGACTCAGGTATTGCAGAATAGCAATGCGGGCTGGGTGCCCCAGTGCCTTGGCCATTTCTGCCAATTCGTTCTGCTCTCTGGTGAACTGTGATGTTTTCGTCAATCCCATTTAATCGCAATATTACGATAATATCTTAAACCGTGCAATGTTGGAGTATGGTTTATTTGAATATCTTCAACGCTTCATCAACCAACTGAAGACCAGACATCAGTTTAAAAACGGGGCGTATCCGAAAAGCCATAAGAGTAGGAAACATAAAAACCATCAACCAATGGACGCACAGAAAATAGACATGTTTTTAATGACCAATGCCAAGTATTTTGAAGGTCATCAAGTACCAATGATTCGTAAGCAATTAGAAGAGGCCGATGAAGATAAGTGGATAAGGATCCAATCACTGAATTTGAAAGATCCAACAACTTCACTAATCGTGTCCATTCTTGGTGGTCAACTTGGTATCGATAGGTTTATTATCGGTGATACTGGAATGGGAGTTGGTAAGTTATTGACCTGTGGTGGTTTGGGAATTTGGGCCATTGTTGATTGGTTCATCATCATGGGACGAACCCGTGAAGTAAACTTCGAAAACTTTCAGCGAGCTCTGGTTTAATTGGAACGAACCAAAAAGTATTCTTGGGTCTATGTATTGGTAGGCCTTGGTTACCTGTGGGTTATTTGGAATATGATGTTTCCTCTTGAGGCAACATCAACTGTGTGCTTGTTTAAAAGAGCTACTGGTTTTG
This sequence comes from Flavobacteriales bacterium, assembly GCA_020635495.1. Lineage (GTDB taxonomy): Bacteria > Bacteroidota > Bacteroidia > UBA10329 > UBA10329 > UBA10329. The sequence goes on along the minus strand of JACJZQ010000002.1, from coordinate 267,971 downwards.
CATGTCCCTCATGCGGGTCTACAAGGGCGCTCCTATCAATTTTGAACGGTGATTTCACTGAGGCTTTCTTCCTTAATCCACTCGGTTATGTCGGTCTTTTCATTATGATTATTGTTCCTGCAATGTTCGCGTTGGACAGATTTCGAAAGTCGGAGTTGACAGTATCCATTTTCTCCAAAGCTGAAGTAATTGTTCGTCAGCCTTGCTTGGCAATCCCATTTGTGGCGCTAATTACATTGAATTGGGCTTGGAACATTTATAAAGGTCTATGATTGTAAATCCCGAACTTGAATTTGAACCGAATGACTTTGAGGCGGAACGTGCTTCAAACAGTTATTTGATGTCAGTTATGGCGCTAATTGTTGGCTTGCCATTACCGATTGTAAATCTAGTGGCAACATTTATCTTTTACTTGGCAAACAGAAAATCAACATACTACGTCAGATGGCATTGTACTCAGGCCCTGTTGTCTCAAGTTACTGTGCTTTTCATGAACAGTGCTGGAATGTGGTGGACTCTTTCTATATTGTTTGATGAGATGCGGGTAAGTAATGCTTACATAGCTTACATGATAACCGTATTCCTATTCAATCTATCAGAATTCGTACTCACAGTTTTCACCGCAATTCAGGTTCGTAAAAGGCGACATATTGAATGGTGGTTTTGGGGTGGTTTGGCAAACAAACTTTGCAAAGCGTAATGGGCAAGTTGATCGGACAATTGTTTTTGATGACTGCCGGATTTTTCGGAACGTGGTTCGCGCTGAGTCAGATTCCGTTTGTTACGGATGATGAATTAGCAGAAATGACCGCCACCAACGAACAGCGTTTGGGCGATATGATGATGGAAATGATATCCAAGACCGAAACCAAGGTCAAATCTGATAGCGCGGTAGCCATAATTCATGAAGCCAATACACGCCTTTGCGAAGCTATTGGAATTGATGCCAATCAGATAAAGGTTCACGTGATATACAACAGCGAGGTGAATGCGTTTGCGCTTCCAGACAGCAATCTGGTTGTTTACACGGGGCTCATTGCATACTGCAAGAATGCAGATGAGTTGGCCGGTGTAATGGGCCACGAGTTAGGCCACATTGTAGAAGGACACGTCATGAAAAAGTTGGCTAAAGAGATAGGGCTGGCCATGTTAGGCGTGCTTGTTGGAGGGAATTCCGGTTCGGAGGTGCTTGTGGAAGTAATGAAGGTTCTTACTTCCAGTTCGTTCGATAGAGCGCAGGAATCTGAAGCCGACAGATTGGCGGTTGAGTACATGTTGAAAGCCAATCTGGATCCAGAGCACTTGGCAAATGTCATGTTCAGACTATCTCAAGAAGATTCGGCCATGCCCGAATATCTGGAATGGGTAAGCACGCACCCCGATTCGAAAGACCGTTCAGCGGATATTCTCAAACTGAAAAATGAATCGGAGCAAACAGAGTTTGAAACTCTGGCAACCGATGAGGAGTGGGAAGCGCTGAAAACCCGACTCAACCTCAATTACCTTTAGTCGTTATCGATTTCGCGGCTAACTTAGCCGACCATGCACCAGTATTCTAGTTTGGAAGAATGGAAGAATGCCATTGTTGCGGGCAACCGTGTGGATTTGGCGCGTGCCATCACGTTGGTTGAAAGCACAAAAGAAGAACAACTCGAAACTGCTGCACAACTGTTGGAACTCTGCGCTCCACACGCAGTTGAAAGTCAGCGCATCGGAATTACGGGCGTTCCGGGAGTTGGGAAAAGCACGTTCATTGATGCGTTTGGTAGCAAGTTGACCGAAACAGGAAAGAAAGTGGCTGTGTTGGCAGTTGACCCAAGCAGCGACATTTCTCACGGAAGCATTCTAGGCGATAAGACCCGAATGGATAAGCTTTCAGCCAACCCGAATGCATTTATAAGACCCACAGCTTCTGGCGGGTCGTTGGGCGGGGTGGCGCGAAAAACCAGAGAGACCATTTCGCTTTGCGAAGCAGCAGGATTTGACACGATTTTGATTGAAACCGTTGGAGTGGGTCAGAGTGAAACAGCCGTCCATTCCATGGTAGATATGTTTGTTTTACTGGTTCTGGCTACCGCAGGAGATGAGCTTCAAGGTATCAAACGTGGCATCATGGAAATGGCCGATGTTGTCATCATCAATAAGGATGATGGCGAAAATGCCAGCTACACCAAATTGGCCAAGGCCAGTTATCATCAGGCATTGCACATGTTTCCTGCCAAGGAAAGCGGCTGGACTGTTCCCGTTCATTCATGTTCATCTACCAAAGGCAATGGAATGGATGATGTATTGAACACGGTTAACAGTTTCTTCAACCATGTTAATGTGAATGGTTGGTTGAAAAAGAACCGTTCTGAACAGAACAATTACTGGCTGAAGGCCGCTATTTCGGAAGAATTGAATCACCGATTTTACAGTGATGCATCTACGGCTAAACGATTGGAAAAACTCCAATCTGAAGTGAAATCAGGAAAGACCAGTCCGTTTGCAGCGGCAAGAGAGTTGTTGAAAAACTGGGGCTACAGTAACTGACGCGCTTCGGCTTTCAGCACTTCAATTGCGCCAGCAGTTGGCGAAACGCCTGCTTTGCTCAAAATCTCAAACAATGCAGAACTCAGTTGAACCCCAGTGGCATTGTCGCCCACATTTTTGGCGGCCAGTTCAACCAGTTGATTCACCGCGTTTCGACTTTCTATCAGCTTTTGCCAGGCTTGACTGGAAACATATATCTGCTGAGTGAGATTGTGTTCAAACTCTTCGCGAATGGTCTTCTGCAACTCTCTTTTGAATACCGCTGAGCTCATAGCAGGCCGATGTACCCGTGGAATCATCTGGTTGGGTTCTATGCGCTCTAAAAACAAGATCAGGCGTTCGTAAGCCTGTAATCGTGTGGGAATCATATCTGATTTTGAGCTGGCATTTGCTTGAATGATCGCAACCTCCCGCTGTTCTTCCAGAAATTTCTTCAACAGGAAATAGGCTGTGGCAAATACGATTCCGGATGGCACCGTGTATTTCAAGATTTCAAGAATGGCAGAAAGGACTTCGTTCATGGCTTCAATTTGGGCTAAAAATACCTTTTCAACATCAACCGTGAATAAGGGTTGGTTATTGTCTTTGGCAAGAACAAACTACAATGAGGTCATTGTTTAGATTTGCCAAAAATCTAGCCGCATGGACAAGCATCTTTCCGAAAGAATCAAGAAACTCAGCGAATCTCAGACCATTGCCATGGCGCGCAGAAGCCGAGAACTACAGGCTGAAGGCATTGATGTTATCTCGTTGAGTTTGGGAGAGCCAGACCTCAACGCACCCGATCATGTGAAGGAGGCGGCCATCAAGGCCGTTCAGGAAGATTGGAGTCATTATCCGCCTGTTGCGGGATATCCGGAATTGCGAAAAGCTATTTCCGAGAAATTCAAACGCGAGAACGGTTTGGACTACAAACCCGACCAGATTGTGGTTTCCACAGGGGCAAAACAGTCGCTTTCTAACGTGATTTTGAGTTTGGTAAATCCTGGTGATGAAGTGATTATTCTAGCGCCATACTGGGTGAGTTATCTGGAGCTGGTGAAGTTGGCAGGCGGCAAAGCGCGGTTCATAACGGCTGGCATAGAAACCGATTTCAAATCGTCTGCCGCAGAGTTGGATGAGGCCATCAATGAAGACACCAAGCTCATCATTTTCAGTTCGCCAAGTAACCCAACTGGCACATTTTATACTAAAGAAGAACTGCACGGTTTTGCGCAGGTCATTGCCCGCCACCCAAAGGTTTTTGTCATTGCTGATGAGATATACGAGCATCTGAACTTTGAAGGAAAACACGAGAGCTTGGCGCAATTCCCAGAGGTTTATGAGCAGACCATTACCGTGAACGGTGTATCTAAGGCGTATGCCATGACGGGTTACCGAATCGGTTACATGGGTGCGCCAGCGTGGATTGCCAAGGCGTGCGATAAGATGCAAGGACAGATCACCTCAGGTGCCAACTCCATTGCGCAGCGCGCTGCCATTGCTGCGTTGGAAACACCAGAATCATGGTTAAAGGAAATGGCTTCCATTTTTGCGAAAAGACGCGAATTGGTTACCGAACTGTTCTCAGGAATTGAAGGCTTTAAGACCAACATGCCAGGCGGAGCATTCTATCTTTTCCCAGAAGTGAGTGCACTTTTCGGACACTCGTTCAACGGACAGGAAGTGAACGATGCCAACGACCTTTGCATGTATTTCCTCAACGAATGCCATGTGGCCATGGTGCCAGGCGAAGCTTTTGGAGCGCCCGGTTACGTGCGTCTTTCTTACGCCACTTCAGAAGCTAACCTGAAAGAAGCCGCAAGACGCATCAAGGTTGGGGTAGAGAAGTTGTTGCATCATTGAATGGTATAAGGCATCTCAGTGGTTTGGCATACGTTATTACGAGTAAACCACCAACCATGAAACACCTTTTCACCTTTTCCTTTTTTCTCATTTCCACATTCGCCAACGCGCAGACCGTATGCGATTCGGTGGATTTTGTGTCCATCAAGTACAGTCCGTTCACCGATAGCGTCATCATTGTGCATGTTGAGAACAACAACCAGAACGAGATATTCGATTATCCTGGTTTTGTGCTGCTCGATAACAATGGTGATACGGTAGCCAAGGAAACCGTATTCTACTTTGGCATAGCGGGAGAGTCGATGCATTCGTTGGAAGTACGTCCCGGTGTTCATGATCCAATTGACAATTTTACTGGCACATTGAAGCTTTACTCAGGTTTCTACGATACGTTTGAGTGCGAATGGTCTCTGGATCAATCTCTTTGCGCAGACTCACCATGCGATTCAATGGTTATCGGATTCCAGAATTGGGGAGGAGCGCTGGTGCTCGGAAGTTTTGCTTGGAGTGTTCTTGATAGCACAAGCACCGTGGTGGAATCGGGCGTTTTGGAAATGACCGTTAACGACCAGTACTGGTTCCATGGAATGTGTTTAGAGCCAGGCGAGTACAGCTATAACCTTTACGCTTTAGGAGAACCATCGGGCGGTGGTCCAACCATGACGGTAAGTTCAAGCACTGCGTTCGCTTCACCAACCATTTCAATGCCTTTCGATTGGTTTGCGGGTAATGTAATGCCCGTTCCATTTTACATGCATTGCATTTCACCAGAATCTCCAAATGCAATTTCCGAAGCGGAAGTTGAACGGCCATTCATCCAACAAATCGGAGGACAGGTATCGCTGCAAAGTAAAACGACCATGTTGCAAATTGAGGTAATCTCAGCAGATGGCAAGTTGGTTGGAGCATTCAACCCGAATGCAAACCGTTTCAATCTGACAGGGCAACTTGCAAACGGACCGTACTTTTTCCGCGTACAAACGGAAAATGGTTGGTCGGTTTTGAAGTTCGTTCAATAGACAGGATTTCTCGGCTCCGTAAACTTCGCTCAAATGACGGGATTAGCTCACCCTCATTCCTCAAACCTATTGGCTGCAGATGGTTAACACTCGTTAACAGTCGCTAACATTTACCAACATATTGGCTGGGTAATTTTGAGTGAACATCAAATTAGCTAGGTCATGAAAAAGCTGAACATACTATTTCAATTAAGTACACTCACCAGTTTGCTGGTGGCCGGTCTTTTCACGTTTGCGGTTGCGCAGAGTGCGGATGAGACTGCCAAAGATCAGAAACTCACAATTGATATTGAGGTTACCGAAAATGGCAAGACCAAGAAGATAACCAAGGAACTGGATGCGGTTGAAGGTGACGACATCAAGGCCATTCTGAAAGACCTTGATGTGCTGGATGATATTGACATCCGTGGAACAGGAGAGCGCATCGAAATAAAAGTGAGAAAGGAAGTGGATGGTGATGATGAACGCGATTTGCGTGTTCACATAATGGGCGATGATGATGAGTTGCGCTGGTTCAGTGGTGGCACCAACATGGAAAAACGGCCGTTGTTGGGAGTTTACATCTCGACCTACGATAAAGATGGACAGAAAGGTGCTTTGGTTGACGGATTGATTGAAGGAAGCGCGGCCGAAAAGGCTGAGTTGAAAGAAGGTGATGTGATCATTTCCGTCAATAACACCGATGTAACCTCTGAGAAGCAGCTTCGCGATGTGATTGATGACTTCAAAGTTGGCGAAGAAGTGAACGTGAAATATCTCAGAGACGGGAAGAAATTATCCAAGAAGGTAACGCTTGGAGAATCTAAGGATATGATGGTTTTCAAGCATGGTTTCGGTCCGGAAGGTTCGAATGAATTCTTTTTTGAAGGTGAGTTTGATGAAGAGGCTTTGCAAGAGCAGATGGAGAAGTTGAAAGACATGAACATCAACTTCGATTTCGACATGGATTTTGACGACAACTCGGCATTTCTTGGCGTAACACCAGGAGAAAAAACGGATGCAGGTGTTTCTCTTGGTAAAGTGATTGAAGGAAGTTCTGCCGAGAAAATGGGATTGAAGTCTGGAGACGTCATCACCAAACTGGACGGAAAGTCGGTTGAACATTTTGACGACCTGGCGGAAGTGATCAAAGCCAAAGAAGCAGGCGACAAGATCGAGGTTGAATATTTGCGCGATGGCAAAAAAGGAAAGTTGAATGGAGAATTGGGTAAGCGTGATGGTCGTGTATTCCAAAAGCGCATTATGAGTGTTGCGCCTGATTGTAAGATCGGAGGTGCTGGTCCGTGGGCTCCAGAAGTGGTGAAAGAAGTAAAAGTTGTGATTGAACTGAAGGATGCCACGAAGGAAGACGAGGAAATGTTGGCCGAGCCAGCAGATGTTGACTTCTCAAAATCTTTGGCACTGAATAAGATCGAGTTCGCTCCTAATCCAAGCGATGGACAGTTCAATTTGGCTTTCGACCTGCCTAAAAAACAGAATACAAGGGTCATGGTTTTCAACCAAACAGGTCAGAAGGTCTATGAGGAATTGCTGAACAATTTTGATGGTTCTTACCGAAATCAGATTGACATCAGCGCACAACCAAGCGGGGTTTATTTCCTCATCATCGCGCAGCAAGACAAGCAGTTCACACGTAAAATTGTGAAGCAATAAAATAGGCAGAGGGGAAGAACGAGGTGGTACGCAAAAGAAAGGCCCGAAGCATTCGCTTCGGGCCTTTCTGTTTTTGCTCGTGTAGCAATTATTCTTTGATGAATGAGTTGGAATAAAGCCCCTTGTCTGTGGCAACCATCAGTTGGTAAACGCCCGTCTTTAACCCACTAACATCAATGGTTTGATTGCTTGCTGAAGTTTCAAAAACCATTTGTCCCATGGCATTGAAAATGGCCACATTCTGAATCTTGGCATCGATATTTTCAAGTCTCAAATAATCTGAAGTAGGGTTCGGATACACTTCAATAGAGGCAATGTCTGAATCAGAAATACTGGCAGGAACCAAGTTGCTTGGAGAAACGCCTAGGAAGAACTTCCATATTTCAAATACATAGAAGATGTCGTTTCCATTCTGATTGTCAGGCAGCCAGATGTGGTCTGCTCCATGCACCTTGTAATGAACCACTCTGGTGCTGTTGGTACAACCACCATATTCAACATAATCAACAATGTAGCCATCGTTTTCCGTGTTTGGAAACTGACCTTCCAAGGTGATGGAACCACAACCGTTATTGGCGGTCCAGAATGCGATCCAATCAGCAACATTATTACCGAAAGTGTTATCCTGTGCACCTTCTGGCGTTCCGTAACCCACATTGGTGTCATCTGTACCATGAATGTGGCAAACCGGAATCTCCGTACCAGGATTACACGTAAGTACACCACCAATAGTACCCGCAACAGAAGCAATGGCTGCAATTCTGTTGTTCAATTCGCAAGCAAGACGATTGCTCATAAATCCGCCCATGCTGAAACCTGTTGCATAAACCCTGTTCTGGTCTATGTTGTAATGAGCACTAACGGTATCTATCAAAGCATTGATGAAACCAACGTCATCTATATCTGCGTTGAGACTGAAACCAGCTACCCCTGCACCCGAATTCCAAGCTGTTGACTGTGTAAAAAGCGGTTCAACAATGGCTTCGGGATACACCACAATGAAGTTGGCCGTGTCTGCCACCAACTGAAATCCAACGCCTTGGAAATTATTGATGTTATCACCCAATCCATGTAGCGCAATTACCAAAGGCACCGCCTCGTTTCCATCATAAATAGATGGCACATACTGAATGTATTTACGTGTTTGCCCATCAAATGGCCAAGTAACGGTAGTTTGTTGCGCCAACAGACTGAACGAACTTCCGATTAGCACCAAAAAGAGTAGTAGTTTTTTCATGTCATTAAATGATTTGAGCCGAAGTTAAACATTGAATGATGAAAATAATCGAGGATTCCTACCTTGAACACCTCATTAGCATTCCATGGGAGACCAAGCCGTAAAGTCAATCTCTGACCTGCGCGAACGCGCCAATTTTCTAAGACATATTCTGCATGATATTGATGCGTTTGATGAAATGGTTCGGAAAAAGATGTTCGAATCTGGAATTCAGCGAATTGGTGCTGAGCAGGAGTTCTGTATAACCAACAGAAACTGGGAGCCGGAAGATGCAAGTAGCGTTCTTTTGGAGATTCTCAATGACGAACACTTCACCACTGAACTGGCCAAGTATAATCTGGAACTGAATCTTGACCCGCAAGAGCTGACAGAAGATGCCTTTGAGCGTGTGGAACATCAGTTGCGGCAGCTGATGGGCAGGGCGCAAACTGAAGCTGAAAAACGCAATTGGCACATCATTCTCACAGGTATTCTACCGACCATAACGCCAAGACACATTGAGTTTGAGCATATGACCGCCAACCCACGGTTCGAGGAGTTGAATAGAGTGATGCGAGAGCACAAGGGTGGTGATTTCGAGTTGAACATTCAGGGTGTTGATCAGCTTATTGCCAAGCACGACTCCATTGTCTTTGAGGCTTGTAATACCAGTTTTCAAGCGCATTTGCAGATAGAGCCAGATGAAGCTGTTGCACAATACAACTGGGCTCAGGCCATATCTGCGCCCATTTTGGCGGTTTCAGCCAATTCGCCCCTGTTGCTTGGAAAAGAGCTTTGGGCCGAAACAAGAATTGCCCTCTTTCAGCAAAGTATCGATATCAGAAGTGGTTCAACGCTCATTCGAGAACAACAACCAAGGGTAACATTCGGAACCCGCTGGGTGCGAGAATCCATTTCGGAGATATTCAAAGAAGACATTGCCAGATTCACCTTCCTTGTGGCGGGCGAAATTGAACGAGATTCGTTGGAAGAGTTGAAGGCTGGTCGAATTCCAGACCTGAAAGCATTGAGGATGCATAACGGTACCATTTACCGTTGGAATCGGCCGTGTTACGGAGTTGCAAACGGTGTTGCGCATCTGCGGATTGAGAACAGGTACATTCCATCTGGCCCCACCATTTTGGATGAGATGGCCAATTTCGCTTTGTGGGTGGGTCTCATGAAAGGAATGCCTGAAGAGTACTCCCGTCTTTGGGAAAAGATGGATTTTAAACGGGTTAAGGCCAATTTTCTGCGTGCAGCAATATCCGGCATGGAAACCAAGCTGCAATGGATGGGAAAAGTGGTGGATACCAAAGACCTTTTGCTAGATGAACTGCTGCCGATAGCCGAAGAAGGACTCAGAAAGTCTGGAATTGATGATGCATCGATAAGAAATTATCTAGGCGTAATCCGCCAAAGACTTTCCAGCAGAACAGGTGCTCAGTGGATGAAACATGCGTATAGATCCTTGAAAGATGGGCATTTGAGAGACGTTTCGTTGCGAAGAATGACCGCCTTGATGCATCGTAATCAAACAAGCGGCAAACCCGTAGGGGAATGGCCGTTGGCAAGCAAAGAGCAGCTTACAGGGAATGAATTGAAGTTAGAGCAGGTATACCAGATAATGAGTACCGATCCACAAACTGTTCATGAACACGACCTGGTTGAACTGGTAGAGAAGATCATGAAATGGCGAGGATTCCATCACGTACCTGTGGAGAACGAAGCGGGAGAATGTATCGGGGTCATAACCACAACCAACCTTAAAAAAGCGGCTGAAAAGTATGGGGCATTCGGTAACATGTTTGCTTCAGAAATCATGGAACGCAACGTAATTACCATAGGCCCCAACGCTGCCATCAGCGAAGCAAAAGCACTCATGCTCGAAAGAGGTATCGGTTCATTGCCTGTCATTTATCAGGGGAAATTGGTAGGAGTTATCACTAAGTTTGACCTCTTACAATTGGAAGACGAGTAGGAGTTGACGAAGGCAAGATTTTACAGTAAGGCGCTCGATAAGCATTTCGAAGTTGAGCGGATCATTGGAGAGTTTCATGGTGAGGAGGACGGTCCTGTCCTTGTTTTTTTCGGTGGTATCCATGGTAACGAATCTTCTGGAGTTGTGGCCCTTATTGAGGTCATGGAAGAGATAAAACGCCTGAAACCGAAGATCAAAGGAAGCATCTACGCCATTACTGGAAACATGAATTCGTTGCAAAAGGAGCAGCGGTTTGAGAAGGAAGACCTCAATCGCATCTGGACAAAGGACAGGATGAGAAGATTGGAGAAAGGCACCTTTGCCGAATCTGAACTCAATGCCGATGAAAAGGAGCAGCTAGAACTGTTCAAAATAGGCAAGGAAATTTTCAAGAAACATGCGCATCAGGTTTACTGTATCGATCTTCACACAACTTCAGCACCCACTGTTCCATTCATTACGCTTAATGACACGCTCATAAATCGGGATTTTGCCACCAAATTTCCTGTGCCAGTTATCATTGGTATTGAGGAATTCTTGGTTGGACCGTTGCTCAGTTGGGTAATGGAGATCGGTTATCCATCGCTGGCCTTTGAAGCAGGAGAACATTTTTCGGAAGAAAGCATCAAATTCCACAAGGCGTTTGTTTGGCTCTCATTGGTACATGGCGGATTGATCAGTGAGAAGGAAGCGCCAGAGTTCGGAAAGCACCATTTGATCTTGGCGGCTTCCAATGCGGATCACGGTCGCATCTTTGAGGTGTATCATCGAAAAGGCGTCTCGCCAGAAGAAAACTTCGAAATGAAACCGGGTTACGCCAATCTACAGCCTGTGGTAAAAGGGGAGAAGTTGGCAAGTAACGTTGATGGAGACATCATATCGCCAGAAAACGGTAGGGTTTTCATGCCGCTGTACCAAAAGCAAGGGAACGATGGTTTTTTTCTGGCCAGAGAAGTTGCTCCATTCTGGTTGGCTCTATCAGCCAGACTCAGAAAATGGAAGTTTGAAACGGTGCTGACATGGCTGCCGGGTGTCCGCAGAGACCAGAAGGAAAAACATACGTTGATCGTCAATAAATCCGTTGCCAAGTTTCTTGCGGTGGAGATATTCCACTTATTGGGTTACAGAACTAAGGTCAGGTTGGAAAATGAATTGAGATTCACCAAACGTGAATATGACGTACGAGGCGTTGCGCAGAGGCAATAGTTTATCGGCATCAGAGTGTTAACAATTCTCGACCAGCGTATAAACCCATTTTTAAGCAACCACGTAATTTGTAGTGTGAAGAAGTGGTTTCTGGACATACCGTTGGTGAATAAGGTCAGAATGATGGCCGGTACTTATTTTCTGAAGAATGAAATGCGCATTCGTAAGCGTGATGTTCAAGGAATGGGTCTTGATTCCGCAAGAAGCATCGGAATACTTTTCAATGCAAAAGACGAACGGTCGTTCAAGATCATCAGAGAATTTGCTGATAAACTCAGAGGCGGAGGTCTTAGGAAAGTGAAAGCGCTGGGATTTGTTCCCAAACAGGAAGTCGCTGCATTCTTACAGTCCAGCCAGGACTTCGATTTTTTTACCAGAGATGACTTCAATTGGTACTACAAACCGCAGGGTAGGAAAGTGGCCGGATTCGTCAGCGAACAATTCGACATTCTGATCGATCTGCGACTCAGTAAATTCACATCGCTATTGTTTATTGTGGCCTTATCAAGAGCACAATTCAAGGTTGGCCGCTTTCGTTCAGATTTCAAAGAATTCTACGATCTGATGATCGATGTTGACGAGAGCTCAGATCTTACTTACTTCATCTCACAGATAGAACATTATCTATCGATGTTAAACGAGAATAAATGAAAGAATTGATAGGAACAGGAGTGGCCATGGTTACTCCGTTCAAAGCAGACGGATCAGTAAATCTGGATCAGTTGAGTAAACTGACCAACCATCTTGTTGAAGGCGGGGTTAATTACCTCGTAGTAATGGGAACTACGGGCGAAAGCGTTACGTTGACCAAGCAGGAAAAAGCAGATGTGCTCAATTGCGTGTTGGAAACGAATGCTGGACGCTTGCCAGTTGTTCTTGGTGTGGGTGGTAACAATACGGCCGAGGTCTGCGACCAGCTGAGGAAATTGAATACCAATGGTCTGACTGCTATTCTCTCGGTTTCTCCAGCCTACAATAAGCCTACGCAAGAAGGAATTTACCAGCATTACAAAGCGGTTTCTGAGGCCAGTCCGCTGCCTATTATCCTCTATAATGTTCCTGGAAGAACCAGCAGCAACATGACAGCCCAGACAACTTTGAGGCTTGCAAAGGACTTTGAAAATATTGTTGCAGTTAAAGAAGCAAGTGGCAGTTTAGACCAATGCACATCCATTCTGAAAGACCGACCGGAAGGTTTTCTGGTCATTTCTGGAGATGATACCTTGAGTTTGCCAATTATTGCCAGCGGTGGTGATGGCGTAATTTCCGTAGTGGCCAATGCATTGCCGATGGAGTATTCTGAACTTGTTTCGGCCAGTTTAGAAGGTGACCTGAAAACCGCTCAAAAACGCCAGTATCAGCTTTTTGATCTGATCAATGCGCTGTTTGAAGAAGGAAATCCGGCAGGTGTTAAAGCAGCATTGAAAATCCTAGGCGTATGCGATGAACACGTTCGTTTACCGCTGGTTCCAGCTTCAAGTGCATTGACGAATAAGATCAGTGGCCTTCTGAAAGGAATGTGATCACTTGCCGTATTCGTAAACAGCCTCCAACTTCTTATCCTGAGACCATTTGATAATGACCTTGTCGTTTCCAGGATACCGTAAAGCAGAAAGATTGTACACCACAGAATCCTTCACCAAGCTTCTGCAAGCATCATTGTTCGGATTCAGATGTTCGAAGTCCAAAACCGCCTGAGGAGGAAGGCTCTTAAGCCATCCACCACTGAAATGCGCATCAAAATCATGCTCTTCACAGCCACCGCTGTACCTGAAAATGACCTTCAGTAGGTCTCCATTTACAGACATGTCCAGAACCTGAAAGTCAGGTTTTACTGGTTTGCGGTCGGCTCCAACAATGATATCTTTTGCTGTAATGATCGGCTTTTCGGCTTTCTTTTCTGATGCTTGACCAGCAGCCGTGCCACCACCATTGTTCTTGCATGAGGCCAGCCCAGCCAATATCATGGTATATAGAAATATGCGTTTCATAATTTGTAGTTGTCTTGGTCAGATAACAACTAGCCTGCCAAATACGGGCTAGTCCTTCAGAAGAACAACTCGGTTGGATACAACGCCATTCTCAGTGATCAGGTTAACGTGGTAGATACCGTTGTTCAAACCAGCCAGTTCAAGTTGTGTTCTATTTGCTCCAGTTGCAGCTTCTGTAAACACAACCCTACCAACAACGTCTGTTACGCGTATCTCCAAAACCATATCTGCTTTCTCCACATCAACGAAAACCGTTCCGTTAGTTGGGTTAGGGTAGATGCTGAGGTTTCCAAGATCGATCTCATTAACCGCAAGTCCGCCAACCATTCCGAATTCCCATTCTTCCTCTTCGTCAAACTCAGCTCCCTGCGCCATAATGGTGTTGTTTCCATCACGCAGCGTGTACTCTCCATTACCCGTAAAACCGCAGCAGATTCCATCGCCATAATCATCAACTATGAGGAAGGTGTAACATCCATCTCCAACCAACTGAATGGTCTCATTGATTGTGGCTCCGTTTCCGTATGCTCCTGGGTCTCCTTGCTGAGCTGTTTGGTTTCCACCGCCATTAGCGCCAACGCTGGTATTGCCACCTGATGCAACTAACTGATTGTTCGGGCCCCTTACTTCCCAATAGGTCTCATATCCGTAGTTGTCTGTTTCAAGGGTCAGAGTCAGAACTTCTTCTCCTACGTTCAGATCGAAAGAAGTTGACGTGCTGTTGTTGTTGCTGTTTTCGTCCGATTGTCCGTTAGGATTTGAAACCGTGACATTGATGGTGTTTGAACCGTAGTTCGGAGTGAAACTGCTAAGTGGAACATTGTATGTTGCATTCTGTGCCAAGCTTCCTGTCCAGTTTACCGTCTGATTGCCACCACCGTTGTAGTTGTATGAAATCGTAACTGAAGTCAGTGTTGTTGTTCCGTTGTTCTTCAGCACAAAAACAGGATTCACGGTTTGCTGCTCGCAAAGAACCTCAGGCACGCCTGCAAATCCTGCGGTAGCAGCATCCAAGTTATAGCTGACTGCTCCTGTTGGATAGCCATCAAGAACGGTAACACCTGTGTTGCCTGGATCCAACCAATCTCTAAGTCTGGAGGTAGAACTGTTACCATCCCAAGAAACACCGAAACGACCGTACCAATCTGCTCCGTTTTGATTATTACATGAAGCGGCACCACCGTACAATTGACCGATGATTCTGTGATCTTGATTGAACAGCGGGCTGCCAGAAGAACCTCCTTCCGTTGTTCCTTCTTCCCACTCATCAATGTACCAAACTGCAGCACCACCTTGGTTGGCATGGTAAGGTGCATCCTCTTCATGACTTATCTTCTTCACGTCTCCAGAAGGATGGTGGATTCCCGTTGCAGATGAAACTGCATTCTGACTATCAGAATTATCCCATCCAGCCCATTCTGCATTGAATCCAGAAGGTATTGCATTACCGTTGTTGATCTCTAAAAGTCCAAAGTCTGAGCCACCATTGCTGGCCACAATTGATGCGCCAGATACGCTTTGATTGGTTGGTCCACTGTTACCACCGCAAGTAGAAGACTCATGATTGAAATAGAAAACCCAGTTTCCAACACCGCCTCCTAAACAGTGATTAGCTGTAAGAAAGTAGGGGTAACCGTCATTGTTGGTGTTATTGACCAATGCTCCGGTACAAGTTGCATTACCTCCGCTGACAATCAACGCAACCGCCTTTTTCTCTACTTGCCAATCGTCTCCTTCGGGGCAGTTGACGTTAATGTTGCATGAACCACTGTTTCCGAATGGTCCTCTACCATATTTCACTTCTTCAAATTGAGAACTGATTCCTCGGTAAGCGTGTACTATTTGACCTACACTCAAGTTCAGATCACTGAGTTCAACAGATTCTGGTGCCGAGAATTCAATGATCACATCTTCGCCATAAACAAGGCTGGTGGCCAACATACCGTTTGCTTGGCGATTGGTGTAGTTGAATGAGCCAATAAAGTGGGTCTGTTCCTTATCGTAAATGAAAAGTTCGGCTCCCTTCGGGATGTCAAAACCATCAAACACAAAGCTCATGGCTTTTGCTTCTGGAGCGTGAATTGCCAATCGCCAAACATTTCGTCCGTTTTCCACGGTCCAAGCACCGCTGTTATCGGTGTTCAAAGAAGCACTTCGTTCAATTCCGAAACGGTATCCGAACTCTTTATACTGATCGCGCTCCGCATCTTCCGCTTCAATTTCTACCATGTTCAATTCAGGCAGTCTGATAGGTTCAATTTCCAGTTGGGCAGTTTGCCAACTGACAGGATTACCACCATGCATAACTTGAGCAAAGGCCGATCCTGAAAAGAAAATAGCTGTGATGAGAAGCGTAAAGAGATTTTTCATTTGGAATAATTGATTTGCCACGAATATATAATTACCGAAGATTCAGAATTGTCTTAAAATAGTCTATGCAACAGACTTGCAAACGGTTGAAACAAAAAAGGCCGAACAATGGTTCAGCCTTTTCTTCTGTCATGTTGGTGTATCAGTTGATCACAACTCTCAGCGTCTTGTTCATTTCTTCGCCCAGCACACGCACGAAATACATACCGTTTTCTGATGATGAAAGGTTGTACCGTTCTGTATGGAAGTTGTTGATGTTCAAGGTTCTTTGGTCCACGGTCTGTCCTAGGTTATTGATGACAGACACAAGGAATTCGCCTTCAAATCCGGCCAGTTCCAACGTAAAGGAACCATCGTTCGGATTAGGATAGACTTCCAATACACGCTCATCATCCTGTTCGTGTACATTGGCAATTACACCAACCGAGAATCCATGCGTTATCTGACGTCCGAATTCAGGGTCGAAAGTCTCATAGTAACCGCCTCCGTTCTCCTTTAACCGAACATACCCGCTACCTTGATTCGGCCAGGCCCAGTAAGAAAGTCCGTCATCTTCAGAATCGTAGAGATAGAAGGTGTAACAGCCGTACGGCAGATCCAACGTATCTCTGTAAGTGGTGTTAGCGTCTGAGTTTATCCTTTCGGCAACCACGTTTCCATTTATGTCTCTGATCTCCCAGTAATTCTCCTGCGGATAGTTGTTTGTTTTGTACTGAACGATGAGATCGCCTTCATAAACCTCAGGCATTTCAAATTCAGAAATGTAGGTGTCGTTACCTGCATATTCGTCTGTCCCTCCGTTGGGCTCACTCACGGTAACAACAAATTTCCACGTGTTGTCTCCTTGCCAGAAGGATTCATTGTCTATCGGCAGCACCACTTCTTCCATTTCCATGAACTCGAGATTTCCGGTCCAAGCGTACGAGAGGGGTGTTCCACCTTCAACACTATACTCGATCTTGAGGCTTGTCAGCGTTGTTTCGCCAGCATTTCTGATCATGATCTTGGCGTCATCGCAGAACGGATTGTTCCTAGAACGATACTCCCAATTGGTCGGAGAAAGCACTTCATAAACTTCGGCATCCAAACTATGACTGGCCGCTCCGTACTGGAACAGATGCATGGCCACAATGTAATTTCCAGAACCCATTCCTTGATTGTTGGAAGGCACATCCGTGATGTCATAATCAAGATTGACAGTGCTTCCTGTAACCCGGTCTGTGATCATGAAATCATTGTCTTTGACCACATCTCCCGGGCACCATCCTTCTCGGGCTCCAGGCCATGTTCCGCCTTGCGGATAAACAGGATTCAAAGCACAATCATGTGTTTGCCAAATGTGCCAAGCCGCATGCTGTGATCCATTGACGCGCAAGTAGTGCGTGTTGTCTTTCCACTCGCAGCAATGTGGATAATTGCCCGTGTTGCTGTTATGGCCATGGCCCGTCAGTCTGGTTTTCATTTTGAAGTGCTCCGCATCTGGATGAACAGCCACATCAACTGGTTCTAGAGCGCCATCGGTATCCAGTGCGGAATACGATTTTGAACCTGATTCGCCCCAAGGACGTGTCAACTCTTTCACTTCTGCCATTGGTGTACCATGGATGAAAGCAAACTTCACATCTATCAGTTCCTGTTGGTTTCCGTTGGAGATGTCTACAGAATCCTTCAACAACCCAACATAATCCGTTACATCATAGACCCACGTAAAACCGTTGCCCAGAGTTAGTCCGATTCCATAAGGGGTGATATATCGCGCAATCTCATAGCGGTCTATGACCTCAAATGGCTCTTCATAATACCAAAGCATATCGTTGTAGGTAACCTGATCGGCTGTGATGTCTGTGGTATCGATCGACCCATCAATGTTGTACGTAAGTGTGTAGCCGGCATAACCGAGCGTTGCGCCTACAGGCTGAATTCCATTTCCTACAATCCCGAACTCAGAAATGGTGGTTGGTTGCAATGGTTCTTGAACGCTGACCACCGTAGAATCCAAGTGAGTATCATATTGCCCTTGAATGAACGTAAGTAGCGGTCGGTTCGAAGTCAATTCAGCATCCAATCTGTACGCATCGTTGCTTTTGGAAACCTGCTGTGGTGCTCCTACCAAGGTTGGCGTATTTCCATTTCCAGACTGGTCTGTAATGGCGTAATTGTCCTGGTCAAAGTCGTAATAGGCCAGAAGGTCAGCGTAATTCGGGTGCGAGTTGTCCACTCTTCGGTTCATCCAATCGGCAATGGTGGCTTGGTCCAATTCCACATTCCAAACTTGGAACTCATCCATCATTCCGTTGTGAGATGTTCCACCTCCAAACGCTTTTCCCACCACAAATCGGTCTATCTCACCGATCGTACGGTTCAATCCAGTTCCAAAATGCCACAGAATTCCATTCTTGTAAATTTTCATGCTACCGGTAGCGGTGTTCTTCGTGAACGCCCAGTGCACCCAATTGCCTTCGTATTCAGAACTGTTGGCGGCTTTGTCAATTCGGTCGTAACCACTGCCTTCTCCGGCATCCCAATAAATGCGCTCGTTACTCCACGGAAGGTGCACGTTCAATACCCGCTGATTGGCCGTGTTCACCGCTTCAAAAGCGTAAGAATTGGTTGGTTGAAGGGCTGGGTTGCCGCGGCTCCAGAAAGAGACCGTGACCTCATCTCCGAAATCTGTTCCGCCCAAAGGAATTTCCATGTATTTGGAATCTTCAAAAACCATAGCTCTGTCAACACCTGAAGTGTAAACTCCAGATGTATCTGCCGTTGTGAAATAGCTTACCTGATTCAGGTTTCCGCCCGCAGCTTCGTAAGAAAACTCCACCAGAATGTTCGAAGTTCCATTCCAAGTGAATGGGGTAAGAAGGTCGAAGTTGTGCACGTTTGCCCCTCCAGGAAACGAAGTGGTCTGGTCGTAAACAACGGTCATTCCTGTTTCAAAAGAAGTAGGAACCGAGGTTGACGTTTCCTTCATGGAAATGGTCAATCTGCCCAGGTCTGTTTGATAATCTGTGAGTTGCAGCGCCAATCTATGAATGTCTCCAGCCACCATTCCGGCATTGCTCAACTCAGCGGCCGTCCAGAGGAACTGACTTTTGGCTCTTTCATAACCACCAACGGGGTAATTGGCAGAACCCATTACGCCACCAACCGTGTAGCCGCTTTCACTGACCGTGTTGTCAATTACCGTGTAGTAGTCATAAGACTCTACCGTGTTGAATTGTGGTGTGGTGGTGAACCACAACGAATCCAAATTCTGCCCACCGAACAGGTAATGTGGATGATTGTATTGAATGCTGTCCAACACACCTGTGTGGTCATAAACAAAGGAGTAGGTCAGATAATCCCATTCTCCGCAGTCGTACCCATCTTGTGTTGTAGCCGCATCACACTTCAACGTGTAGTACATCAACACTTTTCGGTAATCATCGCTTCCATCCGGAAACTCATACCAGTCTCTACGTTTGGTTATATCATCAAAGGTCAGCGTTTGTATCCAAGTGGTGTCTTGTGCAAGGACTGCAGTTGAGCAAACCAGCGCAATCAGACCGAGTAGAACTTTTTTCATGATGGAATTTTGAGTTGAGCGATAAATATAAGGCCCTGCCGTCATTCAAGGTTGTTGTTCAGAAGACGGTATGCTGAAGGTTACAGTATCAACGCCATCTGAATAAGGCCAGCGATGGCCCCGAGAACTGCCCCAACTACGATCAACGTAAACTCATCCTCTCGGAAAATAGGGTGGAGCACATCTTCAAAATCAATCTTGGAGAGCGATTTCAGTTTGAATTCAAGCGTTTGACCTATTTGCAGCGAACGGTCGGCATAATCGAACATGGATGTGAGAGAACTGGGCAGTTCTTGCACAAACATTTCTGCCGCCAAGTGCTTGATGCGTTCGTATTTGGCTGTGCCGAAGGCCAATTTCAACACCGTTTTCTTGGTCGAACCTGTAGTGGTATCCACCACATTCTTCACATGTTTGCGGGCAATGTCTGCCAACGATTCCATGCAGTTGTTGCGCACCACAAACTCAAAGATTTTCTCAGATGTGAGCAACTCCTCAGAAAGTATTCTGGCGTATTCTTCCGATACTTCATTCTGCCGTTTCATGAAGAGACCCTGAATGGTCAAAGGCCCGATCTTGATAGGGTGCACAGGGCGGAAAATGAGTTTCAACGCCAAGAAATTGGTGATGTATCCTACAACCAATCCGCCAACGGGTAGGAGCCACCAATGCTGGTAGTAGTTCCAAATGAGCATTTGAATGAGACCGAATAGGAATCCGAAACCAAAACCCGACTGTTCAATGAATTTGAACTCCTTTTCGCCACATTTCTGAAAGATGCGGTTTAGCATGGTGGGGTCTTTTGTGAGTCCTTCCACCATCATTCTGTCAATCTCCAACAACTCATGCACGTTGGCCTTCACATCCAACAACACCTTTTTCACTGCATGTGGGAATTGTGCCGCGGTGTCTTTGTACAGTGCTTCTTTCTGCGAATTTGGCAGCAATCGCCAAACCAACGGAAGCTCCTCTTTCATCACGTCTTCAATAATGGTTCTGCTGAGCGCATCCAATCTCGGACGCATCTCCTCCACAATTTCATCAGCATTCAGTTTCTCAAACTGCTCTTCCACCGAAATGAGTTTGGATGTGACCAATTCCACTGCCTTTGAGGCCATTTTGTGCGATTTGGCCGGAATGATTCCTTGCCAACCGAAAGGGCGTTTGCCAACGTACTCAATCGGGTAGAAGGTCATCCAAACGGCCAGTTTGTTGGTAAGCCAACCTACCAGCGCAGCAATGATGGGAATGGATAGAATGAAGATTGAATCGAGACTCAAGACCTTAACCGAATTGTTGCTGTCGAAAGTAAAGCAAAGACATCAATCATCTGAAGCAGTCACTAATACAGCCAAATGCTGGCCAAGCCAATGGTTATCATGGACAGGGAAACGATGAGTACGTAGGAAAGGGATAACCCAATGGTTTTGCCAAAAGCCTTGCCCACAGGAATATCCATTATACGTTTCATTCCAGCGGTGAGGTAAATGAAAACGACCGTCAGGAATGCGAGATTGACCCAAGCGGATAAGACAAACAGTCCGATCAATAGTTTGGTTATCAGTAAGATGAAAATGAAGCTGTGCAGATGGATGGAGAAGATGATGGCATCGATGTAATAAGGTTTTGGTCTAGGCCAGAAAAGCCAGAGCAGCAGCGCAAATACGGGCATGAGCAGGAACATGGACAAGGACAGGTTGCGGTAGAACTCTTCCCGAAACTTGTCTTGTTCATCCGAGTTAGGAGACATAAGTCTGGATACTTGCCATACCAAATGGTCAGCCACCTTCGACTCAGGCAGCCCCATATCGTTCAGAACTGAATCCACTTGTGCATCATTGTTGGCATCAACCGTCCAAACGTTGGAGGTTTGCCGTCCATCTTCTTGGTATTCCACCGAGTTAACTTGAACGGAACTATCTGATGCATCCACACCTAATCGCTCTTCCAAATTGAGGCTGACCAACAGGAAATACACGAACGAAATGAAGAGGTAGAGCCGAATGGGAGGGACGTAAGAAGCCCGTTTGCCCAGTGCGAATTCCTGTGCTAGAAACCCCGGTTTGAGTAGAAGGTGGCGCAGGGTGACGGCCAGTCGCGTATCGAAATTGAAATTGTCTGAGACGAATTCTTTGATCAGCTCCCAAAAACCGACATGCAGGTTGCGCTGCTCCTGACCGCATGTACCGCAATACTTGTCTCCTGATGGAACGGAAGCATTACAATTGGAACAGGTGTTTTTTGGTGCGGCCATTCAAATGTTCAATGGATTCCGCTAAAGATAAAAATGTCTTAAGCAGCCAGTTTCTCTAGTTGGCTGGTGTGTTTCAGGGCTATCAGCAGCGGAATGCTTCCAAAAAGTCCGAAAGAGCAATCTATCAACTGCCAGTAGAATGGAATGCCTCGGATGGGCCCCGCAATGAAAGCCAGCGGCAGTACGGCCAAACAGGCCATCAGTCCGAACTGAATGACCCAAATGTTCTTCACGGGGTCTATCCACGGACCGACAAACACCAGTGCCAGCACTAGATGCGCAAAGGCCAGCCAATCGGTGCCGTAAGAGAGGAAAGGGTAGTGGGCGTTCACGTAGACCACGGCATCGCGGCAGGAATCTATCCATTGTGCCAATCTGGTGTTAGGGTCAGAGAAGCTATCGGCCAGCCAATTGAGTTCCGTTTCCAGAGGAAAGGCGGTGATGCCCGATAGGGCCAGGCCGATGATAAAAAGGGTAAGCCAAATACGTATGGTCTTGAGGTGGTGGTCAGTTTTTGCCATGCCAGACCAACGTAATCGATTGTAACTTATTTCCTGAAGTAATCAGAAACGCGTTTTTCCTTGGAAGTGGCATCGTACGTATAGAATCCGCTGCCTGTTTTGGCGCCCAGATTACCACTCTCCACCATATTGACCAACAACGGACATGGCGCGTACTTCGGGTTGCCCAAACCATCGTGCAGCACTCTCATAATGCTGAGGCAGGTATCCAACCCAATGAAGTCTGCCAAATGCAACGGCCCCATAGGGTGTGCCATTCCCAGCTTCATCACAGAGTCGATCTCCTCAACTCCTGCCACGCCATGGTACAGCGTTTCAATGGCCTCATTGATCATTGGCATCAGAATACGGTTGGCCACAAAACCGGGGTAATCGTTCACCTCAACAGGGATCTTCTTCAGATTTTTGCTCAGTTCCACAATGGCAGCCGTGGTCTCATCTGAAGTGGAATAACCTCTAATGATCTCTACCAGTTTCATTACCGGTACGGGATTCATGAAGTGCATACCAATGACCTTATCGGCTCTTTTGGTAGCGGCAGCTATCTGCGTGATGGAAATAGAGGAGGTGTTACTTGCCAGAATACAACTGTCTTTGCAAATGAGTTCCAACTCCGCAAATATTTTCAGCTTCAGCGCCTTGTTCTCGGTTGCGGCCTCTACTACAAGGTCAGCCTGTTCTGCGCCTTTCTGTAGTTCGGTGTAGGTGTTGAGATTACCTAGCGTTTTCAGTTTCTGGTCGTCTGTCAGCAGTCCTTTGGCAATCTGACGGTCCAGATTCTTGGCAATGGTTGACAGCGCTTTCTGCAACGCATCTTTGCTGACATCAACCAACGAAACGTTGTAGCCGTTCTGCGCAAAAACGTGCGCAATTCCGTTACCCATTGTTCCTGCTCCTATAACCGTGATATTCTTCATACCGATAGATTTTGGCGCGAATATAAGTGTTGACGGTTGACAGTTAACGGTTGACGGCTGGAGGTTGGTGGGAGATAGGCGGACGTTATTGGGCTTTATGCCCGATCAATCCTTGATTCTTTAGCTTATGCCTTAATTCTTACGCCTCTCTACCTGATTATCGTCACCGTACCCACCTCATGGAATTCACCTTTCTTGTTCTCCATTCCTTCCCAGATATCGCCATTGGCGAAAATGGCATCGATCTTCCAAACGTATGCGCCCTGCGGAACTTCTTCACCCAAATAAGTGCCATCCCAAGCTTCAGAAGGGGAGCCATCTACCAATTCCGTTGATTCCCAAAGTAGGTTGCCCCACTTATCGTATACCGTAACGTGATAGTTGCCCAATCCAGTTCCTTTCGGTTGGAAAACGCGCACATCCGGGTTCGGGTCGTTCGGGATGATGGCATTCGGAACGTACAATCCACCGAAGAAATCTACCTCAATGTAGCGTTGTAGCGTATCTACACAGCCATTGGCATCGACTATGGCCAGCGTAACGAAATAGTTTCCGAAGAAATCGTATGCATGGGTGGCGTTTTCACTGTCGCTGGTTTCGCCATCTCCAAAATCCCACCACGTACCCACGTGTGGAGAAGAGGTGTTGAAGAAACCGATGGTGCCATTGGCAATCTCTGCCTGAATGTTGGTGTATTCGAAATCAGCTGTCGGATTAGGCCAAACCGTTACCAGATTGCTGTACGTGATGGTGTCTGCGCAGCCTCCCAGACCAGTGGCTATCAACTGCACGCTGTAGGTGCCGGCTTCTCCGAAGATGTAGGTCGGATTCTCATCTGCCGAACCATCACCATACTGGAAATCCCAAGAGAAAGCCGTTCCGTTTTCCGATAGGTTAGTGAATTCAACCTCCCAAGGCTCACAGCCAGTTGGGTTACTCGATTCGAAATCGGCAGTAACGGTAGGGAATACCTCAAACAATTGCGTTGAACTGTCCTGACAACCGAATTGGTTAGTGACCAACAACTGAATGTTGTACGGTCCGATGGTATCGAACACGGCCGTGCTGTTGAAAGTGGTTTCCGTAGTACCGTTATCGTGATTCCACTGAAACTGATTGGCACCCGAAGACTGATTGAACAGATTGACCGATACAGGCGCAATACAGGATGAGGTGGATGTCATCTGAAATTCGCTGGTTGGAAGCGGGTAGGTGGTTACCGTACCTGAAACGTTATCGGTACAGCCGTGGTCGCTCACAACCTGAAGCGAATAAACGTAGGTCTGCGGTGTTGCATACGAATGCGTTGGATGTTGTGTAGACGACCCATCGCCATCTCCGAATATCCACGTCCATTCGCTAATGGAACCTGAATTGATGGTGGTAGAGTCTCCGAACATCACTTCTTGGCCCAAACAAACACTGGTAGCTGTAGCTGCGGCATTGGGTAATGGATAGACTTCCACCGACTGCGTAACGGTATCTGTACACCCCGCATCGGCTGTAACAATGAGAGTGATCTGATACACAGAATCTTGCGGATACGTCAAAGAAGGATTCTGTTGCAAGGAAGTGGAACCGTTACCAAGATTCCAGTTCCATGAGGTGATGTTTCCGGGCGATACCGTTGATTGATCGGTGAAAACTGTTTGCTCAAACAGACAGGTGTCATTGGCAGAGAATGCCGCAACCGGAGTAGGGTTGACGGTAACAGTGCCCATTCCTGAACCGATACAGCCGTTGGAGCTCTCCAGATCAAGACTAATATCGTACGTACCAGGGTTAGAGTAGGTCAGTGTTGGGTTGGTATCGGTACTCAACTGTTCAGATAGATCCCAACTCCACGATATGATGCTGTCTGGCGGTGCGATGGTCGAGAAATCGGAGAATTGCGTTTCTGAACCGAAACAGACTTCCGTGGCCACGAAACTTACCTGAGGACTCGGGTTGACGAAGATGGTCAGCGTATCCGTATTCTGACACTGACCCAAGTTCACGGTTACCACATACTGTGTGGTTTGGCTAGGACTGGCCAACGGGGTAGAAGAATTCGGATTGCTTAAACCTGTGCTAGGCGACCAACTGTATGCGTCTCCACCTATGGCGCCCAACTGCACAGATTCATCTTGACAAATGGTGACATCAGAACCCGCATCAACGGCCAGAGGCTGAATCTCCAATGTGTCTGCCGATTGGTACGTGAACGTACAGCCATTGTCGTCTTCCAAGATCAATGTGGGGATGAACGACCCGATCTGGGTGTAGGTGTGCGCTGTAGTTGCCCCAGAACCCAACGAACCATCTCCAAAGTCCCATGTGTAGGTGGTCACGTTCTGAGCGGTAGAAGTGAACGTGATATCGTAAGGAGGACAGCCAATGGAATCTGGGAAGAAGCTGAAATCTCCAACGGGGCCAGAAAGGTTGACTAGATCAGGTTGGAAAATGGTATCGGTACAACCGTTGGCGTTAGTAACGATAAGCGTTACCGAGAAGGAACCTGATTGGGTGTAAATGTGAGATGGATTCTGAAGGCTTGATGTACTTCCATTCCCGAAATCCCAGTACCATGAAACGGCATCTGAAGAACTCAGGTCGGTGAATTCTACCAACAAAGGAGGGCAGAATGCAAACGTTGGGAAAGCCGAGAAATCAGCATCAGGATGCTGAATGTCTATCAGATTTATCTCCGTGAAAGAACTATCGCAGCCATTCTCATTGAAGGCCGTTAGCGTTACACTGAATGTTCCTTCCAAATTGTAAACGTGGGTCGGATTCGGGTCTGTGGATGTACCGCCATCACCGAAGTTCCAGAGATAACTGACCGCATTTCCGAAAGAAGTATTGGTGAAAGTGAATGGTTGGCCCATACATCCCACCGTGTTGTCCACAGTAAACCCTGGCGTAGGGTAAGGGATGTAATTGACGGTATCTGCAAACTCAATGGTGCTGGTGCAACCACCTAGGTCTGTGATTGTCAAAGACACATCATAAGAACCTGCTGTTTGATAGATGTGTGTCGGGTTCTGTTCGGTAGAAGTGTTGCCATCGCCAAAATCCCACAGCCAATCTGTAACGGAATTGGGTGGAGTGGTCAGGTCAGTGAAGGAGACGGCCAACGAGTCGCAACCAATAGTGGTATCCACTTGGAAATTGACAATGGAGCCGATAACGGTAACCAATTCTGGTTCTACAATGGTGTCTGTACAACCGTTGATGTCGGTTACAACATGCGTCACATCATAAGTTCCTATCTCGAAATAAGAATAGGCTGGGTCTTCTAGTTGGGTGTAATCTCCCGTTCCGAAATACCATTCGTAAGAGATGGCATCCACACTTTCATCGGTAAACTCAACATCCAACGGTCCACAGCCTTCGGTGTTCAAGGCGCTGAATCCGGCCTGCAGGTTGGTTACGTTAATGGTGTCTCCAGCAATATCCACACAGCCAGAGGTATCGTTAGAAGCCGTTACCCTCACCAAATACTGTCCAGGTCCAGGAAGGGTAAGTGTCAGCGGGTCATCCGTGCTTGTACTACCATCGGGTAATATCCAGTTCCAAGATGTGTATCCGTAAGACTCGTTAGAATAGGTGAATACGTTAGGTTGTTCACAACTGAACGAATACTCTAGGTCTGCAATAGGTGGACTCACGTAAACCATGTTCTCCACAATGAGTGTGTCAGAGCAGCCATTGTTTAGGGTAATGAGCGTAATATCGAAGTACCCCGTATCCTGAAACTCATGAATAGGGTCTTGCTCAGTTGAAGATTCTCCATCGCCAAAATCCCAGAACCAATCCGTAGCATTGGTGCTCAGGTCGGTGAACTGCAATTCGCCCGGGCAAATGACCGTATCACCCTGATAGAAATCGGCAATAGGAGGGGTATAAACGAAAATGTAGTTGGTGCGGGTAAGCGTGTCGGTACAACCAAGGTCGTTGGTGATCACCAACGAAACATCGTAGATGCCTGTATCCAAATACGTGTAGGTTGGATTTTCCAATGTTGAAGTTCCGCCATCGCCAAAATCCCATTCCCAGCTAACAATGGGAGTTCCAGAAATACTGGTATCGCTGAAATTCACTTCCAACGGCTGGCAGAATCCGAACACATCTGGTAGGAAATTAGCCTCAGTCAATGCCACGTTGATGTACGCAGGTTCTGTAACCGTGCTGCTACAACCATCAGAGTTGGTTGCAGTCAGACTTACGGTATAAACACCATTGGCCTGATAGGTGTGCAGCGGGTCTTGGTCCGTGCTGGTTTGTCCATCACCAAAGGTCCAGATGTAGCTCAAACCACCACCAACAGACTGGTTGGTGAATTGTACAGGAAATGGTGTCTCGCAACCTGCCGTTTGGTCGGCTGTGAAGTCAACAAACGGGATATCTCCAACCGTGATGTAAGCCGTTTTGGTTTCCGTTCCTTGGCAGGAAGAACTGTACACGGCCGTCAGAGAAACCTCATAGGTTCCGGGAGTGGAGTAGGTGTGCTGCGGAAATTGGCTGGTAGAGGTGTTTCCATCTCCAAAATCCCATTCCCAACTGGTTGGAACTGGGCTTGAAATATCTACGAACGAAATCTGGTCTCCCAAACAAACCGTTGTGTTATTGGCCACAAAGTCAATGGTAACGTTGTCAACGATCTCTACATAGCTGGTTTGCAACGAGGTGCTGGAACAGCCAAGTTCGTCTGTTACGGTCAAACTCACATCGAATTCGCCAGCGGCATTGTACGTGTTGGTGGGGTCAGCATCGGTAGACGTGTTGCCATCGCCAAAATCCCAATCGTACGTCAGGTTTCCCGTTCCTCCAGAAGAGTTGTTGCTGAAATTGACATCGCTTGGCGGCAAACAACTCACCAACGGGTCGCCTGTGAATTCTGCGGTCGGGGTGTTGTTGTTCGACTCGATCAGGTCTGGAAACGTCATGTTGGAAGCACAGCCGTTAGCATCTACCAGCAGTAATGTAATGTCGAAAGTGCCTGGAGTGGTGTACGTATGGCTTGGATTCTGCTGTGTTGACGCACCTCCATCACCAAAATCCCATGACCAACTTGCAACCGCAGCATCTCCCGGAATCGAAACATCCGTAAAATCAACCGTAAATGGGTAACAGCCAATGGTCTGAGAAGGAGAAACATCTGGCACGGCAGGAGAGAAAACCGTAATGAAACCCGTTCTTGTTTCTGTATCTGTACCTCCAGGGCCTGTTGCCGTTAACGTAATGGTGTAAGTACCCGGATTGATGTAACTGGCTGATGGATTTTCGGACACCGAAGTGTTTCCATTGCCAAGGTTCCAGTTGTAGGTGAGGCCGGTTCCCGTACTCAAGTTTTGGAAATTGACGATCAATGGTCCACATCCCGAAGTGGTATTTGCCGTAAAATCTGCGGTAACCTGCGCAATGGCCGAGTTTCCCAATGTTAACACCCCAAGGAGGGTTAACAATGGTACCAGGTGATTGAGCTTCTTTATCATATCTATCATGTGCAGTGCGTAACTACGGAATTACAGCACGAAAGTTCGCTGAATTTTCCAGCGGCTTCAACGCCAACGAAAGGACTACATTTGTCTGTAAGACCGATTGATGGATTTCAAGTTGTTTGCTTTTCGACCAACACTGGTTTTTTCTCTTCTGATGCTTGCATCTACCGCGGTAAACGCACAGATAGTGGATGCCATAATCGGGCAGAAACGGTCAAGGGTACAGGCCTTGCTGCGCGATTACCGACTCGTGGATTATAAGTTGGAGCGTGAGGTTCACACCATCGAGAATGGTATTCATCAAACGGTACTGTTTGAGAATGATTCGTGCAGGAAATTCTACTGGGCTGTAACGCCTACAAGCATGGACAGATTCAAAAGTCTTTTGATTGATAATGGCTATACATCTGCCGAAAACGCTGGCTACGCCAAAGACAGTCTTGTACTGGAGGTTCGAGCTTTGGAATCTGGCAAAGCCACATTATTCATTGCCTCCATTGCAGAAGGATTGAAAGGAGAAAGAGATGCGGCTGGTAGGGAAGTGGTGAAGAAACCAAAACCAATGGACGGAACAGGACAGGTTCAGGAACTACCTCTATTGCAGCAGGCCATCTTAGAAGAAGAAAGTAAAGCCAAATTGGACACCACTCCAAAGCCGAAAAAGGTCAAAGACCCATCTAAACATTGGGTAGGAACC
Source organism: Flavobacteriales bacterium (assembly GCA_020635495.1). Classification (GTDB taxonomy): domain Bacteria; phylum Bacteroidota; class Bacteroidia; order UBA10329; family UBA10329; genus UBA10329. Next base: position 238,721 of record JACJZQ010000002.1, on the reverse strand, counting down.
CCGTCTGGGCGAACCAAAGTTTTAGGTTGGGATCAGTAGTTATTCGGCAACAGGTCGGTCTACTTTCATTGTGCATGAAGTCAATTCGGTCATAGGTCAATGAGATTCAGTCGGATAACGAATTTTCTAACCTTGGCTAGCATCAAGCTTTTCTCCATGTGTTTTTACAAGGCCAATAACGTTTGGCTGCACAGCTATGAGGGAGACCCTTGGAAAGGTGTAAGACTGATCGCTTTATTGAATCACACCAGTTTATTCGAACCACTTTACTTGGGCGCAGCACCATGGAGTATGCTTTGGCGCATTGCAGGTAGAATCATTGCGCCTGGCGCAGATGTTACCATGGACAGGCCAATTGCCGGTTGGCTACTAAAGTTCATTTCGCCCAAAATGGTTCCGATATCAAGAGAACGAGATGAAACTTGGGACAACTTTCTGGCCACCGTTGAACCGGATTCTGTGGTCATTATCGCTCCAGAAGGCCGAATGAAACGCTCCAACGGATTGGACAAGAACGGACAGCCTATGTCTATTCGTGGTGGGGTGGCCGATATTCTGGAAATGCTACCGTACGGAGAGATGGTACTGGTTTACAGCGGAGGTTTACATCACGTGCAAGTTCCGGGTCAAGGGTTGCCCAAACTGTTCAAACGGATTGAGTTGCGTTGCGAACGGCTGAACATTCAAGATTACGTTCAGTCCATGAAGTCGAATCCAGAGTTGCACTATAAGAAGGCTGTCGTTCAGGATCTGGAGGCCAGAATGAAAAAGAATGTTCCGGCAGTTGAAAGCAAATAGTCTCGATTTCTGTATTCTGGATTACAACCATAAAACGCAACACTTGGAAACCGTGTGCGTTATGTTCAGAAAGTAATAGATTCGTAGCATGAAGAATTTGATGATTATCATGTTCTTGGCCGTAGGAATTTCAGCCACAGCGCAAGAACACAAGAGTACTCTTGATTGGAATACGAACCTGATGACAGCCGTGGACAAGGCCATTGAGCAGGAGAAACCCATTCTGCTGTTCTTTACAGGCAGCGATTGGTGCGGTTGGTGTAAGCGTTTGCAGGCAGAGGCATTCTACAAACCCGAATTTGAAAAATGGGCCAAGGAGAATGTTGTATTGATGGAATTGGATTTTCCTCGAAGAACACCGATTGCTGAAGAAACCAGAGAGCAGAATATGAACTTGCAACGTATGTTCGGAGTTCGTGGATATCCGACCATTTGGTTTGTGAATCCGAAGAAGAACGGAACCGAGATCAATTTTGAGAAGATAGGGCAGACCGGTTATGTTGCTGGTGGCGCCAATGCCTGGATAGCCGAGGCCAACCGTATCATGTCTGTGCAACCCTGACAAGGTTTGTCTGGTTTAATGACCGGCATCATAACAGTGCAAAGTTTATTTACGGCTATTTGTGGGACGATTTATCTTAGATGAGCAAGAATAGGAAAAAGGAGAGGGGAGTTTTAGAGGTGCCAGAATACGTAGCCAACTACGCGGCACCCACAGCTCATTATTTTAAGGAGAAAGAGCAGTTTGATGAGGCCGTAGGTCTTGATTTCATAACCCATGCGAACGAAGGCACTCGGAACGGTCAGAAATTCTTGGCCGGGCTATCTCACGGAACATCGCCTTCCGGTGCTTACCAATACATTTTAGATCATTGGAATAAGCTTTCCAGACCAGAAAACATTCGTTTCACGTTTGTGAATTCCAAGCTTAAAAGGCAGCGAGGATTACAAGATGTTACTGATGCGGTTTGCTTTCTGAAAACGTTGTTGGCAACTGATCGAATTTCAAAAGACCAGATTCTTGGGCGTAGCCTTAACCGTGATGACATGGAGGCTTACAGCAATGAAATGAATGAAAAGCTTGCCAGATATCTCGAAGAGAATAAAAAGGAGGGGCTGGATTATATGTTCATTGCAACAGATTCGGCAGGTAGAGTTGCTGGAGTTACCAGATTTTCTGATGCGTTCAACGAAACCACAATCGGTTGCATAGTTCACGACAGGAAAGAGAAAGAGCTGACGCTTACTCCTCATTTCATCAAAAAGACCAGACGTATTGCCTTTTTGGCTACCAAGGCCGAAAAGAGAAGAGCATTGGCATGGCTCTACTATCGATGGGGAAAGCATGATGAAAGTCCTAGTTTCCTACGTTTCATGGATAATGTGGAAGAGCGTCTACATGTCTTCATAGATGATAAGGCACTGACCTGGCCACAGGTTAAATTGAAACGTGAAACGCCTTATGGCGAAAGCTTCATTAAGATCGATATTCCGAAGAATTACAGTTTTTTCAGAGGCACCAAACGCCCAGTGATTTTGCTTGTTCATGGCTTTTTGGGTCTTAATTCTTACGATGGACTTTTAACTGCACTTCCAACGAAGAAATACTTGGCCGCGGCCATGCATTACGGTTCAATTCCCAACGATCTGCCCGTAAACGAGTATTCAAATCATGTTGTAAAGAACATTGATGCTGCCATTCAGCATTTTGGTGATCTCGGTCATCCGGTCTACTTGTTCGATCATTCCATGGGAAACATCTATTTCTTGATGATAGAGCGGGATTTTGACTCGCTGCCTGGAGTTAAAAAATACTTGAGAGGAAGAATAGGGGCCAATCCGTTTTTTGGTGAAGAGGCGAAGCACGCTACCATCGGATTTATGGATAATGTGATTCTACCATCAGGTCAAGGAGCTGCAGAACGAGCGTTGTTCTACGCGGCCAGAAGAGTTATTCCATTGGATTCTAAAGTCGGTGTTCGAAACAGAGGAATAGCGCTTTCTGAATGGTTGATAAGCAAAGATGGCGGAATCAGAGACAGAGTTTGGAAAGCCACCAAAGGAAGGATACTTCACCTTATGAGCAGCCTCGGTTCTTTGCCTCATTTGAATAGAATTCCCATTGAACGGGCACTGAACCGTCTTCCGGCCAAAATATTCGCGATTCAGGTTCATTCTGCTCTTATTGAATCAAAAGCATTTGATAAACAGACCAATCTTCCCAATATGGAAGCACATGGCATACCTGTTATGATCTTGAAAAGTGAGCGGGATTCTGTGGCCAAATTTGTGAAGCGTATCTATGAGAACAGCCATGCGCAGGTTCTGGATATTACCGATGCAGGTGAAAAAGACCTGTTCAGGGAGCATCTGTATCACATGGTAAACCCGTTACTTACAACGGTCATCATAGAAGGATTCGTATCTCAGATAGAGCAAGATCACGAAGAAGCGGAACAGGTTCACGCTTAATGAATCGGCTGGTTCTTCTCTTCTCATTGTTGCTGATAACTAGCGCTTTGCGGGCGCAGAAAACATCTTTTTTTGAAGAAGCGCATCCCGAAGCACCAGATTATTCGTTAGCGGAAAACTGGTCTGCATTACCGTTCAGAGATGATACGGCTGATGAACTTCCGAAAGGAGAATCTTGGATCAGCGATAGCCTGAAAACGGTTGATGTTTTCTATGTGCATCCAACCATGTATCAGAAAGGCCCACTTTGGAATGCTGGGTTGGATATGAAAAAGATCAACCGAAAGGTAGACCGTTTACCAGTTCGACTTCAGGCGAGTGTTTTCAATAAAGCCTGCAGAGTTTATGCACCCAGATACAGACAGGCAGTTGTTGGGGTGTTCTACGATAAATCAGAGGATGGTGATAGAGCGTTGGATCTGGCGTATCAGGATGTGAAGCGGGCCTTCCAGTATTTTCTGGATAACTACAGCAAAGGTCGTCCGTTCATCATTGCAGGGCATAGTCAAGGAACGCATCATACCAGAAGGTTACTTCAGGAAATGATTGATACGACCGAACTCAAAGAAAGAATGGTGGCGGCTTATGTCATAGGTTTTTCTGTCAACGATTCCATGTATCAGAATCTGCACATGTGCCAAGATGCTACAGAAACGGGCTGCTACCTGAGTTGGATGAGCTACAAGGAAGGTTTTGAACCGAGTGGTTGGTGGTTTGAGAATACGCAAAGCGTCAATCCGCTGACCTGGAATTCGGATACAGCTTTGGTTTTCATTCCAAACTATGAAGGAACGGTGGTATTGAATCCCAAGAGAAAGTTCTATCGGAAGATGTCAGTTAGGGTAAAACAATTGGATGGTCAGATTCTATGGGTCAAAACCAAAGCGCCATGGTTCAGCATGATGAAGAGTCTTCATATTGCAGACTACGGTCTCTTCTACCATTCTATTCGAGAGAATATCTCAACCAGAATTGACGCTTACCAAAGAGGTAAGTAGCCTCAGATCAACGTTCTACCACGAAACGCATCGGCTTCTGCTGGATTCCATCCGATGAGATCAACCTCAGGATGTAAACACCTCTAGGCAGAGTTGCCACTGAAATCCGTGTGCTACCCAATTGCTGGTGAGAGCAAACGCGTCCGTCTATGGAAATGATCTCTGCACTGTAGTTGTAAAAATCCTTCAAGCCATTCAGATACAAGAAATCTGTAGCTGGTTGAGGATATATACTGAGGTCATCATTAGCATCTTCTTGAACCCCTACTGTGGTGGCTGGAGGGACAGTTGAGAACGTGAAACGAGCAGGATTTCCCAAACTATCGAACGTGAATTCTGCAATGGCCAACATCTCTTCCTTAGCGTGCCAAGCATACACAGTTGATGTATCCATGGTGTTGGAGAATTCACTCCATGGCGAGAACGAAAACAACTTTATCTCAAGAATGTCGTGGGTGTAATCAACGGTCTTAACTCGAAGGGCATCGTACGTTCCGTACGGAGTGATCAACGTTCCATAAGCATCCGTTGTATCGTAAACATGGCCAGTGTGTGTGAGCCTTACTTGGTTAACGGGAATTGGAGTAGGCAGACCTGCTCCACTTGCCTCTGTTACAAAGGCATATGTATCATCGAAATTACTTCCGTACGTCCGTGGAAACTGGTGGAGAAGCAAATCGTCTGAAAAAGGAGATTCTATGTCTCCATTACCAAGCAGGTCGCCTGCCGCTCCAGTAGTTGACATGGAATTGGCATCATGCTCAAAATACAACCAAGAACTTCCTTCCACACCTTCCATGGCATAATCAGAACTGGCAAAAGTTGATTGAAAACCTGTTGAGGCTACGGTTACCACAGTTGTGACGGCCGTGTCTTCTATAACTGCCGATGAGAAATCCCACGTTTGGTTTGGGCCAGAACCACCAGGTCCGTAAGCTGGGATGGTGTCTGAGTATCTGGTAACAACATCTCCAATAGATGTCAGGTCTGTGGTCAGCAACGATATCTGAGCTCGAATTGGAGCGATTCCAAGTACAAATAGAGAACAAATTAAGGTAAGTAAGGGTTTCATCATTTTCTAGGGTTTAGCAGCATCTAAAAATAGGGGTTTAAGATTCTGCAATTTAATAACAAGAATTCTATGCATGCATTGTAATTGATAGCTTTACTACATGAAACAGGGATTATACACATTCGGATTGGTGCTACTTGGCATGCTATCCTACGGTCAAGGAACCATAGTTGAAGACACCATTGTCCTTCATCTTGATTACAATGACATCGACAGCATCATCGTTTTGAACGGTTTGCCCAGCGGATTGCTGGCCATTAACAATGACATTGAAGTGCACCGAGTGATCTATGAAACTCCTGATGTAGATGGCTCCACAACCACCGCTTCTGGGCTTGTTATGGTTCCAGTGGTGGATAGTTGCAGTTTTCCAATGTTGGCGTATCTGCACGGAACCAAGCTGAAAAAGTCTGAAACGTTCTATTATCTGAAAGGTGAGTGGCAGCTAGGCGTAATTGCCGGGGCTTCTGGTTATGCGGTAGTGTTGCCAGATTACATTGGTTTAGGTGCAAGTCCAGGAATTCATCCATACCAGCACACGGAATCTCAAGCCACGGCCAGTATTGATATAATGCGTGTTTGCAGAACCATTTGCGAACAGGAACAACGCGAGTTGAATGGGCAATTGTTCATCATGGGCTACTCTCAGGGTGGGCATGCCACAATGGGAACGCACAGAATGATTCAGGAAGAATTGAGCGGAGAATTTACGGTAACTGCATCTGCTCCGGGTGCTGGTGCTTACGATCTCTCTAGCACGCAATTGGACATGGTGGCGTCTTTCGATCCATACTCCGTTCCAGGTTATCTGCCTTATTTGATCCAGTCTTATCAGCATGTGTACGGGAATCTTTACGATAGTATTCAGGAGATTTTCGTTCCGCCATACGACCAGACCTTATTGCCACTCTTGCAAGGAGACTATGATATGTGGGAAGTTGATGCCGCCATGCCACCCGTGCCACGCGATATCATTCAGCCCGCTTATGCCGATGCGTTCTTTTCAGACACAACGCATCCTGCCTATTTGGCTTTGAAAGCCAATGATGTTTACGAATGGGTTCCTGAAGCTCCTGTGATGTTCAACTACTGTAGAAGTGATGAGCAGGTGAGTTATGTGAATACCATCGTTGCTTCAGAATATATGATCGATGCTGGGGCAGTCGATATTCAAGTAGTGGAGCGGGATACGGCCATCAGTCATTTCGAATGTGCTTCGCCATCACTGTTGTTCTCTAAAGTTTGGTTCGATACCATGGCGGAGTTCTGTAATAGTGGTGTGGGAATCCAAGAGCAGTCAAAGTCCAATGAATTCAAGATATACCCAAATCCGAATTCAACGGGTCTGCTTCAATTTGAAAACGCAAGACCAGTATTGGTATCCGTTTCTGATCTGATGGGTCGAGAATTGATTTCAGCTCAAAAAATCAGTGTAAACGGTAGCCTGGATATTTCTGGACTGAAGCAGGGTGTTGCTCTCATCCAGATAATGGATGGAGAAAACCGAACAACCAAACGTTTGGTGGTAGAGTAGTTTATCCTTCTTCAGGAGGACTTACTACCTTCTCAATCCTATTGTTGACCGGTTTAACCGTTCTGAGGAATCTGTAAACGGCCTTCAGATCAATATCATCCAATCGTGAAAACGGACCCCAAGGCATTGGAGAAGCCATGTGAACGCGCCCTCCGCGCATGCGTTCAATGAACTGCTCTTCGCTCCAACTGGCCATAATGCCCGTTTCCTCATCTGGAGTTAGGTTGGGTGTAATAAAAGTCCATTGCTGTGTGGTTGCATCTGGCCCAAACTTGAATCCACCCGCATAAGGTTCGCCAATGAATTCACCGGTCTGTAGGTCGCGGTTGGTATGACAACCATAACAGTTAGCTACTGAAAAAGCCATGTACTCGCCATACTCAACGGTTGTATCCCGTTTTACGAATTCTGGAGGCGTACCCTTGGGCATGGATGGCTTGATAGCAAGTCCGAGAATGGCTTTACCCATAAAGTTCAGGTCATTTTCAGGCACTTCGTTCTTAACTGGCTCCAGCGTACGGATGTAGGCAATGATGCATTCAATATCGTACTCAGACATATTGAAGAAAGGCATGAAATCTATGGCCACTCGTCCATTTCCTTTTATGTTGTGGCGCAGCATTCGGTAGAACTGACCATCGGATAATCCGCCAATGCCTGTCTCCACATCCGAACTGATGTTGCTGGAGTAAATATGACCGAAAGGCAATTCAAAGTCAAAACCACCGTGCATCGGGACTTCTTCACCACGTTCCACGGCTTCAAAGTTTTCAAACGTGGTATGACAATGGGCACAGTGGGCTGGACCCAAGGCTAAATACTTTCCGTGCGCGATCTTGGCAGAATCGGCAACTATCGTGATTTCCTTGACAGGAAACTCTGCATCATAATTATGATTGTAGGCATGGTTCACAAAGAAATAGCCGCCTGCAACAACAACTACGGTAACAACGAGAAGAACTAGGAGTATCTTTTTCATGATGGATGGTTTATTGGTCATATGAATTAACAAAATCAATTCGGAAGCACCAATTTCAATCGTACATTCGTTAACCTACTCTTATCAGATTGTTATGAGAATATTGTCTACTATCATTTTTGTTCTTTTTGCTAACCAGTTGTTTTCGCAAACAACGGTTTACGTTAGAAATAGCACGTGGCAGGATTTTGACGTGGAGGCAGGACAGTACGGTACTTTGAGTGTACCGGGTTCTGAATGGCAGGGCGGAGATCCTGTTGTTAGAAGTTGGATTGAAACCTCTGGTCAGGATGTGCTGACAGTGAACAGGACCAACAATGCAGTTCCAGAAGGAGATACGGCTTATTTCGATATTGGTCTGCTAGGCGATTCTGACAACCTGACCATTAAACTAAGATTGATCGGTGTTGCCAACGGAACCGAATTGGCATATTCTGTTTCTGGAGATGGATTCAATGAGCCATGGTTTGATGATGGCAATTTTCACGAGGTGCAGACCGAGTTAGCGGGTCGTTCGGTTGTTGTCAAATTCAAGCCAGATAATGACGACACCAACCAAGATCGTGACCTGCGCTTTGCGATACATGATCTTCCTGTTTATGATATCGATTCGTTGGATTTCGAAGACCCCAACGTCATGAATGCAATGTTCTACAATATTCAGATGATATCGTTCGGGGTTTCCGGTCTGCCGCAGGCCAATGAAAGAGGAGGTCTGCTTCCTGCTGAAATTTCTGAATTTCAGGATGTGGTTTGCTTTGCAGAAGCCTTTGATGATGGACCTAGGGAAGACCATCTGATTCCGGCCATGGAAGCCGCGGGTTTTCCTTACAGAACTACCATTCTGAACGAACCAGGCGGTTTTATTCCGTTTCCTGTAAATGGCGGGGTCATCATTTTCAGTCGTTGGCCAATAGAGGCAGAAGACGAGATCGATTTTGCTGAATGTGGTCAGGCGGCATCTGATTGTTTGGCCAATAAAGGGGTAAAATATACTCGAGTTAACAAGCTCGGAAAGCGGTATCACATCTTTGGAACGCACATGGATGCGGGTGGAAATGAAGATGACATCTTCGCAAGAAGAACGCAAATGGCCGAGATGCGCGAGTTCATTGCTGCTTTGAATATTCCTGATGGTGAGCCTGTGATCTTCGGTGGAGATTTCAATACGGATCCCATCGAATCGGACATGGATTATCAAGCATTTTTGGATACCATGCAACCGGTAATTCCGCAACACATCGGCTACTGGGAGTCTAATTTCAATGACGATTTCGGTAAGATCATAGATCATGCTTGGATGGATCGTTATCATCTTATTCCAACAGTTGGAACCAATGAGGTGATCACCATTCGCAGCCTTGACCCTTCACTATGGGATCTTTATGAATTCAGTGATCACCGATGTGTTCTCGGGAGGTTCGTATATCCGGATATTGAGCAAGTAGGAGGAGATACGTTGGTTTGCCCTGGCGAGAACTTGAGTCTTTCTGTTGAAACCGATCATCAGATAACATACCAATGGTATAAGGATGGAACGGCCATTAACGGAGAAACCGGTAGCACGCTTCAACTTATGGATGCGCAGGAGTCAGAGTCTGGGCTTTACACTTGTTTGGTAGGGTATGATGTGATCTATGGTCAGTGGGGAGACTCTCTTACAACTGTGTTCTATCCTAACGGTGCAGATACGGTAGAAGCACGCTTAAACTATGAGTTTGACATAATCATTGATCAAGTATTGTGCGAATTGAGCACACAGGATCTTGATAAGAATGCTTTCAGCATTTACCCGAATCCAGCATCGGGAATGTTGAATGTTCGATTGAGTGATGCTTCAAAGAAATCTGAGGTAAGAATCTACTCAACGCAAGGTAAACTGCTGCTAACGGAGATAGGCGGAGCCAATCATCAACTCGATATAAGTGAATTCTCTTCTGGAGTTTATCTGATACAGCTCAAAACGGGGTCAAACACCATTCATCAACGGTTTGTTGTTTATTGATTTCTGGGGATTGTATTGCAAATAGTTTGTTGCAACGGTAATTTCAAGCCGACTTAAACCAACAACTTATGCCGGTTGACCTGACCAGTATTCCAAGACCAGTTCTCTACGCAGTTATTTTGCTAATTGCCTTCTTGCTCACGCTTTGGGTTAGAAGAATCATCCATCGTTTTGTTAGCGATAGTTCGTTGTTTCTCAAGGTTGATGCAACCAAATACAGTTTCATCAAGAATGCGGCATCGCTCATCATCTTCTCGCTGGCGGTGTTCGTTATCATTTACTCCATTCCGGAGTTCAGAACATTGGGCACAACGCTTTTGGCCTCTGCCGGAATTGCAACAGCCGTGCTGGCATTTGCATCGCAAGCAGCATTATCCAACATTGTGAGTGGGGTTTTCATTGTCATTTTCAAACCCTTTCGGGTAGATGATCTTATTCGAATTGAAGGAGATAAGGCCGGAGTTGTTGAAGACATCACGCTCAGACATACCGTTATCCGAGACTTTCAGAACCAGCGCATCATCATTCCAAACTCGGTCATCAGTTCGCAGACCATCGTCAACTCGCACATCGAAGACCAGCGGTTCAAGCGTCAGATCTTCTTCGGAATCAGCTACGATAGTAACATAGACAAAGCATTCAAGATCATAACGGAAGAAGCGGAGAACCATCCTTATTTTTTGGATGGAAGAACCGATGAAGAAAAAGAATCCGGTTGGCCTAAAGTGAAATGTAGAGTTATCGGTTTTGGTGATTCATCGGTCAATCTAAGAGCCGATGTCTGGTCAAACAGTCCAGAAGAATCTTGGGAGCTTTTTTGCGACATCAACAAGAGTGTGAAGGAGCGATTCGATAAGGAAGGAATTGAAATTCCGTTCCCATACAGAACAGTAGTTTACAAGAAAGACCTGCCAAAGAATGGCTAAGAAGAAGGCTAACGTCAGAAAACATTCGGCCAAGGCAGGCTTGCCTCCGGGCGCGTTGGTACTTGTTGGTAATCATCGAGACGAAAGGGTTACCATTGAACTGATAGACTATTCTGAAGACAAGATAGATGAGACGGAGGTTATTGATGTTGAGTTCTTGGAGGAGTCTCTTCGGACCGCCACGGTGTCTTGGGTCAATATAAACGGCATTCATAATACCGATGCCATTGCAGCCATTGGTAAGGTTTACGGCATTCACAACCTGGTTCTGGAAGACATTCTGAACACCGATCATAGACCTAAAGTTGAGCCGTATGAAGACTACGTTTTCTTTACCATGAAGATGATGTGGTACAATGAGGAGGATGAACTGGAACGTGAGCAGATAAGTATCGTTTTCGGAAAGCCATATGTGCTCTGTTTCCAAGAGCGGAAAGGAGATATTTTCGACCCTATTCGAGAGAGAATTCGGGAAGATTCGGGGCTTGTAAGGAAGAAAGGAACGGATTATCTCGTTTACCGATTGATTGATTCTGTAGTGGATAATTACTTCATCATCATTGAGAGAATAGAGGAGAAGGTAGAGGATCTGGAAACTGCCATAACCACAGATTCAGACGATGATTTTACGCGAGACATTCAATACTTGAAGCGCGAGATCATCTCTTTGAAACGGGCTTTACTTCCTTTGCGAGAAGCAGTTAGCGGACTCGAAAAGGGAGTTTCTGAACTCATAGACCCGGAAAACGAGAAGTACTTCCGCGATGTTTACGACCACCTCATTCAGATTGCCGATAATCTCGAAAACAATCGTGAAGTGCTTGTTGGTCTGATGGACATGCAAATGGCCAATATGAGCAACCGCATGAATCAGGTGATGAAGGTGCTAACGGTCATTGCCACCATTTTTATTCCGCTCACCTTCATTGCCGGCATCTACGGAATGAACTTCGACAACATGCCAGAACTGCATTTCAAGTACGGCTATTTTGTTGTTTGGGCAGTGATGCTTGCCGTGTTTGTAGCCATGCTCTTTTTCTTCAGAAGAAAGAAGTGGTTCTGACCAAATTGGTCGGTTAATAACTCCTGGTCTTCAATCGTAAAAGGTTGGTTTTTATTCGGTTAACTTTAATTGTCTAACCATTAAACCATTCTATTATGCCTAATTACTTAGTAGTTCTCGGTGCCGCATTGATTCCTACCATTATCGGATTCATCTGGTACAATCCTAAAACCTTTGGAAACGCTTGGATGAAAGCAACTGATATGACCGATGAAAAGGTCAAAGGGGGCAATATGCCTCTCATATTTGGAGTGTCATTGGTGCTTTCTGTCTTTCTGTCCTTTTTCCTGTCCACCATTTTTATTCATCAAGGGGCAGCGTATTCATTGCTGTTGGCAGACCCTGCCAATATCGATCAAGCTGGATATGATACGGTTATGGAAATATTTGGCGACCGGCACCGCACATTCGGACACGGATTTGCCCATGGCATGTTCATGTCTGTACTATGTATTCTGCCAATACTGGGTACTAACGCCTTGTTTGAGCGCAAAGGCTGGAAATACATTCTGGTGAATGTGGGTTACTGGGCACTGACCGTTGGCCTAATGGGCGGCATCATCTGCCAGTGGGCTTAGAACAAAGTTCTTCGAATGAAAAAGCCCGCGAGAGCGGGCTTTTTTGTTTTGTGATCGCGATAGGATTCGAACCTATGACCGTCTGCTTAGAAGGCAGATGCTCTATCCAGCTGAGCTACGCGACCTCATATTTTCGCTTCCAGACCGTCTGCTTAGAAGGCAGATGCTCTATCCTCCGCCTAAGGCGGAACGCGACCAGTAAAAAATCCAAAGGCCAACAAGGAGTTCCAAGTTGGCCTTTGTCGGGGTGGCAGGATTCGAACCTGCGACCTCCTGCTCCCAAAGCAGGCGCGATAACCGGGCTACGCTACACCCCGAAAAATTCTGTGGCGGAGAGACTGGGACTCGAACCCAGGCAACAGTTTCCCGTTGACAGATTAGCAATCTGCTCCATTACCACTCTGGCACCTCTCCAAAGGTCAAAGAACCTTGTCTCATTAGGCTCTTTCACCTTCTGAGAGCGGGCTGCAAAAGTATAAATAGTTTTATTTCCAACAACATCAATTACGCTCAAAATAACGGTCTGTGATCCTGCCTATATACAGAGGTACTTTTCCGTACTTAACTTACAGCTAATGTTATATTTGCAGCCTTCGATTAACCTAATTCAAACCCAACATAATAATGAACAAGAATAACCTTTGGTCAATAGCCCTACTGAGCACCAGCATTTCCATGTTGGTTTCTTGCGGAGGTGGCACTTCTGAAAAAGCTGATTCTGGAGCGGACAATACCGTTGTTGAAGCGGGAGACCTTACTTACGTGAAGGTTGATGACGCAACCGAGATCAATCCGCAGTGGTCTGACGAGAACACGGTTGTATTTCACGTTATCGGTGAGCCCGATGATATGCACCCGACCAATGGTAATTCTGCTACAAAAACATTCATACATAACTATACGCAATGCTACCTGATGGCTGCAGACATCATCAACTTGGATGTCCGTCCGGGTGTTGTAAAGTCTGAACCGGTGATTTCTGATGATGAATTGGAATTCACGTACGAATTGCGTGATGAGCCAACTTGGGATGATGGCACTCAGCTTACCGTTGAGGATGTGATCTTCACGTTCAAAGCTGTTAAGTGTCCGTTGACGAACAACCCACACTCTAAGCCTTATGTTGAGAATTTGGAAGACATCATTGTTGATGCGGAGAATCCTCGAAGATTCACGCTCAAAATGAAGAAGAAGTACATCCAGAACATCATCTTCTTGACAGATTATCCTATGCTACAAGAGTCTTATTGGGATCCGAATAAAACCCTACGTAAGTACAGTTTTCAGCAGTTGGATGATGAAGGTTTGAACAAAGATGCCGCAGACCTTTCTGCATGGGCAACAGAGTTCAATGATGCTAAATACTCGCGCAAGCCTGAGTTCTTGGTGGGAATGGGCGCGTACGAATTCGCAGATTGGAAGCCGGGTCAGTCTTACACCTTGGTGAGAAAAGAAAACCATTGGACTCAGAAATTGGCTTCTCCGAATGCGTACGAGACAAGCTATCCTGAGAAGGTGATTTTCAAGATCAACACAGACCCGAACTCTCAGGTTCTGGAGTTCAAAACACAAGCTTTGGATGCGTCAACTTACTTGAGTACCAAGAAACTTCTTGAACTGCAAGGAGATGCAAGTTTCAACGATAATTATCATTCAAGGTTCACCAACACGTACAACTACAGCTATTTGGCTTTCAACTGCAGACCTGACGGAGTTGAGCACAAGAAGTTTTTCGAAGACAAGCGTGTTAGACGTGCCATTGCCATGCTTGTTCCTGTAGACCAGATAAACATGGTTCTGAACAAGGGCAAGAACAAGCGAATGGTAGGTCCGGTTTCTCCTTTGAAAAAAGAATACAACAACGATCTTGAACTGTTACCAGTTGATGTGGAAGGTGCTAAGACATTGCTGGAAGAGGCAGGATGGACGGATACGGATGGCGACAATATTCGGGATAAGGTGGTTGATGGTCAGAAACTGAATTTCAGCTTCGATCTACATTACATGACCACACAGATAGAGTGGAGAGATGAGGCACAGATGATCAAAGAAGCGTTGTATGAAGCAGGTGTAGAGTGCAACATTGTACCTCTCGATTTTTCCGTGCATTACGACAGAGCTCGTAACCACAAATTCGATGCGATGCTTGCTGCATGGGCAGGTTCTTCAATGCCTGAAGATTTCAGTCAGATCTGGCACACTTCTTCTTGGGCTTCCAAGGGATCGAATTTCACAGGTTTTGGAAATGCAGAAAGTGATGCATTGATAGATTCACTGAAGTACGAATTGGACATGGATAAGCGAGTGCCGATGGTTCGTAAGCTTCAGGAAATGATTTACGATGAGCAGCCATATGTGTTCCTTCTAGCCGCAACCAGAAGAAACGTGATTCATAAGAGATTTGGCAACGCAGACATGTATTTTGAACGACCAGGCGTTTTGATCAACAACTGGAATCTGTTGAGTTCAAAGTCGGTTGCTGCACCAGCTGCAGAAGCAAATTGATAACAAAGAGGTCGAAGTCACCGCATGCTCAAGTACATAGTTCGTAGAGTTCTAGTATTCGTTCCTACGCTGATAGCGATAACCCTTTTGGGTTTCATTATCATGATCTCCGCTCCTGGAGATCCTGTAGAGCGAATGGTTTCCGCTGCGCAGAGTGGAGGTGAAATAGGGAGTCAGACCGCCAATCAGATCGAACAGAAGAAATTCTGGAACCGAAAGCTTGGGCTGGATCTTCCGATATTCTATTTCAGCATAAACACGTTGGCGCATTCCGATACGCTATACCGTATTTACGACCGTAACGAGCGCAGTGCCTTAGACAGATTGACAAGTCAGTATGGAAATTGGCCAGCTATTTCGGCTTACCATGCAGCCATCAATGAGCTGAATGAAGCTCATTCAAGCCTTAAAGTGGATAGCTCCATGGCAGAAGGCTATTCTTTGGACGATGTAAAAGAAGACATCAACAAGAGTTATTTCGAGTCTTCTGCACTCAAGGCCACTTACAACGACTTGGTCATAGATGCCAAGTTGGATGCGTTGGAAGAGATCTATAAAGCGCCCTACATGACCAGATTTCAGGTCAAACTGGATAATGTGAGAGAGAAACTCCAGACGGTAAGAGAAACCGCTACTCCTTGGAAAATTTTCGTTCCTGTCGTCAATTTCTACCCGCTGAATCAATATCACCGATGGATCTTTGGAGATGGAAACTGGATAACAGGTAGTGGTTCTGAGTTCACGAAGGGAGTTATCCGTGGAGATTTCGGAACAAGTTACCGAACCAAAATGCCTATTACAGAAGTTATCGGCATCAAGATATTCTGGTCTTTCTTCTTCACGGTAGTGTCTGTGTTGATGGGCTACTTGGTAAGTATTCCGTTAGGGATTCAACAGGCCGTTAGAAAAGACACACGGTTCGATAGAATCACAACCGCCATTGTGTTTGTGCTTTATTCGATTCCCGGATTCTTTATGGCTACCGTGTTGTTAATGACCTTTTCCAATCCTGATGTGTTCCACTTCTTCCCAGCTTCGGGTGTAGAACCGGTGCAAGGATTTGGTGGCGATGCAGGATTTCTTGAGAGATGGTCGGCCAGACTGCCGTATCTCATCTTGCCAGGAATCAGCTACACGTATAGTTCGTTCGCGTTCCTATCGCGTACCATGCGGGTTTCCATGTTGGAGATCGTCAATCAAGATTACATCAGAACAGCACGTGCTAAAGGATTGTCAGACAGAGTGGTCATCTACAAGCACATGCTTCGCAACGCTTTGCTACCGATCATTACTGTGTTTGCCAACATCTTTCCAGTTGCCATTGGAGGCTCGGTTGTGTTGGAGGTGATCTTCACCATTCCGGGTATGGGAAATGAGGTTTATCAGGCC
The DNA here is from genome assembly GCA_020635495.1 of Flavobacteriales bacterium. Classification (GTDB taxonomy): domain Bacteria; phylum Bacteroidota; class Bacteroidia; order UBA10329; family UBA10329; genus UBA10329. Next base: position 222,402 of record JACJZQ010000002.1, on the reverse strand, counting down.
ATTGTCAATCAGGATTACCCCATGGTTGTGGCCGTGCTGACCATTACTGGAATTTTGACCCTAGTCGGATATTTGGTGTCTGATGTGCTGTACGCAGTTGCCGATCCACGAATCAGTTATGGAAAATAAGATGAGCGGACAGGCAGAAATAAAACAGTTCAATTTCAGAGAATACGCTTGGTCTCAGTTCAAGAAGAACAAGCAGGCCTATTTCTCTTTGTGGGTATTGGGATTTTTGGCCTTGGTGGCATTGTTTGCCCCAATCATTGCCAACGATATGCCGCTGTATTGCAATTACAAAGGACATTCGTTGTTCCCAGCTTTCAGTTTTGAGAATACCTATGAGTTGGAGATGGAAGATGGCTCTACTGAGCGTATCCAGTTGGATATTGCCAAGTGGAAACAGATGGAATTGGAGTCGGTTATCTGGGCTCCGGTCCCGTATGCTCCCAACAAGTCCGATTTCTTGAATGCAGATTTCGTGGCGCCTTCTGGAGAGCAGTATTTTCAAGATGCAAGCGGGCAGATGGTAGAAATGCCATCTCGTTTCCGCCACAGATTGGGAACAAATAAGAAAGGAGAAGATGTTCTTTCAGGATTGATCCATGCGGCTAGAATTTCGCTCACCATTGGCCTGATTGCTATGGGTGTTGCTGCATTGATCGGGTTGATCCTTGGTTCCATGGCAGGTTATTTCGGGGACCATAAACTCATTACTACACGAGGACAGTTCTGGGCATTTGTGCTTGGATTGCCATTTGCTTACTACTACGGATTCATGATTAGAGGAGATGCTCTGTCTGACGGTATCGGAACATCTGGTGGTGCTTTCTTGGTTCAATTACTGATCAGTGTAGCCATTATTGCTGTCATTTTAATTGTGGTGAGTCTGCTAGGTAAAGCGCTAGGCAAATTGCCGTTTCTCAATACGAATAGGAATATTCCGGTAGACTCATTGGTATTGAGAATGATTGAGATTCTGAACTCTATTCCAAGATTGATTCTCATTATTTCCATTGCCGCTATCGCCAAGCCATCCATCCTTAATTTGATGTTGATCATTGGCTTTACGAGTTGGACAGGAATTGCCCGTTTTACACGTGCAGAATTCCTCAAGATCAGAAACTTGGAATACATCCAAGCGGGGCAATCTCTAGGATATACCGAAAGCCGTATCATTTTCAAACACGCGTTGCCAAATGGTGTAGCGCCAGCATTGGTGGCCATTGCATTCGGTATTGCCTCTGCCATTTTGATCGAGTCAAGTCTTTCATTCCTCGGAATCGGGGTTCCGCCAGACGTGGTTACTTGGGGCTCATTAATCAACTCCGGACGTGAGAATTACTCAGCTTGGTGGTTGGTCATTTTTCCAGGATTGGCAATCTCTATCACTCTTGCAGTATATACGTTGATGGGAGAGGGATTGCGAGATGCTACCGATCCGAAACTCAAGACCTAACAACCTTTTCACTAGCTTAACGGGATAATTCTCTGGAACTGCTGATGGATACCAAACTGTACATTTCACCTACCGATGTTTCGCCTGAAATCTCTTGCGATGCCGTGGAATTGACCTTCATGATCAAAGGTCGGTCAATGCCAGAGAATTCCGAGAAGTTTTACGATCCGATACATAAGTGGTTCCGTACGCAATTCGCTGACACGGAAGTGAAAGCGGTGGTAGACATCAATCTCGAATACTACAACACAGGTTCGTTTATCCGAATAATGGGTCTGTTCAATATTCTTTACGACCTGAACAAAGCTGGGAACGAATTCCGTGTGAGATGGATATGCGATGCGGAGGACGAGGATAACATTGCCGATGGCCAGTCTTTCAAAGAAGTGGTGAAGATTCCGTTCGATATTATCGAAATTTAAGACCATGAAGACGATTGCCGTATTTACCAGTGGAGGAGACTCTCCTGGAATGAATGCTTGTATCCGAGCCATTGTGAGAACAGCGCTGCATCATGGCGTAAAGGTTTACGGCATCATGCACGGCTATCAGGGAATGATAGAAGACCAGTTCAGAGTTCTTGGTAGCGATGATGTGGGCAATATCATTCAGCGTGGAGGAACCATTCTCAAATCTTCGCGCAGCAAAGAATTCCTGACCACGGAAGGCCGCCAAAAAGCGTTCGAAAACATTCAGAAACGTGGAATTGAAGGCATCATTGCCATTGGTGGCGATGGAACCTTTGCAGGGGCCAAGGTCTTTACTGAAGAACACAACATTCCTTTTATTGGGCTTCCTGGAACGATTGATAATGACCTGATCGGTACCGATTACACGATTGGCTACGATACAGCCCTGAACAACGTGATAGAGGCCGTGGACAAGATTAAAGACACTGCCGCTTCGCACGATAGACTGTTCTTCGTGGAGGTGATGGGCAAAGATGCTGGATTCATTGCACTCCGTTCTGGAATTGGAGTGGGGGCATTCGCTATTCTCATTCCAGAGGTGCATACCGATCTGGAAGGGTTGATCCAGAATCTGGATGCAGCATACAAGCGAAAGAAAAGTAGCAGCATCATCATTGTTGCTGAAGGCGATGATGCTGGCGGGGCTTATAAGATAGCAGAGAAAGTAGTGGCCAAACTCCCTCAGTACGATACACGGGTTACCATTCTGGGGCATCAGCAGCGGGGTGGAAGTCCGTCTGCATTAGATAGAATGTTGGCGTCTCAGTTGGGTTATGAGGCCGTCAATTCCATCTTGGCAGGCAAGCATTCGGTCATGGTTGGAATTGTTAATAAGCAAGTGGTTTACACACCGTTCGAGCAGGCCATCAAACACCACGATAAGGTCAATACCGATTTCCTCAAGCTGGCTGAGATACTGGCGGCTTAGAATTTTTCACATTCCATTGCACTGGAAAGAGATACGGCTAACTTGCCAGCATGTCTGCGCTGGCACTTTTCGTTGAGGTTATTCTGCCCTTGCCCTTGCACGGAACGTTCACGTACCGTGTGCCCCGAGACTTGGAGCATTATGTGTCTTTGGGTAAACGTGTTGTGGTGCAATTTGGGAGGAAGAAACTGTACACAGGCATTATTGCCGAAACGCACGATAGTCCGCCCAAAGGCTATCAGGCCAAGTACATAGAAGAGCTGCTGGATGATGCGCCCATTGTATTTGAAGACCAACTGGGCTTTTGGGATTGGATGAGGCAGTATTATCTCTGCCACATTGGAGATTGCATGCAGGCAGCCATACCTAGCGGCCTCAAGCTATCCAGCGAAAGCCGATTGGCCATTCATCCGAATTATGCGGGCGAGATGGACGGTCTGGATGAGGAACAACTGGATATCTTGGAAGCCTTGCAGAACAACAATTTCCTGACGCTGGATGAGATAGCCAAGCTTATCCGCAAAACGCATGTTCATGCGGTGGTGCGTTCGTTGGTAGAGTTGCAAGTTGTGGTTCAGTATGAGGAGTTGCAGCACAAGTTCAGACCAAAGACAGAGACCGTTTACCGCATGGCCGAATGGCTCTCAGACAAAGAGCAATTGCAGGAGGTTTTTGAAGCATTGAACAGAGCTCCTAAACAATTGGAAGCGCTGATGCAGTTCATTCAGTCTTCCAAAACATCTAAAGAAAAAGGCGTGGTCAAGCGCCAGATATTGATTGCCGATAACGGTATCTCAGCCGCAGCCGTTGACCAACTGGTCAAAAAAGAGATTCTGCTGAAATCGGAGGTGGAGGTAACACGTTTGGCCGATAAGGACGCTTGGGCGCAGGGCGATATTGAACTGACCGAACATCAGCAGCAGACATTCGATGAATTGAATGCGCTGTTTGCAGAGAAGGATGCGGCATTGCTTCATGGTGTGACAAGCAGCGGTAAAACGGAGCTGTACATCAAACTGATTCAGCAGAAGATAGCTGATGGCGGACAAGTGCTGTACATGTTGCCAGAGATCGCATTGACGGCACAGATCATTCAACGATTACAGAAGCATTTTGGTGAGAAAGTGGGTATCTATCATTCTAAAATGAGTGATAATGAGCGGGTAGAAGTGTGGAAGAAACAACTGAGTAATGAGCCTTACCAAGTGATTCTTGGTGCCCGTTCTTCGCTTTTTCTACCGTTCAGAAAACTGGAATTCATCATTCTGGATGAGGAGCACGAACACACCTTCAAACAGCATGATCCCGCACCGCGGTACCATGCAAGAGATGCGGCTGCTTATCTCTGCAAGAAATGGAACGCCAAGTTGCTCTTGGGTTCTGCCACGCCAAGTATCGAGGCGTATTTCAACGGCAAAAGAGAGCGTATTGGTCTGGTGCATCTCACCGAACGGTATGGTGGCATAAAGCTGCCGCACATAGAGATATGCGACCTGAAATTGGAGCGCAAGGCCGAAACGATGAAAGGACCGTTCTCATCGCAGTTGCTGGGACGCATCAAAGAAACGCTGGATAGGAACCAGCAGGTTATCATCTTCCAGAACAGACGCGGGTACAGCAGTTTTGTGCAGTGCAACAGTTGCGGTTGGGTGCCAGATTGCATCAATTGCGATATATCGCTTACGTACCATAAGTACAGTCAGGACGTGAGGTGCCATTACTGCGGGCATTCAGATAAAGTGCCGCATGTCTGTCCCAATTGCCAATCCACTTACATTAAGACCAAAGGCTTTGGTACAGAACAGGTGGAGGAGGAGTTGGCGCTTCATTTCCCGGAGGCCATTGTTCAGCGCATGGATATGGATACCACGCGCGGCAAGCATGCTTATACGCGCATCATTTCCGATTTTGAAGACAGACGCATAGATATTCTGGTGGGTACGCAGATGGTAACCAAAGGATTGGATTTTGACCATGTTGGTCTTGTGGGAATCCTCAATGCCGACCAATTGCTGAATTACCCTGACTTCCGTTCGTTTGAGCGTGCGTATCAACTTATGGCGCAGGTAAGTGGGCGTGCGGGTAGGAAGGGAAGAAGAGGGCTGGTGGTCATTCAGACTTCAGAGCCTACCCATTTCATTATTGAGCAAGTTGTGCGTAACGATTATGAAGGCATGTACCAGTCTGAGTTGGTGCTGCGCAAACAGTTCCGATATCCTCCATTTATCAGGATGATTCAGATTACGATGAAGCACCGAGACCGAGAAAAGGTGGATGCGGCCGCTGCCGTTCTGGCCAAAGAACTGGAACCGATACCCGACAAGTTATTGTTGGGGCCTGAGTTTCCGCTGGTTCAGCGCATTCGCAATAAGTACAACAAGCAGATCATTCTGAAAATGGGCGGTGCCAACATCAAGGAGCGGAAAGTGCAGATATTCAAGGCCATTCAGCGGGTGCACGAAATGAAAGATTTCCGTTCTGTTCAGTTCGTTCCGGATGTAGACCCTGTTTAGTTCTGCTTCAAGAAGCGACCCGTCCAAACGCCTTGGTCAGAAGCCAGCCGCACCAGATACATACCGTCAGCGGCAGATTCAAGCTCCAATTCAACTTTGTTCTGATTCACAACGCGTTGACTTAGAACCAGATTTCCCATCATATCATAGACCTCCAAATTGGCGTCTTGAACATTGGCTTCAGGTAGCTGAATACTGAATGAACCATTGTTCGGATTCGGATACACGTTCAATGAATTGGATTGCACCTCATTCACACCCGTAAATGGAGGTTCCGGACCCCACGCATACTCAATTGTGTTGCCATCAAACGTAATGCTTGCGGTGTAGGTAGAATCTCCATTAATGTCTGAAGTCCAAGTTTCAGAGAATACCGATTGACTTACAATATTCTGGAAGTTGGAGTATGAACTGTACATCTGGTCGTTTCCAACTACAAAAACCCAAGTCTGACCGGCATCTGTTTCGCAGGCTCTCACGCCATTAATTTCTCCAACGCATGCCCGTCTAACAGCTACGTAATTCTCATTCCGATTGCCGAATAGCCAATTCCCGTTTTCCGTTATATCGCTGAAAGCCGTATCAACCCAGTGCAGTGCCACATCCTTGTTGTTATACGGTAAAATCGGAGAAACCTCCTGCGGCCGATACATGACCAATGCCACGTTTCCGTCTTGTTCTATGTATGGCAGATGCTCGTTGAAGTTTACGCTGCTTCTTTGGGTCCAATCAGATTCAACTGGGCCAGATGCCGTGTAAACACACGTACCGCCTACGTTGGCTGCAATAGGCCATTGCTGAAAACCGATCTTTCCTTTCCAGTAATCCTGAAGCGAGGTTAGCACGGTTTCATCGTTCTTGAACAAGGCCACATTGGCCTCACAATCGGAACGGCTAACGGTCATTTCATCCAATTCAATCGCTATTGCTTCGAACTGAGAAACCGGGAAGGATGAAATAATGCTGAGGTCTGTGAAATCAACATGTCCCCAAAAATTGGAATCAACCAATAACTGCCCTGTATGCTCTGCTATGTACGGATGGAAGTACATGCCGCTGCTCCATTGCATCATCAATTCATCTACGTAATACAAGGAATCATGTCTTGTCAGACCTTCCTCAACAGAATGCCCGAAGGTGATCAGCGTGTCGGTTTCGGATATGAACTGCTGCTCAAACTCAGAGAAATCCAAACCGCTTGTTGCCAAGAAGTTCAGTCGGCCAGAATTTTCAGATGGACAGGGCCCAAGGTTGGCGGTAAGGTAAAGCATATCTGATATGCCGTTGCCATGCGGATTGATGTAGCGCCTTGGGTAATTTCTTCCAGCCGCTGGATAAATGACACCCTGCGAGTTGGAAATGGTGAGCACCATGCCAAGCAACTTTCGGGTAACCGCTTCGGCCTTCTGACGGATTTCTGGGTCCTGCGCAAAGTCTGCTAAGTTCATTAGACCTGAAACGGTGAGCGGCAAGTATGTGGTTGAATAGAATTCGTAAAACCCGACCTCCAGTTTCAAGTTGAGATAGTGCAACAGGCGTTGCTTCAAGTGGTCGTCAACTTCCCAACCGTAGCTTTCGTGGAGCAGCCACTCGCAGCTCATCCACATGATCATATGGTTTTCGGTCCAGTAATTATGCAGCGTGTCGTCATGGTTTATCCAATATGGCAGCGTTTCCATTTGTGCCAGAATCTGAGCATCGTACGTTCCATCTGTCAGAAAGAGCACCCTTACCAACCTAACCAACTCAAAATCTATTGTAGATCGCACCCCGAAATCGTCATAGATATCATCCAGCGCAGCCTGACTTATCGGATCGCCCAGATAGGCCTGTAGCACAATGGCATCATCATAATCGTTGGTTTGGACGCTGTCTATGTATTGCGTTCTGCGTTGTTCATAGGTCTGCGCACTGGAGATCAGTACCGCAAAAATGAATAGGAGAGTGGGGATTAAATTTTTCATGGACTGTGAATATAACCAATGCAAGCATTGTTGTTCTAGCAGAACCAGAATGCATCGGTGGAGAGTAGTTGACGAATCTCGTTTTGCTCTTCTGGATTGGCCACAGCAACAATTACCTGTCCGTCAACATGCTTGTCAACTGCATCAACAGATTCCATTTCTATTCCGTAAACGTGCTTGCCGATCTTCTTCTCGTTATTACAAACCCATCTGAATTGGATACTGCGCTCTTGCAGCAGCTTCGCGATGAATTTTCCTTTTGCGCCAGCTCCCCATAGAATCAGTTCTTGGTCAGGGTTGTGGTCCAATTCTAAAAACCAATTCAACTTCAGTTCCAGAAAGCGATTGTCAGCGTAGTTCTGGTCTGTTCTGGAAGAACGATCAGGATGATCACGCCAGAAATGAAGCACCTCTTGGGATGGAATGACCTTTAATCCCTGCTGGTAGAATCGGAAACAGAGATCATAATCTTCTGGATATATATTCGGTTCAAAAGCGCCACAGTCGTCCAGATCGGACCGATAAACCATCCAACATGGAGATGGAATGACACACTCCTTGTAAATGTCTGCGTAGTTAGTGCCTGTTTCAGTAAGACCATTCAACCATTGCTCATATCGTCTGTAACCATCACCTACTTCGGTTTCCGAGAAGTACTTAACCTGGCCAATGGCAAGATTTCCCTTTCCGAAACTTTTAAGATCACGTTTAAGGAATTCCAATTTCCGAGGAGCCATTCTGTCGTCAGCATCCATCCGTGTGATGAATTCACCGCATGATTCCGAAAAGGCCAATCGCAACGCATCTATTATACCCTTACCTGTGTTTTTGAATACACGAATTCGGGTGCCTTGCGCATACTCATTTAGAATCTCGAAACTTAAATCTGATGAGCCATCATCAACGGCCAATAGTTCCCAATTCCTTTCGGTTTGTGCTAGAATTGAGTCGAGGCATTCTGCAAGGAACGGCTCCGCATTCTTTACTGGCATAAGAATCGAGATCAGATCCGATTGCACGCTCAATGCTTGACCAACTTAACGGTGGAAGTGGCATTCTTGCTAGCAACTTCAAGAAGATAAACGCCAGGTTTAAGACCGTTCGAATCCAAATCCAAAATACCTGAATTGCCAGATTCCGTTCTCACCAACTGACCAACTGAGTTGTAGAGATTCGCGGTAAGCTCTGAATTTGAAACAATGCGAACTGGGGCTGTTCCGCTCGCAAACCCGGCCGTGTTATATATCTCGAAATCACGTTTCTCGGCATTCACATCTTCAATTCCAACGTTCCAAGGAATCAGCCCACGGTCAAACATTCGCTGACGGATAGGTGTGAAATTGTCCCCGTTGAAAAGCAGCGTGTCTGCCTGCAAGAAAAGCAGCGCAGCCTGAGACATGGACATGTTAGAGGAGAACGAATACCCTGCCTGAATCATAATGGCATCGGTTGCTTCTCTACCAATGTCTCCCCAGATCTGCATCAATGTTGCAGACCAGATGTCGGCATCGGTATATAGATTGAAGTTGAGGTCTTCGGGGTAGTGGTCTGAACTGACGGAACTTCTGCCAGGCCAATACTCGTTATGGCCATCCCAAGTAAATACATCCTGCCAACGGTTAGGGCTCAGAAAACGGGAGTAGCTCGAAGCAAAATAATCACCCACAGCCTCATCAAGCGCTCTTCGTTGTGTGCCATTGTTGGTACCTGGAGCAGCAGAATGCATAATGGCGTGGCCGTATTCATGAATGATCACATCGGCATCTTCGGCATCATCAACACCACCTTCTCCAAATTGCAATCTGGGTGGATTGAACCCCGAGTTGAAGTTGGAATTATCCGCACCATTCAATGCATGAACATCTACGGCAATCTGGTAATTCACAATGTCATTGAATCCCAATGATTGGATGTATTCCTGAAAATTGGTGATGTGATAGAAGGCGTTCACATCCTCAAATCCGTCTTCAGACCTGGTGTAATTGAACTCTGGTACACTGCTAGTTGCAGGCTGAACGTCTGGTAGCGAAAGTTCTTGAATAGCAACATGTTCGTTAGCAAGACTGAAGGTTCCAGCATCATAAGTTGCCTTGGCTTGAACCGCTGTTCGTTCTCCGTTCAACTCCAAAACATCATTGTCTGATGCATCAGCGTAAGGCGCTCCGTAGTTCTGCCCTGCAGTTGTCAGCGGGTCTGGATTGAAAACCCAAAGCGTAACCGTACTGTCTTCAGGAGCAGGTGCCGAGTAGGAGAGCAGGTCGTTCTGATAAATGACCTTTACATCAGTATTCAGCACCAATTCGTAGTACCTATCAGTGCTCTCCAAAACCTCCAATCTGATAGTCGGTTCCAGTCGTCCTTCAATCGGGAAGTAGGTCTCTTCCAATTTGTAACTGTGCAGCTTTCCATTACCTGGCGCTTCGTAATGAACCATCAACCCCTGATGGTAAGGCTCATGACTTGGGAAAACAGTCAATGCATCTTCGTAAACAGGCATTGTATTATCGAACAGACTCAGAACACGTCCGTTCTTGGCCACGTTCAGTTTAATGGAACCTCTGAAGACCTTCCTGCCATTGAGCGTTTGCGCAAACTGGTAATGTCTTGCTTTCGGACTCTCAGAATAGTTTTCAAGAATGAGGTCTGCGTTTGAAGATCGCAGATTTTGGACGTTGTTTTTCAAATAACCCTTGATTGACGAAGTGTCTGCTGATAGGAACTGACCGGATTCTATCATCTCCGCTTTTCGGAGATCGATCGGGTGATGATCTTCACTTCCTACCCATTTCTGACCGAAAGTCAGGCAGGGAATCAAAACGAACAGAAAAATGAACCGCATCATACAAAGATAAACGTACCTGACAGCAATAAGTTGGCGGTTTCGTTTCTTTGTACTCATAACCAATAAACCATTAACCTATGAAAGCATTAAAAATTATTGGCATCATCTTCTTGATTCTGATCGGAATCTATGTTGTTGCCGCAGTTGTAGCCCCTGCTACGCTGAAAGTTGAGCAAAGCACCGTTGTGGAGGTGAGTCCGGCACAGGTTTACCCGCATGTGGCCTGCTTTAAAAATTGGGAGCCTTGGAATCCTTGGGATGCTATGGACCCAACCAATACCAACGATTTTTCTGAGCAAGCCTGTGGTGTTGGCTCTTGGTATTCTTGGAAAGGTGACCAAACTGGTGAAGGAAGACAGGACATACTTGAAGCACTCGAAAACGAGTACATCAAGTGCAGTTTGGTATTCGGTATGGATCCAACTCCTCAAACTTCAGAGTGGTTTTTCGAGGAGGTTGAAGGAGGAACAAAAGTTACTTGGAACTTCATTGGAACAGAAGCTTCCTTCTTGCAAAGACCTATGAACCTGATGGGAGAGTATTTTCTTACAAAAGCTTACACCAGCGGATTGGCATCATTAAAAGAGGTTGCAGAATCTTCTCCTGCCGAAATGGAAGCGGCCATTGATGTTCAGGAAATTGAGATCGAGGAAGGGAAATATCTTCTTATTACTGGAGATGTGGAACCAATGAACATCGGCCTTTACTTCACTGAAAATTTCCCAAAGATCATGGCGTATGCCGAGTCTAAAGGAGCAAATATGGCAGGTTCTCCAGCAGGAATGTATTTCTCTTGGACCGACACATTGACCAACATGGCGGCTGCCATTCCTATCGATAAGGAAGTTGAAGGAAACGAGGAGATCGAGTACCGTGTGGTTAAAGCAGGTGCTGCGTTGAACGTTGATCACTACGGAGATTATGATGCGGTTGGCCCCGCTCATTACGCCATTGAGGATTATGCCAATGCAAACGGAATCAGCCTTGAGGGATTTGCCATCGAAACATATATTACCGACCCAGAGGAAGAGCCGGACACCAGCAAATGGCTGACAAAGATCACTTATCCGATCGTTTCGGAATAAATCTGAAAGTAAATAGATAAAGGAAGGGCGATGATTTTCGCCCTTTTTTTGTTTCTGGTGCTGGTGTAACTTAGTGCCATGAGATTGTTATTGTTTATCATATTCACCCTTTTCGTTGGACTTGCAACTGCTCAGGAGGTGCAAATGAATGAGGTGCGGCCAGGCAAGATCGGTATCAGCATATATTACAAAGACACGTTGCTTAGCATTGGTAGCAACAAACTCAAAATCGTAATTGATGAGCAGTCTAACGAGATTGTCATTCGGTTGGAACCTTCTACACTTAAAACTGGAATCGACTCATTGGATAGAAAACTTCAAGCTGGATTTTTACCCGAAGCAGTTTATGTAGGAACTATTGGACTGGACAAAATATGGGAAACAGGCGAACGAGCACGGTCATTTGAAGTTGAAGGAGATTTGAACATCAATGAAGTGAAGCAACCGATAACCATGTTCGGGTCCATTCAAGAATCGCAACAGGGAATGGGAATAAACGGACTTCTTTACCTACACTTCGACCCTGAACTGAGCGCCTTCGGACTGAATGAAACCCTACCTGATTTTGCCGATTTCGGCTGCGTGGAAATCCTACAACCGATCTCTATTGCGAATAGTAGGCACTAAGTTTACTCCTCAAACTTCAATAAGCTGAACGCCCCACGGGCAATAGCCACTGTTCCTTTGCTTTCCTGATAAAGCTTTACATCTGCCTTGATGATGCGCTTGCCAACCTTTAGCAATTCAGCTTCCGCATACAGGTCTTCCTTAACGGCTCCGCTCAGGTAATCAATTCGCAGGTCGATGGTGTTGAGTTTATCGCGCGCATCTGTAAGCACGGTCGATGCAGCAATACCCGCAGCCGAATCGGCAATGCTTGCTACGATACCACCATGCCAGAGTCCTTGAATGAAATCGCCAATGAAGTCATCCTTGAAAGGCACGTGGATTTTTGCAAATCCTTCTCTAAGTTCAATTATCTCAAAGCCAAAAATGCGATTGGCAGGCATCTGCTGCTCAATGGCCATTTTAATGATGGCCCATTTCTGTTGGTCGCTTTCGTACGTCAGGCTCATCAGTCTTCTTGTCCAGGAATTACGGGCTTCGCGAAGGCTATCACAACACGCTCAACCAACAAGTACATTACCGGTACAACAACCAATGTGAGGAAAGTTGCGAAGGAAAGTCCGTAAACAACTGTCCATGCCATTGGACCCCAAAAGGCAACGTTATCTCCTCCGAAATAGATCTGTGGATCAAGCTCGCTGAAGAGGGTGTAGAAGTTGATGTTCATACCCGTGGCAAGCGGGAGTAGACCCAGTACTGTGGTAATGGCCGTAAGCAAAACTGGCCGTAGACGCGTCTTACCACCTTCAATGATGCACTCAACCGCTTCATTCAATGGCAATACACTTCCTTCAGGCATTCCTAATTCATCACGTTTTCTGGCGCGTGTCAGATCGATGTAATCGATGAGCACGATGGCGTTGTTTACCACAATACCTGCAAGAGAAACAATACCAATACCCGTCATAATAACCGAAATGGTATCGCCAAAGGCGATGATGCCCAAGAACACACCGATGGTGCTGAACGCTACAGAACCGACAATAATGGCTGGTTTGATAGCCGAGTTGAACTGCGATACAAGAATCAATACGATCAACGCAATAGCGATCATGAATGCTTTGCTCAAGAAAGCCGCAGCTTTTTCCTGTTCTTCGCTTTCTCCAGTGAAACGAAGGGAATAACCATCAGGCATTGGGTAGGTGGCAAATTCCTCTTGGATCTGAGCATTGATGTTGGTGGCGTTGTAGCCCTCAATAACGTTACTCCAAATGGTGATGGTTCTATCCTGATCTCTACGCTTTACTGCACCATAAGAACTAGTGAAGGAAATATCCGCAACAGCGGAGATAGGAACCTGCTTGATCTTACCCGTGGTCATATCGCGGAAGGTGATGCGCTGGTTAAGCAATGAGCTTACATCGTAACGGTAATCATCCTTCAATTTGAGCATGATCGGGTAATCATCTTCACCATCCTTGAACTTGCTGATCTCTTTACCAAATAGGGCAGTTCTCAACGTACTACCGATCTGTGCAGTACTGAGACCGAACATTCTGGCACGGGCTCTATCAACATTCACCAAAATCTCAGGCTTTCCAGTTTCAAGGTCCAGTTTCAATCCTTCAACACCCGGAATATTGCGCGATGCGATCTCTGCTTTCAATTTCTCAGCAGTTGCTATCAGCGTTTCGAATTCCTCACCGCTTACCTCAATATTGATCGGTTTACCAGCAGGAGGTCCTTCGCGGTTCTTCTGCACGTTCATGATGATTCCGGGGCGCTTGGTAAGCTTTTCACTCAGCGCTTTCATCACATCGGAAGAGGAGACTCCTTCGCGTTGTTCAAATTCTTTGAAAGCGATGGTGATCTTGGCCTTGTTAGGGGTTTCTCCTGCTGGAGGACCATCCATTGGATCGTTTGAACCAGCACCAATGTTGGTTACAACCGAGTTCACACAAACTCTGTAAGGATCAATGATCTCTTGGACTTCTTCTTCAATTCCAAGGATAGTTTCGTTGGTCTTTTCAATGTCAGTTCCCGAAGCGGCTTCAATGAAGATGTTCACATACTTTGGGTCGTTGGCGGGGAAGAATTCCACATCAGGACCTACAACTCCAACAATGGCAATTGCACCAAAAAAGAGAATTACCGTACTGATGAAAACCGCAAATGGTCTCCATGAAGTGAGTGATGCACGAAGCGTTTTCAAATACATTTCTTCCAACCACACCAAGAAAACGTCTTGGAACCATGACGAAACCGGACGTAAAACAATGGCATTAATAACGGTGAGAATTGCCAGCGTGGCGAAAATTGTTCCCATGCTGAACATATCTCCGATGTAGAACAGGACGCTGATAATAATCTCTGCTGCAACCACGATGATCAGCGATTTCCAGTTGACTCCCTTTTTCACTTCTCGTTGCATGTAAAGTGCTGCGAATACTGGATTGACCACCAACCCAACGAAAAGCGAGGAACCAAGAACAACGATCAAAGTGATCGGAAGGAACTTCATGAATTCGCCCATGATGCTATCCCAAAATAGGAGAGGAGCGAAGGCTGCCAACGTTGTAGCGGTAGATGAGATGATCGGAACGGCAATTTCGCCCACACCGTAGCGCGCTGCATCGCGCTTTGACATTCCACTGGAGTACAAACGGTAGATGTTCTCGATGGTAACAATACCGTTATCCACCAGCATTCCCAAGGCCAGAATGAGTGCAAAAAGCACCATCATGTTGATAGTAATACCCATGGAACCAAGAATCATGAAACTGAGCAGCATGGAAAGTGGAATGGCAATACCAACAAACATGGCGTTACGCAATCCGAGGAAGAAAAGAAGTACCAATACAACCAGGATTACACCAGAGTAGATGCTGTTTTCCAAGTTCAAAAGCTGCCCCCGAACCTGGTTACTTTGATCGTTGGTAATGGTGACCTTAAGGTCCGAAGGGAAACGGTTTTCCTGCGCCTCATCCAGAATTTCAAACACCTGATCGGTTGCGTTCAGCAGGTTCTCTCCCGATTTCTTTACGATATCCAACGATACAACTGGGTTGCCGTCCAAGCGAGCATAGCTTTCACGCTCCTTATAGCCATCCTCAACCGTAGCAATATCGCGCAGGTAAATGATGTTACCGAATTCAGCCTTAACAATGGTGTTGGCAATCTGATCCATGTTGGTGTATTCGCCCGAAACACGGATGGTTCTTCGGGTCTTATCCATCAGGATATCACCGCCCGAAATGCTCATGTTCTCGTAGCCGATGGCGCTTTCAATATCGTTGAAGCTCACCTCAACGGCTTCCATCTGGTTCACGTCAACATTTATGTTGATCTCGCGCTCCAGCGCACCGCGCAGGTCAACAGAAGAAACTTCTGGGATAAGCTCCATTTTATCCTGAAGCATCTCGGCATATTCCTTCAGGTCGTCAACGCTGTAATCTCCCGATAGATTGATGTTCATCACGGGCATTTCGCTCATGTTCACATCCATGACCATCGGATCCATATCGAGGTCGGAAGGCAGGTCGCTTTTGGCCTTGTCAACCGCATCCTTCACATCCGAAAGCGCCTCTTCAACAGGCACATCCGTGTTGAATTCTACAATGATGATGGAGTTGTCCTGCACCGAAGTGGAGGTCATCTCGTTGATACCCTTCAATGGCTTTATCTCCTTCTCGATCTGACGCGTGATCAGATTCTCAATATCCACAGGCGAGTTACCAGGATAGACCGTGCGCACGTAGATCTGCGGCATCACCACCTCTGGGAAAAGTTCCTTCGGCATGGTGGAGTAGGCCAGAATACCACCACAAACGATTAGGAATGTGAGGATAAGCACGCTGGTGCTGTTTTTGAGCGAGAGCGTAGACAGCCCAAACTCTTTCAGCACTCCTTTTTTCTCTTGTTGTTCGTTGCTCATTTTACTTAGTTACAAGTTGCTAGCCGCATGCTTCAAGTTCAATTTCTTGTGGCTTAGGGCTTGCGACTAAATGCTATTACCCTTGAATTTGAACGAGGTCTCCGTTGGCAACTTCGTTGTAGCCTTCTACCACGACTTGGTCACCGCTTGATAATCCTTCAACAACTCTTGTCTGTCCGCCACTGGTTCTGCCTGTGGTCACGTACTTCTTAACGGCCTTTGTTTTGCCTTCCTCTTCCTGAATCACAAAAAGGAAATCTCCTTTGGCATCTTTGCTGATGGAAATAGCTGGAACAACCAATGCATCGGCCACTTCAAAATCTTTGATTCTGAGTGTGGCAACACCGTTAGGTTTTAGCGACCCATCTTTGTTTGGAACACGAACCTCAACGCTGAAAGTTCTGTTAGATGGGTTGATGATGTTGCTCACCTGACGGATAGGTGCTTTGGTGCTAATTCCAAATGAAGGGAAGTCAACATCAACCTGAGCATTCTCCTTTACCGCCTGAACATAGTTCTCCGAAACATCGGCTTTCACCTTCATTTCGCTCATGTTTACCAGCGTAAGCAACGGCTGTCCTGGTGCACCCAGTTCGCCTTCCTTTTGCCAGATTCTATCCACAACTCCCGCAAATGGCGCCTTAACCGTGCTCATGGCCATCTGAGCAATTAACGTCTCTTTCTTTTTCTGAAGATTCTCCAAACGGTTCTTGGCCTCTAGGTACTGAATCTCAGAGCCGATTTTCTGTTCCCACAAACGCGCTTGACGGTCGTAAACTGTTTTAGCCAGTTCAATGCCGTTTTCCAATTCCTCCAAATTGGTGGCAATTACGCTGGTGTTCAGTTTGGCAAGCACGGTGCCCGCAGCAACTTTATCTCCTTCTTTAACTAGGATCTGCTTTATCTGTCCGCCTTGCTCTGGGCTGATGTTGGCTTGCTCAACGGCTTCCAAACTTCCGTTTACCTCAAAGTGGTGTTCAAACTCCTCAGGAGTCACCTTCTTAACGGCAACTAGAATTCCAACTTCCTCTTTCTTCCCGTGTGTTGGGTCATCGGCCAGAATTTCGGCTTCCATCTTTTCCACCTCGTTCTGAAGTTTGGCCAACTCAACCTTTTTCTTGTCGAGGTCGGCTTTTCGTTCTTCCAAGGTTTTCTCGCCACCGCAAGAGGCAAGTGCTAGGAGGGCTGCAAATACAATAATGTTGGTTCTCATAATGATGATGGCTTTCTATCAGTTGTTTTCAAGTACTTTTTTCATTTCCAGTTTGGCATTCATAGCAGCGAAGAGCGTGCTGATGTACTCTGCTTGCGCCTGAATCAATTGGTTTTCGGCCGTGGTCAGCTCCATGCTTGTTGCCAAACCTTCTTGGTATTTAATAAGCGTTTTCTCTTTGATGCGAGTTGCCAGTTCAATGTTCTCCTCGCTGGTTTCCAATTGCTCCAATGCCGAGGTGAAATCCGCTTTTGCGGTAACCGCTTGTAGCTTCAAGGCCTGCTCCGTGTCGGCAAGCCTGTTCTTGATCTTCTGTTGTTCCAACTTGGCTTTCTTAATGCCCGCTGCTGCTCCTAGGTTATCCCAGATCGGCACATTCAACTTAACTCCCCAAAGGGTTTGTGGGTACCACGACTTATCAAAGTCGAAGAAGTCGAAATCATTTCTGAAGGCCTGTTGCTTGTAATCGAAGAAGGCATTCAGACGCGGGTAATACTTGGCCTCTTCCAACTTTACCAGGTAACCATGCATAACCACATCTTGCTTCACAAGGTCGTAAGCAATGTTTGCGTCCAGATCAAGCTCCATGGCCATCAACTCATCATTCGACTGGCGTGTCCAAAGCGAATTAAGATCATCTGTAAGTGTGATCTTCTGGTCTATCGGCATGCCCATTTTGTACTTGAGCAAATTCAATGTTGCCTGGTGCTGACGCTCTGCCTGCTTAGCGCGATTCTTCATTTGGTTGATAAGAAGATCCAGCTGCTCTACATCCATCTCCTCTGCAAAACCTTCCTCGTAAAGTGCCTTGGTTTCTTCAATTGTCCGTTGCATGTTGGCAATGTTCTCATTCAACAGTCGAACATTTTCCTTGGCTATCTGCGAAGTGTAGTAAGCCTCGCCAACAATGGTTTTCACTTCATTCTTGGTCATCTTCTCCATGTCTCGGCTCATCTTCTGAAAGCCTTTTGCACCTTTTACACCAATGATGTATGAGCCGTCAAAAAGCTGAAGAGATGCTGTAACACCTGCTTCCATCGTCCATGGTTGACCAAACTGAAGCTCTGCGAGTTCTCCTGGCGGGGCCAATGGGTTGAATGCACTTGCATCGAAAACGGAAGTTGGAAGATCAAGGAAATTGTTCATTCCAACAGAACCGTTCACAATAGGTAGACCACGTGCAGCCTGAATCCAAACGTCCTTGTCTGCTTGTTGAACATCAATGGCAGCCGTTTTCGATTTCAGGCTGTTCTGCCAAGCGTAAACAACTGCATCTTCAACGCTCAGTTCCAGCACATTGCCTTCTTGCGCCAACGTGGTTGTGGCAAGTAAGGCGCTGACGGTAAGTATGAGTAGGTTTCTCATATTAGAAAATAGGGTTCTGTGTATCGATAGTTTTAAACTTGTCCTTCAGGTATTCGATGCCTTTTTCGCTGGCAATGCCGCGGATGTGATAACGGATAGCTTCGAAGTAAACATCCTTTGGACTGTACTTGGATGAAGGGAACAACTGCTGGTCGAAGATCAAATCCATGCGACCAATGTAGAGTCCCGCTACAATAGGGATATTGATGTTATCGCGGTAAAGCCCTTGCTCAATACCGTCTCTGATGTTCCTGGCAACGCATCCTTGAATGTCCTTCACCTTGTATTCCTGAAACGTCTTAAAAGCCTTGGGATAATACTTTTCCAGATCGTAGAGAATGGAAGGGTGCATCTGCTTAAGGTGTTCGCTTACGCGCTGCGCGATCATGAACATTTCCTCAATGGCATTTTCGCTTTCCTCGTGCACTTTTTCCAGTTCGCAAACATCTTGATCGATGTAATGCTGAATGGTGCGGCTGACCAGGTCGGCTTTATCAGTTACAACTTGGTAAAGCGTTTTTTTGGAAACGCCCATATGACGGGCAAGATCATCCATGGTCAGACTTTTCACCCCATACTGGGTGAAAAGCTGAATGGCCTGATCGATAATATTCTGTGCTTTTTCTTCCAAATCGGGCGCAAATATACTGCTGAATAAACCAAGGAAACGTTTTTTATGTTAAAAGTTTCCTAAGTTTTCGATGATGCAACATTAATAATAGCCGCGAGCCTCAAGCCACTAGCCTCAAGAACCATTAATTGTGGCTAATTGCTAACTGCTAAAAGCTAACGGCTTGTATATCTTTGCGCGCTTCAAACACAAGGCAATGGAAAGCATTAAGGAGTTATTGGTAACAGAACAGTTGGACAGAGAAGTGACCGTAAGAGGTTGGGTACGCACCAAAAGAGGCAACGCGTATGTCAATTTCGTGGCCATGAACGATGGTTCTTCGGTCAATAACATCCAGTGCGTGTTCGACCTTGAGGGAAGCTTTAAAGAGGCTGACCTTATTAAAGTGACCACAGGCGCATGTGTTTCCATCAAAGGACAGTTGGTTGCAAGCGAGGGTAAGGGGCAAAGAGTAGAGGTGAAGGCCACTTCGTTTGAAGTGCATGGTGAGGCAGACCCAGAGAAATTCCCAATTCAGCCAAAGAAGCACAGTTTGGAGTTCCTGCGCGAGAACGCTCACCTGCGTATGCGCACCAGCACCTTCAGCTCGGTGTTCCGCGTGCGTCATGCGCTCACGTTTGCTATTCACAAGTATTTCAACGACCGCGGTTTCTACAACATCCATTCTCCCATTCTTACCGCCACCGATGGCGAAGGAGCAGGAGAGATGTTCCGTGTTTCTACATTGGATGCCAAGAACCCACCATTGAACGAAGATGGTTCGGTAGATTTCTCCGAGGATTTCTTCGGAAAGCAGACCAACCTGTGTGTAACAGGGCAATTAGAAGCCGAGTTGGCCGCTTTGGCACTTTCTAAGGTCTACACCTTCGGGCCCACATTCCGTGCGGAGAACTCCAATACTTCTCGTCACTTGGCCGAATTCTGGATGATTGAGCCTGAGGTGGCATTCTATGACATTTACGACAACATGGATCTTGCTGAGGATTTCCTCAAGGAGACCATCAAGTATGTGATGGAAACCTGTCCGGATGATCTGCAATTCCTTTCGGATAGAATTGTACAGGAAGAGAAAGGCTTGCCACAGGACAAGCGTCAACCAATGGAGTTGTTGGAGAAGCTCAACTTTGTGGTGAACAACGATTTTGCCCGCATCACCTACACGGAGGCAGTGGACATTCTCCGCAATAGCCAACCGAACAAGAAGAAGAAGTTCCAATTCTTGGTAAACGAGTGGGGCGTGGACCTACAGAGCGAGCACGAGCGTTACTTGGTGGAGAAGCATTTCCAGAAGCCGGTGATCATTACAGGGTATCCTGCTAAGATCAAGGCATTCTACATGAAACTGAACGAGGACGGTAAGACCGTTGCCGCCATGGACATTCTGTTCCCAGGTATCGGTGAAATTGTGGGTGGCTCGCAGCGTGAGGAACGCTACGATGTGCTGCTACAGAAAGTGAAGGATTTCCATATTCCAGAGGAAAGCGTGTGGTGGTACCTCGATACCCGCAAGTTCGGTACGGTAACGCACAGCGGCTTTGGCCTTGGCTTCGAGCGTCTGATGCTATTCCTTACCGGAATGACCAACATCCGTGATGTGATTCCTTTCCCACGGACTCCGAAGAATTGTGAGTTTTAGAGCAAGGCGTTAAACTCCAACGCCTTTTCTATCCAAAAGTCTAGGTCCTCTTCAGAATCAAAACCTTCTGGGCCAACGAATAGAAATCCGCGCATAACGCGGCCCGTAAAGTCCATCTCGCGGCTGCCGTGTTGAAACACCAATTGGTCATGCGATGCTTTGCCAACGCGCACCATAAGTCGGTCGTTGCCAGTGGTTTTGTCCATATCAACACCCACGCACATTTTGTCGTTTACCATGAAGATGAGCCCGCCCATCATTCGCTTTTCGTCCGTAATGTTGGCCTTGCGTAATCGTTGCCTGACACGCTCTGCCAAATGTTCGCTGAATGCCATTTCTCAAAAGTTTTTTCGAACTTGAATCTATTGAAAAACGATCAGTAAAACTCTTTTGGCACTCTAATTGGAATGGCGATATTGGAGCAATCGTAAACCCCACTCACCATGGCACTAAAACAACGATTATCACAGAAACAGCTGCAGCGTTTATCGCCACAGCAGATACAGCTTATGAAGTTACTTCAGGTGCCAACCATTGCCTTGGAGGCGCGCATTAAAGAAGAACTGGAGGCCAATCCGGCATTGGAAGAAGGGCCCGAGGGCGATGAGATGGACGATGAGTTTGCCGACCTTCAGAACGATGATGCGGACGATTATGAAGATAACTCTGCGGATGACGAGTTCAGCATAGAGGATTATCTTGATGATGACGACATTCCCGATTACAAGCTGTATGCGAACAACAGCAGTGCAGATGATGAGGAACGGGAAATGCCACTGAGCGGTGGCGCCAGTTTCCAAGATCTGCTGCTAGAACAATTGGGCATGCGCGTATTGAGCGATACCCAGAAGACCATAGCCGAGAACATTATCGGTAACATAGATGATGACGGCTACCTGCGCAGAGAGGTGTATGCCATAGTGGATGACCTGGCTTTTACGCAGAACATTCAGACCAACGAAGATGAGGTGGAGGATATGTTGGATATCGTCCAGTCGTTTGAGCCAGCGGGAGTAGGAGCCACCAATCTTCAGGAGTGTTTGATGATTCAGCTACAACGCAAGGAAGAGACGGAGAATGTGGCCTTGGCCAAGCAGCTCATCAGCAAAATGATGGATGAGTTCTCGAAAAAGCATTACACCAAGATCTGCCAGCGGCTGGATATTACGGAGGAGAAGTTGAAAGAGGTATTGGATGAGATTCTGAAGCTGAATCCGCGTCCCGGCAACTCGCTTTCAGACAGCACCAAGGTGGTGCAGAATATTGTTGCCGATTTTCAGATAACCAACGAAGATGGAAAGCTGGAACTGACACTGAACGGAAGAAATGCGCCTCAACTTAAAGTAAGCAATGAGTACAAACAAATGCTGAGGGCGTATTCCGAGACGAAGGGCAAAGCCAACAAGGATGCGGTGCAATTTGTGAAGCAGAAGTTGGATGGGGCCAAGTGGTTCATTGATGCCATCAAGCAGCGGCAGATGACGCTTTACAGCACCATGGATGCCATTATGGAATACCAGAAAGAGTATTTCCTAACGGGAGATGAGACCAAACTGAAGCCGATGATCCTGAAGGACATCTCAGACATTGTTGGGTTGGATATCTCTACCATTTCGCGTGTTGCCAACAGTAAGTATGTTCAGACGCAATTCGGAACATTCTTGTTGAAATCGTTCTTCTCAGAATCGCTTACCACAGAAAGTGGGGAAGAGGTGAGCAGCCGAGAAGTGAAGAAGATTCTGAGCGATGCCATTGAGGCAGAAGACAAGCGTAAACCTTTGGCTGATGAAAAACTGGCCAAGTTGCTGAAAGACAAGGGCTACAATATTGCCAGAAGAACGGTGGCCAAGTACCGTGAGCAGTTGGGCATTCCCGTTGCCCGATTGAGGAAAGAACTGTAGAAACACACTTTTAACACACCCCTTGATCCCCTCTCAAGAGGGGAAACTCCCACACCACACCCTTCAGGAGAGGAAATTCACACAACAAAACTCCCCTCTTGAGAGGGGCTGGGGGTGTGTCGAATTAAAACTTAGGGGTGTGTTTTATTCTATATGTATTCTTCATGGTGCCTGGAAGAATCATCCCGTATAATCCAAAGCTGAAAGAATTTGCAAGGCAGTTACGAAACAACTCAACCCGATCAGAAATCTGGCTATGGAAAAGATTGAAAGGAAAGCAGCGACTCGGTTATGATTTTCATCGTCAGAAACCGATTGACAACTACATTCTGGATTTTTTCTGTCATGAATTGATGCTGGGCATCGAGTTGGATGGCATCAGCCACATGTTCGATGAAATTCAGGAACGTGACCATGAAAAAACACAACGAATGAATCAGTTGGGAATTACCATTCTCAGATTCCATGATGATGAGGTTTTTCAGGATATTGACGAGGTTGTTCGGGCAATTGACACATGGATAGAAAACCACGTCAATTCTACTGATTAGCTTTGGGGGTGAATTTAACACACCCCAGCCCCTCTCAAGAGGGGAATGTCCTGCACACGAAAGGCTTCAAATGTTCAAACTAGGCGCTTATAACACACTTATCATTCATCGTTTTACCAGCGTTGGGGCGTATCTGGGAGAACTAGATGCCGAGCACGAAGACGTGATACTACTTCCGAACAAGTACCTGAAACCGGGTATGAAGGAAGGCACGGAAGTGGAGGTTTTCGTATATCTCGATTCTCAGGAAAGACCCGTTGCCACTACGCTAAAGCCGTACATCCTTCCTGGCGAATTCAAAGAACTGGAAGTGAAGCAGGTTGCACGCGTTGGTGCGTTCTTGGATTGGGGCTTAGAGAAAGACCTTTTTGTCCCATACGGAGAAATGGTGGAGCGGATGTTTGTTGGAGAAAAGTACTTGGTTGGTGTGTATCTGGATGAACATTCAAATCGGCTTGTAGCAACTCCGAGAATCGGAAGATTGCTTGACCAGGAAAACCTGACCATATATCAGGGTGAAGAAGTTGACATGAAAGTTTACAACGAAACCGAACTTGGGTTTCAGGTCATTATCAACGGTAAACATGGTGGATTGATCTATGAGAATGAGGTTGATCGGGACATTGAAATTGGAGATGAGCTGAAAGGATTTATTAAACAGATTCGTCCCGATGGCAAGATAGATGTAAGTCTACAGCCGCTTGGAGTTGCCAGCATTGAGCCGAATGCACAGAAGATATTGGATGTTCTGAATGCTAGCGGAGGAACATTGGGATTATCTGATAAAAGCAGTCCGGAGGAAATAACCGCCAAGCTCGGAATGAGTAAAAAGCTGTTCAAAAAAGCCATCGGGTCACTTTACAAAAAACGGCTGATCGCAATTGAAGATTTCGGAATCCGAGCGCTGGTTCAGAATTACACCCCTCAAGGACCGAAACATTTAAGAGATAAGAAGTGAAAAGAGTCATTCAAATTATTCTGCTGGGTCTACTTGTAGTACTGGTAGGTTTCAATGTAATGAATTACCACGCAGACATTCCAGTTGAGGAGATCATAGAAAAGTACGCCTACAAGAACTCTCAATTTCTGGAGCTGGATGGCATGAAGGTGCATTACCGCATCAATGGCGATTCTGGTGAGACGGTGGTTCTGATTCATGGCACAGCTTCTTCTTTACATACATGGGAAGGCTGGACAAAGGAATTGGAGAAGCATTACCGCGTGGTGAGTTTTGACCTGCCAGCATTTGGAATTACAGGTCCAGAACCGAATGGTGTTTATACACGCGAGCGGTATCTGAAATTCATCGATGATGTACTGAATGCGCTCGAAATTGACAGTTGCTACATGGCTGGAAACTCTTTCGGAGGTTACCTCACGTGGAGCTATGCCGCGCATCATCCAGACCGTGTCAAGAAGATAGCCATTCTGAATTCCAGCGGTTATCCAAGAGGCGACCAACCAACCCCGATCAGCTTCAAAATGCAGAAGCAAGAATGGTTGAAGCCGATCATTACCAATATCACTCCTCGTTTTCTGGTTGAGAAATCCGTGAAGGTGGTTTACTATGATGATTCTAAGATCACCGA
The DNA here is from genome assembly GCA_020635495.1 of Flavobacteriales bacterium. GTDB lineage: Bacteria > Bacteroidota > Bacteroidia > UBA10329 > UBA10329 > UBA10329. Next base: position 197,754 of record JACJZQ010000002.1, on the reverse strand, counting down.
TGGGTTGGTGACCCGATACATGGAACTCTTACTTCGCGAAGGAAACCGTGCTGGATTCATGGGTAAAACCCAACAGATCACCTACGATTATGTGGATGAGATCAAGCAGGTTCAATGTCCAACACTCATCATGTGGGGAGATCAAGACATTTTGGTGAATGTGGATGCTGCTCCACGGTTTCACGAGGATATTCCGAACTCAGAGTTGCTGATCTACGAGAACATGGGCCACGTACCCATGGAAGAAATTCCCGAACAATCCGTGATCGATTTTATGGCGTTTCTTGAGCGTTAAAGCGCTGCTGCCAATCGGCTTCCTTGGTCAATGGCGCGCTTGGCGTCCAATTCAGCTGCCACATCCGCACCGCCTATTAAATGTACGTTGATGCCCTTGGCTTTAAGCGGCTCGTACAAAGCGTTGTTGCTCACCTGACCCGCGCAGATAACCACATTATCCACTTCCAGTAGCTCTGGTTTACCGTTAACGGTGATGTGAAGACCTTTGTCATCGATCTTCTCATACTGCACCGCATTGATCATCTGAACATTCTTGTTTTTCAACGCCAACCGATGAATCCAGCCTGTGGTCTTACCCAACCCCGCGCCAACTTTCGACTCTTTACGTTGCAACAGATACACTTCTCTTGGCGATGGCTCTGGTTTTGGTGTCATCCCTTCAATTCCTCCACGCACTTCATTGGTAGCGTCAATTCCCCATTCCTCAAGGAATGCGGCCAAATTCTGCGAAGTAGATTCACCCTCGTGTGTCAGGTATTCGGCCACATCGAACCCTATACCGCCCGCACCAATAATGGCAACACGTTTGCCAACAGGTTTCTTATCGCGTAGCACATCTAAGTAACCCAACACCATCGGGTGATCGATTCCTTCGATCTGCGGAGTTCGAGGCCTGATTCCTGTTCCGATCAAGACTTCATCAAACCCGGCCAGATTGCTTTCGTCAGCCTTGGTATTCAGTTTAAGCTGCACGCCATGCTTTTTGATCAACGTATCGAAATAACGAATCGTCTCATTGAATTCCTCTTTTCCAGGAATCTGTTTTGCTATGTTGAACTGACCACCGATCTCATTTCCAGCCTCGAAAAGCGTCACCTCATGTCCGCGCTCTGCGGCAACCGTTGCAGCGGCCAATCCGGCAGGGCCTGCACCAACCACGGCAATTTTCTTTTTAGATGCAGTGGGAGTGTAGTTCAATTCCGTTTCGTGGCAAGCACGAGGATTGACCAGACAACTCACAATTTTCCGTTGGAAAACATGGTCCAAACAGGCCTGATTACAGGCAATGCATGTATTGATTTCATTTTCTCTTCCTTCTTCTGCCTTCTTCACCAAGTGGGAATCCGCCAAGAACGGCCTTGCCATGGAAACCATATCGGCATCGCCTCTAGAGATGATGTCTTCGGCCACTTGAGGGTCGTTGATCCTATTGGTTGTAATGAGAGGAATATTCACCTCGCCTTTCATTTTACGTGTTACCCACGTAAACGCAGCTCTAGGAACCATGGTGGCGATGGTCGGAATCCTTGCCTCGTGCCAACCAATACCCGTGTTGATGATCGTAACGCCTGCTTTTTCCAACTCTTTTGCCAGCTGCACAACTTCCGGCCAAGTACTGCCGCCTTGCACCAGATCAAGCATGGAAAGACGGAAAATGATGATGAAGTTTGTTCCCACAGCTTCGCGAGTTCTTCGCACAATTTCCAACGCAAATCGAATGCGGTTTTCGTAAGATCCGCCCCATTCATCCGTTCGGTGATTGGTCTTTTTGACAATGAATTGGTTGATCAAATAACCTTCAGACCCCATGATCTCAACACCATCATAATTGGCATATTGGGCCAACTTGGCACAGCGCACAAAATGTTTGATGGTACGCTCAATTCCCCACTTACTCAAAGCCCAAGGCTTAAACGGAGAAATAGGCGATTTAAGAGCCGATGGAGCAACAGCAATCGGACTGTAACTGTAACGGCCTGTATGTAGAATTTGTAGGCATATCTTGCCATCATGCTTGTGCACCGCTTCGGTAATGATTTTGTGTTTATCGGCCGTGCGTTTGTTAGTGAGTGTGCTGGCAAACGGACTTGTCCAACCATGGACATCAGGGGCAATTCCGCCTGTAACTATCAATCCACAGCCACCTTCTGCTCGTTCTCCAAAATAGGCAGCCATGCGCTCATACCCGCCTTTCTCTTCTTCCAAACCAGTGTGCATAGAACCCATCAAGGTTCTGTTTCTGATTTTGGTAAATCCTAGATCTAGCGGTTCAAAAAGGTGTGGGTATTTCGGATGACTCATAGCTAACAGTAAAAGCAATGCATGCATTGCAAATTAAAGTTGGCTAATTTCAGAAATAATCTGCAGAGTAGGAGGTAATCTCTAACCAACCTTCTCTTGGATGTAAGCCGACAACACATCTGTTGTGGTTACCAAGCCAAGAAGGTCTCCATTTTCAATCACAGGAACACAGCCGACTTTGTATTTCCGCATGATGCGCGCAGCCTCTGCTAAATGTGCACTGGGCTCAATGGTCTTGAGGTCTTTGCTCATTGCTTCATCCACCGTGGTTGTTTCCAAAATGAGATTATTCACCTCAAAATCTGCTTCCGCGATGTGCGCACCGTACGTCACTCGCATCAGATCGGTATGCGTTATGATGCCAACTATTCTATCATTTCCCATTACCGGCAGGTGGCGGAACCCTTCCTCTTCAAAAATGCTTCTTACATCGCTCAGACTCTGGTCTGGCCGAACCGTTCTTGTGTGAGCGGTCATTGCGTCTTGTACTAACATGGTTTCAATTTTGAGCCAAGGTATTTGAGATTGAAATTGAGCATCATGACCATCATCAGCCACCTGATTGAGCAACATCACAACCATTTTATACATTCGATGTTAACTCACAAAAGCCAGCATTATGTGGAAACCATTACTCGTATTTCTGATTCTGAATTTCGGTGCGTTGGGCATTGGCGGATTGCTGATGGGCGGTGAAGTTCAAGGCGAATGGTATCAAAGCCTGAATAAAGCACCTTGGACCCCGCCCGGATGGGTTTTCGGTGCGGCATGGACTACCATTATGCTGTGTTTCTCGATTTACATGGCCTACGCTTGGCAAGAAATTGAACCCACGAAACTGCTGATTACACTATTCAGTGTTCAATGGATTTTGAATGTTTTTTGGAACCCGGTGTTCTTCAAGTTCCATCAGGTAGGTGCAGGATTACTCATTATAACCGCACTTACGCTATTGGTAGGGTACTTTCTTCTCGGCTTTCTACCGCAACTCAGATACAAAGCATTATTGGTGCTTCCGTATTTCGTTTGGTTGCTGATTGCTACCTCATTAAATGGTTATGTTCTCTTGAAAAACTGATGACACTGACTCTGGCAGGTTCATAGGTTTCGGCAAATTCGATGTTTTAACATTTAAATTAGTTGCATATGCAACATATAACCATACCTTTGGCCCTTGAAATGAGAAAAGGAATCTTTCCCGGAATGGAAGAAATGATGATGCCATGGATCGGCAAGACCATGAAGCACATCGACCTTTTCATTGCCACCAGAATGGCAGAGCATGGAGTGAATCTGACACGTCAGCAGGTCATATTGCTGAAGATTCTATTCCATGATGGACCGCTTCCGCAAAACAATTTAGCCTTCTTAACGGACAGAGATAAGACGAGTCTGACCCGACTTTTAGCTACCATGGAGAAGAAAAACCTGGTAGCAAGAATCACTTCTGCTGAAGATAAACGGGTAAATATGGTTCATCTCACCAAGCATGGAGAAAAAGTTCTTCAGGAAATAGCCCCCGTGCTTTTGCAAACCATGATGTTTATGCAAGAGGGAATCTCAGAAGAAGACCAAAGAGTGGTGATTCAAACTATGAAGAAGATTCAGGAGAATATTGAGAAACATGATATTGGTTGCAGTAACAACTAAATAATATGACACGAAAAATCATCATTGTACTTGTGGCTGTAGCCATTGTTGCTGGCGGTGTTTTTGCCATGAGAAAATTGGCAGATAGCAAGAAGCCACCAGAAAAGAAAAAGACCAAGCAGATAACCACCGTTTTTACTCAGAAAGTGGAGAACAGAGCAGTGCCAATAACGTTATCGGCTACTGGTAGTCTGACTGCCAAAAACCGTATTGATCTGTTCGCAGAAGTACAAGGTGTCATGCTTTCATCCGCGAAGCCGTTCAAAGCTGGTACGCGATACAACAAGGGCGAGCGTTTGGTTGAAATTGAATCGGATGTTTTCAGCGCTGGACTACAAGCGCAGAAAAGCGAATTGCAGAATCTGTTGACGGCAGCCTTGCCCGATCTGAAGTTGGATTTTCCTGATGCATTCGGAAAATGGGAAAACTTCCTTTCCAGCATTGATATCAACAAACCCCTACCTACGCTTCCAGAGATTGCCAGTGATAAGGAACGGCTGTTCATTACTGGAAGAAAGGTCTTTTCAACCTATTACAACGTTAAGAATGCAGAGCTCACACTTCAGAAATACGATCTGTTTGCGCCATTCAATGGTGTTCTGATCGAGGCGCTGGTTGATCCAGGTACATTAATTCGTCCAGGACAAAAACTCGGAACGTTTATCGACCCTACAGTTTACGAGATGGAGACACCGATTCCATCATCCATGGTCAAACATATCAGCATTGGTCAATCCGTAGAACTCCACACCACTTCCGAATTGGAGAACACATGGACGGGAAAGATCACCCGCATCAATAGTGCGGTCAACGCTGGTACTCAGACGGTGAATGCCTACATCGAAGTATCTGGCGCGCATCTGGAAGAAGGAATGTTCTTAGAAGCGACCATCAAAGCCACCGAAATTGAAGATGCTTTTGCCATTGACCGAAGCGTATTGTTTGAGGAAGATCAGGTTTACATCGCAAAGGATACGTTGCTGGTTCAGTATCAAGTAGAACCACTTTATCTCAATGAAAAAACAGTGGTAGTTCGCGGATTGAAAGACGGAGATGAGGTGCTTACCAAGATGCCTCCGAGTGCTTATCCGGGTATGAAAATCTCAATCTACGAGGAGAAAAACTAAGCCATTGTGAAAAGCATTATCTCGCATTTTATCAAGTACCCTGTTGCGGTCAACACGCTGATTCTCATGTCGGTTGTGCTGGGTGGAGTCGGGTTACTATCGCTGAAATCCAGCTTCTTTCCACTTCAGGACTCGAAAGTGGTGACCGTCAATGTTGCCTATCCTGGTGCTTCTCCAGAAGAGATGGAAGAGGGCGTGGTGCTCAAGATCGAAGACAACCTGCGTGGATTGGTCGGTATTGACCGGTTTACTTCGGCATCTTCTGAAAACACGGCCGTGATTACCGTTGAATCCGAAAAAGGCTACGACATTGACGTGTTGCTAGCGGATGTGAAGAACGCTGTTGACAAGGTTCCTTCTTTCCCAGCCGAAATGGAACCACCCGTGGTTGCCAAGAATGAGAACTTGAATCGGGCGATTGAATTTGTCATCAGCGGAGAGAACATCACGCTCAAAACTCTGAAGTCCATTGCCCGTGAAGTGGAGACCGATCTTCGGAACATTGAAGGTATTTCGCAGCTAACGCTAACGGGTTTTCCAGAAGAGGAAATCGTTGTTTCGTTGAATGAGGAAAAACTGCGTGCGTACAACCTCACATTCCGCGAAGTGGCCAATGCGGTAGCCAACAACAACATTCTGAGCACAGGTGGTTCCATTAAAACAGAAGCTGAAGATTACCTGATCCGAGTGAAAAACCGCTCATATTACGCCAATGAGATTGACAACATCATTCTCAAAACGGATGCTTCTGGCGGAATTATCCGATTGTTGGATGTGGCCGAGGTTCGCGATGCGTGGTCAGAAAACCCAGACAGAACATACTTCAACGGTCAGGCAGCCGTACAGGTAGAATTGAACACCACAAACAGTGAAGATCTGGTGGCTGGTGCAAACAAGGTTATCGCGTATGCCGAATCCTTTAATGCTACGCACGCTAATGTTCAGATGAACGTGACGAGCAATCGTTCTGAAGTGATCATAGAACGAACCAAACTGCTTCTTGAAAATGGTGGAATGGGCCTGGTCTTGGTTCTTTTCTTTCTTGGACTTTTTCTCCGTCCCAGACTGGCAGGATGGGTTGCTTTTGGTATTCCCATATCATTTATGGGAATGTTTATGTTGGCATCATCGTTTGATGTCACCATCAATGTACTTTCCCTTTTCGGGATGATCATTGTACTGGGTATTCTGGTGGATGATGGAATTGTGATTGCTGAGAATATCTACCATCATTATGAGAAGGGTAAAGACCGAATTCGTGCAGCTGTTGACGGAACAATGGAAGTTCTTCCGGCAATTGGCTCAGCCATTCTAACAACCCTAATTGCGTTTTCCACTTTCTTCTTTTTAGATGGCCGCATAGGCGAGTTTTTCGGAGAGGTTTCCATTGTTGTCATACTCACATTGAGTTTCTCTTTGATTGAAGCGCTCATCATTCTTCCAGCGCACGTAGCGCACTCTAAAGCGCTTTCGCCAGAACAGAAAACATACAAATTCAATGAATGGGCGGAGCGTGCCATGCGTTTCATGCGCGACACTACATACATTCCATTTCTCAAGTTCAGCATGAAGTACAAACCGATCGGATTTGCTTCAATTCTGGCTCTTTTTCTTATCACCGTAGGGGCGTTCAGAGGAGGAATCATTAAAGGAACTTTCTTCCCTGTGATTACTTCTGATCAGGTGAACATCACCGTTAAAATGCCGCAGGGAATCAATCCTGAGATAACCGATTCCGTTCTTTCGGTGATTGAAGCCGTTGCTTGGGAAGTGAATGAAGAATACACTGCCAAGCAGACCGGTAATAAGCAAGTGGTTGAGAATGTCATCAAACGCATTGGTCCCGGAACTGCCAACGGTTCCATCAAGGTGAACTTGCTTCCTGGTGAGGAACGCGATTTTGCATCGTCAGACATTGCCGGCTCCATTGCGCAGTTGGCAGGTCATTTTCCAGAGGCGGAAGCCGTGATCTTTGATGCAGGCAGCAACTTTGGAGGAAAGCCCGTTTCCGTGTCGCTGCTCAGCTACAACATTCAAGAACTGAAGGCGGCCAAAGTTGAGTTGAAAGAGCGCTTGGAAGAAAACGTTCTGCTTCGCGACATCAGCGATAATGACCCAGCAGGAATCAAGGAAATTCGACTTCAACTGAAAGACAAAGCTTACGTGATGGGCTTTTCACTGAGTGATGTCATTAGTCAGGTTCGTGCTGGTTTCAATGGCTTGCAAGTGCAGCGTTTTCAGCGCGGACAAGACGAGATCATTGTTTGGGTTAGATACGGACGAGAAGGCCGATCTTCCATTAGTGACTTGGATGAAATGCGTATCGTTTCACCAACGGGTCATCGTGTCCCACTCAGCGAAATTGCGGATTACTCAATCGACCGTGGCGAGATCAGCATAAATCACTTGGACGGAAAACGCGAGATAAAAGTGGAAGCTGACCTCAAGAACCCGAAGGAAAGTGCATCGGATGTACTCACAGATATACAGGAAAATATCATGGTAGATCTTAAGGCGAAATATCCTTCCGTTTCAGCCTTGTATGAAGGTCAGAATCGCGAAGCTGGAAAAGTGATCGGTTCGGCCAAAAAGGTGTTCCCAGTTATCATCTTCCTGATCTACATCGTCATCGCATTCACATTCCGCTCTTACGGACAACCATTGTTGCTCATCCTGATGGTTCCGTTCAGTTTGATCGGGGTGGCCTGGGGGCACTATTTACATGGATTCCCGGTCAACGTGCTTTCGTTTTTGGGAATCATTGCTCTTATCGGAATTATGGTAAATGATGGATTGGTACTCATCGGCAAACTGAACAGCTATCTGAAGGAAGGAATGCCGTTTGATGTGGCCATCATCGAAGCAGGAAAATCACGTTTCCGCGCCATTTTCCTTACTTCCATCACCACCGTTGCCGGACTCGCACCACTTATTATGGAGAAGAGTCGGCAAGCACAATTCCTCATTCCAATGGCCATTTCTGTGGCTTACGGAATTGCCATTGCCACCGTGCTGACCTTGGTTGTGCTGCCAATGTTGCTTTCAGTGCTCAATTCCATTAAGGTTTACCTCAACTGGCTTTGGGAAGGCAAGAAACCGACCAAAGAAGAAGTTGAACCAGCTATTCAAGAACTTGAATCAGAGAATTATGACCTATAGGCCGATCATCATAATGTTGTTCTTGGCTTTCAATTCCAGTGCGCAGGAATTGCTAACGCGAGACGAGGCCATGAAACTCGCCTTGCAGCACAACTACGATATTCAAGTAGCACAGAAAAGCGTGGAGACGGCCAAGAGCAACGCCAGCATTTACAACAGCGGTTATCTGCCAAGTGCAACTGCTTCTGGTAGCGGGCAATTGACCTACAATGCGGGCAAGAATGAAACTGTTCAGGGAACTCAGGAATTCGACCCAACTGACGCATACAGTTACAACGCTTCGGTTGGTTTGAATTATGTGATATTCAATGGCCTTGGCCGCATGTATAATTACAAACAGTTGAAGGAACAACACAACCTGACTGAGTTGCAGGCAAAGCAGATCATTGAGAATACTGTTCTGCAGTTGTCAAGTTCCTATTTCCAGATTGCGCAGCTTTCTGAGTCAGTTGGAATTCTGGAAAGCGCGTTGGAAGTATCCAAGAAACGCCTGCAACGTGCCCAATACGGTTACGAATATGGCCAAGGCACGCAATTGGACATTCTGAATGCTGAGGTTGATGTGAATAACGATAGCATCAACCTTTTGAATACCGTTCAGCAACTATCAAACGCCAAACGGAATCTGAATCTTATCATGGGCCGCGCGCTGGATAAGGACTTTCAGGTAGATACGAATGTGGTTTTCAATATGGCTTCGCCATCCGAAGAATTGACCAAAAAAGCTTTGGAACGTAACGTGCAGATCGAGCAGACCAAAAGTCAACTCAGAAACAGCGAGTTTGCCATAAAGGCCAGCCGTTCTGGTTGGTTTCCTTCTCTTTCTGCCAATGCTGCTTATGCTTATCAAGGTCAGAATAACCCGAATGGCGCTTTCCTAACGGGAAGCGAAAGTTATGGTCCACAAGCAGGCTTGAGTTTGAGCTGGAACATCTTCGATGGCGGAACTACCAAAACTCGAGTTCAAAACGCCAAGATCGCGTTAGAAACGCAAAAAATTCAGCAGGAAAGGACAGCATTAACCGTGCAACGGGATGTGCTGAATGCTTACGATTCGTATCAGAATGCGCTGTTCGTGCTACAGGCGCAGCTGGCCAATTTGGCTACAACGCAGCGCAACTTTGAGCGCAGCAACGAGATGTACAAGCAGAGTCAGATCACTTCCATTGAGTTCAGGCAGGCTCAGCTGAACATGCTTAATGCACAAAGCAGTTTAAGTCAGGCCAAATACAACGCCAAGAATGCTGAGTTACAGTTGAAGCAGTTGGCTGGAATTCTGCTGGAAGAGTAATTTTCTGGCATGAACTCGATACGTGACCAATTCCTGCTCAACCCAGATATCATCCATCTTAACCATGGTTCGTTCGGAGCATGTCCGAAACCCATTTTTGATGATTATCAGAAATGGCAACTGGAATTGGAAAAGAACACGGTCAATTTCTTTGTGAAGCAAGGGCCGATTCTTCTGGAAAAATCGCGCGAAGCGCTCGGGAATTTCATTGGTTGCGATAAGGATGATGTGGTTTTTACCATGAATCCGAGTTATGCACTGAACATCATTATTAAGGATTTTGGACTCAAGGAAGGAGACGAGATACTTTCTAACGACCTGGAATACGGGGCAATGGACCGAACATGGCAGTATTACTGCAAAAAGGCTGGCGCTAAGTACGTTCAACCACGAATTTCACTTCCTGTAACAAGCAAGGAGCAGATCATTGAAGAGATATTCAGCGGACTGACCAGCAGAACAAAGGCCATTTTTGTAAGCCATATTACCAGCACAACCGGGCTGCGATTACCCGTTGAAGAAATCTGCGAAAGAGCAAAAGCAGAAGGTTTGATAACGATTGTTGACGGAGCCCATATTCCCGGACACATTCCATTGAATCTTCAAGAATTGAAGGCTGACATTTACACAGGTGCGTGCCACAAATGGCTATTGACGCCAAAAGGTTGCAGTTTTCTGTACGTGAAAAAGGAATTGCAACCGTTTGATCCATTGCTCATCAGTTGGGGGTTTCAATCAGAAACACCGTCTCATTCGAAGTTCATTGACCACCACCAGTTGCAAGGAACGCGGGATTTTTCGGCATTCCTGACAATTCCTGCGGCATTGAAGTTCAGAACCGATAACGATTGGGGAAGTGTTGCAGCTGATTGCAGAAAGTTAGCCCACGGTAATTTCCAACGATTTGCAGAGGTGGCCAACGGAACAATTCTGTCACCAATATCAGATGAATTTCTTGGGCAAATGTGCAGTCTTGCAATAACCTGTCCAGACCCTGTGGAGCTACAGAATCTACTATACGAAAAGTACAAAATTGAAATTCCTGTGATGCCGCATTGGGACAGGGTTTTTATCCGTTACAGCATCAACGGGTATAATTCGCAATGCGACTTAGATAAGCTGTTTGAGGCCCTGGAGCAGGTCAAAGAAACCACGTCACTTTTGGGTTGAATTCCAACTCAATTTGGCCATTTTGCCGCGTTTTCCCATCAGCCATCCTGTAGAATCGGCCAAAGCACACGTGTAGTATCCTTCATCCGAAAGTGGAATCCAGTTTAAGCCCTCATCCAAAGAATACTCAACTCCGGTTCTGCCGCATGTAACCAAATATGCTTTTGAATTGGCAGCTGCAACGCAGGAACGGTAGCCGCGAGGCGGACTTTCAAGTTCGAACCTTGTGGTGTAGCTCCATTTGTGTTCATTTTCTGAATCGTAGTCTGAATAGTCAATGATTGCCGAGTTTCCCACCACCCTGGTCGAATCCAAATAGCAACCGCCAACTAGTATCAGTTTTGTGGCATCAGAATAGCACAGCGAAAAAACACCGCATCCGGTTCCTTGTGATAATATAGATCCTGATTCGAACCAGGAAGATTGGTCAGCATTCCACCACAAAATGCGCGAAGTGTCGCCTCCTGTTGCAATCCAAACATCACGTCCATTGACGACAATTCCAGTTCCACTGGCAGCAAATCCAGCTTCGTTCGGAAAAGCCATCGGCTGCATTTCTGAAGGAATGTCTTGCCAAGTTTTTCCATGGTCTTCACTTCGTATTAGAACGAAACTACCATCAATCGGATCTCCGTAGCAGTACCCAACATTGTCATGAAAATCCATACCGTCCAGAAAGATTCCAGAATCCAAACGGGTGTAAACTTCTGTCCAAGATGTTCCTCCGTCTTCGGTTCTTAGAACTCTGCCTTCATTGCCAGCAGCCATGAGCAGCGCGGTGTTTGCATCAAAGGAATGCACATCCCGAAAATCCAGATGCGTATAACCTGAAACGGTATCAGAAATCCAAGTTTCTCCATTAACCATGCGGAGGAATGTGCCACCCGAACCGCTTGCCCAACCGATGGAATCATTCACAAGAAAAAGACCGCGGATGTTGGCTTTTGCTGCTCTTTCTCTAGAATCAATTTCAATGTCGAAATCTACCTTCTTAGTGGGTTCCTTTTCTGATTTGCAAGAAAAAAGCCCCGACACAAAGGTCAGGGCTATAAGTAATGTGCTTATTCTCATTCGAGAAAGATACTATGCTTCTTCCTTCTTAACCTTGTTTCGGATACGGCTCAGCGTTTCTGGCGTAATGCCCAACATGGAGGCCACGTATCGCAGCGGCACGTTCTTCACAAGTTTGGCGTTTTCATCTATCAGTTTGCGGTAGCGCTCTTCAGGACTCAAACTCAAATAATCGACCACGCGGCCTTCTACATAACCATAGACATGCTCGTTGATTATTCTTCCCAATCGGTCCCATTTTGGAATTCGATCGTAAAGCTCTTGCATGCTTTCATAGCTCATAACCAATAGTTCGCTATCCGTTATGGCCTGAATGTACTGCATGGACGGGCGCTGAAGCGTGAAACTGGTATGTGCCGTTACGATATTGTGCTTGGTGTTGATCATGGTGGTCACTTCTCCTTCATTGATCTCGTAGTAACTGCGCACGTATCCTTTCACAATGAAACCAATGTGTTTGCACACCAAGCCCTCATCAACAAAATATTCTCCTGCTGGTAGGCTCATTGGCTCAAAACGAGACATGATCAACTCCATCTCACTGTCAGAAAAATTCACGATTCCCTGAATGAAACTCTGTAGAGCAATTGCTCCTTCTACTTTTTCAATGACGTTTTCCATTGTTCTATTAGATTAAACACCAAAAGCCCCTAAGGGCTTGTGGCGCAATGACCGGACCGGCTATTTCTACTCTGTTTATTCTCAACTATCCTTACTCAATCTGAACATGTAACCTAAAGATACTTCAACAGACCGATTTGCCTGTGTCTTGTATCCGTCCGGTTCAGTTTTGTACTTATTCATGTCAAACAGTCCGAAACCATAACGGGCATCCAAGAATAAATTGCCTCTTCCGATAGCGTACTGCATACCGATACCACCGTTTATTCCAAGATCAATTCGGTTCTGTTTGTAACCATCATCATCGATGTCGTTATCGAAGTCGATGCTTTCTTTGGACTCTGTGCCCAGAACACTTGTTCTGTTCTTACCACCAGCCCAATAACCGGCATATGGTCCAAGAACCACAAATCCCTTGAATTTCTCGCCACCGAACTGCGCCTTGGCCAAAACAGGAACTTCGAGGTAATTGGCACTCATTGCCGCATAATCGTCTGTTGTTGTTGACGATGTTTTACCACCTTTCTGAATGAACACAACTTCTGGCTGAAGCGAGAAAATATTGTTGAATCCATAATTGACCGTAGCTCCGAACTGATAACCGAAGGTCATGTTCTTTTCGGTTCCTGCCGGTTTGTTTCCGCTAACGGTATTCATGGTTCCTCCGCCTTTGGCACCAAGAGATAATTGGGCCATACTTGTATTGATCGATACACCTGCAATTGCTAGGCTCAACAATCCAACTTTCCAATTTTTCATTGTCTTTCTTTTTAGTTTTTACTGGGCCAGTCCGTTGACCATTGTTTCACTAATTGCCATTCGAAAATGACGTTGACAAAGGACCGCGAGGTCCGAAAACTGGAAATTGAGGAAGGTCAAAGTTTCATTTCTGAAAATCCGATCATTCGTGCGCGAACTCTTAAATACCGTATTTATTGTAAGGCCGAAATTTATCATTCAACTAACTGAAAACCTGACTTTTAGATGTCAATCAATTTCTTCAACTAAAGAACATCTTTGGCCTCAAACGGCAAAGCGATAGGAATCATCAGTCGCAAAATGTATTGATATGTGCGCGAAATGATCTCTTAGAAAGATTGGATCACTAAAATGAAAAAAGGCGCCTTGTGAGCGCCTTCAATTCTAATTTACAGTTTTCTTAACTCTGTTTTCGGAGAGTAATTGTAGCGAAGCTTTGTACAAATTGCACTTCCGTAACTTCTCCTTTGGCATACGAGTATCGTTCAACTCCACCGTTGGGAAGTTTCACTTCGTAGGTGTGTGAATCGGTTTTCTGAACATTCAATTCCTTGCCGTACTTCTCATAGAACACAGTGGTTCTGTCTGATGGTTCTGAGAAGAAAACTGTTGCTGAACTGAAATCGACTGCATCAGAGCATATCTCGGTTAGCAATTCACCTTCTTGCTTAATGTATTGACTACCATCCCACTGAATCAACGAACTTGATTCCAACTCTTGATTCACCCAGGTCTTCATATCAGAAGAAATGAGTTTGGAGTCGTTATAGGAACTCATCATAATAAAAGTATGTTCTATTGGTCTGATGAGACCAGCAGATGTTGATGTCTCAACTCTGAAGGTAGATGCTTCACCAATATCTGTTCGATTAACATGATACGTTCCAATTTGTCTACCATCAAGAGACACATCGTAGGTGTGCTGGTTAACTTTTGCTGCAGGTCCTGCAGAAAGCAATCCGATGGCCATAGGAACAATGAGTAGAATAGACTTTTTCATGACTTTGCGCTTTGTTCATTTTACACAAAATCACCTGAAGTCGTTTGGTCGTTGGTCGAAAAGTTAGATTGAGCTATAAGGTGCTTGACAGCATTTCACACTCGAGTAACCTACCAAATATCATCAAAGTCAACGGTAACGTTGGAGGTTTTTGGGTGGGCCTGACAGGTTAGAACAAGTCCCGATTCTACTTCCTTGTCGGTGAGGGAGTAATTCAATTCCATAGAGACTTCTCCGTCTTTAACGCGGGCCAGACAGGTGCAACAAACACCTCCTTTGCAACTGTATGGCACATCCAAACCAGCCCTGTCTGCCGCATCCAGAATAGTTTCAGCACCAGGTTCCATCTCCAACTGGAATTCATCTCCATCCATAATAACCTTGATGTGGCTCTTTACAGATTCGTTGTCATCAACATTACTGGACGTACTTAGCCCTGCAGTTGGGTTAGGAGTTCCGAATAACTCAAAGAAGATCTTATCCTGTTCAACGCCCTTTTCCGTCATTACATCTCGTGCGGCAAGAATCATTTGTTCAGGACCACAGAGGTAAAATGCGTCTACCAACTTGGGGTCAAAAAGAATCTCACTGAACTTCCGAACCTTTTCTTCATCAATTCTTCCACGGAAAAAATCTGAACCCATTTCTTCCTTGCTCATCACGTAATGAATCTCCAAACGCTGAGGAAATCTGTTCTTCAGCGCGTTTATCTCATCCAAATAGATGATGGTGGCAGCATAACGATTACCGTAAAAGCAAGTGAACTTGCTGTTAGTTTCAGTTTCCAACACATGTTTCATCATGCTGATAATGGGAGTAACGCCACTACCAGCGCAGAAGGCCACGTAATGTTTCTGATTTTCAGGTGCAGTTTCAATTACGAACCGTCCTCTTGGCGGAAGAGTGCAAAGCTTATCTCCAACTTTCAATTCTCTATTGGCAAAAGTGGAAAACCGACCACCAGGAACTTCTTTCACGCCAACTCGCAATTCGCCTTCATTCGGAGATGAACTAATAGAGTAGGATCGCTTCAACTCCTCACCGTTAATCGTGTGTTTGAACATCAAATACTGCCCAGGAATGAACTTGAATTCTTCCTTCAGTTCTTGCGGTATCAGCAACTTGATGGAAACCGCTTCTTCGGTTTCTCGCTTAATGTCAACAACTTCTAATGGGTGGAAATGAGCCATGTGCGATATTTGGGGCAAAAATAAGGCTATTCATTCCTATTGTTTCAATGATTCAGGTCATAAGAGGTTTACCACGTATAATGTTGTTGGGGTTTTTGCTGTGCGCGATGGTGGTTTCATCTAAGGCCCAGAACGATTCAATTTTTACTGAGATACGTTATTATGGCACAGGATGTCTTTCCATTCAACGTGGCGAGACGGCAATCATAACCGACCCATACATCAGTAACTTATCAACATTGCAGGTTTCCTTCGGGAAGGTTAAAACCGACAAGAAGTACGTGGAGCTTTACATTAACCCTGGGGCCCTTAGAAAAGTGAAAATGGTTGTGGCTGGTAATTCACGTTACAATCATCTTCTCGATCTTCCGCACATTGCCAAGTACATTTCATCAGACACGCCTTTTCTGGTTAACCATAGTGGTAAGCACATTCTATCTTACTATCAGCTAAAGCAACAGTTGGTTGTGGTCAATGACATTGCTGGAACAGATAGGCAAGAGGGATATTGGTATTATAGTGCGGATGGTACAGTTAGGGCAATGGCTTTTAAAAGTGATCATCAACAGAATATGGGCGGATTTGGTAGCCAGGATCGGGTCTATAGCTCCGATGTCAGCGGAGAACCGATTCTTGTTTCAGATTGGCAGGCGGGTAAAACCTATTCCTATCTGATAGACTTTCTAGAAGATGACATCATTACATACAGAATACTGTTTATGAGCTCTGGTGCAGAGGCTCCGAATGGTATGTTTCCAAGGAAATTGGTGGATGAACATCCGATCAACGACCTGTTTATCAGCGCATCCGCCAATTTGGATTTTGATGATTATCCGGCTCCATTGATCGATCTGTGCAGTCCAGAGCGGTTGTTCCTCATTCATTGGGAGCGGTCAGGTATACACAAGGAGGCTCAGATGAAAGCATTGGATCAAAAAGACCTCGATGAACTGAAATCGAAATTATGGCAACGCTATGGAGACAGTTTTGAAGTGATAGTACCAACACCTCTCAACTATTACTGATTACTCCTGTTAATTTGTGAAGGACGGTGACAGCGATCAGTGCCAGAATTTCATATTTGAGTAAACTTGTTCACTAAATCTACAGCATGGGCGAAGAAAAAGACCTACAGAAAATCTTTGATCAGAAGATCGAGAATGAAGTAAAGATCGAGCCAAAGGATTGGATGCCAGATGAGTATCGCAAGAATCTTATTCGGCAAATGGCGCAGCATGCGCATTCTGAAGTGGTGGGCATGCTTCCAGAGGGGAATTGGATAACCCGTGCTCCAAGCCTAAGAAGAAAGGTAGCTTTGTTGGCAAAGATTCAAGATGAGGCAGGCCATGGATTGTATCTGTACAGCGCAGCAGAAACACTAGGTAAAGACCGAGATACGCTTGTGCGCGAATTGCTCGAAGGCAAAGCCAAATACAGCAGTATTTTCAACTACCCTGCTCTTACGTGGGCCGATATAGGTGCCATTGGTTGGTTGGTAGATGGTGCTGCCATTGTCAATCAGATCATGTTGCAGAAGACCAGCTATGGGCCATACTCCAGAGGTATGATCCGTATATGTAAGGAAGAGAGTTTTCACCAGCGTCAGGGTTATGAGATCCTCTTAACGCTTTGCCGTGGAACGGAAGAACAAAAGGCCATGGCCCAAGATGCTTTGAACAGGTTCTGGTGGCCGAGTTTGATGATGTTTGGTCCTTCAGATAAAGACTCCGCGCATTCGGCACAGAGCATGGCGTGGAAGATTAAGCGGATGGGCAATGATGACCTCCGTCAGAAGTTTATAGATCAGACTGTACCACAGGCAGAATTCCTAGGATTGACGATTCCAGACCCGGAACTAAAATGGAATGAGGAGAAGCAGTCTTACGATTGGGGTGAGATTGATTGGGAAGAATTTTACAACGTGATTAAAGGCAACGGTCCTTGCAATAAGGAGCGGTTGGCAGCCCGACAAGCCGCGTACGATAATGGTGCATGGGTTCGCGAAGCAGCAACGGGTTATGCCAAGAAAAAAGCAGACAAACGAGATAAAGACGCAGCATAAACTAGATGTCAGAATTGAGATGTCAGACACCAGAATTTGGTTGATAGTCTGAATCTGAAATCTGAAATCTGAAATCTCAATAAAATGGAAAGAAAAGACTGGCCTCTGTGGGAGGTTTTTGTACGAAGCAAAGCGGGTTTGAGTCATAAACACGCAGGTAGCCTTCATGCTCCAGATGCAGAAATGGCCATCAGCAATGCACGTGATGTGTACACCCGAAGAAACGAAGGCGTTAGCATTTGGGTAGTCGAAAGCAAGTATATCCACAGCACACAGGAATCGGATGTTGAATCCATGTTCGATCCCAATGAGGATAAGATCTACCGCCATCCGACATTCTATGACATTCCTGACGAAGTAGGACACATCTGATATGGAGCAGAAAGAAGCATTATTCAATTACCTCTTGCGATTGGGGGACAACGCAGCCATTCTCGGTCATCGATTGAGCGAGTGGTGTGGTCATGGCCCTGAGTTGGAGGAAGACATTGCCATAATCAACACGGCATTGGACCTTTTAGGCCATGCACGTTCGTTGTACTCATACGCTGGCGAAGTGGAAGGAAAAGGTAGAGACGAAGATGATATTGCCTACCTGCGAATAGAAAGAGAATACAGAAACGCATTGATCTGCGAGTTGCCGAATGGCCATTACGGAGATACGATTGCACGTCAATTCCTAATCGATCAATTCAATTTTCTATTGTTCTCAGAGTTGGTGAATTCCAAGGATGAAACCATTGCGGCAATTTCTGCAAAGGCCATCAAAGAGATAAGATATCATCTGAGAAGAAGCACAGAATGGACGCTTCGTTTGGGAGATGGAACCGAAGAGAGCCACAATAGAATCCAGGAGTCCTTTAATGATGTATGGATGTTTACTGGCGACCTCTTTGTTCAGGATGAAAGTGATGAGGTGATCATAGCATCTGGCATTGGTCCAGACCTAAAAGAGATTCACACCATTTGGAAGCAGAAGGTAAAGGAAGTGCTTTCTGAAGCCACATTGACAATGCCGGAAGACGGTTGGATGCAAAGTGGAAGTAAAGAAGGCCGCCACACCGAACATATGGGCTATATTCTGGCCGAAATGCAGTATATGCAACGAGCCTACCCTGGCTGCGAGTGGTAACAAACTCGTTTTGAGTTTGTCATGCTACGCAAAGCGAAGAATCTCATGAACGAAGAACAACTTTGGAGTTTACTCGATGAAGTGATGGATCCTGAGATTCCCGTCCTCAGTTTGGTGGATCTTGGTGTAGTTCGCGAAGCAAAAATCATCAACGGTGTTCCAGAGATAACCATCACACCAACATATTCCGGTTGTCCGGCCATGAAGGTGATGGAAGAAGACATTGAAGCAGCGCTTCAGGGTGTTGGTTTCGATGAGTACGAAGTAAAAACAGTGCTTTCTCCTGCTTGGACCACAGACTGGATATCCGAAAAAGGACGCAAGGCTTTGCAAGATTATGGTATTGCTCCGCCAGAACAATCTACTTCAGACAAAAGTGCGCTTACCGGGCATCCGAAAGAAGTTACCTGCCCGAATTGCAAAAGCCGTAAAACAAAAATGTTGAGCCAATTTGGCTCAACACCTTGTAAAGCATTGTATCAATGCACCGACTGCAAAGAGCCGTTTGACTATTTTAAGTGTATTTGAGGCTTACTTGCCCAGCCACACTTTCACATAGTTACCCTCTTCTTGAATGAACACGGCCTTACTGAGGTCGTAAGAATGTGTCACTTTTCCACGGGTAAAGGTCAATGTGTGCTCGCCTTCGATGGTCATGGTGCTTACCCAGTTTCCAGCATACTTGTATTCCCAGCCTGGCATGTTTATTACAACCTCATTGTAGGTTTCCAGAATTCGCTTCATATCCTCCTTCTTATACATGGCATTCTGCGCGTCAGCATTGAAAGGATTGGACAGCGCAACAATCAATCCTAGGGCAAATAGATATTTCATTTATGAAGGTTTTAAAAATCCACCACTAAAATACGCCTTGATATTAGTGAGTATGTGATTCCGGTCATGTTTCTGATTGATCAATTACAACATTTGAAGGATTCGAGTGGCTTTCTACCTTAGTCGCCTAAATACTTACAAAATGAAATTTGACGATCTCGGATTTGAGATTCAAGATGGGGTAGCGATCATCACGCTCAATAGACCGGATAAGCTTAACAGTTTCAATAATTCAATGGGTTCCAACCTACAGACCGCGTTGGATCATTGCATGGAGAATGCGGAAATCCGATGTGTGCTTCTTACTGGTTCAGGTCGTGGATTCTGTGCTGGTCAAGATCTTGAAGAAGCCGTTTCTGGTGTCTCAGAAATTGAAGAACACGTAGAGAACAAGTATAACCCGTTGGTTCGGAAGATTCGAGCGATTGAAAAACCAGTTATTGCTGCGGTGAATGGCGTGGCTGCTGGTGCTGGTGCCAATTTGGCCTATTGCTGCGATATTGTCTTGGCAACCGAAAGCGCCAAGTTCATTCAGTCGTTTGTCAATATTGGTTTGATTCCAGATACGGGCGGAACGTTTTTCCTTCCACGGTTGGTCGGTATTCATCGGGCATCTGTAATGATGATGTTGGGAGAGAAGGTATCGGCCGAAGAGGCCAAAGACCTTGGCTTGGTTTACAAGGTTTTTCCAGATGGAGAATTGATGAACGGAGCGTTGGAATTGGCCAAGCGTATGGCGCAAATGCCAACCCGTGGAATCGGTCTTACCAAGAAAGCGCTCAACTACTCGCTGCAGAACACACTTAACGAGCAGCTTGCAGTTGAAAGAGACCTTCAAGGAATGGCTGGATTAACATCCGATAATGCAGAAGGAATCAACGCATTTTTAGAAAAGAGAAAACCAGTTTTTAAAGGAGAATGAGCGAATTGATCGTTGGAGTTGTTGGTGCTGGCTCTATGGGGGCTGGAATTGCGCAAGTAGCCGCGCAGGCTGGCCATAAAGTCTATTTGAACGATAGTTACCCCGATGCTCTTGAGCGGGCGGCAAGAGGCCATCAGAAGATTTTCAGTCGCTTGGTTGAGAAAGGCAAAATGACCTTTGATGAAGCCAATGCCTGCGCCAATCGCATCACGTACACCAGAAAGGTGGACGACCTCAAGCGTTGCGGATTGGTCATCGAAGCGATTATCGAAGACCTCGATATCAAACAAGGGTTGTTTCAAGAATTGGAAATGATCTGCGATGATGAAGCGATTTTAGCCTCAAATACCTCAACGCTTCCAATTGTCGCTATTGGCGGAAAACTCAAAGACCCAGGTCGCGTTATCGGTATTCATTTCTTCAATCCAGCGCCTTTGATGGCGTTGGTTGAGGTCATTCCAAGTATGCTAACGCGAGATGGATTGGCCAATGAGATGAAAGACCTGATGAAAGCCTGGGGCAAGGTTCCAGTTATCGCCAAAGACACACCGGGGTTCATCGTGAATCGTGTGGCACGTCCGTTCTATGGTGAAAGTATCAGAATCTTGGAAGAAGGAATTGCCGATGAAGCCACCATTGATTGGGCATTGAAAGAAATTGGCGGATTCCGAATGGGACCATTTGAGTTGATGGACCTGATCGGAAACGACATCAACTTTGCGGTCACATCAACCGCGTTCAAGTCGTTTTTCTATGATGGCAGATACAGACCTTCCGTCATTCAGCAACGATTGGTTGAGGGCGGAATGCTTGGTAGAAAATCTGGCAGAGGCTACTACGATTACTCTGAAGGTGCTGAAAAGCCAGAACCAAACACAAGCAAAGCATTGGGCGAATTGATTGTCAACCGCGTGTTGTGTTTGCTGATTAACTCAGCCATTGATGCGCTACATTTTGGCGTGGCCTCAAAAGAAGACCTCGACCTTGCCATGACCAAAGGTGTGAATTACCCGAAAGGACTTTTAGCGTGGGGTGATGAACGTGGCTTGGAAAACGTACTTCATCGGATCGATCATCTCTATGAAGATTACCGCGAAGACCGTTATCGTGCTTGTGTATTGCTGCGAAGAATGGTAAAAGAAGGCAAGAAATTCTACAACTAATGCCTGAGGAAAAGTCACTTCCAACGCGTGTTGTTGACCGCATGTACAACAACGATCCATTCAGCCAATGGCTCGGAATTGAACGTGTGGAAGATGGTGCCGGAAGTTCAATCATTCGAATGGCAGTCCGCAAGGAAATGCTCAACGGTTTTGATATCGCCCATGGTGGTATTACTTACAGTTTAGCTGATTCTGCTTTGGCTTTCGCATCAAACAGTCATGGCATTCAAAGTGTGAGTATTGAAACATCCATTTCGCACACCAAGACGGTAAACGAAGGGGATGTGCTTACGGCAAAAGCCATTGAAAAGAACCTAACTAGTAAGATCGGTATTTACGAGATCGAGATCAGAAACCAGAACAATGAAATTGTAGCGCTGTTTAAGGGTACGGTATACAGGACATCCAAACATTGGGATGTTTAAACGGCCCAGAACATGAGCGAAATAATTTCAACCATTCTATTCTTGATTGCCGTACTTGATCCAATAGGCTCTGTTCCAGTGTATCTGGAGGCCACCAAACATTTTGATGAAATCCACAAACGCAAAATTGCGATTCAAGCCTCCATTGTTGCATTCCTGATTCTGTTGGTTTTCATTGTTCTAGGTCAAATTGTGCTTGAAGGAATGAATGTTTCCTTAGATGCATTCCAAATATCTGGCGGAGTTATTCTCTTCCTTTTTGCTCTTACGATGATCTTTGGTGACGGTAAACCAGAAAGGGAGAAACACATGATAACCGATTACAAACACGTGACAATTTTCCCGGTCGCGGTTCCATCCATTGCTTCGCCAGGAGCTATAATGGCGGTTGTTCTAATGACCGATAATCACATTTACACTTTACAACAACAAGCTCTAACAACTCTTCTTGTGGCGGTTGTTGTTGCACTCACAGGCATTTTGCTGTTAGGAGCTACTAAGGTTCAAGAACGTGTTGGTGATTACGGAATTACCGTAATAAGTAAGATAATGGGGCTGATTCTGGCTTCCTACGGAGTGCAAAGCATATTGTCAGGCATCAAAGGATTCTTTGCGTATTGATTCGTTAATATTGGCATCATGAAAGATGCTTTTATCGTAGATGCCATCAGAACTCCAATCGGGAGTTTTGGTGGAACTTTGGCACCCATTCGGGCAGATGATCTTGCGGCAATTCCAATTAGAGAATTGATGAAACGGAATCCAAATGTGGACCCTTCGGCCATTGAAGATCTCATTTTTGGCTGTGCCAACCAAGCAGGGGAAGACAATCGGAATGTAGCGCGTATGGCCCTACTTTTGGCTGGTCTGCCGTGGTCGGTCGGAGGTGAAACAGTGAACCGTTTGTGTTCATCAGGCATGGCCTCGACCATCAACGCAGCACGTGCCATTCAAACCGGAAATGGCGATCTGTACATTTCTGGTGGAGTAGAACACATGACCCGCGGACCATGGGTTATTTCTAAGGCAAGTCAACCTTTTGGTCGCGATAGTCAGATGTTCGATACCAGTTTCGGATGGCGGTTCATCAATCCCAAAATGCAAGAATTATATGGTACCGAAGGAATGGGCCAAACAGCCGAAAACCTTGTTGAGAAGTATGGAATTGAGCGAGAAGCGCAAGATCTTTTTGCGTACAATTCGCAGATGAAAGCATCTGCGGCCCAGGAAAGTGGAAGGCTGGCAGAAGAAATTGTTGCTGTGGAAATTCCTCAGCGAAAAAAAGACCCGATCGTATTTGGTCAGGATGAATTTATTCGTCCGGATACAACGCTTGAAGTTCTTGGAAATCTTCGTCCCGCGTTCAAGAAAGAAGGTGGTTCTGTTACAGCAGGAAACAGTTCCGGTCTGAACGATGGTGCTGCAGCTATTCTAGTTGCGTCAGAACAAGGGTTGATCGATCATAATCTGGATCCGATGGCAAGGATCGTTTCATCAGCAGTTGCTGGTGTTGAACCTAGAATTATGGGTATAGGCCCGGTTTACGCCTCTGAAAAAGCCCTGAAAAGAGCTGGCTTGACCTTGGATGATATGGACATCATTGAATTGAATGAAGCCTTTGCCGCGCAATCTCTGGCGTGTACACGCAAGATGGGCTTGGAGGATGATGATCCGCGTGTTAACCCAAATGGAGGGGCAATTGCCATCGGTCATCCGTTGGGAATGAGTGGCGCACGGATTCTTCAAACCGCAGCCATTGAATTGCAAAAGACCCAGCAACGCTATGCGCTGGTTACCATGTGCATTGGTGTGGGGCAAGGTTATGCCACAATAATAGAGCGCGCATGATTTACGAATTCAACGGTATGCGTCCATCGATTCACGAATCAGCATTCGTGCATCAGACAGCAAGTGTTATTGGAAATGTTCAGATCGGGAAGGATGTTTACATCGGACCGGGAGCAGCAATCCGTGGTGATTGGGGAAGAATTGTGATTGAAGATGGTTGCAATGTTCAGGAGAATTGCACCATTCACATGTTTCCGGGAACGACCGTTTGGTTGCATGAAAGTGCGCATGTTGGGCATGGAGCCATCATTCACGGGGCTAAGCTGATGCGCAACTGCCTTATCGGAATGAATGCCGTTGTGATGGATGATGCGGAAGTGGGGGAGGACAGCATTGTCGGAGCGTTGTGTTTTGTTCCGGCTGAGATGAAAATCCCCGCTAGGAAGATCGTTGTGGGGAACCCTGCCAAGATCATCAAAGATGTTTCAGATGATATGATCGCATGGAAAACTGAAGGAACCAAGCTGTATCAGTCGCTTCCGAAAGAAAGCCACGAAACGCTAAAAGAGCTGGGGTTGGAAGAAGTCCTGAGTTCAAATCCCATTTCATCCACAGACCCTTATAACGGGCAACAGCAGGCGCTTTTTGAGACTTGGAGGAAGACCAAGTAGATGAGATGCTTACTAATTCCACTAGCGATTTTACTAGCAGCTTGTGCTGATACGGGTTCTAAACTTTCGGAGGTTGAAGAGCAAGAATCACATTCTCAAGCAGATTCTGAAAGAAGCCCTTCAATCATAGAAAATGAGGAAGTTGTCGATACGGTCAGGTATGTCAACTATTCGGAGGAAGTGTTGGTAGAAGATCTAAATGGAGATGGGTTTCCTGAGGTGATTTCCAAAGTGGTCGAGCCTAAGATGAATATGATAGGTGTAAGAGTTTTAGACGGAAAAGAACCTTACAAATTCAAAGTCTTTGGTGCTGGAAATGAGGTAGATGGCATGGTCAATCTGAGATGGATCGGTTCGATGCAATTGATTCCTAAAGGTGAGCTTATAGCGCCAACATTGGTCGATTCCCTGTCAGGGAATATCATTGGACCGGATACGGCTAACCAACTTTTACTGCAAAACCCTGCCATTTTTTTCAAGCCTAAAGAAGTTTGTGGAGGTGGTATTCTGTACTGGACAGGTAAGGATTATGGGTGGATGCACATAGAATAAAAAAGCCCGCTTGCCATGGAAGAACAAGCGGGCCGATCGCGATAGCAGACCCCATTTTACTGCTTCACGAAACGTTTGGTGATCTCTGTTTTTTCGAACGAGAACTTGATGTAATAAACTCCAGCGGGCAATCCGCTCAGGCTAACTTTCTGATTGTAGGCTTCCGTTCGGATCATTCTTCCCATGTTGTCAAGAATTGAAACTTGGGTAGGGTGTATTTCCTGATCTCCAGCCATTAGCACGTTTAAGACGTCTCCTTCGTTCGGAATCGGATAAACGATTAGCCTATCTGCGAGTTCAGTTGCTGGAATATCAACCGTAAGGGCCGAGCAGATATCTGCTGCATTAGATGTGCCGCAACCTGCAAATGGAGGGCCAATTGAGAAAGACTCGTCAGGTGTTCCGGCCAAACACAGCGGAACTACCGGAAAGTAGGAGGTAAGCACGTAGTAATAGGTTCCGTTGGGATAATCCGGAGTTACTCCATATCGACCATTGCATTGGTCTAGCTGACAACCGCTAATCTGGTCGTTGTATTCGTAATCTTCTACATAAGTGCCGTCATACGAACCATCTGGTGCGGTAATTCCGTTACCAGGTCTGTTGCCAGATTTCAATTGAAAACAAGAGTTGATCTCAATGATTCCGCTGTTGGCGTCATTCGGGTCAGCATAAACGTATTTGTAATAGATGGGAAATCCATCTGCTGCGTATCCGATAATGGGAGAGTGACTTGATGCCGAAACGCCCAAAGTTGCAATGAAATTGGTCGGATCGCCATGGTAATGGTACTTACCGGTTGGCTGTACATGTGCGTCATTCATGTCTGTTCCCAAGTTCACATTCGGACTCAAAGCGTGTTTGTTCCAATCATAGTTCAACTGGCCGTTATTCGGGTTTTCGAAAAACTCGTTGGCAATGGGGTCCCATTCCAATCCGTTCATCGCAACGCCCAATTCATAGGCAACGCATGTGCCCATAGACCCGAAACCGATATGCAGGTCGGTAAAAGTTCCTGCCAACTCAGGGTAGGCACACATGGTGAATTCATTCTGCTGAGCAGAAATGGTGTTCGGATTTCCTGGATTTGGGAAGTTTCCTGTGACGTGATTCGGAATACTGTTGCTGTACCAATATCTTACAGGCCCATCTACTTCGGTGCAAACAGCGTTGGTAGTGGTGTTGTTCCAAACAGTGTTCGGGTCGCATTGGGCAATTGCAGAAAGTGAGCTTAAGAGGATGAGAAAGGTAATTAGGCGGTTCATTTGGTTGAATTTGGTCTGTGCGAAATGCTGGTTCGTGTTTCTGTGAGTTTGTATCCCTGTTGTTCATTATTCAGTTCAATCTCAATTACGTTTTCGTAATGCTCGAAGGAGCTAATAAATGCTGTATTTTGAATGTCGATCTGCTGAAAATCCAACGGTTCAGCACCAAGAGAATAGGTTAGAATCAGGTGTCCTTCTTCCGTTAGGGATGATTCTAAGGTCAACGAGCGAACCATGCCATCAATACTCACAGAGATCTGATCCATAAGCCAGATTCCAGCACAGAAATTCAGGTCTTGGTCTTTAGCGCAGGTCTCAGAATCATCCACTGCCTTTCTCAGATCCGGTAATTCCAGTTTGGCTGTAAGCATCAATGTGCCATTCTCAATTTCAAGCTTGTAAAAACCCTGATGTCCTTCGTGAGCCTTAACTCCAAGTATCGAAACCAATGAAATCAATATGGATAATGAGAATCTCATGATATGAAATTAGGATGGCTAGAGCGTGTGGTATTTACAGTTTTTGAACTTGTTTTAATAAGATTTACTGTTTGATGAGTTTCGCCACCCGACCTATGTCAGTTCTTAGAATGTACGTGCCGGCAGACCAATTGGAAACTGATATTCTGCTTGTTCTCTGCAGTTGTTCTTGGTGAACCAGATTTCCCATCAGATCATAAATTTCCAAGAACTCCGAACCAGTGTTATCAGACATAGAGATATGGAAAAAGTCGCGGGTCGGATTTGGATAGATTTCCAACGGAGCCAATTCTGATTCTGAAATTCCGGTAGCGTTGTCATTGTTTGCATTGAAGGTAGGTTCTTGAATTACGAACGCTCCAGTTCCGTTTGGCACCCTCGCATATCCCATATCAGTAGTTTGAACTCCGAATGTTACCCGCTGAAATTCTGTTCCTCCATCAGAGAGAATAAGTGTTTCACCATCTGCAGATAGCTTGAAATTGGTGTGAAGTCCCGTCTGCAACGTGTCTTTGTCTGCCCAAACTATCAAGTAACCGTTTGCATCTATCGAGGTTCCGCTAGGGAATTGCCATTTGTTCAGATCGTTCTCATCGTCCGTTAGGAAATATCCAGAAAGGTCAATGCTAGAGCCCGTTCTGTTGAACAATTCAATCCAATCGTCAAACTCCCCGTCTTGGTCTTCTGCGGTACTGCTGTTGCTAGCCATCACTTCATTGATCACAACATCTCCACCAACAATTAGGGTGTGGAATTCATGTTCGGCCCGAACTGGAGAGAATTTTCCTGCCTCCGAATTCTCAGCATAGATATAATATTGAACGTCAGAAGCTGCAACACTGATTTGAGCACCATAAACGCCATCTCCCGCGGACCCATCACCATGGTTTCCATCGTCAAATAGTTGAGTTTTTGCAAAAACATCGGCCAGATCATCTCTATAACCGAGGTAAGCGTAATCGGCATCAGAAATGGAGGCTGTAAGATAAACTGATGTATTTGCGAGCACTATTGACGGGGCGGAACCAAGGTTTGAAATACTTGGTGCTGTGGCGGCAAATTCAGGTTCGCTCATCAGGAAATCGTACCTAGCGTCCATCAACTCAGTAATGCCAACCGTACCACCACCTCCAGGACCAGGGCCACCACCGCTGGTTACCGTTTCGGTAAGATTCTGTTGTGCTTGAGAGAAAGTGAAGAATGCGCTTGGGTCTGTCTCATGGGCATCTTGCATAACGGCTTGTATAGCTTGAGCACGCTGCAGATAGCCACCGTCTGCAAAATTCTCTTCCAAAATCGTTTTGCAATGAGCCACGTACATGCGCTTGTATTGCGCATTGTTGTTGATGAGTTGAAGCAACGGGTGGCTTGAGTCTGTGAAATTGTAGAATGGGTCCAAGCTATAAGTGTTCACCTGAGTTCCACCGCCCGGTCCTCCAGGTCCACCTCCAAATCGGCCAAAGCTTTCATTGAAATCCCACTTCACGCAATCAAACCTATCATTGTCATCGTAGAACAGATAGTAGTTCTGAACCATCTGACTGATGTAGCTGTCCAAATTCACCAACACATTATCAATGGCCACCATCCAAATGGCGCGGTCAATATCCAAGATGTCTTCCACGTTCGATGGGTCGTTTTCAATCGCATCGGTCAGGGCCATTAACTCAGGCCAACCTGCATCAGATTGAATTTCGTAGGAAACCTCATACGGGGCTTGAGACGTTCCGAGATAAGCCAAAGACGAACCTCCGTACTGATTACTGATGGCATTGCACTTGAAAAGTGGATTGTCTTCGTTGGAAAGGAATCGTTCGCTAACAAACTTCTTGTTAATGGATTCTGCGCTGCTAAACAATCCATAATAACTGCCATTAATGTAAACCTTGGCGTAGTTACAGAGTGGGGCATACATGTACTTGCGGGTTACTTCGTAACTCAAAACCTCCCGTACAAAACTTGGGTCTTTATCTCCGTTGCTGAGTTTTAGCGTGTAAAAACCATCATAGTCTTGACTGCCTATCGTGTAATCCAATTTGATATTAAGCGGATTCTTAGCATTGTTGGCAGAGTAGGTACTGTTACCCTTGTATTTCACTCCAACACTGTCAAACGGCTCTCCATTGACAATGCAACTTGCGAGTAATCGGTCTTCGTTCCCGTTACTGTAGTTCTGATCCATGATCTGATCCCAGTTCGATTCTTCGAAGGTCAATTCGATGACCGTCACGTTATTAATGTCGTACAGATCTTGACCTAAAACAGCACCGAAGCTCAGTGCCAACAGGAGTGTGATGTAAAATTTCATTTATCGCAAATTGGTTTATGCAAGAATAGTAGGTTGGTTCAATTGCTGGTTTACAGGTTTACAATGGTCTTTTATAAGATTCGTATCAGTGTTTGATAATTATCATGCATTTGGCAATAAGCAGCCGTAACTTTGGTTTAATGTTTGATTGTTGATCAACCGTACCTTTGCAAGCAAATTCGTTTGCAGTTTTTGTAAACCAAACCTTTCATTATGAAATCATCTTTTTTGAAAATATCATTAGCAACAGTTGTACTAGTTGCGATACTTGGTGGATGCGGAATCCTAAAAAACCTGCTGGACTCCAAGATTGAGCAGCACAATACAGATTCCAACACGTACAAGTCTGAGTTGGATCAGGCAGACAATGACATCAACGATGCGTTGGCAGACATTGATGGATTCGGCAAAACCGATTATCATGATCAAATTTTCTCCAGCCCACTGTGCGGAGTAACCATCGATTGCACCGATGTTTCACAGGGTATTCTTTACTTCAATTTTGATGGAACAACACCGTGTTTCAGTCCTTCAAGAACCCGCGCAGGTCAGATAAAGGTTGAACTGATCAATGGTAACACGTGGGCTGATGCTGGCGCTGTTCTGAGACAGACTTTCATTGATTTCCGAGTAACTCATTTGGCCAGTGGACGGTCTATTGAGTTTGACGGGGTTAAAACATTGAAGAATTTGGATGGACATGATTGGTGGCAGTTCCTCTTGGGGCAAACGACTTTCTCATACGAATCTCGGTCTGCGAATATGGAGGTGACCTTCGATAACGGTGCAACTGCTGATTGGAACCATGCACGAACCGTGACCTGGAGCTATCATCCTGCCAATACAGTTCCAGGTATTCCTTACGCTCACATTGGCTTTGCCGCTTCAGGAGATACTACCATTAATGGAACTTCTGGCATCGATTCTTGGGGAACAAACCGCTTCGGAAGCGATTTCATCACCTACTACAACCAACCGTTGCTGTCAAATACATACTGCGGACTTTGGAGATTCAATTCAGGTGAATTGGTTCACGAAGTGGATGGAGATGATTACACCCTGACACTTGGGGTAGACCAGAACGGAAATCCGTCAACTGGTACTTGTGCTTACGGATTTGAAGTAAGCTGGAATGTTGGAAACAACTCAAACAGTCAGGTTTTCAGTTACTGAGAAGGTAAATAAGGAATGGAAAGGGCGAGCAGAGATCTGTTCGCCCTTTGTTTTTCGTACGCTCTGCTAACTTTGGTCGCCTAAACAGAATCTTGATGAAACTTCAGAACTACATAGCAGGAAATTGGATTGAGGGAGACGGAGATGGAAGTCCGCTTTTCAACTCAGTAACGGGTGAGGTGGTTGCAACCGCAACAACCAAAGGCTTGGACTTTAAACAAGCGTTGGAATACGGAAGAAGTAAGGGAAGTGCACTTCGTAGAATGACTTTCCAAGAGCGCGGACAAATGCTCAAAGCATTGGCCATGTATCTCTTGGAGAGGAAGGAGAAATATTATGATGTGAGTTACAAGACCGGAGCCACGCGCATCGATTCTTGGATTGATATTGAAGGCGGCATTGGCAATCTGTTTGCCAACGCTAGCTTGCGTAGACAGTTTGGAGATGAGCCATATTATGTGGATGGCGATTATGCTCCTTTGAGCAAAGGCGGAACATTCATCGGGCATCACATCATGGTGCCTAAAGAAGGCGTTGCTGTTCATATTAATGCTTACAATTTCCCTATTTGGGGGATGTTGGAGAAAGTGGCCGTGAATTGGTTGGCGGGTGTTCCGGCTGTGGTGAAGCCTGCAACAGTTACTTCGTTCTTGACCGAAGCGATGGTCAAGGACATCATCGCCTCTGGAATTCTGCCTGAAGGAGCTTTGCAATTGATCTGTGGCTCTGCGGGTGATCTGCTTGACCATGTTGGAAGTCAGGATGTGGTTACGTTCACTGGTTCTGCTTCTACAGGAAGAATGCTGAAATCAAAGCCAAGCATCATCGAAAATGCAGTTCCATTCAACATGGAAGCGGACAGTTTGAACTCTTCGATTTTGGGAGAAGATGCCGTTCCGGGAACTCCCGAATTTGACCTTTTCATCAAAGAAGTGGTAAAGGAAATCACGGTTAAGTGCGGACAGAAGTGTACAGCCATCCGAAGGATCATGGTGCCTGAGAATTTAGTGGAAGACGTACAGATTGCAGTAGGGGAAAGGCTTCAGAAAACAACCATCGGTTCGCCAACGGCAGAAGGCGTTAGAATGGGAGCATTGGCTGGGCAGGACCAAATGCGCGAAGTGAAAGAGCAAGTGGATAAACTCCTCAAAGAGAATCAGCTTGTGTTCGGAAACTTGGATCAAGTGGAAGCCATTGGGGCTGACGGTTCGAAAGGTGCGTTCATGTCACCGATTCTGATGCGAAATGACGATCCGTTCAACGCAACAGCCGCTCACAACATCGAAGCATTCGGACCAGTAAGTACGATCCTTCCGTACAGGAACTTGGATGATGCCATTGCCTTGTCGAAACTCGGTTTGGGCTCGTTGTGCTGTTCAATTGTTACGAATGATGCCAAGACCGCTCGTGATTTCACACTTGGTGCTGCTTCTTATCACGGACGTATTCTGGTTCTGAATGGCGAATGCGCCAAGGAAAGCACAGGGCATGGTTCTCCCATGCCGTTGTTGGTTCATGGTGGACCAGGACGAGCGGGTGGAGGAGAAGAAATGGGTGGAAAGCGTGGCGTTTTGCATTACATGCAGCGTACGGCCATCCAAGGTTCACCGACCATGATCACTGCCATCACCAATGTTTATCAGCAAGGGGCCAAGCAGAAGGAAGTGCTCCTCAATCCTTTCATGAAGCATTTTGAAGAGGTTGAGATAGGGGAGACTTTGGTTACGCATAAGCACACGGTAACGGATGCTGACATCATCAACTTCGCGAATGTGAGTGGTGACCATTTTTATGCGCACACGGACGTTACATCTTTGGACGGAACCCTTTTCGAAGGCCGCGTGGCTCATGGCTATTGGATCTTGAGCAAGGCCGCAGGAATGTTCGTGGAGAACAGAAAATGCCCCGTGCTATTGAACTACGGAATTGACGAAGCCCGTTTTACCAAACCTGTGTACCCAGGAATGACCATCGGAGTGCGCTTGACCTGTAAAGAGAAGATCCAACAGGAAAAACGGGATGCGGATGATATCCGAAAAGGTATTGTGAAATGGTTGGTTGAGGTTTACGACCAAGACAACGAAACATGCGCTATTGCTACCATCCTAACCATGGTCAAGAATAGGGAGCAGGACGCGTAAGCTACTTTAGATAACGCTCTTTCATCACATTCATGTGATGGATTTCATGACCAACAATAATGAATCCAGCGGCTCTGACCGAAAGGTTTGAGCCGCTGGCTTTTCCAAGATGGTCCAAAACGCTTTCATCAAAGCTTTTGAAAAGGGCAATAGTCGATTTGCGAACCAGTTCCAGTTCATCCACCATTTCTTTCAAACTCCTTGCATCTGGTCTGCAATTTTCAGCGTAAGTATTCTCATCATAACCGGGCAAAGCAGTTTGGTCACCCCTTGCAATTGCCAATGCGCGGTAACTGAAAATACGCTCTGTATCAATGATGTGTTGTAGAAGCTCCTTGATGCTCCATTTGCCCTCGGCATAGCGGTAATTGCCTTTCTCTTCTGGAATGGAATTCCAAAACTGCAAAGAGGCCGCAGCAGATGATTTTAATCCATCAATAAGGTCGGAGTTAGGAACAAGTTCAATGTAATTCCGGTAAAACTCCCCGTAGGCAGAAGGTTCAGGCTTCATAGTTTTGTCGTGTCTGATTTGCCTAATTTAACAGCATGTTCATCAAAACACCAAAACCGCCTTACTATACCGTCATTTTCACTTCGCAACGCACGGCATTAGATGACGGCTATTCTGAACTGAACGATGAACTCTATGCAGAGGCGCAGAAGCTGGAAGGATACTACGGTGCCGAAACGCTAAGAAATGCCGAAGGATATGGCGTGGCGGTACTGTACTGGAGAAGTATGGAAGACATTCAGGAATGGGCTAAGTATCAGAAGCATCTGTATGCTAAGAAACTGGGCAAAGATAAATGGTACGAAGGTTACCGCGTTCGGATAGCTAAAGTGGAGCGGGAGTACGGTATGGACTGAATATTCTATACCTAGTCGTAACTTTAACAATCCACTTGCATCTAGTTGCAAGGGATGTCAAAATTTGACCCAAAAGTTTCATATAGAAAGTAATGCGTTAAGAACAATTCTCGCCTCTTTTGGAGTTTTGGGTGTTGCATGGGTTTTTTCTGATGCCCTTTTAGATATAGCTCTAATTCCAAGGGTCATTTATATCTCAGCGTTCTCAATCTGTTGTATCCTTTTTCAGTATCGTAAAAAAGAGGCTCATATTCGTTCGAAGTTCACGTGTATGGAGGTGCTTTTGCTGGTTTGGCTGCTGGCAACATTGGTCTCAGGACTTCTTAGTCCTACTGTAAGAGGCGAATTTCTCTTTGAATTGTGCAGGGTGGGGGTCTACGTATCGCTTTTCATAGGGCTACGTTCTTTGATTTGCCAAAATTTCCATAAAACAAAGTTTCTTAAGTTGTGCGTGGTCAGCACACTTGTACTGTCCATTTTTGGTGTCTATCAGTTAGTTCAAAACCTAGCAGAGTTTGAAGCGGGTAAGATCATTTCTGTAGTTGGAATGATGACCAATTCCAATCTGTTTTCAGAATATCTTGTATTGTTGCTGCCATTTCAGATTCTTGGAATCCTATGGTTGAACAAACCATGGCAGGTGCTTTCAATTGCATCCTTGGCGGGGTCAATTTTTCTCATTTTGATCATTATGGGCCGTGGAGCATGGCTTGGGCTTTTAAGTGGTCTTTTTCTTACCGCTAGTGCGTTTACTTATTTTTCGTCAAACTGGGGTTCAAAGAAATTTGTAAGACCAATTCTAGCTGCTGCTGGATTGCTTGTGTTGTCAGTGGTCGGCCTTGATAACTTTGTTCAAGGAGGTTTAAGTGATAAGTTTCTGTCGATTCTTCAACCCGATATGGGCACGGCTGGTCTTCGACTGAGAATTTGGCAGCAGTCACTTAATTTTGTTCAAGAGAATCCATTTCTAGGTATCGGTGCTGGAATGTGGAAAGTGCTGTTTCAGCAGTATGGAATGGCTAACAGTTCCGATACATTTATTGCAGAGCCACTAAATGATTATGTAGGAATGGCAGCTGAGATAGGTCTGTTTGGAACCTTTGCATTCGTGGCCCTTATAGCCGCAGGGCTGGTTAAGCTTTTAAGAAATTATGTTGCTGAAAAGAATGTTTTCGACTTGGCCGTGTTTGCTTCCGTTATCGGGTTTGCTGTAACGGCCTTTTTCAGTTTTCCATTGCACAGGATTGAGCATGGCTCCATATTTATTTTCTGTTTGGCGTGGGCAGATCGTTCCAAGATTGAGGTCTCATCATCTCGTTTAAGGACGGTGCTGCTGGTATTCCTTCTTTTTATATCGGCATTTGCAATCTATGTTGGAAGTGAAAGATATTTGGCCGAAACCCATGTAAAACAAGCGCTGATTGAAAGAAACGGCCAAAGATGGAACAACGTGATTTCAGACATTAACAAGGTCAATTTAGAAATGTATCCTATGGAACCCTCCACAACTCCAGTTGTCTGGTACCGAGGGTTGGCTTATTTTCAAATCGGAGATAGGGAAAAGGCGTTGCAAGATTTTGAGCTAGCGTATGAAGTAAACCCGTATCATGTTCATGTTCTGAACAATATAGCAACGTGTCATGCAATGAACGGAGATCTTGATCGAGCAGTCAGTTATTATAAAAAGGCGCTTGCGGTAAATGACCGATTTCCAGATGCGCTAATGAACCTGATAGCAGTTCTAATTCACCAGAAAAAGCAAAAGGAGGCTGTTGAGCTCATTGACGCAAGTCCCGTATTCACGGGAGGTCCACGAGAGGTCCGTGCGGAGTTGAAAAAGATCAGAAGAGAGTTAACGGGTCAGAAACGAAGACCCAAAAGACATAATTCATGAAGAATACGGTGAGGGTATTGGCAGTTTTGATCGCGTTTGTTCTAGGCATTATATCAGTAAAAGCGCAGTCCATTTCTGGAATTGTACCAGATACCGCTTGGCAAGGCCAATCTGTAGCGGTTACCATTTCTGGTTCGGATCTGAATTTCGTGCAGAGCACTGGGACCACAGTTTGGTTAGAACAAGGAGGAACGAGTATTCAGTCTACGGCAAGTAGTGTTTCATCATCCACCGTAGATGCTACTATAAACGTCCCAATTTCTGCGCCTGTTGGACTTTATAATGTTGTTGTTGGAGACCCAATTCAGGGTACGGTTCAGTTAAATAATGGATTTGAGGTCATTACAGTTCCAGCACCATTGGGTCCTCCAGCACTGATAGCTCCAGCAAATGGATCATCGCTGAGTTCGAATCCTGTGATTTTCAGCTGGTCAGTTGTGCAGAATGCGGTGGCTTACCAGTATGAAATCGCTTATGATCAGGGCTTTTTCTCTATGGTTGAATCAGGTACCGTTACGGGAACCAATGTCTCACTTCCGTTGGGTACAGGCTCCTATTATTGGAGAGTTAGAACACAGAATATTGCGTCCAATTTCGGAGCTTGGTCTACATCCTTTCAGTTCGATATGAACTACGGAACACCGCAGCTTATCAGTATCGAACCGGATAGCGCCTTTCAGGGAGAGTCGCTTTCTGTTACCATTTCTGGTCTTGACCTGAATTTTGACCAAAGCACTCCAACAATTCTATTTGAGTTGGAGAACAACGGAACAGTTATTCCACTTTATGTTTCACCTTCAGTTCAGTTCAATGGGAACAATTTTGAGTTTACAGGTACCGAGAATTTTAATGTGCCGCAATCGACCCCTGTTGGATTGTATGATCTGAATTACATAGACCCCAACAACCAATCTTATTCGCTTCCTCAGGCCTTCGAGGTTCTTCCGGCTCCACCAGCTCCAGATCCTCCGGCTTTGATTGCACCAATTGGCGGAGTGAGCTTGAATTCCATTCCAGTGATGTTCATTTGGTCGGAACCGGACCTTACGGATAGATACAGGATTCAAGTGAGTAGCGATGCATCGTTCACAAGCATATTTGTTGATAGCGAAACCTCTTCGCTATCAACAAATGAAAACCTAGCGTCAGGAACGTATTACTGGCGCGTAATGGCCCGAAATATTGTAGGGGAATGGGGTGCGTGGTCTACAGAAGAAGACTTCACCCTCAATGGGGTAACATCCTTACTGGACATTTCGCCAGATAGTGCCCATGCAGGACTAAGCGGATTGCATGTCAATATTTCGGGTATCAATCTACCGTTCTCAGCAACAACCTCAACTACTCAAGATTTGATATTTGAACAGAACTCGTTTCAATTCACCTCTCAAACCTCTACTACTTTCTCATCATCTCAGGGAAATGCAATAGTTGATATTCCGCTGAATGCTCCTACTGGCTATTATGATGTGATTCTTGAAGACCCTCCACTAGGGCCTTGGGTACTTCCAAACGGATTCTACGTTCATGCGGGAAATCAAATCTCTGGGCTGGTTTATGTTGATTTAAATGGGAATCAGGTCTATGATGGAGGGGATGCGCCATATCCTTATGCTGTGGTGGAATCTACACCTACAGGTTTTTTGAGCATGAGTCAGAGCAACGGAGTATACACTGGCTATCTGCCAGCAGGGTCTCATCAGCTGGAAGTTGATGTGCCTTACTATAACTCTTCGCCAGCTTCTCATAATGCAAATTTTGGCGGATCGGGTAGTTCTCTTTCAGGGCTTGATTTTGCTTTACAGCCCATTGCTGGTCAGCGTGACATGCGTATTTCCATGAATGCTGGAAATGTACGCACGGGAAGAAATATGACGTTGAATATTCTAATTGAGAACGTTGGTACAACAGCTGAGACAGGTCAGATTGAATTGACTTTTCCCGTGGGGATGTCCTTTGTTTCAAGCTCAAACCAGAATTATAGTGTTAACGGTAATATGGTAACTGTTAATTATGTAAACGTACTTCCGTTAGAAGATCGACAGATTCAATTAACCCTATTTACGCCACTAACAATCACTGCCGGACAAACGGTGGACTTTATGGGCACGGTTGATGATATTAACAATGACTTAACTCCTCTGGACAATACATTTCTATTAGAAAATGTGGTGGTCAATTCTTATGACCCTAACATCAAGGAGGTAAGTCCGCTATCATATATTGATCAGTCCTTCGTTGACAATGGCGAATACCTGTACTATACGGTTCATTTTCAGAATACAGGAACAGCATCCGCAATAGACGTATACATACTCGATACAATTTCTGACCTTATTGAGTACAATACATTCCAGTTCCTAACCTCAAGTCATGATTGTGAGGTGAATTTCTTGAATGACCGTATCGTTGAGTTCAGGTTTGATGGAATCAATCTGCCCGATAGTACTTCCAATGAGGAAGAAAGTAAAGGGTTTGTCAGTTATCGGGTTAAGCCTATAGGTTCCCTGCAAGAAGAGGAGTACATTCTGAATACCGCTCACATTTACTTTGATTTCAACGAAGCTATTGTAACCAACACCACCGAAAATTGGATTCCAATAAGCGTAGGTTTATCGGAATCAAATGCTGACCGTTATAGCATTTACCCTAACCCAAACAACGGAGTATTCTGGATCCAAGCAGATCGTTTGAAAGAATACAAGGTTTTCAGTTCTACTGGACAATTGGTCACACAAAGAAGTAGGCAATTGTCAGACAAAATGATCATTGACCTTGATGGAAATGATTCGGGGGTCTATTTCATTGAGTTGTACGCGAAGAACGGAGTAGTTAGAAAGAAACTAGTTTTAATCAGAGAATAATAAAAACCACTAGTGAAACTGTTTTGGCTGCTTACATCTTTGTTGACCCTTGGCTGTGTCTTTGATGCCACAGCGCAGAGGATTTGCAAAGTTGACAACCTAGATAAAGCCGATTTGGTGGTTTATGTCTCAAATTATTCCCAAGACGCAGACTTGTTAGTATATAGAGTGGATTCATGGGCCCAAGCTAGAAACAATAATGGACGATGGTATTTTGATCAAAACCCTTTGAGTGCTGATTTCAAAATAAGAATGACTAAAGACCCAAAGACTGCTGACCTAGTGATTTGCTATGTTGATTATTTAACAGAAAGTGGTTGGCGGAACATTAGCAAGTCACGTTTATTGCGTAAATGATTGTTTCCCTTTGATAAAAAAACTCAACCAGCCATTTCCTGATAAGGCCGACCTCAAGCAGAGTCTGCTTACCATTTTATGGGTTGGCGTGTTCGTTGGACTGTTTCTGTTCCTGATTCGGCCATTCAGTATTGAAGGTCCGTGGGCCGATCTGGCTTGGGCATCTGCTGGGTTTGGAGCAGTGACCGTAGTCTTTGGTTGGATCTTTGAATTCGTTTCCCGATTTGTATTGAAGATAGAAACGGATGGCCCGAATTGGACCTTAGGAAAGTGGATACTGATGTGCATCGTTCTGGTGGTTTGGATAGCGTTGGGCAATTTCCTTTTCGTCAATTTTCTTTCCGGTTGGAAAGCAATGGGTTATTTCAGTTTTGTTAGGATGATCGGCTACACAACGCTGATAGGGATTTTTCCTGTGGCGCTTTCCGGTGTGGTTATTCAGCTACGGGCAACCCAGAAGAATGAAGAATCTGCTTCAGATATTTCTGAACATCTTCATACCGAAAAAGATTCAGTAGGTCAGCAAACCGTGGTGCTTGAAGCCGAGAATGGACAGCAGTTGTGTTTGAGCCTATCTACCGTTCGTTACGTAGAAGCCATGCAGAATTACGTAACGGTCTGGTTTCTGAAAGACGGAAAGTTGACGAAGGAAATGCTTCGTGCTACCATCGCCTCAGTAGAGGAGAAGTTCGCAGGCACAGATGTCATCCGTTGCCATCGTTCGTTTCTAGCAAATGTGGATTGCATTGAAAAGGTGAGCGGAAACGCCCAAGGGCTGCGTCTACAATTGAAAAGTGTGACCGAAGTCGAAGTACCGGTTTCACGTTCTTTCATCCCGAAGGTCCGCGAACTTCTAGGATGAGCCGAGATTTAAGTTGATAAGAGATACAGAGACTTGATGATAGAGACACGTGATAAAGAGACTGAGAGATAAGTCGAGGACTAAATCCTTAATCTCTCTATCTCTTGTTACTTATCTCTTATTTTTTTGTCATTCGTCCCACAGGTTTGACACTCGTCACGAATGTTTGACAACCGTCCCTTTTGTTCGTGAAATCGTATTCCATCAACCTAGTTTTGGTCTCGAACTAAAACGCAAACGTCATGGAATTCATCGTCAAAACGCTTCTTTTTCTGCATGTGTCTTTCGGCTTTACAAGCCTTGTTCTATTCTGGCTTCCCGTGTTTATGAAGAAAGGAGGGAAGGGGCATAGAATTGTAGGGAAACTCTACGTCTATGCCATGTGGGTTGTGGTCGGGTCGGCAGCTCTATTGAGTGTCAAGAATCTGATCATCGGTAAATATTTCACGGCCGTGTTTCTGGGTTTCATTTCATTGATAACGGCCAATCCGCTGTGGTACGGCATGGCCATTCTTCGGAAAGGTGCGCAACAGCAGAAGCAGTTTCGGTTCACCCATACTTTATTAGACGGATTGATGTCCATTTGCGGTCTGGCGTTGCTCTTGTGGGGAATTTATCTTGGTGGAAAAGGCAATGCCGTTCTGCTCATCATTTTCGGAGCGTTGGGCTGCACCGTTATCCCTTCATTTATTCGCAAACTCCGAGTACCATACGAGGAAAACGACCGAATCCGCGGACACATGATCGGGCTGCTTACCAGTGGTGTAGCGGCTTATAGCGCGTTCTTTGTTTTTGGAGGTTATACATGGATGGAGCAATTGCTGCCAGGCATGTGGCAAGTGCTGCCTTGGGTTGCACCAGGATCGATCGGTGCGGTTGGCATAACGCTAGGAGTGAAATACTACCGCAGAAAGGGGATGATCAAGGATATGGGTTAGCGCGGCCCGATCTCGGAAACGAACGTAAGCTCAGTTCGGTGGATGAATTCCTTCTGAGGATTGTTGCCAAGGATCAGAACGCTGAATGTTTCTGTCGGGCTAATGTTGAAGATCCTGTTGCAGTTGATCAGGTCGTAACGTGCCATCACCCGCTTTTTGTTGGTGAGATGATTCCACAACGGTTTGTTCATGGGATCTGAAAGCGTTGTTCCTTTCAGAAGCAATCCCACCGAACCTCGTTCTGTGACCAACTGATTGCAGAGTTCTGTGAAGAGTAAGTTGGTCTGCAATCCACCCATAGTAGAATGGGCAAAGCGGGCATCGTTGTAAATATCCTCAATGGCCAGATCAATGGCCTCATCATGATAGAACAGCCATTCGTACAGTTCTGGATGGCTTTCTGCCAGTTTATCTAACGTGTGGTCGCGTTCCGTTTCATCTTCAATTTCCAAGATCTTAGGGCGGAGAACATGGAGGTGAAACGCAGTGTCAAATTCAACGGTTCCCCAAGGAGGATTCCCTAAAACAACATCACAAACGGGAATCTGGTCGAGTCTCATGGCAAGCTCCTTTCCGTAATAGAATTCGTG
Organism: Flavobacteriales bacterium; assembly: GCA_020635495.1. Classification (GTDB taxonomy): domain Bacteria; phylum Bacteroidota; class Bacteroidia; order UBA10329; family UBA10329; genus UBA10329. Next base: position 157,110 of record JACJZQ010000002.1, on the reverse strand, counting down.
GAAATGTTCAAACGGAAAGGGTGTATCGGCAGAGGTGATCAGTGGGTTTGCATTCAGGAAGTTCCCATCAACCTCATCATAAAGTTCAGGGCTTTCTATGGCGTTCAGGAGTTGCAGCTTCGCAATTTCCAGAGAGATTGAATCGGCTTCAATACCATGGAAATTCAGCACGATCTTTCGCAACGTTTTCTTTGAAGGATTCAGATAGAGACGACAATACTGAATGACGGCCAAAAAGAAATTTCCGGTACCGCAGGAATGATCGGCAAACGTAGATCCGGTCAGTAGCTCGGTTACTTTCTGAACTTCCTCAGCCGTGATGTTTGAAGTAGAAAAATGCTCAATTCCCGCATTACGATGGATGTAATCGTTGAGGGTGATCTCTACGATCTTCTCGGCCAGTTCGGCAGGCGTGTAGAATGTACCAATGGAATTCAGGTTCTCTTTGTCTTCCACAATTCGCCCATCACTGACCGGAAATTCCAAAAGCAACATCAGTTCGTAGAGTTCGGAAAGGTCAATATCTGCAAACGATTGCTGCTTGAACCAGCCTTCAAACGACTCGATAGCTTGCTTTTCGAATTCTTCGCAATCGTCAATGATATACTTGAAAAGCGAATCCTCAGGGAGGTTGTCTCCAACAACAATTCCAAGCAAACCACATTGCAACCGATAGATGGAACTGTAGTTCTCTGTAGGATGACAGATGGCGCCATCTTTCACTTCGGTATGTGCAGCAAGCACCCCGTGAATGACCTCAGATATTTTGTAGCAGACCTCGTTCAGCATTTCGGGTGGTGAAGAACGGAATATCGAGCTAGATTCCTGTGCGAACTGTCGCAATGGTCAGTCGCGGCTATCTTTTAGTTTTGCAAGCCTTAAACCACTATGATGAGCGAAGCAATAAACCAAGGAGGAGTTGAAAGTTCTGTAGATGAACGTGGGGTTGCAACCATTGAGTTCTTTCATCCATTAAGCAATTCATTGCCAGGTAAGGTTCTGCGCAAATTGGCACAGACCATTGAGGATGCAGGAAAGGACGGGAACGTGAAAGTGATCGTTCTTAAAAGCGCTGGCGAGAAAGCCTTCTGTGCGGGTGCTTCGTTCGATGAGTTGGTTTCCATCAACGACCTCGAAACAGGAAAGGTGTTCTTCTCTGGGTTTGCTGGCGTGATCAACGCCATCCGCAAAGCACCGAAATTTGTTCTGTGTAGAGTTCAAGGAAAAGCAGTTGGAGGTGGAGTAGGCGTTGCTTCAGCAGCAGATTACACATTCGGCACAAAACATGCTGCCGTTAAGCTAAGCGAGCTGGCCGTAGGTATCGGTCCCTTTGTGGTTGGCCCTTCGGTAGAGAAGAAGATCGGAAACTCGGCTTTCAGCCAAATGAGTATTGATGCCACCACGTGGTATGCTGCCGAATGGGCACGGGAGAAAGGATTGTACACCAGCATTCACGAAACGGCTGAGGAGATGGATGCCGCCATTGATGAATTGGCCGATAAACTTTCCAAAAGCAATCCAGAAGCCATGATGTTGCTGAAGAAAGTGTTTTGGGAAGGAACCGAGCATTGGGATCAATTGCTTTCCGAACGGGCGGAAATGAGCGGAAGGTTGGTGCTTTCTGATTTCACCAGAAATGCCATTGCCAACTTCAAGAGCGGAGCTCGTTGACCTTAGGGTTCAGTTCATGAAAAGAGCCGCAATCAAGATGAGCTTGGCTTTTTTCATGAAATTGGATCAACCAGTGCGTTTATCCTTAAATCGTTTGATCTCATATGTGGCTCCCGCAGTAGCAGTGTTGTGCTACGGTCATCAATAGGGGCACCCACTGCGCTACCCCCACTTGGCAGAGGAGTTTGTGCGTAAACGAAAGAGATGACCTATAGAAGGGTCAACATGATTGTTTGTGATCTTCTGTTCATATGTCAGTGCGTTATGATCTTTTGAGAGTAAGCCTTTGTATCGTTGATCACTCGGACCACATAAACCCCAGTGGTCAAAGCATCAACCGGTATTGAAAGGGAACCATTGAAGAAAGGGGCATTCTCAAACGCCATTACCCTTTTTCCACTCATGTCCATCAGTTCCAGTACATCATCCGAAGAGCAGAACTCACACTTGACGTTCAGGCGCTCATTTGCCACGAATGCCGTTATATTGGCCTCATCATTCTCTTCTATACCTGTGAAAGAGGTTGGGACGAAGTTCAGGAAGAAACGGTCGTTGTGTTCTCCTGCTGCCAAGTTCACCGGAACGGAGTCACCTTCGTTCAATAGTACGTTGGTTCCTGTTAGGATGTCCGAAAGATAAACCTCATATCCATCGAGGTTCTCCATGGTGTTGGCCACGAAGTAGTAGTTGCCAGTAGTAGACAATTTGAGTTTCAGCGGAACTGTTCTGGTTGAAAGCGGAGGAGGGAAGGCCAGAATGGCATACTCCGTGGCCGCATCAACGGCAGAGAGAGCGATGTCCGGGTTGCCCTTCAGTTTCACCGCATCATACATACGGTCCTCACCTTCGGTAGCGTCTTCCAGAAGTCCGATGAGGATCTCGTTCCTTACATCGGCATTTTCCAGACTGAGCCACATTCTGCTATCGTCAGAGCCCGGCTTGTGGAACTGAGAGTTGTCTCCTGCAACCCGCATATTGTTTGTGAAATTGGCAAGGGCACTGCTGTTCAATGCACGTACCATGAATCCTTGACATGACCCGATATAGCCATTAGGCGTTGGACCACCACCGGTTCCAAGTCCACCAGTACCATTCCAGTAGGCGTAATCGGTACGCGAGTAATTGTTGCTACCGTTGTCGTTCCATAGGTATATGGTTCCATCGATGTCAGTGTTGGCCGAGATGAAACTTGCCGCACTGATGGCGCTTGGGTAGGGATTCCCGATCAGGTTGAAAGGCGTTCCAGGAACGGTTTGCGTGAAGGTGTTGTCGAACGGAGCGTAATACAGTCCGAAGTTCACATTACCGTTGTTCGGAGTACCAGTGAATGTGGCTAAGTTACCACCCTGGCCAGCATAGCCTCTACCAGGTGTCATAACTCCGTTGTAGCTGCTCCAGCCCGGATCGGACGGTTGGTCGTCACTGTCATCCTGCGTACTGGCGCTGGAAGAATACAGGTAAGAAGTTCCGGGAATGCCGGTCTGTGATGTAATTGGCGAGCTCCACATATTGTAGTACGAGGTCGAACCCTGCCGCTGAACACGGAAAATACCAACATTGCTGATGCTGCTGCTGTTACCCTGTAGGAAGCTGCCTCCGCTTTCGATGGTCACCGTAGCTGAGTTGTCGAGGTCTCCGTTGAGCGTGAGCGTACCACCTGAAGCTACATTGAGCGTTGCACCTGCTTCCAGTTCAATGTCGTTTACCTGTTGATTGGAGGAAATTACTGGGTCGTTGGCAACGTTGGGAATGACAACGTTGTCTGTGCTTCCCGGCACGGCATTATTGCTCCAGTTTGCAGGAACGTTCCAGCTGGTGTTGGTGGCCCCGGTCCAGTAGATGAACGGTTCGACCACACTGAGGACGACATCATTGCCATCGCCTCCCACGTAGGTGATCAGCGCACTTTGGGTGGAGCCAAGGAAATTGGGGATGAAGGTTCCTTCGGGCAATCCGGTGAAGGTGCCGATGACCGCATCTGCGCCATCGTTGTTCACAATGACGAATGAATTGCCGAGTACTGGGGTATATGTGCTGCCAACGAACGTGGGTGTTGAATTGGTGAGGTCGATCTGACCGTTGACGCTCAATTGACGGTATTGGCTGTTCACCACCGTTCCATCTATCTCGAAGTTGATCTTGGAACCTGCTGTGAAGCTGATGGTATTGCTTGGTCCTGTGCTGACATCTGTGCCGGAGTTGAACGGGTTCAACCCTTGGGAAGTGCATGTGAAGCTGATGTCGCCATAGGGTGAACCGCTGCCAATACTGCCGATACCCACCAAAAAGATATCGGAACTCAAGGAACTGTTGGCCCCCGCAGCTCCTGTAACCTGAATGTCGCCTCCTCCTGAGGAACTGATGGCATTGGCGTAACTGGTATAAACACCATGGATATAGGTGCCTGAACTTGTGCTTCCGGTGCCGTTTACGCTCACGGTTCCGGTTCCGGTGGAGGTGATGGCATTTGTACTGTTGAGGTAGACGCCATAGTTGTATGGACCCGTGCCACTATCGCAGCCACCGACTCCGGTCACGCTCACGCTGCCATTGCCTCCGGAAACGATGGAAGCACCGGAGCTTGACACATAGACCCCATAATTGTAGGCGCCAGAACCCGCTCCGCCTCCTGTGCCGGAAACAGTAACGTTGCCGTTGCCTCCGGAGGTGATCCTGCCGCTTGTGGCATTGACGATGACGCCATAGCTATAGTAGCTGTTGCCTATACCGCCTCCAATGCCCGTGACGTTCACATTTCCGCCATTGGAACCGATCTGGGCATTTTCGACATAAACCCCAAAGCTGTTGTTGTTGTAATTTGAAGGACCGCCCAGGCCTTCAACAATGGTGCTGTTGCCGGTTGTTCCACCAAGTATTTTGGACCCCGATTGAAGATAAACCCCGTGGTTCGGATAGGTTGAATAATAGGTATTGCCTCCTTTTCCTTTAACGGTTACCACACCGCTTCCGGTTGATTCGACCACACTGTAGTCGTCCATGTAGATCCCAGAGAAATACGTTCCTGTTGTTGGAGTGGTCTGCTGATTGGCTTCCATGGTAATACTGCCATTGGCAGTACGCAAGGTGGAATAGGTATAGAACCAAATATCCTTGCTGCACTTGATGGTTGCTGATCCACTGCCCTGAAGGAGAAGATCGACACTGCCGTTGAAGTAGATGCGGTCTATTCCCGGTGTGGCATCATCGTTCTGAAGGTCGATGTCCAAGTTGGCCCCGCTGGCGAAGGTGACATCGCCATACAGCCGCACTTCGTCATCTCCGACACCTCCGTTTATGGTGAGGGACGGTAGCTGTTGCGTGAATGCATACAAACTCACGTAGTCATTGCCGCCTTCGGCATTCACTGTGATCGAATTGGTCACACTGGTGAAGGGGATGTCGGCAGGGGTTGAAAAAAACGTGTTGATGCCATCATTTATTCGGTAAGACCGATTTGAGGGACCGGTGAACCGCAGGTTGGAGCCACTCTGTTGTATTAATAGCCCATCACCGTTTCCGGACAGGTCGGTGATGGTCACATTGCCGCCCAATACATCGATCTGGTAGTCGGCTGGCATGTTGAGAACCACATCGTTGCCATCTCCACCAACGTAGCTGATGGTTGCATCCAAACCTGAACCGAGGAAGTTGCTGAGGGTAGCTCCCTGAGGTAGCCCTGTGAATGTGCCGATCACCGGATCCGTTCCATCGTTGTCGATCAGCACGAAGCCATTTCCTGTCACTGGAGTGTAATTGCTGCCAGTGAAGGTCGGTGTGGTTCCGGTGATGTCGATCTTGCCATTAACGGTCAGTTGGCGGTATTGACCACCAGCTGTCAGGCCATCAATCTCGAAGTTGATCTTGGAACCCGAGGTGAAACTGATGGTGTTGCTGCTGCCTGTGGTTACCTCTGTCGAGTAATTGAACGGGTTAAGACCACCTGATGTGCAATCGAAGATGATGTCGCCATAAGGGGAATTGCTGCTGACGCTTCCTGAATTTGTCAGGAATACATCTGAAGACCCAGTACTGTTCGGGCCTGCAGTGCCCGATACGGTTATGTCGCCTCCTCCGCTGGAACTGATCACTCCTGCGTAAATGGCGAATAGGCCGTGATTATTGATCCCTGAACTTGTACTGCCGATGCCATTAACGTTGACAGATCCGGTACCCGTTGAAGTGATCGAGTTGATCGCGTTAGGGTAAACGCCATAGTTGTATGGTCCTGTTCCACTCGCGCAACCGCCAGTTCCGGTAACGGTCACATCGCCATTTCCACCAGGAAGTATCGATGCACCGGTACTTACCACGTAAACCCCGTAATTATAGGCTCCCGATCCAGAACCACCTCCTGTTCCAGTTACGGTCACATTGCCATTGCCCCCGGAAGTGATCTTTCCATTGAGACTATTGACGTAAACCCCATAACCATAAGAAGTGTTGGTGTTTCCTCCTCCGGTTCCGGTAACGCTGACATTTCCGCCATTTGAAGTGATCTGGGCATTTTCCAGAAGGACGCCATAATTGTTGTTGCTGGCCGTGGACGAGCCGCCCTGCCCATCAACAATGGTGCTGTTGCCTGTGGTTCCACCAATGATCCTGGAGCCGGTCTGAAGATAAAGTCCGTGGTTCGGATACGTTGAATAATAGAGGTTTCCTCCCTTTCCTTTTGCTGTCACAACACCACTTCCAGTGGATTCGATGACGCTGTTGTCATCCATGTAAATACCCGCAAAATAGAATCCTGTGGTCGGGGTGGTCTGCTGGTTGGCTTCCAACGTTATGTTGCCATTTGCAGTACGCAAAGTGGCACTTGGGTTGAACCAGATGTCCTTGCTTGCCTTCATGGTGGCTGAGCCGCTGCCTTGAAGAAGAAGGTCGACACTGCCGTTGAAGTAGATGCGGTCTGTGCCCGGTGTGGCATCATCGTTCTGAAGGTCGATGTCCAAGTTGGCCCCGCTGGCGAAGGTGACATCGCCATATAGCCTCACTTCGTCATTCCCAACTCCACCATTGATGGTGAGCGAAGGAAGCTCCGCTGTGAATCCATACAGATAAACGTAGTCGTTGCCACCTTCGGCATTGACCGTGATCGAATTGGTGGCATCGGCAAGCGGGATCAGCGCGGGTGTACTGAAGTATGTATTGACCCCATCATTAATGCGGTAGCTGCGGGAGGACGTTGGTCCGGCTATTCGCAGATCCGTTCCAACCTGCCGGAGGTATAGGGCATCGCTGTTTCCGGAAAGGTCGGTGATGGTGACGTTGCCGCCTAATACATCGATCTGATAATCGGCCGGCATATTGATCACTACATCATTGCCATCTCCACCAACGTAGCTGATGGTTGCATCGAGGCCAGACGCTAGGAAATTACTGATAGTTCCTCCCTGAGGAAGTCCTGTGAATGTGCCAATAACGGCATCTGTTCCGTCATTATCGATCAGCACAAAGCCGTTGCCGGTAATCGGAGTGTAGTTGCTGCCGATGAAGGACGGTGTGGTTCCGGTGATGTCGATCTTGCCATTTACGGTAAGTTGACGGTATTGACTGCCCACTGTTGGACCGTCTATCTCGAAGTTGATCTTGGAACCCGAGGTGAAGCTGATGGTGTTGCTGCTGCCCGTGGTTACCTCTGTCGTGTAATTGAACGGGTTGAGACCGCCCGATGTGCAATCAAAGATGATGTCGCCATAAGGGGAACTACTGCTGACGCTTCCTGAACTTGTCAGATATACGTCTGAAGAACCAGCACTGTTCGGTCCAGCAGTTCCTGAAACGGTTATATCTCCTCCTCCGCTGGAACTGATCGCACCACTGTAGACTGTGTACAGGCCGTGATTGTTGAGCCCTGAACTTGTGCTACCGGTACCATTAACGCTGACCGATCCGGTACCCGTTGAAGTGATCGCGTTGGCAGTGTTGAGGTAAACGCCATAATTATAGACCCCCGATCCGGAGCCGCCTCCTGTTCCAGTTACGGTCACATTGCCATTGCCCCCAGAAGTGATCTTTCCATTGAGACCATTGACGTAGACCCCATAACCATAAGAAGTGTTGGTATTTCCTCCTCCTGTTCCGGTAACGCTGACATTTCCGCCATTTGAAGTGATCTGGGCATTTTCCAGGAAGATGCCATAATTGTTGTTGCTGGCCGTGGACGAGCCACCCTGCCCATCAACAATGGTGCTGTTGCCCGTGGTTCCGCCAATGATCCTGGAGCCGGTCTGAAGATAAAGTCCGTGGTTCGGGTAAGTTGAATTATAGAGGTTGCCCCCCTTCCCTTTGGCGGTAACGATTCCGGTTCCGGTAGATTCGATGATGCTGTTGTCATCCATATAAATACCCGCAAAGTAGGTCCCTGTGGTCGGGGTGGACTGCTGGTTGGCTTCCACGATTATGTTACCGTTGGCTGTGCGCAAAGTGGCACTTGGGTTGAACCAGATGTCCTTGCTTGCCTTCATGGTGGCTGAGCCGCTGCCTTGAAGAAGAAGGTCGACACTGCCGTTGAAGTAGATGCGGTCTGTGCCCGGTGTGGCATCATCGTTCTGAAGGTCGATGTCCAAGTTGGCCCCGCTGGCGAAGGTGACATCGCCATATAGCCTCACTTCGTCATTCCCAACTCCACCATTGATGGTGAGCGAAGGAAGTGCTGTTGTGAACGCATACAGATAAACGTAGTCGTTGCCGCCTTCGGCATTGACCGTGATCGAATTGGTCACATCTGCCAAAGGAATGTAAGCGTGTATGTTGAAGTTTGTATTGCTACCATCATTGATTCGATACGTTCGAGTAGAAGACGGGCCATAAATTCGAATGTCCGTGCCGCTCTGCTGTAAAGACAGTCCATCACCATTTCCAGAAAGGTCGGTGATGGTCAAGTTGCCTCCGAGCACATCGATCTGGTAATCAGCTGGCATGTTGAGGACCACATCGTTTCCATCGCCACCTGTGTAGGTGATGGTTGCGTCCAGACCGGACCCAAGGAAGTTGCTGATGGTTGCTCCTTGAGGAAGGCCGGTGAATGTGCCGGTGACGGCATCCGTTCCATCATTATCGATCAACGTGAAGCTGTTGCCTGTGACAGGAGTGTAGTTGCTATTGTTGAACGTTGGAATTGCCCCTGTAAGATCGACCTGGCCAGTGACCTTCAATTGTCGGTATTGACTGTTTGCAGTAAGACCGTCTATTTCGAAGTTCACCTTGCAGCCCGCTGAGAAACCGACCGTATTGGTGGTTCCTGTTGCCACGTCAGTACCGGTGCCGTATGGGTGAATACCCGCGGACGTGCAATTGAACTCAATTTCACTTCCAGCCGAAGTTCCGCTCACCGCTGGACCTCCACCCAGATATACGTCATAGGCCAAACTACTATTCGCACCAGCGGTTCCTCCAACGCTTATATCTCCACCACCACTGCTTGTAATACCGTTGGTATACAGAGCGTGAACTCCGTGATTTTCAATGCCAGAGCTGGGACCTCCCGTTCCAAAAACAGTTATAGTTCCGGTTCCAGTTGAACTGATGGCGGAAGTGACATAGGCATAGACCCCATAATTCCTAATAGAAGTACCAGTTCCTCCTCCAGTTCCTGTAACGCTAATGTTTCCATTGCCCGATGTGGCAATCCGAGCAGTCCCAGAGTTGATATTTACTCCGTAATTGTAATTTCCACTGGCACCACCGCCAGTGCCATCCACGGTCACATTGCCATTGCCTCCGGCCGTGATCTGCGCGTCTACGGTATTGACAAACACACCATAATTGTAATTGCCTGTGCCACCACCTGTTCCGGTAACACTCACATTGCCGTTACCACCTGAATTGATCACTGCGTTGGTATTGTAAACGTAAACACCGTAACTGTAATTAGTTAAGGAAGGACCACCTGTTCCGGTCACACTCACGTTTCCGCCATTGCTGGTTATCTGGGCCGATTCCACATGAACGCCATTGCTTTCGTAAGCCGTTGAAGAGCCACCGTAGCCTTCTACCACCGCTCCGGAGCCGGTCGTTCCTCCTATGATCTTGGCGTTTGAGACAAGTTGAATTCCATGATTGGGAGCATATTGGTTGTTCACGTTTCCACCCCGACCTTTCACTGTGACGGTTCCCGTTCCGGTACTTTCGACCACACAATTGCTGTTCAAGAGTACCCCGTTTAAGGAAAATCCACTTGTTGGAGTGGTTTGGAGATTGGCTTCAATGGTTATATTTCCATTGGCAGTCCTCAGCGTACTTCCTGCGTTGAAATAGACATTACGACTTGCCTTGAAAGTGGCTGAACCGCTGCCCTGGAGCAGCAGATCCACAGAACTATTCATGGTAATGTAGTCCGTTCCGGGAGTGGCGTCATCATCTTGAAGGTCAACGTTGAGGTTGGCACCACTTCTAAAGGTGAGATCTCCTAAAAATCTGACGTTATCATCGCCAGTGCCGCCATTCAGGGTGAGTGAAGGGAAATCAGAGTAAACGGCATACACATCAATAAAGTCATTCCCTCCTTCTGCGTTGACCGTTACGGTGCCGGTTACGCTGGCAAAAGGAATGGAAAAAGGAAAGTTTTGGACGCTCCCTCCGTTCAGCGTGTAGGTTCTACTGTTCACATTGAGTATGAGATTCGGACTGGATTGTTGAATGAAGATGAACTCTGAAGCACCTGTGAGGTCGGTCATTGTGAGGTTTCCACCCACAAGGGTGATCTCGTAATGGGCTGGCATGCTCAGAACGACATCGTTCCCATCTCCTCCATCATAATGAATGGTTGCATCAAGGCCAGAACCGAGGAAGTTGGAAATGGTGGCACCTTGAGGAAGGCCGGTGAATGTTCCGATCACCGGGTCGGTTCCGTCATTATAGACCAGTGTGAAGCTATTGCCAACAACCGGGGTATAGTTGCTGCCATTGAAGGTTGGGCTAACCCCTGTAAGGTTCAGCTGTCCTTGAATTTCGAATTTCCGATACTGAGAACTTAGTGTTCCGTCAATTTCAAAATTGATCTTAGAGCCAGAAGTGAAACTGACGGTATTGCCGGCCCCCACGGCCACATCTTGGTATGTGGTGTAGGGGTCCAATCCTTCTGAAGTACATGTGAGGGTCACATCGCTTCCAGGAGTGGTGGCGGTTACCCAATTGGTGGATGGCGCATAGATGTCTGCTGCGGCTGTGCCATTGGGGCCAGCGGTTCCGATCAGGAAGATGTCTCCACCTCCTGTGCTGCTTATCGTATAGCTTGTGTAATGGTATATCCCATGGTTTGCGGTACCAGAACCAACACCTCCGGTTCCGTTCACTGTGATGGTGCCAGTTCCTGTTGTTTGAACTCCATATTGCGATTGTAGGAACACACCGTAATTGTTCGAGCCGGTACCACTTCCACCACCCGTTCCTGTGATGGTAATGTTTCCATTGCCTGTTGTGGTGATCTTCGGGTAATTTGGTGAACCGGTATTGACATATACACCGTGGTTGTCACCAAAACTGCCACCCCCTGTGCCTTCCACGTTGACATTTCCGTCTCCGCCAGCCGTTATGGCACATCCTGAGCCACTTAACGCTACTCCCGAGCAGTAATTTGATTGGCTGCCTCCAAATCCGGTGACATTGACGTTTCCACCATTGCTGGTTATTTGAGCGGCATCCAGATAGACGCCATAAGGCCTCAACCCGTTAGCAACGGAGTTACCACCTGTACCTTCGAGGTTGACACTGTTGCCTGTGGACCCACCAATAATCTGTGCTCCAGACTGCATGTATATTCCGTGGTTCGCTATGCTTGAACTCCATATATTACCTCCTCGTCCCTTGAGCGAGATCACTCCAGAACCGGTGCTTTCGATCACGCTTGAACCCAAAAGGTTGATCCCGGAAAATATTTGACCGGTGGTTGAAACGGTCTGTTGGTTGGCCTCAACAGTAATGTTGCCGTCTTCAGTTCGTAAAGTAGCGTAACTATAGAGCTGTACATCGTGGCTTGCTTTTATGACTGCCGAACCCGTGCCCTGAAGCAACACATCCGCGGATCCGTTGATAATTACCCGGTCTCTACCTGGAGTGGCATTGTCATTCTGAAGGTCTACATCCAAGTTGGCGCCACTGGCGAAAGTGACGTCTGCTAGAAAGTATACTTCATCATTTCCAACACCACCATTCAGTGTCAAAGAAGGCAACTCAGCTGTGAACGCGTTGATTCGAATCTGGTCGTCACCACCTTCCGTGTTGATGGTGATGCCGTTGGATGCGTTAGCGAACGGAATGTTTGGATATACTCCGAACTGCAGTGCGGGTGCACCATCCAAACTATATGTCCGGGTAGAGTTGGAACAGGTAAAGATGAAGTTGGTGCCATTCTGAGACATGTAGATGATTTCTCCATTTCCGGACAGATCGGTCAGGACCACGTTGCCACCCGTAGTAGTGATCGAATAATCTTGGGCAATGGCTGTAAGTGAAACAAACAATGCTGCTACACAGAGCAATGCGGATTTAATGGGGGTGATCGATCTCATCATAGGATTGGCTGCTATGTATTTCGTTGAAAAGATATCTTGGTTACAAAAAGCTGGATTGCGAAAAAAAAAAAAGACATTATTCGATGAAACCCGAAAATAAATAGGACGAATAACGTTTTATGTAGACGAATCATATCAAATTGAACAGTCAAGAACCAAGAAAGCAATTTCGTTCTCAATGGAGTTGAATGAAAGTGGTTAATTGATCACAAATCAATAAAACCTCCTTAGAGGATGGAAAAATCTGGGACATATGGACGTTTTTAGGGACAGAAAGACCATGTTTGGGTCATTATGGGGGGTGCTGCCGCTACATTTGCACCGTGCGTTTTTCCGCCATTCATAGTGTAATGCTTGCTTGGTTGTGTTGCTTTCCGTTGGTAACGCAAGCACAGACCGTTGCCAAAATGCAGATGGTAGATAGCCTGATCCTGCACTTTAAATGGAGAACGGCCGACACTATTTTGGATGAGCTTTTGGAAAATGACCTTTCAGATGCCGAGGAAGCCAAGGTGCTGATGTATAAAGCCCGTGTTCATGAAAAGGCTGATAGGCTCGACAAGGCCACTGCATTTGGATTGAAGGCCCTTGAGAAAGCATCTGAATTGAACTTGCCGGATGTTGTGGCAGGAACGCATATCACATTATCGCTTATTCAGGAAAACATTGGAGAATATCAACGGAGTTCCGAGCATTTGGATGAGGCGGAACAACTACTGTTCGATAATCGATTAGAACGGCAGTACGCCCATTATTACGTTAGGCGATCCTCGCTGATGCGCGTCTCTTCAAAGAACCCTGATTCATTGGCCATTGCCATGGAACTTGCCGAATTGGCCAATCAGTATGCCACCAAATACAAACAGCCGTGGCATCTGGCCGACTCTTATCTGCTTCTTTCAGCCTTAACGTATAAGAGTAACATTAACACATCGATGGCGCATCGTCATGCTGCCATTCGAATTTTCATGCATGAAGAAGATTACATCAGTGCAGGATACATGTACACAGGTATGGCCAACGTTTACTGTTTTCTTGACAGTATGGAGTTGGCGTTTGCCTATTACGATTCAGGAGCAACCGTTCATTTGCTTGAAAAGGATCTGCCCTATGGATTTTACGCACTCAAAGCAGACCTCTTTCGGAGAGTGGGAGAATATGATTCTGCGTTTGCCAACCTAAAGAAGGAACAGATCGCTTATCAGTCTCATCTGGAAGAGCAGAAGCGGGTGGAAGTGGCTGAATTGAACGCGGTGAGCGAGGCAGAGAAGAAGCAAGCCGCGTTGGAAAGCCAATTGGAACTGAACGAAAGGCAAAAGCGACTTTTGGTTCAGGCCACAGCCTTCAGCATCATTGCTTTCATTGTGCTGGTCATTGTGTTTGTGCTTTACAGAAAGCTCAAGGCACGTAATCAGCAGATAGATCAGCAGGCCAAGGAGCTTGAGACCGCATTGCAGAAGCAGCAGGTATTGCTGGCCGAGGTTCAACATCGGGTAAAGAATAACCTTCAGGTGATCATCGGACTGTTGGATCTTCAGTTGGATGCAGCGGAAGGCAAGAGCATTGAAGAAGTTACACGTGAAAGCCAAAGACGTATTGAATCGATGGCCTTTTTGCATGATAAGATCTACCTGTCTGATGAGTTGGATAAGGTGAACCTACAGTCATATCTGGATGACATTGCCAAACTGATGGAAAGTTCCTATTCAACCATCGATTTCCCAGTGAAGATCGAAGTCTCATCTGATATTTCAAGCCTGTCAATAGACAAGGCCATTCCACTCGGTCTGATAACCGTAGAGTTGCTGATCAACAGCTTTAAACATGCCTTTCGGGAAGGTCAAGAGGCACATATTCAAATTTTAACCAAGGTTTTGAGTGAGGGGTCATATTCTTCCAAGTTCATTTATAGCGACAATGGAAAAGGGTTTGAAGGCGAACTCAAAGGCAATGGGCTTGGAATGGAGATCATCAGAGGTCTGGTGGGACAATTACACGGAATAGTGAGTTTTGAAGGAAGCAACGGTTATGAAGCAACCATTCTATTCTGACAGATGACCAAAGCATTGAACATATTGCTGGTAGAGGACGAGTTCATGACCAGACGCCTTCTGAAAAAGAAGCTGGCCGAACTCGGTCATAACGTGGTAGGAGAAGCAGACAATTCGGATGATGCACTCGATATTTTGGATGCCCATCAGGTAGACCTTGCCATTCTGGACATCAACCTTGGAGAAGACAGTAAGGACGGTATTTGGCTGGGCGAACACATCCGCTTCAATCAGAACATTCCATTCGTTTACCTTACAGCTTATGAAACGGCCGACATTGTTGACCGTGCCTTAAACACCCAACCACACGCATACCTTACCAAGCCATTCAATGATCTTGGTCTCAAGACCACCTTGGCCATTGCCGCTCAGCAACACACCAATAACAAGAAGAAGGAGCGGGTAGAACAGCTGTTGTTGAAAGACGGCAGATATCTTGTCCAACTGCCTCTGTCCGATCTTATCACCTTGGAATCTCAAGGAAACTACATTCTTCTGAGAACCAAAGGCGGGGAGGAACACCGTTACAGAAGCACCATTGCAAAGATGCTCAATCGCTTATCAGAGGATGATTTCCTGCAAACGCATCGCGCCTTCATTGTCAATTTGAATTTCGTGGAGAGTTTCGATACCAATTCTGTAACGGTGGGTGGACATACGGTGCCAATCTCGAAAGGAAAACGCTCGGAGGTCGTTGAGGCGCTGAGTCAATTGTCGATGGATTGAGGTTGCCTTCTTCGGTAAGGACATTTTCCCGCCATGCCTTACATTTGGGGCATGAGCACCGTGACCAAGAAGAGCCTAAAAACGAACGTGCCTGTTGATACACTGAAGAAAGCCTTTCGGCTGATGTGTACGGCAAAGGCCATGACCACATTGTACGAGGAGAATCAGCGCGTAACAAGCAAATACGTGCATGCTACTTCTCGTGGTCATGAGGCGATTCAAATTGCACTTGGACTGCACCTGAAACCACAGGATTTTGTAGCGCCTTACTATCGTGATGACAGCATTCTGCTCAGCATCGGAATGCAGCCACACGAATTGATGCTACAACTGTTGGCTAAGCGCGATGACCCGTTCTCTGGAGGAAGAACCTACTACAGTCATCCAAGTCTCAGAAGGGACGACATGCCGAAGATCCCGCATCAGAGTTCGGCAACGGGCATGCAGGCCATTCCAACCACTGGAATTGCCATGGGCGTGCAGTACCGCGAGTTGATGGAATTGGATGCCGAAACGGACGAAAAACCTGTGGTGGTCTGTTCCATTGGTGATGCAGCGATAACGGAAGGAGAAGTGGCCGAAGCATTGCAAATGGCAGTGCTCAAAAAGCTGCCTATTCTGTATCTGGTTCAGGATAACGAATGGGATATTTCTGCCAGTGCCGAGGAGATTCGGGCCATGGATGCAAGTGAATACGGAAAAGGTTTTAAAGGGCTTGAAATTCAATCGATTAACGGCAGTGACTTCATTGAGTCATTCACTACCGTTGAAAAGGCCATCAAGACCATCCGTAAGGAGCGAAGACCCATTATGGTTCACGCGAAAGTACCGTTGTTGAACCACCATACTTCGGGGGTTCGGATGGACTTTTACCGAACCGAAGAAAACCTGAAAGAACACAGCAAGCGCGACCCATTTCCGATATTGAGAAAGCAGTTGTTGGATGCCGATGTTTCGGAGGCGGAATTGCTTACCATAGAGTCGGAAGCAACGGAATTCGTAGCTGCTGAATACGAGAAAGCATTGGGTTTTGAAGACCCGAAACCTGAAGACCTGTTCACACACGTTTACGCCCCAACTCCGATAACCGAGGAGAAAGGCGAACGCGCTCCAGCAGGCAAGGAACCGACCGTAATGGTGGACAGCGCCCTTTTCGCCATTCGCGAATTGATGGAGAAGCACCCCGAATGTCTGCTTTACGGACAGGACGTAGGGAGAAGATTGGGCGGTGTATTCCGTGAGGCGGCCACGTTGGCGCAAACCTTTGGTGACCACCGTGTATTCAATACACCTATTCAAGAAGCATTCATTATTGGGAGCACCGTTGGTATGAGCGCAGCAGGGCTGAAACCCATCGTGGAAGTTCAGTTTGCCGATTACATCTGGCCAGGGTTGAACCAGCTGTTCACGGAAGTGAGCCGCTCATGCTATCTGAGTAATGGCAAATGGCCCGTGAGCAGCATTCTGCGCGTGCCTATCGGTGCGTATGGCAGTGGTGGTCCGTATCACTCTTCGAGTGTGGAAAGCGTGCTGTGCAACCTCAAAGGCATCAAGGTGGCGTACCCAAGTACGGGTGCCGACCTGAAAGGACTGATGAAAGCCGCTTACTACGACCCGAACCCGGTTGTGATGCTGGAGCACAAAGGCCTGTACTGGAGCAAGATCAAAGGCACGGAAGGCGCGCGTACCATTGAGCCGAGCGAGGATTACATACTTCCTTTTGGGAAAGGGCGTGTGGCCTTGGAGGCCGACAAGGCCAAGATAGAAGCAGGTGAAAGCGTGTGTGTGATCACCTATGGCCGTGGCGTGTATTGGAGCATGAATGCCGCCAAGCATTTCTTTGAAGGACAGGTGGAGGTGATAGACCTGCGTACGCTGCAGCCGTTGGATGAAGAGCTCATTTACAGCACCGTGAAGAAACACGGCAAATGTGTGGTAGTGACCGAAGAACCTGTTTTCAATTCATTTGCGCAGAGCATTGCCGCTCGTATATCGGACAATTGCTTCGAATGGTTAGATGCTCCAGTTAAGGTTGTCGGTTCGGAAGATATGCCGGCAATTCCGTTGAATTCAACATTGGAAGCTACGATGATTCCGAGTAAAGAAAGAGTAGGAGAAGCTATCCGTTTTCTACTCGATTACTGAAAACCTTAGCCTCAGGAATTCCTTTGAGGTTCTGAATGACCGAGATCGGCTCTCCCAATTCCTGCTGCAGAACTTGGCAGTGGATGGGGTGCACATAAACCAGGTCGATGCGTTTTTCGCGCTCAAAAACCGGTTTTACTTTCCGTAAAAGACCACGGGTAGCTTCTTCATCGAAGGGATTGAACAGATAGATGACATCAATTTCTTCGGGAAAATCGTAAGCCAGTGCATCTCCTTCGGTAAGCACAAATTCTGTGTTCGGAAAGCGCTGCCTTACCGTTTCAATGTTGGTATGAGCCATATCATTCAGTTCGGACGCATATTCCACACCGATTACTTTTCTGAAACCCGCTTCTGCAGCCAGAATAAGTGCCCGACCTTTTCCCGAGCCGATGTCTAAAAATACCTTGTCTTGGAAGTTGAAAGGCAACGTGTTCATGGCTTTTTCGAAGATGATGGAACTGGATGGCTGGTAAAGATGTCCGCCCAATTTGCTATCGGCTTCAATGGATAATTCATCTGGGGCATGAGCACCGAAAGTCCTGATTCCCAGTTCGCGTTCTTTCTGCCACTCCTTCAGACCCATGGAGCAGGTGTTCATCAATCCGCGGTGTTTGAGCGAATAGATGAAATGGCTTAGCCAAGGAAATCTGCTCTTGTGTTTGAAGTCCATGTTCTCTCCAAAGTTAGCACGTTACGCTGCGTTTCATAGTGCCAACCGAAAGACATTGATTCTAACCGAAAATTCCTACTATTGTATAGGTAAGTGTTAAAATGACACTAAGTAAATGAGAACAATTCTACTCCTTCCGCTTTTGATGTTTGCGCATGCCGCATTTTCTCAGTGTTCTGTCAGTTTGGGAGATGATGTGGTACAATGCAATGGGAATCCGGTCACCATAAGTGCCATTACAACCGGTACGGCTTCTGAAGATTCGTTGAGAATCACATACGATGCATCTCAGGGAGTCAGCGGCCTTGTCGGTGCCTCTGAAGTTTACATGCACTCAGGCATCCAGACAATAGCATTCGGTGGTTGGGAATATGTGGTTGGCAATTGGGGTATGAATGATGGGCTAGGGCAGATGACCTCGCTCGGAAACAATATCTGGCAGATAACCATTCATGTTCCGAGTTACTACGGTTACCCCGGAGGTACCAATGTAAACGGGCTTTGGATGGTGTTTAGAAATGGAGATGGTTCGGCTACTGGAAAGGACGATAATGATGACGACATTTTCTTGTACACTTCCAATGGAAACACATGCGATTTCGGTGGTGTAACCGGACTGGATATAGAAGGAAGTGAAGGGAGTCTTCTTTGGAGCACGAATGAAACCACTCAGTCCATCACCGTGACTCAAACTGGAACCTATTCTGTTACGTTTACGGACGGTGTTGGATGTACATCTACAGATGATATTTACGTGGAATTCGGTTCTGGTGCCATTCAGGTAGACCTTGGTCCTGACACTTCGTTGTGCGATGGAGAAACCATCATTCTTGATGCCGGTGCCGGATATGCCAGCTACGTTTGGTCCACTTCAGAAACATCTCAGACATTGGAGGTTAGCCTGCCGGGAGATTATTCAGTCACGGTTACCGATCAATCGGGTTGTACGGGAATCGATCTCATCAATATATCTACAGGAGTTTCGCCAACGGCCAACTTCTCTTACAGTGCGGTTACTGGTACAACGGTGGAGTTCACGGATAACGGTACGGGTGCCACAACGGTCTACTGGGATTTTAACGGAGATGGAAACATTGATGAGACCACGACTGGTGGTGCTTCGGTTCAGTACGAATTTGGTGCGGAGACCGTGTTTGGCGTCACGATGATCGCGGAGAACGGCTGTGGTTCTGATACCACGTCTCAGAACGTTCTGGTTCAGGATGTGGGTATTGATGAACTGAAAAATGAACTTGGGTTCAAGGTTTATCCTATTCCCGCCAATGATCTGATAACCGTCTCTTTGGCAAAAAGTCAGATCACGGAAATTCAGATTTTGGACATCCGCGGTAAGCTGAATCAGAATCTTGCTGGTCTCAATTCTCAAACACAACAAGTAGAGCTTGACAAACTACCACTAGGCATTTACGTCTTACAGGTACAAACGCCAGAAGGCATCATCAACGAACGGATTTTAAAACACTTACCATGAAAAAAACTATACTAACCGCTGCTGTTGCAGCAATTGCATTTGGCTCTCAGGCACAAACTGAGGTAACCATTGCCATCGACACCAAATTGATGTTCAATGTAGATTGCAATCTACTTGGGGATGGTGCAGGTGGAGCCGCTCAGGTGAACACGGTTTACATGCACTCGGGTGCGTGTTCTGAGAACCGCGGAATGAACCAAAGTCAGAGCGCAGAAGATTATTGTGCCGATCAGATCGTTCCTTACGCATCAGACGTTTGGCAGCACGTGGTCGGTAATTGGGGCCAAGCACCACAGGATGATGGTGTAGGTGAGATGGTGGACATGGGTAATGGGGTTTACAGCAAAACCTTCATTATGGAAGATTACTATTCTGACCCGAACATCGTTAGTACGGAAACAAATGCTACTGGAACGACAGCTTCAGCTCCGCTTGACCCGAACAATCCTGTTCATTTGATCGGTCTGGTATTCAGAAATGAAGATGGTTCAGCTTCTGGACGCGATCAGCAGGGCTGTCAGGATATCTTCGTTATCAACGTTAGCAAAGAGAATCCAACAGTTATCAACTCAACAGATAACTCGCCTTGCGATTTTGTGACTTTCACCAAATCTTCTGTGGGAATTGAGGACCGACCAGTGGCGCATGATGTGTTTATAGGACCGAATCCGATTACAGACCAGGTCAATGTACGGTTGAGTTTGAGAGAGCCGGTTCAGAATGCAACCATTGAGTTGGTGAACATGATCGGACAGACTGTTTATTCAGAATCTCGCGATTTCCCGATCGGGACTTCGTTTTTTCAATTGGATGCCGAGAACATCCTCAACGGAATGTATGTTCTGAATATTCAGAGCGATAAAGCCAACGTCCTTCAGAGAAAACTGTTGGTAAACCACTGATAAACAACCATTCATGAAAAAGTGCTTTCTAATTGCTGGTATTCTCTTTGCTGGCGTGGGTGTTCGTGCTCAAGTCGTTTCTACCGATATTCCTTACGTTACAGTAGAGGATTCGATAACACTCACCTTCAATAGCAATCAGGGTAACGGGGCTCTTGCTGGAACCAATCAGGTTTACATCCATACTGGATTGGTCAAAGACAATAGCGATTATGAAGGCGCTTGGGGCAATCAGCGTGGCATTTGGGGAGAGTCTGATCCAGACCTGCTGCTATCAAACATTGGTGGTGGTCTGCACCAATTGGGAATCAACATAGAGTCGTTTTACAACACGGGAACTTGGGATGGTGTGCGTGCCATTGCCATGGTGTTCCGAGATGCGGCCGGAAATACCGTTGGAGCCAATGCAGATGGAAGCGACATTCTCATTCCGATCTTTGAAACCACCACTGATCTTGAAGCCATTATCATGGACCCGATTGTGCCCGGAAAAGTGGTTGACCAGAATGAAGGATTGGTTTTCGAGGTACGAAGTAACAACCCGAACAGTTTGATCAATCTATACCAAGATGGCTCATTGATAGGGCAGGCGCTGGGTGATATGGCAACGGCAAGTGTTTCCACTTCGGCTTTTGGTCGTTCTTATCTCTCATACACCGTAGAGCAAGGCGGAAATACCATTGCCGATACTACGTATATCATTGTGCATCAGGATCCAACCATTGCCAATCCTCCTCAAGGAATTGAGCCTGGCATCACGGTAGTGGATGCGAATACGGTTACGTTGTGCCTTTGGGCGCCATTCAAGGAGAACGCTTATCTGATAGGTGATATAACCGATTGGGAAATTGATCCAGCGTATCAGATGAATCGTTCTGTGGATGGCGAACGGTACTGGATCACACTGAATAATGTCACGCCTCAAACCGAATACCGATTCCAGTATTTCGTTGATGGAAAATTCAAAATAGCCGATCCGTATTCTTACAAGATCTTGGAAGAGCAGAGCGATGCAGGTATCAATCCGAATATCTATCCGAACCTGATTTCGTACCCTGAACAAACCCATGGTAACGTTTCCGTTTACGAAACGGAGATGGAAGAGTACCAATGGCAAGTGCAGAATTACCAACGTCCTGCCAAGGAAGATCTGGTCATATATGAGTTGTTGATCAGAGATTTCTCTTTCAGAAAGAGCTTCACTTCTGTGATTGATTCACTGAACTACTTGGAAAAGTTGGGAATCAACGCCATTAAGTTGATGCCGGTAATTGAATTTGAGGGCAACGATTCTTGGGGGTATAACCCGATTTTCTTCACGGCTGTAGATAAGAAGTATGGTCCTGCCAATGATCTGAAAAGATTGATCGATGAGTGCCACCAGCGTGGAATTGCGGTAATTCTTGATATCGTACCCAACCATTCTTTTGGGCGTAATCCTTACGTCAAATTGTATTGGGATGCCGGTTTGCAACGTCCATCTTGGCAAAGCCCGTATCACAACCCTGTTGCTACGCACCCTTTCAGTGTCGGATTCGATTTCAATCACGAAAGTCAGTACGTGCGTCAGATGTTCCATAAGATTTTCCGCTACTGGATAGAGGAGTTCAGAATTGATGGTTACCGAGTAGATCTTTCGAAAGGACTCACGCAGACCAATTCTGGTCAAGACATTGGTTACTGGTCTCAGTACGATCAAAGTCGTGTCAATATCATTTTCGATTACGCGAATACCATCTGGTCTTACTCACCCGACTTCCACATGATTTTGGAGCACTTGGGTGATAACAGTGAAGAAACAGTACTGGCCAACGGCAACATCATGCTGTGGAGCAAGGCATCAGAGCAGTTCAATCAGGCAACAATGGGTTACACCACCAATGCCAACTGGGAATTCCAGACAAGCTACCAAGCCAAGGGATGGAACATGCCACGGGCTGTAAGCTACATGGAAAGCCATGATGAGGATAGATTGATGTTCCGAAATGTGACTTACGGAAACACCGCCAACCCAGATCATAATTGCGCGGACACCACAACGGCCCTGTACCGAATGCAGGCAGCTGCGGCCATGTTCACCTTGGTTCCGGGACCTAAAATGATGTGGCAGTTTGGAGAGTTGGGATATGATATATCCATTTTTTGGCCATCAGGTTTAGACCTTTCTAGAACTGCAGCTAAACCAATTAGATGGAACTATTTCTGGGAAGAGCCACGTCAGAAACTCTACAAAGTTTGGAGCGCAATAAACACGTTGAAACACATGCAGCCAGTCTATTCAGTTACCACCTATGGACTCGACCTAGGAGGAACCGGAAAACGCATGTGGCTTTCTCATCCAGACATGAATACCAGTGTTACAGCCAATTTTGATATCAACGGGTTTGACATGACCCCTGATTTCCAGCATACGGGCACTTGGTACAACTACCTGACAGGAGAGCCACTGCAGGTTGACCAAACGAACATGACCTTGTATTACGAGCCCGGACAGTATTACATCTTCACAGACCAGCCGTTGCCCGTACCTGATACGTCATTCACACCAGAGCCTGAAGAGCCAGGGCCAGATGCCATTGCTGAGAATGATCCGCTTCAAACACGCATCTACCCGAATCCATCGGCAGACATGTTCTACATTGAGTACGAACTGCAAGGAGACGCTGCGCGAGAGGTAAGGATCACGGACGTCACAGGACGGCACGTTAACACCATTAACCCAATGGATAATCGGAACGGATTGAACAGAGTGGTCTGGTATGGAAACAATACCAATGGCAGTGCTGCAGCAAACGGACAGTACGTGGTTACCATTACAACAGACAATCATTCCATTTCGAAGATGGTCTTGTTGCAGCGGTAGATTCGTCAGACATCCCAATTCCAGAATTTCCACCACTCATCGTTGCCGTCATCTATTTTGACAGAGATGTGAGGGTTTCGCTGTTTCAGAATGCGGATAAATTCTTCTTCGTCTGAAGGAGAGATGAGCAAGTCTTTGTTCTTTCCTTTAACGTAAAGCCGTTTAAGAGACGCGGCTGGAGAAGAGAGTGGGTTATAAGAGCGCTCTACCTTTTCAATTTCAGAAAGTTTTATTCTGCTGTAAGGAATAGGCCCCACTTTGATGATGAGATAGTTTTCTCCGATCTCATAACTCATACCGAACAACATCAACAGCACAATACCAATACTCAGTCCGAGAACAGAAAACGCAACCCAAGCTTCTTCATTTGGTTCGCCAAAAAAGAAAACGGGAACTACGGTCAGTACTACGAACAGAAGTAAGAGTACGCTTACTCGAGAGCGAAACTTGTGCATGATCAACGTTTTATGATCTTTCTAATGGCCATTTTTTCATTGGCCTGAATACGGATTTGGTAAATGCCAGCTTCCAAAGCCCAAATGTCAAGGGTATTTTGGAGGCCTATCAATGCTTCTGATAGCAACAATTTTCCGCTGATATCGAACAGCTCAACCGTTGCGTCTTTAACGCCATTCTCGTAGATGCTGATGTTGAGCAGATCTTCTACCGGATTCGGGTAAATGGCAACTTGAGCTTCTGACAGCTCATCAACTGAAAGTGCATTTCCTTTCACGAAGACAGGGTATTCCGAATACGGAACAGTGAGTGATTCGCTGGTACCTCCCTGGTAAACCTGCGCATTATCGTACAGATATATCCACTCAAAACCTGGCGGGAAATTGACGGTGATGTCAGTACCTTCCTCTAAGAATGGCGCAACGAAGTAATCGGGTCCCAACATGAAACTGTAATCGGAATTGTTGAAGAATTGCATCAGCGATTGCTCGCTACTGAAATACGCTTCGCTATGCGACATGAGGTAAGGAACCAACGTTTCGTAGCGGAATTCAACCAGATCGCGGTAAATGTCTTCGGTCTCTTGGTCAAACATCCAAGGGCGATGTTCTCCGCCACCACCGTTTTCCATCAGTCCGCAAAAGGTGCTCAACTGCGCCCAACGGATAAAGAGTTCTTTTGACCGACCGTTGGTTGGGTACAGGTCGTTCTCACGATACGCACCGATATCAGAACCAATGACCAAGTATCCCATTTCTGCAGAATGGTACATGTTATTCAGCGCCCAGCCCAAACCTTCAAACGTGGCATCTTGGTCTCCAACCCAAGTTGCGAAACCGGTCTGGACAGGGGAGAAGGACACCTGCTCTCCACCAATGTCGGCAATGCCGTAATTGTCAATAGGTCTGGCATGTATCACAGCATCATCTCCCAAAACTTCGCGGGTGTAATCGAAATGAATCTGATAGTAAGCATGCGAGTAATCGAGTCTGGAAATGAACGAATTGGCGCCATCCGACCAAGGAGTTTGTATGGCGGAGAAATCGGTTCCATCGCATTTCCAACCGTCTATTCCCATATCCAACATGTTGTCCATCAGTCCTTTCCACCAGGTAACGGCATCTGGATTGAACCAATCGATGAGACTTCCATCGCCTTTCCACCAATTGACCACGGCTGGGTTGTTATCGAATGGCAAGGTTTTCATGAAATAGCCGGCAGCAGCCGCATCATCATAAATGGCGCCTTCATCAATGTTGATGATTCCTGTTATCCAAAGCAACACTTTCACATCTCTGGAGTGGAAACTGTCTATCATGGCCTGCGCATCATGGAACAGCGCGGTATCCCATTCAAAGGTGTTGTAACCTGTTTCCCAAGGCGAATCGATGATAATGGCACTGACCGGAATATCGTGTGCTAGGTAGTCGTCTACAATTTGAAGGGCGCTTTCCTGAGTACTCTCATCTTCCCACACCCAGTGTTCAAAAACCCATTGCGGCCAAGGCAGATCGAAGGTGTCTGCCAGACTATTCTGTTGTGATGAAAGATCAATGACCTGCGCAGATAGATTAAGCGCGAAACAGGTTGTGAGTAGGGTGATCAGGAGTTTCATCGAAAACGGGTTGTTTCTCCGAAGTTATAAAATCACCTTACGAAATTCATTTAGGCCTAAGCTGGAAAATGATGTAACTGGCTAGGAACGCTTCTAATATACTGAGGGGCACAGCATAGAAAAGAATTCCCAATGGTAATACACTCATATTTGCGGTAACTATCCACATTAGAACAAAACCGACCAGCCATGCAATGATGGTGGTTTCTATTAGGGAGAACCGCTTAGCTATAATGAAAATGGAAATGGCAAAGACCAGTGACCAAACGCCCCAAACGGCTCCATTAATGGGTTCGGATGGGAAGGTTAGCCCAAGACCGTTATAGTGATCGATCCAGAAGTGTTTCAACAGGAATTCGTTTCTGACAAATTCAGAAATGCTAATCCAAATTGTTGCTGCTAATACTGGTATCACCGTCCTTTTTAAAAAATCCATTTTAATCTGACTGCTTATAAGGAATACGCTCTAGAATGTGCTTGATTGAATTAATGCGCGCTTCAATCTTCGAGTTGGCATCAATAATGGTCCAAGGGGCATGTTCCGTGTGTGTATGGTCGAACATGACCTGCTTGTACTTGGTGTATTCATCCCAAAGTTCTTGAGCACGTTCGTCCACCGGACTCATTTTCCAGCGTTTCAGCGGGTCTTTCAGAATATCATCAAATCGTCTTGCCTGTTCTTCCTTTGTTATGGAGAAGTACAGTTTGATGAGGTGTGTATTACCCTGAACGAGCATCTTTTCAAACTGATTGACATTCTCCATAAAGATGTCGTACTGCTCTTTAGTACAGAATCCGTTAACGGGTTCCACAACCGCGCGGTTGTGCCAACTTCTATCGAAAAAAACCATCTCACCAGGAATGGGTAGCCTTCTAACATATCGCTGAAAATACCACTGCCCGGCTTCCTCCTTGGTAGGTTTGGGAAGTGCTATGACACGGTAAGTCCTAGGATTGATGTGAGCTACGGCTCTACGAATGGCACCACCTTTACCGGCCGCATCGCGGCCCTCGTAAATGATCACCACTTTTTGGTCGTTGGCTTCAACCCAAGCTTGAAGCTTTATCATCTCAGCCTGCAGATCTCTCAGTTCAACATCGTATTGGGCGTATCTTAAGGCTTTGCGAATGTTTACTTTGGATGAACGTACCAATTGCCTCAAACCGATCTTGGAATTGAGCAGTTTTACATCCTCCTCCGTGAGGTCCAAAGGCTCTTCTAAGTTTATATCAGATATCGATCTGTTGGACATGGCGATAGTATCTTACAATTACGTTCGGGTCTGGCTGAAGGATGGTTTCTGAATCTGATTTGCCATCATATTCAAAACGGGAGAGAATGTAGCGCATGCTCTCCAATCTGGCAGTTCTTTTGTTGTTGGTTTTTACGATGATCCACGGACTGAAATTGGTGTGCGTGCGAGAAAACATCTGTTCCTTATAGTAGGTGTATTTATCCCACATTTCTTGACCTTTTTGATCTACCGGGCTGAACTTCCATTGCTTCAACGGATTCTTGACACGGGCCAGAAATCTTTTTTCCTGTTCTTCTTTGGTAATGGAGAACCAGAATTTGATGATGATGACTCCATCTTCGTACAACATGTGTTCAAATTCCGGTACTTGAACCATGAATTGATCATACTGTGCAGGGGTGCAAAAACCCATGACCGGTTCAACAACAGCACGGTTGTACCAACTTCTATCAAAGAAAACGATCTCGCCCGGTTCGGGTAGCTGACTGATGTAACGTCTGAAAAACCACTGTCCTTTTTCTATCTCTGTTGGTTTGTTCAGAGCCACAATTCTTCGGGTTCGCGGATTCAGATGTTCCGTGAATCGTTTTATGGTGCCTCCTTTTCCTGCAGCGTCTCTACCCTCAAGCAAGATGGCAACTCTTAACTTATTCTTGTACACCCAATGCTGTAGACTTACCATCTGAGCCTGAAGCCTTGCCAACTCTAGCTCATATTTTCTGTTGGCCACATGCTTAGATAGGTCAAGGTCTAACTGTTTGGCCCTTGCAAGTACCTCTTTACGATACTTGAAACCTTCTAAATCCTCTTTCGAAAATCCCATTTTCAATTCAATTGTCGTAAATGTAACGCAGTAAGCCAAAATTGGCATTACCGGTTTCTTAAACTTTCCGAATCAGCCTTTGATCCTGAAGAATTCGAGGTAACTCTCCCAATCATAACCAAAATGAATTCCCAAGCTTACAACGATACCAAGCAATGCTCCTACAAGCACTTCGGTAGGGGTGTGACCTAAGAATTCCTTGAGCTTGACCTTGCCCGTTTCAGAGTCTGGAGCCAAGAGTTGTTTGATCATTCTGTTCAATACCATGGCCTGTTTGCTGGCGTTCCTTCGCAGGCCTGCTGCATCAAACATCACAACAGTTGCAAAGCAAACGGCAATGGCGTACGTAGTGGAGTTGAATCCATCAATCAATCCTACAGAAGTGGCCATGGCAACAACGGTAGAACTATGGCTTGATGGCATTCCTCCGGTTGCGAAAAGGATGGTCCATCGGAATGTTCTTTTCTTGATGGCAACGGTCAGGATCTTAAAACCTTGGGCAATAAGATTTGCTACCACGAACGCGATGATCACTTCCCATCCTGTATGACGTATGCTTTCCAGAAATTGATCCATCAGAGACTCTCTAGAATGCTAATATAACTTGAATACCTGCTCTCTGAGATTTCAGCTGTATCTACGGCACGTTTAACCGCACAGCCTGGCTCATTCACGTGCAGGCAGTTCCCGAATTTGCATTGGCTCGAAATGTTGAAAATGTCAGGGAAGTAGTGATAGAGTTCCTCCTTGGTCATATCCACCATTCCAAACTCTTTCACACCTGGCGTGTCAATGACAAAACCACCAAAATCCAATTCAAACATTTCTGCAAACGTGGTTGTGTGCGTTCCCTTGCTGTGTACCTCGGAAATTTCTCCAGTGCGCAGATCAAGGTCTGCCTGCAGCGCATTGAGTAGACTGCTTTTGCCAACGCCAGAATGACCGAAAACCAGCGTGGTTTTTTTCTTAAGGAGCTGTTGCAGTTTGTCAATTCCAAATCCGGAAACGGCCGAAGTTTGGATTACAGTATAACCTGCGTTGATGTATGTTTTGATGTATTCATCCGTCAGTTTTCTGAGTTTATCAGAATCTGTAAGATCCATCTTGTTAAGTACAACCGTTGCTTTGATTCCATAGGCTTCCGCAACGCACAGAAATCTATCAATGAATCCGTACGAAGTTCTTGGTTTGGCAACCGTTGCTACCACAATTGCCTGATCCATATTGGCAGCAATTACATGGACCTCTTTGCTTAGGTTAACCGACTTACGGATAATGTAATTGCTTCGGTCGTGGATTTCGGTTATCACGCCCGTTTCATCCTCCATTTCAATGGAAACGTTATCGCCAACCGCCACAGGATTGGTGCTACGCATTCCTTGTTTTCTGAACTGACCGCGTAGCCTACATTCAACAAACGAACCATCACTCAATCTTACCGTACTCCAACTTCCGGTACTGCGTACTATTTTTCCGAGAATGCCGTTGCTCATCCAACGCAAAGATACTTGCTTGGCGAGGGCAATTATTAACTTCACTTCAAATTTGTAAGCATGTCAATTAAGGTAGAGGGGGTAACTAAACTGTATGGCGATCAGAAGGCGCTGGATAATGTGTCTTTTGAGGTGAAGAAAGGGGAGGTGTTGGGTTTTTTGGGGCCGAACGGAGCGGGAAAGTCCACGATGATGAAGATCATCTCATGCTTCATTCCACCAAGTTCTGGAAAGGTAACGGTGAACGGTGCAGATATCGAATCTGATTCCATGACTGTACGGAAATCTGTTGGTTACCTACCAGAGAGCAATCCGCTGTACTATGACATGTACGTGAAGGAATACCTTCATTTTGTGTGCGGTCTTTACGGAATAACCAAAGATGCAGACAAACGCGTAGAGGAGATGATTCGGAAAACCGGCTTGGGACGAGAACAGCACAAACAGATCTTACAGCTTTCCAAAGGTTATAAGCAGCGGGTTGGTATTGCACAGGCCCTGATTCATGACCCTGCCATTCTGATTCTTGATGAACCGACATCGGGGCTAGACCCCAATCAATTGCAGGACATCAGAGCATTGATAAAGGAGTTGGGAAAGGATAAGACCGTGATGTTCTCATCGCACATTATGCAAGAGGTTGAGGCGGTATCAGATCGCGTTATCATCATTGATAAAGGCAAACTGGTAACAGATAGGAAAGTCGGAGTTGCAGAAAATGAGCTTGAACAGTGCGTAATTGTTGAGTTTGACTCTGAGATCAATGAGCAATTGTTCAGTTCATTGGATGGAATGCTGAGCTTTAAGAATACGGTTGGAACCAACTATATGATAACAGCATCATCTACGGAAGATTTCCGAAAATCTGTTGCTAAATGGGCAAGGGAAAATGACCTACTTGTGCTTAGTCTGAAACATCAGGACGAGAGTCTGGAAGAAGTTTTCAGAAAGCATACTTCCTGACAATAATTGATGATAGGCCTCGTATCTATCTGTTTGTAAAAAGTTTACCTTGCGCCCCGCTTAAATCAAGAACAAATACACTGTTATAAATATTAAGTTTAAAAATGAGTTATCTATTTACTTCAGAGTCTGTTTCAGAAGGGCATCCTGACAAGGTTGCGGATCAGATATCAGACGCAATGCTGGATGAGTTTCTACGTCATGATCCTCATTCTAAAGTGGCCTGTGAAACATTCTGCACAACAGGTCTTGTGGTAGTTGGTGGTGAGATTTCATCACAAGGAGAAGGAAAGGTTAAAGTGGATGAGATTGTCCGAAGAACCGTTCAGAAAATCGGGTACACCAAAGCTTCGTACAAGTTCGATTCAGAATCTTGTGGGGTAATTTCTGCGTTGCACGAACAATCTGCAGATATCAGACAAGGAGTTGTTGAAGGAGAAGGCCTGCACAAGGAGCAAGGAGCTGGAGACCAAGGAATGATGTTCGGATACGCAACCAATGAAACCGAAAGTCGAATTCCACTTTCCCTTCAGCTTTCTCATATGATCCTTCAAGAAATGGCTGCCATCCGAAAGGAGGGAGGTAAGCTAATGAAGTATCTAGGGCCAGACAGTAAGTCTCAAGTTACAATTGAATACAATGAAAGAGGTAAGCCTGTTTCTATCCACACCATAGTTGTTTCTACCCAGCACGATGATTTTGACAAGGAAGAAGCAATGTTGGCTCAAATCAAGAAAGATGTGCGTGACATTGTGCTTAAAAGGGTAATCAGAAGACTT
Source organism: Flavobacteriales bacterium (assembly GCA_020635495.1). GTDB lineage: Bacteria > Bacteroidota > Bacteroidia > UBA10329 > UBA10329 > UBA10329. The sequence goes on along the minus strand of JACJZQ010000002.1, from coordinate 126,691 downwards.
CCCGCCAAAACAAGAAAGCTATTCGGTAGAGGTTGGCAAGATAGAGTTGTGTTGCACGTGAACCCAACTGGAAAGTTCGTTATTGGTGGGCCACATGGAGACGTTGGTCTAACAGGTAGAAAGATCATTGTTGATACGTACGGTGGACGAGGAGCTCACGGTGGTGGTGCTTTCTCTGGTAAGGATTCTTCCAAAGTAGATAGAAGTGCAGCCTATGCAGCACGTCACGTTGCCAAAAACTTGGTAGCGGCAGGTGTGTGCGATGAGGTTCTGGTACAGGTTGCTTATGCAATTGGAGTTGCTGACCCGGTTAGCTTATACGTCAATACCTATAAAACCTCTAAGGTTTGGGTTAACGGTAAGAAAATGAGCGATGGTGAGATTTCTGAGAAAGTGGCAGATCTTTTTGACATGCGACCAGCTGCTATTGTAAGTCGTTTCGGATTAAAGAATCCGGTTTTCTCAGAAACCGCTGCATACGGACACTTCGGTAGAGAGTCTGAGAAGAAAGAAGTAGAAGTTTACTATGAGGGCGAAGGAGTGAAGAAAAAGGACGGCAAACTCTACAAAGAGGTTGAGACCTTTGCTTGGGAGAAATTGGATATGGTAGACAAGTTGGTGAAAACATTTGAGCTGGATGAAGCTCCCACCTATGAGGATGTAGCTTACTGATACAATCACAGCTTAGAACAATTAAAAAGGGAGCCAATTGGCTCCCTTTTTTGTTCTTACTTCTTTCGCATGTATATCTCTATGGGAACTCCTGAGAAGTCGTAATGCTCTCTCAATTTGTTCTCTAGAAATCGTCTGTAATCTTCTCTAACATGCTTAGGATGGTTGCAGAAGAAGGCAAAAGATGGAAAATGCGTTGGTAACTGCGTAACGAATTTGATCTTGATATAATGATGCTTCACCGCAGGAGGAGGGGTCATCTGAATGATTGGCAACATCAGTTCGTTCAATTCTCTTGTAGGGATCTTCTGAGTTCGATTCTGATAAACCTGAACGGCAATTTCAAGCGCTTTATGAATCCGTTGTTTGGTAAGAGCACTCACAAAAATTATCGGGACATCTTTGAATGGAGCAATCTTAGATTGAATCAACTCCGTATATTTCTTGGTCGTCATGGTGTCTTTTTCAACCAGGTCCCACTTGTTAACCAATATCACAACGCCTTTATGATTCTTTTTGGCCAGGCCGAAAATGGCCATGTCCTGATGCTCAAAACCCTGAGTGGCATCGATCATTAGGATGCAGACATCGGCACTTTCAATTGCTCGAATAGACCGCAGTACACTATAGAACTCCACGTCTTCATGAACCGATTTCTTTTTTCGGATTCCTGCCGTATCAACCAACGTGAACTCAAATCCAAATCCGCTGTAATGGCTGTCAACAGTATCTCTTGTAGTGCCAGCTATATCAGTAACAATATTCCGTTCCTGACCTAGCAAGGCATTTGTCAGACTTGATTTTCCAACGTTCGGTCTGCCCACAATGGCAAACCTTGGTAGTTCAGATTGCGGTTCAGAAACATCCGGGTTCAAATGCTTTACCAGATCATCCAACAACTCTCCAGTACCGCTTCCGTTAATGCTTGAGATGCAATAATAATCTCCCAACCCGAGTGAATAGAACTCGGTGGCATCGGCAATTCTATCACCGTTGTCAACCTTGTTTACCACCAACATAATGGGTTTCTCAGATTTTCGGAGCAGGTTGGCTACTACCTCGTCCGGTCCCATTATTCCGGAGGCCACATCAACTACAAACAGAAGTACCGTTGCCTCTTCTATTGCAATTTCTACCTGCTTACGGATCTCGCCTTCAAATACATCCTCAGATCCTTGTATGTAACCGCCAGAGTCAATCAGATTGAACTCCACACCATTCCACTCAGACTTACCGTAAGTTCTGTCTCGAGTTACTCCACTTTGCTCATCAACAATGGCCTGTCGTTCTCCTATCAGTCTATTGAAAAGAGTCGATTTCCCCACGTTGGGCCTTCCTACTATCGCTACAATGTTGCTCATGCTTAATTCTGATACCCGAAATCTTTCAGGTCCTTTTCGTTACTACGCCAATCCTTTCTCACCTTAACCGTAATGTCAAGACGTATTTTCTTTCGAATGAAATTCTCGATTGCTCTTCGAGAATCTGTTCCTAATCTTTTAATGGCCCTACCACCTTGACCGATCACTATGATCTTCTGAGATTCGCGTTCTACATAGATAATTGCCGCAATCTCATCCTTGAACTTGCCTTCTTTATAGGCATCCACCACTACTTCAACAGAGTACGGGATTTCTTTCTTGAAGTGACGAAGAATATTCTCACGAATGATCTCTGAAACAAAGAATCGAACAGACCTATCCGTAAGTGCCTCTTTATCGTAATAGGGCGGATGTTCTGGAAGATGTCCGGTAAGCACGTTTATCAATCCATCCACATTGAACTTATGCAGTGCAGATGTTGGGATGATCTCTGCGTTCAGCATCAAACCCTTCCATTCCGAGATTTTACCAGCAATATCGATCTGCTCGTTCAGATCAACCTTGTTGATCACCACAATTACAGGAGCCGAAACATTGTTCAATTTCTCAATAAAAGGGTGGTTGAATGGTTCTTCAGGCTCAACCAGATAAAGAATGGCATCAGCATCTTTGATGGCAGCATCCACTTCAGACATCATGTTTTCCTGAAGTTTGTACGCTGGATCCAAGATGCCTGGCGTGTCAGAAAATACTATTTGATGCTCATCGTCATTCCAAATTCCAAGAATGCGGTGACGTGTAGTCTGCGCCTTTGGGTTTGTGATGGAGAGTTTCTCTCCGATCAGCGCATTCATTAGGGTTGATTTCCCCACGTTTGGTTTCCCAATAATACTTACGAAACCGGCTTTATGAGACATGGAAAAAGGCGCTGGAAATTTGGTGCGCAAAGAAACAAAATATATATTTGTCGCCCGTTTGAAACAAGCACGCTGCGCTGAGAATACGGACAGCGGTTTTAAGATATATCGCGGGATGGAGCAGTTGGTAGCTCGTCGGGCTCATAACCCGAAGGTCGTTGGTTCGAGTCCAGCTCCCGCAACTAAGACCCGAGATCAGAAATGATTTCGGGTTTTTTTGTGTCTTTTTACTTCAGATTCTTAATCACATAAAGCAACCCACGTTTCCTACAGCGTTCTGTTAGTAACCATGCCGCATCCCAACATTTATGCATGCGTTGAAAAAGCGATATTTGAACACTAGCATTTGATTTAATCCGTGTATAAGTTTCAGGTCCTCAGAATCTTTTTGGTCTCGCTCATCACAGCGATGCCTGTTTTGTTAAATGCCCAATGCCTTCCTCTAACTACCATATACGATGAAGATAATGGACAGGACGGTATCATGTTCGATATAACGGCCTCAACAGATGTTACAATTACCGGGTTTGATTGCAATTTGGATGATATTTCGAACCTGTATGATTTGGAGATATATTTTAAGAATGGCACTCACCTAGGGTCGACAATGACCCCAGGAAATTGGACATTAATAGGTTCAACTACGGGGGTGGTTGGCTTAGGACAAAATATCGCTACGCCAATTCCAATAGTTTTAAATCAGGCTCTAGCCAATGGACAAACAGGGGCATTTTACATCACAGCGTCAAATGGAGTGAACATAGCTTACACGCAACAGGGCGTAACTCCAATTGGAAATATAGCAGCAGCTGACGCGAATATTACTGTTTGGGATGGCACAGGAAAGGAGTATCCATTCAGTACTGATTATACTGCAAGGACTCCCAATATAACTGTGCATTACGATTGCTGCCCACCGCCAGACACTGTTATCACACCGAACAGCTGTTCTGGACTACCTGATGGAACGGTAGAAGCAACGGGTCAAGGTGTTGGACCTTGGGTTTATGAGATTTCAGATATCTCGGGCGTAATTGAAACTAGCGCGCCAACGAATGGACCATATATTTTCCAAGGTCTGATTGAGGGGCAATATCTGCTGAGTGCAACAGATGCTTCTGGTTGCACTGCAGTAATTACGGTAGAAGTATCTACCAGTGACCCTATTGTTATTAATGCGGTAATTACTGACAATTTGTGTTTTGGAGGAACATTGGGTGTGGCCAACATTACCGTAAACGGTGGAACTGCTCCATTTGATATAGCTTGGACGGATGCATTCGGCAATCCGCTTCAAATAGATCTTCAATCAAATGGAACTGCTTCGTTAGACAGTTTGGCTGCAGGAAACTATCTTGTTGGAGCGGCCGATGTTGCTGGTTGTTCCCTTGTCTCTTCAATCACCATTACTGAGCCCACAACTCCTTTGATTGTCACCCTTAGCCCTGAGAATTTGAATTGCTTTGAAGGAGCAGACGGAGAGATCGGAGTCTCGTACAGTGGTGTTTCTCCGTATCAGTTTGAGGTGAATGATGTTCTAGGTAACCCCGTTCAGAATACCAATAGTGCAGCTGACTACGTCTTTACAGGATTAGATGCTGGAATTTATTTCGTAACAGCAACAGATGCCAATGGTTGTGCCACTACAGATGATGTTGAACTTTTTGAACCAGACGAGTTGATTGCTGAAGTGAGTCAAAGCCCTGTTCTTTGTTTCAATGGCAATGAAGGTGTTGCGAATATTGATGCTCTTTCTGGGGGGACGACTCCCTATGGTCAAACGACTTGGAACGACCCAACCAACCAGACTGGAAACACAGCCACTGATCTAAGCCCTGGAACTTATTTGGCTACAGCTGTTGATGCAAATGGTTGCACTGTCGAAGTGGAATTCGAATTTGACAATCCACCACCACTTACCCTTGAAGGACGTTATCTGACAGATACCTGTGGACAAGGAAAGGGAGCAGCCATAATTGATGTAGAACTAGGAACGCCTCCTTATTCCTACTTATGGAAGCCTGACGGAATTACAACCCAAACACAATACGATTTGGGTGTTGGATCGTACGAGGTGGTTGTAACAGATGCTAATGGTTGCGCGGATTCAACATTTGTTGAAGTGTCTGATGACCTTCCTTATCCATACGCAGCATTCGATTACAGAATAGAAGGTGAAAATGTATTAGATCAGGAGGTTCAGTTCATAAATAATTCGGTTGGCACATCTCAATGGACATGGTACTTTGGAAACGGTGAAACGTCCAATGAAAAAGACCCAAGGCACAAGTATCTGAGGGCTGGGGATTATCTGGTACAATTGGTCTCATCCAACGGTTTCTGTGAGGATACTGCCTTCGACTACGTGAATATCGACCCAATGCTTTTGGTCTACGTTCCTAATGCATTCACTCCTGGACAAAATGGTATCAATGACCAGTTCTTCCCACTAGGGGAAGGAATAGAGTTGGAGAGCTACGATATGTTCATCTACGACCGATGGGGAAAACTGGTGTGGCAGACAGGGAACTTCAGCAAGAAGTGGGATGGCACCAACATGTTCTCAGGAAAAGATGTTTCCGTGGGCACATATGTTTACCTGATCAAATTCAGAGAGTTTGCAGATCTGGACCGTCACGTTTACAAAGGTTACGTAAACGTGATACGCGACTAGCAACTGACGTAGGTCATTGGCGTCTTTTTGTTGAAAATTAGCTATGCCTTTTGGGTTGTGATTACAACCAAATTGGCGTACTTCAACAGACCCATGACAACCCCAACTTACCCAACCCTCAATAGACTTCTTGTTTATTTCTTGCTCTCACTGCTTGTTGCTTTGCTCAACTCGTTTAAAGTGAGTGGACAGTCGCCAACCTGCGACCTAGCTCTGATTACATCAACATTTACCGGGGCAGGATATGTTCCATTGGCTGTTCAAGGCCAGCCTTGTAGTATGTATTTCGTGAATCCAAACTCACAAGAAGCTGCACAAGCCCAAGCTGCTGCTGCTGCGTTGGGCGCTAATCTTGTAGTGATGAACGATGCAGCGGAGAATGCTAACATTTCTGCTGCCTTGGATGCAAGTCCATACAATGGTCAAACCATTTGGATCGGTTATCAGCGAGTTGGAACAGGAACGGCCGAATTTTATGCTAGCGATGGCACAACGGGACCTTTCATCCCTAACGCTGCGCCAAGCGTTTACCAGAATTGGGCTGGTGGGGAGCCGAATAACAACGGTTATCAGGATTTTGGCCTTTTTGGATCCTGCGATTATGAATGTGAGTTTGGGGAGCAGTGCGTGCAGATCTATCCCGGCGGCCAATGGAACGACCTTGCATGTAACGAAACCAGTATTTCTGTGATTGAAGTCAATTTGTGCCCTGAGATAACCCTGGATGTAAGCACAAACAATGTTTGCGCAGGGACCCCGATAACACTTACTGCATCAACCTTATTGGGTTCAACTCCTTATCAGTATTTATGGACAACAGGTGCTGCCACAACTTCTGTAACAGTATCTCCCGTGCAGACGGAAACCATTGGTGTTGGTGTTACAGACAGATATTCTTGCTCGGCTATCGACTCGGTGGAGCTGATCATTTTACAAGGACCAGATGCAACGTTTTCAGTAGAAAGTTCAGCTTGTATTGGAGAACCTGTGGGTATTTCTTACACTGGCAATGCTACCGCTGGTGCAACTTACACATGGGACTTTGGTGCCGGAATCGTTGTCAGCGGAAGTGGTCAAGGACCGTATCAGGTGGCGTGGGCAACAAGTGGTCCTCAAACCGTGAGCCTGCAGGTTACCGAGAATGGTTGTGCTTCTCAAACCGTGTCTCAAACCGTAACTATTTCACCATCGCCAACGGCAGATTTTACATTCACTACGGTTTGCGAAGGAAACCCAACAGATTTCACCAATACTTCAACTGGAAACGGTTCTGCGATTCTAGGTAGCGCATGGGTTATTGAAGGAGATACGATCATCTCTAATAATGCCAGTTTCACGTTTCCGGCAGCTGGAACATACACTGTTTCTCTTGGCGTGCTAACGTTGGATAGTTGCTTTGCAACGGTAGACCAGCAGGTTACGGTAAATCCTGGACCAACGGCCACATTCAGTTCAACGGATGCCACATGCTTTGGCGTTTGCGATGGAACAGCAGAAGCAACAATAACAGGTGGAGCTGCGCCCGTTTCCATTCTTTGGAGTAATGGCGAAACCACAACAACCATTTCAAATCTCTGTCCTGGGCCATATTCAGGCACAATTACAGATGCCAACGGCTGCGTGGTGAATGGCCAGGTTGATGTTGCTGAACCAGATGAATTGACCGTAAGTGTTGATGTTACGGCAACCTCTTGTCCAGGGCTTGGAGATGGAACAGCCATTCCGTTTCCAGCAGGTGGAACGCCTCCTTATTCCTACGATTGGGCAGGGGCAGACCCCAATGCGATGCCCGCAGGAATCTATGACCTGACCATAACCGATGGCAATGGCTGTACGCTGGCAGAACAGGTTACCGTTCCAGATGGATTAGGGCTAGTTTTCGATATTCTGATAACAGATAATGTTTGCTATGGTGGCAATGACGGCTCGGCCCAGTTGACCGTTTCAAATGGTGTAGGACCTTATGATATTGTTTGGACAGACCCGTTCAACCAGCCGCTTCAAACAGACCTTGGCAGTCCAGGTACTTCAACGCTGAGCGACCTGGTTGCTGGCACGTTTAATCTGTTGGTTTCGGACGCTGTTGGATGTGCGAATGCAACCAGTATTACCATAACCCAACCTCCAGTGCCACTGCAAATGAGCTTGACTTCCATCAATCTTTCTTGCTATGAAAGCAGTGATGGACAGATAACTGCTGGACAAAATGGAACAGCTCCGTTCACATTTGACCTTTCGGATGATTTTGGTAATCCTATTGATCAGGGTAGTGCAGCTGGGAATTTCACTTTTACAGGGTTGCCTACCGGAATATATTTCGTTGATATAACGGATGCCATTGGATGTGTTACCACAGATGCGGTTGAACTGTTTGAGCCTGATCCGTTAGTTATCGAGACAACGGTTACGCCAATTTCTTGCTTTGGTGGAGCTGATGGAATGATAGAGGTGACGCAGGTTTCTGGTGGTACCACACCATACAATGCCGCAACTTGGGATGACCCGAATGCTCAAGTTGGAAATACTGCCACAGATCTGCCTGAAGGAGATGTTACTGTTACAGTATCGGATGCAAACGGTTGTGAGGTTATGGAGACTTTCACTTTGGTGACGCCTCCACAAATGGTGCTCAACTCTTCCTACATGACCGACACTTGCGGACAAGGGAAAGGCGCAGCCGTAGTTCAGCCAGATTTGGGTACGCCACCGTATAGCTACTATTGGAAGCCTAATGGAATCACAACCCAAACGCAATACAACTTGGGAGTAGGCTCATACGAAGTAGTGGTTAAGGATGCCAATGGCTGTGCTGATTCGACTTTTGTTCAAGTGTCTGATGATCTTCCGTATCCATTTGCTGCATTTGATTATCGGATAGAGGGTGAAAATGAATTCGATCAAGAAGTTCAGTTCATCAACAATTCGGTTGGAACCTCTCAGTGGACGTGGTATTTCGGTGATAGTGAAACTTCTAACGAAAAAGACCCAAGACACAAATACCTGCGGGCAGGGGATTATCTGGTTCAATTGGTATCATCCAACGGATTCTGTGAGGATACCGCTTTCGACTACGTGAACATTGACCCGATGCTTTTGGTATATGTTCCCAATGCTTTTACACCAGGTGTCAATGGTAAAAACGACTATTTCTTCCCGCAGGGAGAAGGAATAGAGTTGGAGAGCTACGATATGTTCATTTACGACCGCTGGGGAAAAATGATCTGGCAAACAGGAAACTTCAGTAAGAAGTGGGATGGCACCCACATGCTCTCAGGCAAGGAAGTACCGATGGGAACTTATGTTTACCTCATCAAATTCAGGGAATTTGCCGATCTGGACCGACATGTTTACAAAGGCATTGTAACCTTAATTCGGGATTGATCAATTGCCGTATTTGACAACAACTGACTTCGAACTTTTAACAGCAATGCCATTTTCTATGGCCGGGTCCCATTTGGGCATGGACCGAACAACTCTTATGGCGTCTTCATCCAAGATACCGTTTACGCCCTTTTTCAATCTGACGTTAGACACGCGACCGTCTGATTCAATATCGAATGACACGGTAACCGTTCCCTCCAAACCTTGATTTTGCATAGCTTCCGTGTAGTTCTTTTTACGTTCGATGAAACGATACATTTTGATCTCCCCACCAGGGAAGGTTGCAACTGAATTGCTTGCTTGAACTGGAGTAGAAGATTCCATCATAGCTGACATTTCTCTTTCCTTTCGTTCTGATTCTGCTTGTTTGGCTTTGGCCATTGCGCTCGACTCCGCCTTTCTTTGTTCGGCAATTTCTTCCGCTTTCATTTCTGCAAGTTCTGCGGCTTCTTTTTGCATTTTATCCTCCGCAGCAGATTCAGTATCATACATATTGTACTCGGCAGTGGCACCAGAAGCCAGATCGTCCTTCTGGTTTTCCACTACGCCATTTCCAGCTAATGTTGAGGTTGTAATGTTTTTTGAGTCGTCCGCGGCAGCACGTGCATCATTGTCTTCTAACGTGGCTATTTCTTCGGCCTCAGCGATTTCCAATTCCGGTTCTAACTCTATAACCTTTTTCTCAGCTACTTCTGTAACTGTTCCCTTTGCCAAGGGTTTTCGCTCCAAAGGTTCAGTTCTCAGCTCGTTAACTTCATCTACAATGGTTTTATCTTTTTCAGTGTCCTCTAACGGAACCGAGTCTGTTATTATGGTTGTTTGCTGTAACTGATCTTGGCGCGTAGTATTTGCGCTTTCCTCAGAAGTATCAACTTCCTTCTCAGTATTAACGGCCAGTTCGTCTGTGGTGAATAGGGTAGAGAGGTAAAAAGTACCGCCACCAAGTACAACCAAAAGAGCAATGGCTGCGGCCAGTTTTCGGTAATCAAACTTTTCTTCCTGTGCAGGAACAAGTGTTGAAACAGCTTTAGCACCACTCCTTTTTTGGATTCCTGCATTCAGTTCTCCAACTGCAAAACGTGTTTTAGAAGCGTTTTGAGTGAGGGCATATCCCTCCAGAGCGTCTTTACTCATCTCATCAGTGGCAACAAACGCGTCCACAATTTTGCGGTCTTCGCCTGTCAGTTTGTCTTCGGTGTAGAGCATTATCACCTGCATGGAAAGATTTCCATAGGCATCGAGTAGCGGAATCTGATTTCCGAAGTCGTCATGTATGTACTTCGACTCACTCATTTTCTTTGCTCAGTTTGATCTTCAAATTGCGTTTTCCGTTCTGTAGAAAGCTCTTCACTTCCTTGTATGAAAATCCGGTTTCGTTCTCAATCTCCTCGTAAGATTTCTTCTCAAAGTAAAACATCCGGATGCACCTGCGTTGTTCCATCTTCAACTGGTCTATGGCCAGCATCAATCTATTGTCTATTTCAGCCTGACTTTCACCGTTCAGATGCTCAGGTAGATCGAATTCCATGATCTCTACCACAGAGCGCTGGTATTCCTGCTCACGCACATCAAGGCGTTTCTCCTTTCGTAATTGCATGAGGCAGGCATTCTTCGCAACGCTGTAAACCCAGGTTCTGAAATTCTCCACATCATGACGTTTAAGGTCTTTCAAAACCTTTTCAAACACGTCCATGACCACGTCTTTCGCTTTTTCCTCGTCTTTCAAGTACTTGAGACAGACCCCGTAAAGCATGTGAGAATAGCGCTGATAAAGTTCTCCGATATAGGCATTGTCGTAGGAGTACCGATACCGCTCAATTAATTCGCTATCGCTGAAATGCTGCTTGTTATTGGCTCCCAAGGAGAACATTGGGTACAGTTTAACGAAAGTTGCGGGAATTGGTTCTTGTTTTGTACTCGTAAGGCCGCAAAGGTAGTTCTAAATTGTAAGTTATTGAAAATCAATTGGTAACTAGAAACAACAGAACTATTACAACATGCTTATCTCTTTTTCGCTCACTGCATTCACAAAGAGAATGTTGCCTAATCCGTCATAACCTTCAAAAACTTCATGGCCTTTGCGTTTGATGGCCTCGCTTCTGAAACCGAGTATGATAAGATCTGCCTCTCCAGACTTTTCGCAAACAATGTCTTTGAACTTTCTATCGTCCTCTTGTACAATGAGGTTGATGTTCTTGGCCGAGATTGGCAATCGTCCACTTGTGGTCAGATCAAGCAGATAGTTTTTCTGTTCGTTGAGCTGATTTTGTCTCACGATGGCATTGATGCTGATCTCACAGTCGCTCCACTCAGGATGACCTAAAATGATGTATCCCAAAAGAATCATCAGATTGGCATTGTCGAAATCGGTAGGAGTGATCCAAATGTGCATCTGGTTGTGATAACCAAACCCTTTTTCTGTACTTCCAAGAATAACCGTATCCCAGTTTACCGACCGTATGATGGAGTAATTCTCAACTATCTGTCCTAGATCCTCGGTTTCGCTTCGCGAGAATTCGAACATCAGCATGTTATTGTCCTTTCCAGATATTCCCGGTAACTGAATAACCTGCGCGATGGCAGATGTGGCTGAAGGACTGATGAGCGTATCGAGATAAACGTTGCTGTGCGAGCTTTCGGCCATTTTGATCAGACGCGACAAAGCCCCCTTAGCCTCTTGATTGGTTTTGCGAGAGAGATAACCTTCAATCAAATGGATGAATGTTCCGAATCCATACTTGTGAGATATCCATCGTAGCATGTCAAAGGCAGCGAATCGTTCAAACGAATGACTCGTAACACAGACAACTGACGGCCTCCAATGGTCAGAATCTTCACCCGTATCTGCCTTTTGAAGAAACACTTGCAATCTTCTACTCAACTGAAAAATCACACCCTGAAAGACTTTTGCCATTTGGGTTTTCTGTGGGCTGAAGTAGGTAACGCTGAAGTAGATCATCAGCATAATGCTCAATGAGGCAACGGCATAGACCGTATTGATCTTGAACATGAGCCACACACTCAAAACTGCTCCTAGCAAAGAAATGTACCATCTGGAACGGAATGTGGGACGGTAAGAAGGGTCAGCGGCAAAGTGCTCTAAGAATGAAATGAGGCAAATAGCACCATAGGTTACCATGAAGAACATGGTTATGATCTCGGCCACGAAATCAACAGAACCTATGGCTACGAACAGCAAAGCAAGAACTGACGTAACCAGTGAGCCATTGATGGGCTCATTGCCTTTTTTTGTGCCTTGAGATAACCAGCGGTTCAGACTTTCAGAAGGAAAAATATGGTCGTTACCAATGGCTTGAAGTGTTCGTGGCGCTATGATCACAGAACCCAAAGCAGAAGAAAGGGTGCTAGCAGCTAATCCTATAGGAATGATCGGACCCCAAATGGCAATCTTTTCCATGATCATCATGTCTGTTCCTAGATCCTCTGGCGAAGCCGATAGGAAAAGCTTGTACGCTACGGCTATGTAGATGATTCCACCCACTAAAGTGGCAATGATGGTTCCTCTCGGGATGGCAACTTTTGGGTCTTTCAGATCTCCAGACAAACCGATGCCGGCAGCAATACCGGTAAAAGCAGGGAAGCAGATGGCGAACACTTGAAAGAAATCGTCTGAGTTTGAAATATGGTCGGTCAGGTGGTTAAAATCGGCCTTGTAACCAGTTGTTCCCATGAAGAACATGAAAAGCGAAGCCGAGAGAAGTACAATGACCAAATACAGAAGTTTGATGCCGATGTCAGCGCCTTTGTAAAGCATCAATCCGCTGATTATCAATACAGTTGGAATACTTATGGCCTGTGTATAAAGTATTCGGTAACCGAGCATTTCTGCCCACTGATTGATGTATGGCATGAATGCTTCGGTAAATGCAACCACATAGAACGAGACGCTGATGGCTTGGCTCAGGTATAGTGCAATCCCAATGGCTGCACCGATGTTTAGTCCAAATGATCTGGAGATAATATGGTATAACCCGCCACCTTCAACCTTCTGGTTGGTTGCAATCTCCGAAACGGCCAGTGCCGTAGGAACAGTAACCATATGGGCGATGACAACCAGTGCAATGGTGCCGAGCAAACTGATGTTGGCCACGGAATATCCAAAACGCAGAAATAGGATGGCCCCCAGAATAGTGGCAATGGAAGTAAGGAAGACGGGCATTGTGCCCAACTGCAACGAATTATTCTCTAATTGACCCGCCATTCAGTGTGCCAAAGTAATTATCTAATTGTTCTCAGGAAAGTTGCGTAACGCTGATAGTTTTGTGCCATGAGAACAAGCATTCTACTTCTACTTTGCCTAAACCTGAATTCCTGCGCGTACTACTTTGGAAATTCTTGGCAGCGGAGTTATCGTTCCATCCCTGAAACCGAATTTCCAGAGTTCAAGGCCAATCCTCAGCGTATCTCCGATGAAGAATTGGTGGATCATCCGTTGGTGAAATTTTGGGCAGATAAGGAAGTGGTGCGCCCAACCAAGAAAGATCAGCGAGGCCCCGAGCGTCTGCTGCTGGCCAAACTCATTGCCAAGCAGGATGTCGAATTCGTGAATAATTATCTGCTTGAATCAGAACCGTGGGGTAATAGTGGCACCAGCGGAGCTTTGAATCCGCGTGGCGATTATGATTTCACAACGGTGGTATTGGCTGCGATCCTTCATCGATTCAAAGACGATTCTACGATACTTTGGAACCGGACTGAGGAGCATTTAGCCAAAAATCTATTGGTGGAAGTGGGAGGGAAGCCTCACAAGAAAACTCCCCGAACCATGGCAATTATGAAGGACACGGAGAATCATATTCTCATGACCAACATTTCGCAGTATTTGAAGAATCAGTGGTTGATGGAGAATGGTTACGCAGATGCTGAATACGATAACTCCAAGAACGGACTGGAGCATTTTCTGGCGGAAAACCTGAAAGAACTGCACATTACGGGTCAGTACGAGTTCAACTCCAAACCATACGAAGGTTATACCATCAGCGCGTTGTTGATCCTGTATTCCTATGCTGCGTCAGGTGAACTGAGAAATCTTTGCAAAGTTGTGCTGGATTCTTGGGCTTGGGAATACATGGAAACCAGTTCCAATTTCAGGAAAAGTGCTCCTTTCAGAAGAAGAATGTCTCGATTTTCAAGCACGTCCTTACAGGATAATGCCTCAACAAGCATTATGCAAGCATGGTGGCTTGAACATGTAAAAGGATCATTTCAGCCGGATGAAATTCCACATAACCAACATCAGGCGCTATCTGCATTGATCTATGATTATCGGCCACCAACTGAAATTTGGACAAAAGACGATTCAGAACGACTCATTTATATCGGACATGGAAAGGGCAGTTCTCCTGAGATTCATAGCAGAGGAAATGGGTTTCTGCTTTCGGCTGGTGGTTTTCAGCGGGGTGAGGCGTCTCAAATCGTGGCACGACCAATTGTGCTGATGCTTGATGATTCCGCAACGGATCTGAACGATTGCTTTCACATAAATGGCAAAGGCAAGTGGCAGAAATGGAACAACTCCGGAGTTCATCACCGTTTTGCGGTTGGGAGACAACCAGTAAACGTTCCAAATAACTATCAACCAGTAGATTCGATTGATAATTGGAAACTCTTCCAGCCAACCAAGGATGTTACCGTTATTGCCTTTTCTTCAGATGATTTCGGAATGATATATCTGCCCGATTCAAATATTGATTTGAAAGAGTTGGTTCAATTGAACCCAGAACCGGAAAAAGGAACTTTTAAAACCGAGGAGAGTGAGTTTCAATTTGATCTGAAAGCACCTCGTGGCAAATACGTTATCACTAAAGTGAATGGACTGGAAACAGACCGCAAAACGGACAAATGGAAGCGGGTCAATGTTGTGAGGTTTACCGACTGACCAACCCTAAAAACCCTTTTCAACCTCAGGTTTATCCATCCAAAGGCCTGTTTCGAAAATTGCACCTAAACGAATGGTCATGAACGAAGGGTTCTGTTCCCAGCCTCCAAACGGGGTTGGAAGTTCGGCTCCCGTGTGGAATATGGCCGATGTGGCAAAGTTGATTCCTAAGTGTGGTTTTAGAATCAGCGATGGAGCAATCATCCATTTGTAAGCTAGTTCAATTCCGAGCTCAAATTGCTTCGGCTCCAATTCAAATGACGATTCATTCTGCAGCGTACCTGTTGATCCGATAAGGTTAGAAGGCCCTCCAACAATGGTTTGGGTAGAGCGACCTTTTCTGTTCTGCACCAATTCCCAACTTGGGTGGAAAATCACACCCAAATGGAATTTGCGACTTATTTCAATAACCGGCTTTATGTAGAAACCGATGTATTGCATGTCCATCTTTTCGCTCACATTAACGTCAATGGAGGCGGTTCCAGTTCCTGTGTCCACTTCTGCCACAGCAGGTAGGTCCATGCTGTAACCTCTTCCAGAAAACTGGAATCCGAATGCAACTGCCAACTTGTGATAGATTCTTATTCTCGGCCCGACTCCAAGATCGTACCCGAAACCACCAACCGCTTTGTCAAACCCAGCCTGAATAGTAGATGGTGTGTACATGTGAGAATAGCCAACAGAACCCCAAAGTTCAATTCCCAACTTGGGACCCCAACGATAGAGGTCATTGAATTCTTCTTGGCTCATGGGTTCTCTCGCCTTTTCTGGAGCGTAATAATCTCCATCTTGGGCAAAGGCAAAACCAGCCACCACAGAAAACAATATTGTAAACAGGATTCTCACCAATGCGAATGTACCACTCAGAGTTTCATTAATAACTGTGCCGCTGCCGACACTCGGATAAAGGTATCTTTGAACAAATTCACAGCATGAGAAATGTTTCGCTTTTTATCGTCATTGTATTGTTCATTTCCTGCGGAGGAAATAAGGAGCCTAAAACCATGGATTTTGAAGCTTTCAAAGAGCGATTCATTCTCGATTTTTGGAAACAGAATCCAGGATGGGCTTCTTATGTAGGGTTTCACGATTATGATTCATTGCTCTATGCTCCAACGCAGGAGCGCAGGGATGCTGAAGTTTCTTTTTGCAAGTCGTATTTGGATTCACTGAACCAATTCGATTTCGATAAACTGACCCGAGCACAACAGACCGATCTGTTGATGATCAAAAATCAACTGGAATCAAGCATCTGGTACACAGAAACTTATCGGTCTTTCGAATGGAATCCCTCCAACTATAACGTTGGTGGTGCTTTTGGCATTATGATAAACGGTAAGTATGCGCCTTTGGAAGAACGACTTACAGCCATGTCTTCCAAAATGGAGAAGATGGACGCTTATTATGAAGCCGCCAAGCAGAATATTAAGCAACCAACCAAGGAGCACACGGAGTTGGCCATTATGCAGAACAAAGGGGCGCTTGATGTTTTTGGACCTTCACTGATTGACAGCGTACATGCCTCAAAACTTGGTCAAACAGAAAAGGAAAACCTTCTCACCAATATTGAATTGGCCAAAATGGCCATTCAGGATTACATCGATTTTCTTGAGAATGAGATAACGCCAACGCTGGAAGAGCAATCGAGAGATTTCCGAATCGGTAAGGAGATGTTTGAGCAGAAGTTCAAGAACGATATCGTTTCCAGCTATTCTGCTGATGAAATCTATCAGAAGGCGGTTGAGACCAAGAAGAAGATACACGGCAAAATGTTTGAACTCACGGAAAAGATGTGGGGCACTTACTTCAACAAACAACTGATACCATCAGACACGTTGGTTGCCATCAAAATGATGATTGATGTATTGTCTCTTGAGCATTGTCATCGCGATAGCTTCATGGCCACCATTGAGCAACAGATACCAGAATTAACCGCCTTTGTGAAGGAGAAAGACCTCCTGTATCTCGACCCGGAAAAGCCATTGGTGATCAGAAAAGAACCAGCTTACATGGCCGGTGTGGCGGGTGCCTCCATTTCAGCTCCCGGTCCTTACGATAAGTTTGGCGACACGTATTACAACGTGGGCACATTGGAGAATTACACGGAATCTGAGGCGGAAAGCTATCTGCGTGAGTACAACAAATACATTCTTCAGATTTTGAATATCCACGAGGCCATTCCAGGTCATTATGCGCAGTTGGTCTACAGCAATGAGTCGCCTAGTTTGGTGAAGAGCGTTTTTGGTAATGGCGCGATGATAGAGGGTTGGGCCGTTTACACGGAAAGAATGATGCTGGAGGAAGGATACGGCAACAATTCTCCTGAAATGTGGTTGATGTATTACAAGTGGAACCTGAGAACGACCTGCAACACCATATTGGATTACTCTGTACACTGTAACGGCATGACCGAAGATCAGGCAATGGATCTTTTGGTAGATCAGGCATTTCAGCAAGAAGCGGAAGCCAAAGGAAAGTGGCGAAGAGCAACTCTGACCCAGGTTCAACTGTGTAGCTATTTCACAGGGTTTTACGAGATAATGCAGTTGCGCAACGAACTAAAGAAGAAGAAAGGGGAATCGTTCGATCTGAAATCGTTTCATGAAGAATTCCTTTCATTTGGCTCCGCACCAGTAAAGTATGTCCGTGAAATGATGTTGGAGGGCAGCGAACCGCAACTAGCAAAGAGTGAGTAGAAAATTCTTAATTCAGTATTGAGTTGGCCATCAGTTTAGACTTTATTAGAGACAGAATTGGCGGATTGCGGAAGCAATGCGAAGGGCAGGAAGGAGCCTCTGATATCTCGTTGGCGCATTTCACCTCTGCTTTTGATGTGCCAGCCGCACATTGGAGTAAGATGTTTCACGAAAGTGGCAATTACTTGCTGTCAGCTCCTTATTTGGCTTCGCTGGAACAGCACCCGTATCGTGGAATGTGCTTCCATTACATCGTAGCATATCAAAGAGAAGACCCAGTGGCCATTTTGTATTACCAGGAAACCGATGTACACATTACCAATGTTGATAAGAACGTTGATACCGATAAAGTAGGTGACACCTCGTCTTTCTTCAGCAAGGCCAAAGGTGTCATTGCCTCAAGTTTGGAAAGTGTTAAAGCAAGATTGCTGATTCAGGGAAATTTGCTCCAGTCTGGCGAGCACGGAGCTTACTTCTCAGAAAGTCTGTCTGACGAAGTTAGGGCCACAATTGTAGATGCCGCGTGGAGAAAAATTGTTGATGCCAATAAATCGGGAAAGAAAATAAGGTGCATTCTCATTAAAGACATCAATGAAGATCTGAGAAAGCAAGTACAAATTCTGGACAAGGACTTTGCTTCGTTTGCCGTTCAGCCCAATATGGTTTCTGAGATACGGGAGAATTGGAAGAGTTTTGATGATGTGCTGGAAGACTTTGCTTCCAAGTATCGGGTCAGGGCCAAGAAATGCATCAAACAAGCCGAGCATCTGCTACTGAAAGAATTCAACGCGGATGACATTCAAAAGCACAATGACACCATCATGCAGCTATTCAAGAATGTTGAAGCGGGCGCAGATTTTCACATGGTTAGCATTCATCCACGATATTTTGTAGACCTCAAAGCCGCTTTGGAAGACCGTTTTGTTCTAAAAGGATATTTCAATGATGAGGATGAGTTGATCGGATTCTATTCCTACATCAAAGGCGTTGATAGAAACTACGCCAGCTTCGTGGGGCTTAATTATGACTACAATCGTGAGTGTTCACTCTATCAGAACATTCTCTATAACCTGTTGGATGATTCCATAAATGATGGCGCTAAGAGCATTGATCTTGCAAGGACTGCTATGGAAATAAAGAGCACTATGGGAGCGGAGCCGCAGAATTACCAGCTGATGGTAAAGCACTTGAATCCGATCACCAATTCCATCGTTAAACGATTTATTCAGAATCTGCGGCCAAAAGAATGGACGCAGCGCAAGCCATTCAAGGATTAACCGAAATCCTAACTTAGCTACATGGCATTTTTGGAAGGTTTTGGAGTTGGACTGGCAATGGTGGTCTTCATTGGTCCTGTGTTTTTCACGCTTCTTAAAAGTGCACTGAATTATGGCTTTTGGGCTGGTATGATGGTGGCCTTGGGCATATTCATTTCGGATGTGGTCTGTGTTGGACTTTGTTCGTTCGGAGCCATTCCGTTCTTCAAAAACACAGAAAATCAGTTCTACCTGGCTGTTGGCGGTAGCATCATTCTGTTTGCACTAGGTCTGAAATACCTTCTCAAACCGAATGTGAATTTGGATGAGCAGGTGAAACTGCATGCTGGACATTACACGGCTTACTTCACTAAAGGGTTTCTGGTCAATTTTGTTAATCCATTCGTTTTTCTCGTTTGGATAAGCGTAATCGGACTTGCACAAGGAAAGTACGGAGCAGGGCAGGAGTTATGGGTTTTTCTGGGTGCCTCCCTCCTCGGAATTCTGACAACAGATACGCTTAAAGTGGTGTTTGCGGACCGAATCAAGAAACTGATTCAGCCTAATTTTCTACTCCGCGCTTATCAGGTTATAGGTATTGTTCTCGTTGGCTTTGGCGTGCGATTGATTTGGTTTGCTTTTACATGATCAACCAAACACCCCCAATCCGAAAAGGGCGTAATCGTATTTCACGGGGTCTTCAGGATCAAGTTTCCTGAGCGAAGCATCCAATTCCTCAACCGCTTTCCAATCGTTCTGAGTTCGATTTAGCAATCCGAGTTGTCTGGCATTTCTGCCTGAATGTACGTCCAGCGGACAAGAAAGAATTGATGTCGGAATTCGATTCCAAATACCGAAGTCAACACCTTTGTCTTTCGGTCGGCACATCCACCGCAGATACATGTTAATGCGTTTTGCCGAAGAGCCTTTCATCGGGTCAGCAACATGTTTCTGAGTTCGCTTTTCGTGCGAAACCGCAAAGAATTCCTGCTTGAAATGGTGAATGGCGTTCTTAAGATTCGAATCGCCTTTATGAATTCCCGAAAGGAAGACATCTTCCAAGGAACTGTACTTGGAATAGACGTTTTTCAGGGATCTAACGAAATGCTTCAGGTCTTCTGCATTGAACGTTCTGTGAACGAAACCATCCATTGTCTTCAGGTCATTTTCCGAATGTTCCATCACAAACTGATAAGGCTCATTTCCCATTAAATACATTGCCTTATTCGCATTTTTGATAATGGTTGGTCGTTGTCCCCACGCAATAGTAGCAGCTATCAATCCGCTTATTTCAATGTCTTGCTTTTCCTCATACAAGTGCGGAATCGAGATCGGGTCTGACTCAATGAACCTGACTGAGCAGTATTCCTCATACTTCTCATCCAGCAACTGCTTTATCTCCACTTCGGTCATGCCTCAAATATTGGCATAAATGACACATGAGAAAATGAGCGGTCTATATTTGTCGCTATGCGCTTTTGGGCTTTCAGCATTCTGGTTGTCGGGTTACTACTATTTGGTTGTTCCGATCGGAATCGGCACGCGGATAAGACAGTTTTTAGATACAACGAGAGCAAGGGTGTTACTTCTCTAGACCCCGCACAGGCAAGAACCATGGGAAACATCTGGGCTACCACCCAACTTTTCAATGGTTTGGTTCAGCTCAATGATAAAATGGAAGTTGAGCCGAGTATTGCTAAGCGTTGGACGATCAGCCAAGATGGTTTGACCTACCGTTTTGTGCTGCGCGATGATGTCGTTTTTCACAATCATGAAGCATTTGTCAATGGAAAAGGTAGAGTAGTGGTTGCTTCCGATTTCGAGTTCAGTTTCAAGCGGATTCTCGATGAGAAAACGCTTTCGCCAGGCAGATGGATTTTCAATGCGGTTGATCAATCCAAAGAAGGCGGTTTCAAGGCTATCAACGATTCGGTTTTTGAGATATATCTGAAACAGAGTTTTCCGCCATTTCTCGGCATACTTTCCATACAGTATTGTTCCGTGGTTCCGAAGGAAGTGGTTGAAAAATTGGGCAAGGATTTTAGCCGAAATCCGGTTGGAACAGGCCCATTCAAATTCAAAGAATGGTACGAAGGGATCAAATTGGTTCTTCATAAAAACGAGAACTATTTCGAATCGGACACTGAAGGAAACCAGCTTCCGTATTTGGATGCTATCGGTATTTCTTTCATTCCAGATCCGCAGTCCATTTTTCTCGAATTCATGAAAGGAAATCTTGATATGCTTTCTGGTTTGGAGGATGGGAGTTACAAGGATGCGCTCATAACTCCCAACGGAAACCTACAGCCTGAATTGAATGAAAAGCTAGTGATGTATTCTGAACCTTTTTTGAATACGGAATACTTGGGTTTTCTGATGAAAGATTCGATTGATGGAAAGCCGAATGTGCTCACGGATAAACGAATTCGTCAGGCCATCAATTACGGTTTCGATAGAAGGAAAATGATGCGTTACATACGCAACAACATCGGTTCACCTGGTGTGCACGGTTTTCTGCCTACAGGTTTGCCTGGAGAAGAGTTTCGGGTTGAAGGATATGCGTATGACCCACAAAAAGCCAAGCAACTTTTAATTGAGGCGGGTTACCCAAACGGAGAAGGACTACCTGAAATTCAGCTTTACACTACCTCCCAGTACCTTGATCTGTGCGAATACATGCAGCATCAGTTACAGGAAATTGGAATCAAATTGTCGATTGAAGTGAATCCTGGAGCAACGCACGGGGCTTTGGTGGCCAATTCGCAGGTTCCGTTTTTTCGAAAATCATGGATCGCAGATTACGCAGATGCGGAGAACTATCTCTCGTTGTTCTATTCTAAAAACCATACGCCAGACGGACCGAATTACACGCTATTCGAGAACGAATCGTTCGATGATCTCTACGAATCTTCGTTGGCAACAACTTCTGACAGTCTGCGCTATCGATACTATGCGCAGATGGACAGCATCATTGTGGAAGAGGCGCCCGTAGTTGTTCTGTACTACGACCAGGTGTTGCGATTCACGCACAAGAACATTTCTGGCCTATCGACCAATTCTATGAACGGTCTGAGTTTGAAGACCGTGAGAAAGACTAATCCTTGAGGCGCAGTTTTGCACTCACTGCGTAATGGTCAGAAAACTCCATCGTATCGTAAACATGATGGCTTAAAGAACTGAATTGACCGTCATGTAAAATATTGTCAATTCGGAAGAACGGTACACGCACATAAGTGGCACCAACGCCCTTGCCCGATTCTATGAATGTATCTGTCAGTCCATCAGCTATGGTTTGATACGTGTAGGACGTGGGCACGTCATTAAAATCGCCACAAACAATTACTGGATAGGGAGAAGTGGCAATATGTGCAGCGATTTTTCTGGCTTGAACAGATCTTTTTATAAAACCATGTTTCAATCTACCTAACAGCAGCCTGTTATCCGAAAGATCATTGACCTGCTGGCCTTGTAATAGTTCGTCCAGCACCTCATAACCTTTGGTGCCTAAATGGATGCTTTGCAAATGAATATTGTAAACCCGCACAGTATCCTCGTTTATTATCAGATCGGTGAAAATGGCGAGCGCGCTTCTAGAGTTCTCTAGAACGATCTTTCCTTCAAACATAATTGGAAATCTAGAAATAGTGGCAACTCCGAAATCATTCGAATTATTCCGTTGAGCATAGTAGTTTCTGAGGTGAATGTTCAGTCCTTTGGTGGAATCCAACTGTGCCAGAACTTGACCTTTTTCATCATAGTATTCTTGTATACACAGAATATCTGGTTCCTCTTTGCCGATCAACGAAATAATGCCATTCTTGGATTTGCTTTGACTGTTCCAATTGTATTTATCGAACAACCGAACATTATAGGTCATCACTTTCAATCCTTGTTGGTCAGCGCTGCTGTCAGAATGAATGCCAACCGTCCCCAAAACATAATCAGCTTTAACAAGAAGTAGCGCCAGATTAAGGAATACGAACCATTTGCGTTTCCGTATCCAGTACAGAGAAAGTATGGTCAATGCACCGAGAATGATAGGGTAACCCATTGCCATGAAGGCCAACGGCCAGAACTTTTCTGGACTCACCATGCCACCTGCGTATGATGCAAGAAGAGTGATAATGACAAGCACGTTGAGAAAGCGCATGAACCGTTCAAATACCGGTCGCTTTTTGCTGCTTTCCTCGTTCATATTTCTTTGCTTGCCTGAAAGAGAATCTCCTTTTCTTTTTTCGAAAGGCTATCGTAACCAGAACGCTTTATCTTGTCCAAGATTGCATCTATTTGTTCTTGTTTCGATGCTTTGTCTTCGTTGTATTCGTATCGCGATTTCGGTTTGCTGTGAACCACTTTGATGCGCTTTCTGCGCGTTGGAATCTTATCGCGAAGCCAGAAAATGGGTTTGAGAAAATCGACCGTAAGGTCAGTGCCTCTTTTCAACTGAGATGCAAACACAAACCCGAACAGGGCACCACCCAAATGCCCGAAGTGTCCACCTGCGTTACCCTGCGGAATGAGCAGCACATCGAGTAAAACGGAAACAATAGCGATGTACTTGAGTTTTATAGGCCCCAATAGAACCAGCCTTACAATGTAGTTGGGTGCGGTGGTAGCCACAGCTACCATAATGGCCAACACGGCTGCAGAAGCTCCTTCTGCCATGGCGTATGGTGCCGATGCACTGAACACTGGGAAGAGATTCATGGCCAGAATGAAGAACAGCGCGCCAGTTAACCCACCAAGCACATATGTGCTCAGTAATTTCTTGCTATCGTGAAAGTTGAGAAACAGGCTACCACCAAAGTAGAGCCACACCATGTTGAATAGAATGTGCAGGAAACCATCATGGATGAACATGTGGGTGATGATGGTCCATGGGCGGAACAGCAACAACTTTGGAGAGGCAGGAATTGTAAGGTAATACGTGATGGTATTGTATGAATCGATGCTGCCCGTTAGGTAGAAGAGCACCCGAAGCACCATCATGGCCAGAAAGATTCCACCATTCACGTAGATCAGCTGCATAAGAACGTTCCCAGTACGGAACTGGAACTTTATGTCATCCCAGAGAGCCATGCTTCAGAAACGCGTTCTATTACGTTGCCAGTATTTGATAAGAATAAAACCTATCAACATTCCGCCCAAGTGCGCAAAATGTGCCACGTTATCTCCAGGGCGGTTGCTAACTCCTGAGAATAATTCAAGTAACCCGTATCCTATAACGAAATACTTAGCCCTGATAGGGAAAAGGAAGTAGAGGTAGATCTGGGCGTTCGGAAACATCATTCCGAAGGCAAGCAGTAGTCCGAAAACAGCGCCTGAAGCTCCCACGGTTGGGATATTCAGCACATGATTCAACGTGTTCCAGCTATCTTCCTTGAACTCACGGCCAGTCTCCATTATTTGAAGTCCTTCTTCCTTGATGAGATGGACAGCTTCTTCTGGAATTTGATTGATAACCGAAAAGTATTGCGCTTCCAAAACTCCAAGATGAATCAGTCCAGCGCCTAGACCGGTAAGCATGTAGTAGATCAGAAATCTTTTGCCGCCCCAGTAATTCTCAAGCGTATTTCCGAACATCCACAACGCGAACATATTGAAGAAGATATGGTCTATGCTGCCATGCATAAAGATGTAAGAAACCAGCTGATGTGGTTGGAAAAACTCTGATTGTGGTACGAACAATCCAAGCAACTTGACAAGGTCAATGCCCAGTGTGGTAAAGGCGTATGTGCCCAAATAAAAGAGCCCATTTATAATGAGCAGATTCTTGACAACGGGTGGTAAGAGATTGTATCCTCCTGGGCTTATCTGTTGACTGGACATTTACTTTTCCTTCGCTTCCTATCCTCTAAAATGCGGCCATTATCAAGTTAAGATCTTTGAAAGGCAGATCGAATGTTTTGGCCAAATATTCGTTGGTAACCGACCCGTTGAACGTATAAACTCCATTTCTGAGCCCTTCGTGCGATCGCATCATGTTATTCAGTCCACCAACATCTGCCATTTCTAACATCATTGGCGAGAAAATGTTGCTCAAAGCCATGCTGGCCGTCTGCGCTACGCGCGATGCAATGTTGGGTACGCAGTAATGCACAACCCCGTATTTAGTGAATGTAGGTTGAGCATGGCTGGTAACTTCCGAAGTCTCGATACATCCGCCTTGGTCGATACAAACATCAATAATGACCGAACCGAATTTCATGTTGCTGACCATCTCTTCGGTAATCAAAATGGGTGCGCGGCCTTTCTTAGAACGGATGGCTCCAATGACCACATCGGCATTTTCCAATGCATCTGCAAGAACATCAGGATGGATGGTACTCGTGTACAATCTTCTGCCGATATCGTTCTGCAAACGGCTTAGTTTCTGAAGCGAATTATCAAACACCTTGACCGAAGAACCGAGCCCTAGAGCAGCGCGGGCAGCAAATTCTCCTACTGTACCAGCACCCAGAATTACCGTTTCGGTTGGTGCAACACCGGTAACGCCACCCATCATCAATCCTTTTCCAGAATTCACGTTGCTCAGATACTCGGCAGCAATCAGAATTACGGTGTTTCCGGCAATCTCGCTCATGGAGCGCACAAACGGATAACCCCCATCATAACCTTTGATAAAGTCCACTGCAATGGCCGTTATCTGCTTCTTCATCAACCGCTTGAGGTAATTCTCCGGATGAACCGAAAGTTGCAGAGCTGAGATAAGACACTGTTTTGGTTTCATCATCTCAATCTCATCCAGCGTTGGTGGATCTACCTTAATAATGATGTCCGATTCGTAAACCTCCTTCTTGTCGTAGGCTATTTTTGCACCCGCATCGCTGTAATCCCTGTCTTCAAAATGAGCCCCTTTTCCAGCCTCGGATTCAATTATTACCCGATGCCCGTTCAGAACCAAGCGCGCAACGGCTTCGGGCACAAGGGCAACACGGTTTTCCTGTAGTGTGCACTCTTTTGGAATGCCGATGAAAAGCTCTTTGTTGGTTTTGGTCACCTCCAACATTTCTTCCTGAGGCATCAGGCCTCCTGAAGCTGTCAACGTAAAAATGCTGCCTTCCTTTTTGGTCATGGTTGATGGGTTACAGTTATTATTCGCTGGTCATTTTCAACTTGGATCTTTACCAAGATGTGGTTTTCTGGAATGATACCGGGTGCCATCTCCGGCCACTCCACCAAACAAAGATACCCACTAAAGAAGTAGTCTTCGTAACCAATGTCGTATAGTTCTTCCTCTGAGCGGATGCGGTACAAATCGAAGTGATATACAGGTCCAACACTGCTTTTGTATTCGTTAACCAACGAAAATGTAGGGCTGCTGACCTCATCATCAACCTTCAAGTATTTACAGAACTCTTTGATGAGTGTGGTTTTACCAGCGCCCATCTCTCCAGAGAAAAGGATGATCTTGTTCTCTTTTATAAACTCTGCTAAATATTTACAGACCTCTTTGAGGCCATCAACTGTTGATGCTTTGAACGATTGTTTACGCACAAACGCGAAGTTACGACTCCTTTTTGCCCTGCTTAGCTTGTTGTGGAAAGTAATTGGTTAGAATCGATTCCATTTCCTTTTCGCCTTTTGAAACAGCTTCAATTTCTGCCCACATGTCTTCTGTTATCAGCTCTTTCAGTGGCTGATTCACCTTTGGAATCTGGTCAAAGACCTTGAGCAGTTTCTTGTCCCAAACCTTGTAATACTTGATCAGATCATCTGGGTAAACCACTTTTCGTTTGGTGCCTTCGTCAATGCCACGGAATGGGCTGCCAATGTTCAGGTATCCGTAATCGTCCGTTAGTTGTTCTCCAACCTGAATATCGCGTATAGCAATCTCAAAATCGTAAGCTGTTGTAAGGCAGTTGGAATTGAAACTATGGTTTACGTAACGGCCATTGTCCCAGCAGAGAACGAAGTTGCCGTGTCGGTTTCGGAAAGTGTAAAAATCAAGGATGTTCTGATAGATGGGCTCCATGGTTTGAAACTCGAGCGGGCTGAACTCACGGTCCAGTTTGTCGAGTACCCAAGTAATGGTTCCTGCGGGTATGAATTCAGTGGCCACAACTCCGTAGCCGATCTCATTGTTGATGAACTTCAGTTCAGTTTTTGGATAGATCATTTTGATGAATTCAGGCGGTAAGTTTCACCTGAAATTAGCATCAAAATTACTTCTGAATCAATTCCGAAATACAGCGACTGTTAATTCTATCTGATTGAAAATCAATCAGTAATGAGTTGAAAACTACTTACTCCCCAAATGCACGATCGGAATAAGCATTTCTTCCATTGAAATACCACCATGTTGGAACGTATCGCGGTAGTAATTCACGTAATAGTTGTAGTTGTTCGGGTAGGCAAAGAACTTGTCTTCCTTCGCGAAGATGAATGACTGGCTCACATTCACTTTAGGTAGGTAAGCATCATGCGGATTTCGAACCGCAAACACATCTTTTTCCTCATAATTGAGGTTCTTGGCCTGCTTATAACGCAAATTGGTGTTTGTGTTTCTATCGCCAACAACTTTGCTCGGTTCTTGTACTCTTACTGTACCATGGTCAGTGGTTATGACCACATTCACATCGTGCTCTGCAATACGCTCCATAATGTCTTTGAGAGGAGAGTGCTCAAACCAACTTTGGGTAATGGAGCGGTAAGCCGCTTCATCATCCGCCAATTCGCGGATAACTTCCATTTCAGTACGTGCGTGTGAGAGCATATCCACAAAGTTGTATACGATAACATTCAGGTCGTTGTTCATCATGTTAGGGATGCTCTCAACCAGTTTTTTACCGGCCTGCACTTTCGTGATCTTGTTGTAGCTGAATTTGCCGTTCAGCCCTAATCGTTGCAATTGATCGGCAAGGAAATCTTCTTCATACTGATTCTTGCCGCCTTCATCTTCATCATTCAACCACTTGTTGCCGAATCTGCGCTCAATTTCCAAAGGCATCAGTCCTGCGAAAATGGCATTACGTGCATATTGCGTTGCTGTTGGCAGAATGCTCAAGAAAATGTCTTCGCTTTTCAACTTGAACATGTCCAAGACAGAAGGCTTGATGACTTCCCACTGGTCCCAGCGCAGGTTGTCTATCAAGATCATGAAGGTTGGTTTGCCACCACCAACCGTGGGAGCGATCTTGTTCTTGAAAAGCGTATGAGACATGGTCGGACGGTCATCACCATCGCCATTCAACCAATCTATATAGTTGTTCTGTACAAACTTGAAGAACTGAGCGTTTGCCTCCACTTTCTGCGACTGCAGAATCTCAGACATTCCTTCTTCCTTGCTGCGCTCCAATTCCAACTCCCAGTAAACGAGCTTCTTGTAAACGTCCTTCCACTCTTGGTAGTTGAGTCGGTCTCCCAACTTCATTCCTATTTCACGGAACTCCCGCTGATAGTTATGGCTTGTGGTTTCGGCCACCAAACGCTTGGTGTCCAAGTTCTTCTTAATGGTCAGAAGAATCTGGTTCGGATTCACCGGTTTTATCAGGTAGTCAGAAATTTTAGAACCAATGGCCTCTTCCATTATGTGTTCCTCTTCGCTCTTCGTTATCATAACCACTGGAACTCGCGGGTTCTTGTTCTTGATCTGAGTCAGCGTTTCCAATCCGGAAAGGCCAGGCATGTTCTCATCGAGAAATACAATGTCATAAGCCGTTTCATCAAACAGATCTAACGCATCATCACCATTCGTTGCTGTGCTCACATCAAATCCTTCTCTTCCAAAAACAGCAAATGCGGTTTCAATAGGTCTATCTCATCATCAGCCCAAAGTATTCTCTATTTCTCCATTATATCTATTTACATGATTTGAGCAACAGAAACACAGAGTTACACAGAAGAAATGAATAATCAGTGAAAGCCTCTGTGCCTTCTGTGTTTCTGTGGCTATTAAATGTCTATCCAATAACCTTTAACGATTAACTACTTTCGCCAAAAGTAGCATCTTAACGGGCGGTATGGGATTAAAGTATAACAAGCGGAAGATTTTGAACGATCCTGTTTATGGGTTCATAACCGTTCCGTATCCCATCGTGTTCGATATCATAGAGCATCCGTTTTTTCAGCGTTTGCGAAGAATAAAACAGCTCGGATTGACACACTTGGTCTATCCCGGTGCGCTGCATACCCGATTCCACCATACACTTGGCGCCATGCACCTGATACAATTGGCAATAGAGGAATTAAGGTCCAAGGGCTATGAGATTTCGGACGATGAAGCCGTAGGGGTAACTCTGGCTATTCTTATGCACGATATTGGTCACGGGCCTTTCTCTCATGCGTTGGAACACAGTATTGTTTCCGGAGTGACGCACGAAGACCTTTCGGCACTTTTCATGGAGATTTTGAATGAGGAGTTTGAGGGGAAATTGGACATGGCCATTGCCATTTTCAACGATAAGTATCCGAAACGATTCTTGCATCAATTGGTTAGTAGCCAATTGGACATGGACCGTTTGGATTACCTACGTAGAGACAGCTTTTTCACAGGTGTTTCCGAGGGGGTGATCGGTTCTGACCGCATCATCAAAATGCTACACGTGGTGAATGATGAGTTGGCGGTAGAAAGCAAGGGAATCTACAGCATCGAGAAATTCATTGTGGCCAGAAGGATCATGTACTGGCAGGTTTATCTGCACAAAACGGTGCTCTCCGCTGAATACTTGCTCATTTACATTCTGAAACGCGCCAAGGAACTGGCCGAATCTGGGGTAGACCTGTTTGCTACACCTGCCTTGAAACTGTTCTTGCAACGGAAAGTAACGCGGTCAGATTTTCAGAACGAGAAATCGTTACTTAACCGATTTGCCGAGTTGGACGATTTTGATGTGCTCACCTCGGTAAAGGTTTGGAAACATCATGATGACCCTGTGCTTTCAAGATTATCGGAGTTCATGGTAGATAGAAAGTTACTGAAGATCAAGATGTTCGATGCTCCGGTTTCTGAGTCCATTCTGGCCGAACTGAGAAAAGAACTCGCGCAGCAATGGGGTATCTCTGAAGAAGCTGCCAGCTACTTTGTCTTTACCGATTCCATTGCAAACAGTGCTTACAATCTGCGGCACGATAGAATCAATATTCTATTTAAGAATGGAGAGGTGAAAGATATTACCAGAGCTGCCGATACGCTCAGTCTTTCGGTGCTTTCAAAACCCGTTGAAAAACACTTTCTTTGCTATCCATCCCAGTTGAAACTGACCAACCAATTTTAAACCTGCCAGCCCATCGGTTAACCTTTACTTAACAGGCTTTATTAAATTTTACTTTTGCGCGGATGATTTTGACCGCAGGTGTAATTGCCGAGATTCTTGGTGGCAGTGTAGATGGCGACCCTCAGGTACAGGTCAGTACCGTTAGCCCGATTGAAAAGGGCTTCGCTGGTTCGCTATCCTTTCTGGCAAATCCGAAGTACACGTCTTTTGTGGCTACAACGGATGCTTCTGTGGTTATTGTGAAAGATGATTTTGCGTCAGAATCACCCGTTAAAGCCACTCTTATCCGTGTTTCAGATCCGTATTCAAGTTTCGCCCTGCTGTTGCAGAAGTATGATGAGATGAACCGTCCGCAACCGGGAATTCATCCAACAGCAGTAATTGCAAATTCTGCAGCAATTGGCAAGGATGTGACCATAGGCGCAGGTTGTGTGATAGAAGATAAGGCCACGGTGGGAGACGGAACGATACTCGGTGCAAATGTGGTTGTAGAAAGAGAAGCCAAGATCGGGTCAGGTTGCAAATTGCACGCTGGCTCTAAAGTCTTGCACCGCTGTGTGCTGGGTGATAGATGCACGTTGCATGCGGGTGTTATAGTTGGAAGCGATGGATTCGGTTTTGCTCCTTCGGATGCTTCTTACAGTAAGATTCCGCAGGTTGGAAACGTAGTTTTGGAAGATGATGTGGAGATAGGTGCCAACTCAACCATTGACAGAGCCACAATGGGTTCAACCATTATTCGCCAAGGCGTGAAGTTGGATAACCTCATTCAAGTAGCGCATAATGTGGAGATCGGTGAGCACACCGTAATTGCCGCTCAGACCGGAATTGCAGGATCTACCAAGATCGGCAAACGCTGCATGATAGGTGGGCAAGTAGGCATCATCGGTCATTTGACCATTGGAGATAATGTGAAGATCGCGGCACAGAGTGGCGTAGGAAACAACCTTGCTGATGGCGCTATTGTGCAAGGGTCACCAGCATTTGAGGTAGGCAACTACAGAAGGTCTTATGTGTCTTTCAGGCGGTTGCCCGAAACCATCAGGAAAATTGAAGAGAAGCTAGCGGAACTGACCAGTAGTTGATATGACGAAGCAGAGAGCATTAAAAGGTGAGGTCAGGGTCTCGGGTGTTGGATTGCACACGGGAGCCAAAGTGAACTTGGTTCTGAAGCCAGCCATAGAAGGCGGAATCGTGTTCAGAAGAACCGATCTGGCTGATGCTGACGCAATTCCAGCTGTTGTCTCAAACGTAATTTCCACGCAGCGTGGAACCACCATTGGCAAGGATGAAAATCGTGTCAATACCATCGAGCACATTATGGCTGCGCTTTCTGGACTGGGAATCTCAAACGCTATTGTGGAAATTGATGGTCCGGAGTGCCCAATTCTGGATGGAAGTTCCAAACCCGTTATTGATGCCATCAACGCAGTTGGAACGGAAGAACTGGAAAGTGGAGTTGAAGTCCTGAAGGTCGATTCCAACATTGAATTTACAGATGAAGAATCGGGTGCTTCGTATTTGATTCTTCCGAGCGATACTCCTGAGATGACGGTGATGATCGATTACAATCGAAACTGTCTTCCTCCGCAGCACGCAAATATGAAATCGTATGACGATTTCGCAGAACAGGTCGCACCCACAAGGACATTCGTTTTCCTACATGAGCTGGAATTCCTTTTGGAGCACAACCTGATCAAAGGTGGAGGTCTTGACAATGCGGTTGTTTTTGTTGACGAAGTCCCTTCGGAAGAGAAAAAAGCGGAGTTGGCGGAAAAATTCAATCAGCCGAATGTTGAAGTAACATCTGCTGGAATTTTGAACAATACCGAACTCAGGTTTCCGAACGAACCAGCGCGCCATAAACTTCTTGATCTTGTAGGGGATCTGGCGCTAACGGGCGTTCGAGTTCAAGGACACATCATTGCCACAAAACCCGGTCATGGAGGAAATGTGGCTTTCGGAAAGTTCCTGAAAGGATTGATAAAGGAAAGCCGTAAGCCAAAAGCCCCCAAAATTGACTTTAATTCGGAGCCTTTGCTGGATGTAAATGGTATTATGGCCAAGTTGCCACATCGTCCGCCATTCCTGTTCATTGATAAAATTTATGAGCTGAGTGACACGCATGTGGTGGGCGTGAAGAACGTGACCATGAACGAATACTTCTTCGAAGGTCACTTTCCAGGAGCACCCGTTATGCCAGGCGTGATTCAGATAGAGGCAATGGCTCAGGTAGGTGGAATTCTTGTGCTTAGCACCGTTCCAGACCCTGAGAATTACCTCACGTATTTCATGAAAATTGACGGTGTCAAATTCCGCAGAATGGTCATGCCCGGAGACACTATCGTGTTTAAACTAGAATTATTAAGTCCAATTAGAAGAGGGTTGTGTCATATGAAGGGAATTGCTTTTGTGGGCGATGACCAAGTGATGGAAGCCGAAATGATGGCACAGATTTCAAAAAGAGAGAGTTAATGAACCAACCCTTATCGTTTGTACACCCGCAAGCTAAGATTGCAGACAATGTGGTAATTGAGCCCTTTGTAACCATCCATAAGAATGTTGAGATAGGAGAGGGCACCTGGATAGGTTCGAACGTGACCATTATGGAAGGTGCCCGCATTGGTAAGAACTGTAGGATTTTCCCTGGAGCGGTCATTTCTGCGATTCCTCAGGATCTGAAATTCGAAGGGGAGGATAGCACTGTTGAAATAGGAGACAACGTCATTATCAGAGAGTGCGCCACCATTAACCGCGGTACGAAAGCCAGCGGAAAAACGGTGGTCGGTAACAACTCGCTTATTATGGCTTACGTGCATGTGGCACACGATTGCGTGATCGGAGAGCACGTTATTCTGGCCAATGCCTGTACGTTGGCCGGTCATATTGTAATTGGTGATTACGCCATCATAGGCGGAATGTCAGCCCTGCATCAGTTCGTACGTATTGGAGCGCATGCCATTCTTTCTGGCGGAGCCTTGGTTGGAAAAGACGTGCCACCATACAGTAAAGCTGCGCGTTACCCATTAAGTTATTCTGGCGTGAACAGCGTTGGAATGAAACGAAGAGGATATTCAACCGAAAAGGTTCGGGAGATTCAGGAGATTTTCCGTGTGATTTTCCTAAAGCACTACAACGTAACCCAGGCACTTTCCTACTTGGAAGCTGAATTCCCAGTAACTGATGAGCGCGATGAGATTATTGACTTCATACGCGATTCGAAGCGAGGAATCATGAAAGGCTATCAATTCTTGAACGGAAACGGCTCTAAATAACCATGTCTGCCACTCAGATTTCTTTACAGAACGTAGGGAAACGGTTTAACCATGAGTGGATTTTCCGTGGCATTGACCACACGTTTTCTCAAAACGAACACACCGTAATTCTCGGATCCAACGGTTCGGGAAAATCGACTTTGCTGCAAGTTATTCTGGGTAGTTCTGTCCTGTCTGAAGGAGAATTGAATTACACCATGAATGGCCGATCATATGCGGTTGAAAATTCCTTAGGTCTATTTTCATTGGCCACGCCTTACTTGGAACTGATAGAGGAATTCACTTTGACCGAAATGCTTGAATTCCATCAAAAGATGAAGCCGTTCAGAGATGGTCTGACCATTGACTCAATAATTGAAACGCTCTATCTGGTAGAGGCAAGGAATAAGAATATCCGCTATTTCTCATCAGGTATGAAGCAGCGTGTAAAACTGGGTTTGGCCTTGCTTTCTGATACCCCATTTGTTCTGCTGGATGAGCCAACTTCCAATCTTGATGCCCAGGCCATTGAATGGTACAAACAGTTGGTGGATGATAACAAGCAAGACCGCATTATCATAGTTTGCTCCAACGACCAAAAGGACGAGTTCAGTTTCTGTACGTCAAAACTGAATGTTTCGGATTATAAGTAGGGTGGAATAGGACTTACTCAACAATCTCCAAATACTCAGCAAAATACCGTTGGCCCAATTCCCTTTGGCCTTCAGCATTGAAGTGAATCTCGTCAAAAGTGTTGTCCGGTTTCTGAATCACAAAGGGAACGGTTGGGTCTGCATACCCCACATTTAGATGACGCTGCGGAGTTGATGCGATGATGGCTTGGACCGCCTGCCTCTCAGTTTCCTGATCTACCCAATACGGAACCATGCCACCCACAATTAATGGAACTTCTGGATGGCCGATATCTGTTCTCAGATCATTGATAAACTGATCCAGACTGGCTTGATAATCAGGATTTTGAAGAAAGATATCTGTTTCTCCTTGATGCCATAGAACTGCGGATAAAACAGCATCAGGGTACTTTGTAAGAACATGATTTACCCGCATCACCGCATCTTGGTAAAGGTCGTTTCCCTTGTTCCAATGGTTGTCTATGAAACCCGTTCCGCCAAATCCACTCGGAACGATCAGAATATCGCCTGAGCCCTCTTGATGTAGCTTGAGCAGTTTGGCAAAAGTCAAAGCAAAGCCAATTCTATCATCAGTTCTGGTGTGATGGTCCAACGGTTCGCATGCTTGGATGATGCACATATCGTTCGAAAATCTACCCAATTGATAGATGCCATCTTCAGGCGCATCGATGCTTGCATCCAAACCTAATCCGGCATGCGTGTTAGACTGACCTGCAACCAGAATGACCTTAGGTGCAATGATCTCAAGGTCTGTGCAATCTACTTTAGGCTTCTTGCAAGAAGTGAGTATCACTATGATTGATATGAAGATTGGAAATGTTCTCATGTTACTGGTTGTAAACCCAAATTAGGGTTTTCCACATCAAGTTATTGATACCATTTTGGTTTGTGCCTTATCCGCTGCTGTTGGTTGGGTAATTTCAAAGAGAACAATCCACATCAAGTGAGGTATCTGATTCTTCCATTTCTTTTCGTTTTCGCGATAGCTGGTCATGGTCAGGATAAGAAAGACCAAGCGTTCTGGGATGAATTCGATCAGGCCCGATTGTACATCGCCAAGCACAATGCTGGCCGTTCCATCAAGATATTGGAAGAATTGCATTCCAAAGACACGCTGAATCCGAACGTGGGTTATTTGCTAGGTGTATCACTGATCATCATTGGAAAAGAACCAGCAAGGGCTGCCAAGCTGTTTGAAATGGCAGATGCCAATTTCGCAGAGTTGTGGGATAATCCTGGAGTCGGTCCACCAGAGCATCTGTTCTATTACATGATTCTGGCGTATTGCAGAACGGGTCAATGCGACAAAGCTCAGGAGAATTTGCTTCGTTTGGAAGAGGTCTTCAATTCGAACCAAGAATTCTTGAAAGACGATGAATACTACTTGATTGATGGCCGGAAGTGGGCCAATCTGTGTAAAGAACCTACGGTGAAATTGCTGGAAGTACCAGAGCGACTGGTAAAACCTGACCTGCGCGTAAAGACCCGACCGCACAAGTATTCCACTTATTCAACACTTTATGGAGTGCAAGTAGCGGCCTTGTTGGAACCACAAATGACCCGAAAATTCGATGGTCTCAAGAACGTGGAGGTGTATGTGGACATGCACGGAGTATACCGATATGTGATAGGCAATTTCGTGTTCCGTTCGCAGGCAGAGAAAATGCTGGAGATGGTAAAAGGAACGGGTTATGCCGATGCATTCATTGTAAAGATCACAGATGAAGAGCGTTATCCGCTGGAGGTTGTTGCGTTGGATCAGAAATCGCCAAAATCGCAGATAAGGGGAGAGGTTGACTACAGAATTCAATTGGCGGCATTCAAAGAATCAATGCCTGATGAGTCGGCTCGATTTTACTTGATGATTGATAGTATTTCTGAATTGAATTTGGAAGACCTGACGCTTCTCACCGTAGGTAATTACAAAAGCTATGGCGATGCCATTGAAAGAAGGAATGAACTGCATCGGATGGGTTTTAAGGATGCATTTGTGGTGGCTTTCAACGAAGGAAGAAAGGTGTCGCTTGAGGATGCCCGTCAATACCTGAGGAGGATTCATGAGTAATTGACCTTCCATCTTTATTTTCATGAATTGTCAGCCAACTGAAACCTTCGGCAC
Organism: Flavobacteriales bacterium; assembly: GCA_020635495.1. Lineage (GTDB taxonomy): Bacteria > Bacteroidota > Bacteroidia > UBA10329 > UBA10329 > UBA10329. The sequence continues at coordinate 90,632 of JACJZQ010000002.1, read as the reverse complement.
GGTTCTGGAGTATCTTCGCGCTAATTGTTAACCAAAAATCCGATAATGAAAAACGTTGCATTAACTCTATTGATGATGTTGTTCGTTGGTGTAGGAACATCAATGGCACAGGACAAACAAGCTGCGGATGCTGATGCTCCGAAGGCTCAGACTGAGGTAAAAGCAGAAGGTCACAAATGCACTGCTGCAGAGAAGAAAGCTTGTTGTGCTAAGGATGCTAAGGCAGATGCTGGCAAAAAAGAATGTTCACACGCTTCAGCAGACAAGAAAGCATGTGCACCTGGTTGTGAAAAAACATGTTGCACCGCTGATGCTGGAAAAGCCAAGAAAGAAGAGCATGACCACGATAGTCATGAAGGGCAGCCACATTGATCATTTAATTCAATGACTAAAAAGCCTCGCTGAAAAGCGGGGCTTTTTTATTGCTACAATTTGATAAACCGCTTTACCACGCGCTGTCCATCCAATTGAAGGTCTAGCAGGTAAACGCCTTCAGGCAGGTTGGCGGTATTCAACGAAATCCGGTTACCGCTGTGTTGCCATTCGGTGTGCAGTGGCTGCCCCAAAAGATTCTTGACAGAAATGTTTTCAATGTTCAGATTTGGTTCTGTTATTTCAATGAAGAGATTGGAGTTGGTAGGATTAGGATAAACGCTGACATAAGCGCTGAGGTCTGGTACGTTGGTAGGTTCGTTGTTGCCGACAAACACCCGCACATTATCTACGTAAACATTGTTTCCCTTTCGGTTAATGGTCTGGAAACCGAACATGATCTCTTGCCCCGCATAGGTGCTCAGGTCAACCGAATCTGTTCGCCAATCCCAAACGAATTCAGGAACAAAATCCAACTGGCTGGTATCATTCGTACTCAGCGTAATTCCGTCTTTATCGTAAATCAGATCGTCAAAACTTTGTCCGCAATTGGTAGACACCACCACCTGCAGCGTATCCTTAACCACATTGCTCGTAGATCTGGATTGGTAGGCCACATCAAACAATAGCCAAACCGGGTCTGTGGTTGAAGGAATGTCCAACAATGGACTGATGAGCATATCGCGCTGATTGAGCCTTGGGTTATAATTGTAAAGTTGTACGGTGGCGGATGATCCGTTCCAGTTCAAACCACCTGTTTCAATGGTTTCCCATGTGCTGCTGCCATCAGGGTTTTGAACCATCCAATTGTTCAGTTCAAAATCGCCTTCAAAACTCTCCGTAAAGGGCAAGGAAGTCAGCTCGCGCCTGTTAAAAGTTATTCTCCAACGGTTGTTGTAATGCTCATACTCGTCTGCTTGTCCCACTATTGAACCTAAAATGTTCAGCGCCAAATTGCCATAATCGGATGTGGTAATAGCGGGCAGTTCAAATGTTGTTGATTCTCCAGGATTCAAGGTTCCATTCCAAGTGGCAGTAGAATTCGTTCCGCCATTGATGTTGTATTCAAACAACACAGATGTTATCGTGTTATCGCCTCTATTCTCGAATTCTACAGTGGTCCCAAACGAATCATCGCAGGTTATGCCGTTTCCGCTTGGGTTGGTCGCTCCAGCAATGTGAAGATCCCACGGAACATTGTTCGGGTCGACAGGCGTATTGTTCTGAGCCAATTGTAGAAAAGCAGCATGCACGTCAATAATACCCATTCCATAGGTGTTGTCTTCGCCCGCATCGCCAAGGTCAACTGCTGTCTGGTAAAGCGCCCACATCAGGTCTTCTCCACTCAGGTATGGGAAAGCTTCTTTCAGCAATAGAATGGCTCCCGAAACATGAGGCGAAGCCATGCTAGTGCCTGAAATACTATTGTAAGTGTCTGTTCCCCAAGCCGAGCGTACATTCTGGCCAGGAGCCACAACCTCTGGATGAATTTCCAGTGAAAGACTGCCACTGTACGGACATTGCTTTGGCCCGCGTGTAGAAAAGTTGCTGATCGGGTATGGGAAATTGGAGTTGCCGTTAACGCTACCCACCGAAAACGTGTTCACTTCGGAAGTGTTGATGCGTTGCGGGGCATTTACCGTTGTATTGCTAGGGCCAGAGTTTCCACCCGAGAAAATGTTGGCGATACCTGCGGCTTCAATGGCATTCATCAGGTTAACCACCATGCCTGCACATTGCACCGTATCAGGGTCATCTCGCCAGCGCCAACTGTTATTGATCACATCTGGGATGTCGTCTATGGTATTAATATCTCCATCTGGATTCAAAGCCCATTCAAACGCGCCCATCATGGCAGCTAAGGGAGGCAGTGCCTCCACGGTGCTGGTCACAAAATCGTTAGCTATCCAGTACGCTTTGAAGGCCACGCCAATGGTATCATTGGTTTCCTGTACCAGACCTGCCATGGTGCCGAGTACGTGCGTGCCATGGTCGCTCACATTTCCATTTGGTTCATCACTGAAAAAGCCTGTCCAGCACTGTTCCAAAGGATACCGATGTGCCATGAAACGCTCTGCAAAAGCAGGATGTGTGGGCCAAACACCTGTATCGTAGCAATAGGTCAGCCTACCACGACCCGTATAACCTAAAGCCCACATGGCCGGTGCGTTGATGGCTACCAGGCCAGGCTCAACACCATTCGGTGAGCGTTCTGCGGTTTCTTCACCACGAATAATGGAATCGTGAGGCATGATGTCTGAATCTTCTAGATCGATGAGGGATACCGTTTGAACCTCAGCCAATTTTTCAATTGCTCTGGCGTTGGCTTGCAACACCATGGTGTTCACTATCCAGAATGGATGTACGTATCGCACATCATTTTTCAGCACTCCGCTGATCAATGCATTAACGGGAGTTTGAGATATTTCTGCCTGCTCTTGCAATTGAGTGATAACGATTTTCGGACGTTCTGAAACCTTAATATGCCGTTGTTTGAATTCATGATTCAGAACGTAGCAATCGACATTGTCTTTGAATTCGATTCTGATCTGATGGAATTTATCAGGGTCATCCTGCAAAGCGTTTTGAAGTTTGGGACTTATCTGACCAGAAACAGATATCGAAACACACAGAAAGGCGAGGAATAAATGGAGTGATCTTAGCATGGCTAATAATGTGAATTGCTAAACTAAGAAAGGTTGCGGGTGGAACTGCCTCTGTATTGCCTCGGCCGCTCTATTTGCTAATTTCAGCAACAGATGAGCATAGTCCTTATAACAGACAATTCCATTAAAGGTGAAGTGCTAGCCAATTTAATTGTTAGGGCTGACCTAGAGCTTAAGTTGGTGGTTGTGGAGGACACATCGATGAAGGAGCAAGCATCTAGAAGCTTTGGAGGAAGTTTGCTTGGCGTATTTGCACCTCCTATAAAATGGCTTAGTTCAAGAGTTAAGTTCAGTAGGTCTGAGAGAGAGGCACTACGCTATGAGCAAGAATCCATTGTAAAGGCCAATAGATTGGTGGATGATTACATCAACAGTCTTGGGGTTACCGGAAGGCCTGCTGGAGTTGAGTACCTGGAAACACCGAGTTTGAATGAGGCCACAGTGGTAACGGCCGTTAAGAACGCCCAGCCCGAGATCTGTGTGGTTTTGGGTGTGTCAAACATTAAACAGCGAATTACTGACATTCCTAAGATCGGAACCATTAATGCCCATACGTCAATTCTACCGGAATATAGAGGGGCCGGCTCAGAGTTCTGGCAATGTTATAATGAGGATTATCGGAATGTTGGAATAACGTATCACTTCGTTGATACAGGATTAGAGGATTCAGGGAAAATCCTTTATCAGTGGAAGCAAGATGTTGACGAAAACCCTGAACCCAATCTTCTAAGAGCAAACAACTCAATCGCAAAGCTGAAAAACTATGTAGCGGTTATTGAGTCAGTTCTTGGTGGAACAGTGCAACTCAAGGATCTTGGACAGGGAACAACCCCGACCTATAAGTATAGAGATATTACTGAAGACAAGCGGATAAAGCTTTATACAAGAATCGTTTCCAAGAACGGAAAAGGTTGAATCGATTTCTCTTAGATCACCCCAGCGGCAAGTAGGGCAGAAAGACCTAGGATCATTATAGCAACGGTCCATTGTACGAAGTCGAGTGTTACTTTCTTAAGCAGTTTTCTTCCGAAGTAGGCACCGAGAAATGCGCAGATAACTGCAGTAGATAGTATGGCAAGGTTCTCTGAAAGGTTGATGCTTTGCATCCTTGTGAAGTAGAGTCCCAACCTTGTGATGTCTATGAAACTGGCGATCACGATTCCTGTGGCTATGAAAGTCTCCTTGGCAAGCCCATATCTGATCAGGAACGCGCTTCGCAACGCACCTTGATGTCCGCTGAGGCCACCGAAAAAGCCACTTATTGTTCCACCGATTATGAGTTTGTTCTTATCGAATTCCATTCGTTTAAGGGCAGGAACAATTTCAAACAGGGCGAAGAAGGCCATCAAACTTGCAACAACCAATTTGATAGCGAACACATCGAACTGACGACCCATCATCTGGTAAGAGAAAATAGGTTCGCTGACAGAGAATTCAAGGAGCAATTGTGCACCAATGAAGGCCCCAACAATTGCCGGAAGTCCAAAACGGAGCACAACTTCCCAACTGGCTTTGAGACCAACGAGCCCCATTTTGAACAGGTTGTTCAGCAGATGAACAATTCCCGTTAGGGCAATGGCAACTTCGATAGGAAAGAACAGCATGAAAGCCGGTGTAAGTATGGTGCCAAGACCGAAACCCGAAAAGAAGGTGAGCAGGGAGGCAAATGCAGCAACAAGTCCTATTACGAGGTATTCCATTTACGGAAGTTTTTTCTTGCGTTGTTTCCACATATGGCCGTAAAGCTTTGGGAAGAAAACAAAGTAAGACAGGGCAATTGCTGCCAGCGCCATATTGAAGATGTCGAATTGGAATTCTCGCCATTCCCAAAAGGCGTACATGATCATGAATTCCCCTAATACACCGATAGGGTAAAGCACAATGAAGAACGTGTACCGAGAGAACGTAATTGCTGGAATCGACTTTTTGAAAAGCTCTGTCAGGTAGTACAAGGCTCTTACAATTTCGGTGATGCTCCAAGCAATGGTGATGAGCATGAACCCTGTAATGATGGAATGCTGCCCCAACTCGACCAATCTCTCATTCGGAATCCAGAACAATAAGGCAACTACCAGAAATCTGGAGAATACCTGCATGGTTGTGAGGAGCCAATTTGCTCCGGCAATTCTCAGGATGGCATTCAGTATTTCGAAGATGGCCAAACCTTGCGCAAAGGCCAGCATCAGTAAGCTCTGCTCATCAAACTGTAGACCATGTAACGAGGCGTGAGTGAAGTACAACGCCCACGCCAAGAGCGTGATGATATTGAATGCGGCTAGCCAAATGGTTTTCATGGCAAGGAGTTGATCAGTTACTGGCTTTTTTGATGATAGCTGCCCAGCCGCCACCTTCGGCCATGGAGATAACGTATTTCATGTTGGCATTGATGGCCGGTTCGTTCAGGTATTCGAAATTGGTGCCATCTGTTCTGGTGTTTTCTCCATCGCGCCAAACATCCATTTCAAAGACACCATTTCCGAGGAAAGAGAGGTCCATGCTGATGGTCTGACCAACAGAGCCGGTCATTCCGCCAACGTACCACGTTTGGCCGTTTCTTCTTGCCAAAAGGATGTGCTCGCCTGCTTTGGCACTTAGCACAATGGTCTCATCCCAAACGGAAGGGACGGCACTCAGAAACTGCATGCATTCTTTCTCCGGTTGGTAAGCGGTAGGCTCGTCTGCCAACATTTGCAGCGGACTTTCAAACACAACGTATTTGGCCAGTTCGTGGCAACGGGTTCCTTCACTTTTAGGATGCTTGTAGTTGGCCCTGTGCTTTTTGGGGTTGGATATGTTCTCCATGGCACCCGGAGTGTAATCCATAGGGCCGGCCAGCATTCTTGTGAATGGAATGGTGACATCATGGTCTACAGACAGTGCGCTGCTCCATTTGTTCCATTCCAAACCTCGAACGCCTTCGTAAGTAAGCACGTTAGGGTAGGTGCGTTGCAGGCCTTTGGGACAATGACTTCCATGAAAATCGACCACCATCATTCTATCCGCGGCCTCTTTGGCCACCTTTTCGTAAAACGCAACCATGTTCTGGTCCCGTCTCATCATGAAATCCATCTTGATTCCGGCAATTCCCCAGTCTGAGAACTGATTGAAAGCCTCTACGAATTGCTTTCTGAGCGTATGCCAAACCACCCAAAGCACAATGCCGACATTCTTCTCTTTGGCATAGCGCAGTAGTTCTGGCATATCTATCTCGTCCTTCACTTTGGTAAGGTCTCCAAGCTTGTACCAACCTTCATCCATTATAATGTATTCGATGCCGTTGGCAGCCGCGAAATCGATGTAGTATTTGTAGGTCTGCGTGTTGAGCCCGGGTTTAAAGTCAACCCCTTCCAATTGAAGGGCATTCCACCAATCCCAAGCTACTTTGCCCGGTTTTATCCATTCGGTTTGGTCCAGCGATGTTTCTTGAGCCATGAGCCACGGCAGATGCGATGCGAACAGATCGGCCTCGCTTGAACCAATGGTGAAGACCCGCCATGGGTAGCTTCTGCTGCCTTTGGTTTTAGCGATATATGGTTTGGTGAAACCTACCATCTCAAAGCGGTCGAAGAATTTGGCCGTAGTGGCAGGTACCTGCGGGTGAACAGCTTCATACCCTCCAATTCCGTCTGTTTTCAGGTACATGCCAGGATAATCTCTCAGGTCGGTCTCGGTGTAAAGCAGGAAGGGGCCGTTCTCCCATTTCCAAAGAATAGGCAGACTGCCCATATTGCCATTCTTGAGCTCAAGACTGGTGGTTGGATTGTAGAATCGCTCGTTGTGAGAGTAGAAGGAGGTTTCTTTTGGGAACCAAACAGCAGGATTGGTGGTCAGTTCGAACCCCATGGTCTCTTCCTTGATGGTGACATCCCTATCGAACGAAGTTCTGATACGGTAACCGAAGCCTTGATCGTAGCATCTGAAATCTATTCCAAGTCCGCTTTTGAACTCGAGAGAAAGTTCATTGAAATTCTCTGTTATTTCTGATTGCCGGTAAGGCACAACGGGGTTCTGCGTGGTATTGACGCTGCGCGTGGAAGATTCTGGGGCGTATTCCTTGTAACCCAAGCGGTTCTTTTTACCGATGGTCATGCTTATCGGTTTTCCGTGCAGAATGAGTCTGTTCTTATAGTAAACCCTGTAAACGGTGTTGGCACTTACCACCACTTCCACCTTCAAATTGTTGTCTGGAGATAGGAGCAGAAATTCTTGTCCGAAAACCATTTGACCGGACACCATCATTAAGAGGAAAAGAGCTATTCGCATTGTTTGAATTTGAGTTGGCAAGTTGTTCAATTGTTGTGAGTTAGGCTAACCGATTGGACTAATTAATGTTAGAATTGAACTATTGCTGGTTTATGGTCATTGAATTCACATTTGAGCTGCGTGTTTAACGTAAATTCGAGCTCATGAAAAAATTCTTCCTATCAGTTGTGTTTCTGGGTGCCATTTTGCTGCAAGCGAATGGGCAAACAAGCATGAATCTGGATTCGCTCTTCAATTGGCAAGACCCGAATTTGGTTCCTTCTTCTGCGCATTTCAACACCTATAATGAGATATGGGGGTACGCCAAGGATGGCAATGAATACGCCATTATAGGTACAACCGCTGGTACGCACATTTTTGATGTTACGGTTCCTTCAGCGTCTTCTGAAGTGGTGTTTCTTGATGCTGCCTTAACGGGGCCAGATGTGGTGCATCGGGATTATCATGACTATGACGATTATCTGTACATGGTCTGTGATGAGGGTGCCAGTACTTTGCAGATAGCTGACCTGAGGTTCTTGCCGGATTCGGCTCCTATTGTATACGACAGTGATGCTTTGTTTCCGCGCTCTCACAACATTTTCATTGATACGGCCAGTGCCAGAATGTATGTCTGCGGTGGAACGGTGCAGTTTGCAGTCTATTCTTTGGCCGACCCCACCAACCCAACGTTGTTGGTCAACTGCCCTGTAGATGTTCCGTTCTGGAGTTCTATTGGCTACGTGCATGATGTTTATGTGCGGGGCGATACGGCTTATCTGAACGCGGAATGGCGTGGGGTTTTTGTAGTGGATTTCAGTGATGTGAATGACATTACCATGCTGGGTTCTTTGGATACGTACCCACAGCAAGGTTACAACCACAGTGGTTGGTTAATGGACGATAAACCGTTCTATGCCTTTGCAGATGAAACGCATGGAATGGACGTGAAGATCGTTGATGTAACGGACCTCACTGACATGGAAGTAACGGACACCATTGGGTCTAACCTCAATACATTTTCGATTCCGCATAACCTGATCTACCACGATGACTACCTGTACATTTCTCATTATTTCGATGGGTTATATGTATACGATTGCACCGACCCGGCTCATCCGCAGTTAGCGGGTTATTATGACACATCTACCGAAACCCACATGGATAATGTGTACCGTGGGTGTTGGGGTGTTTATCCGTTTCTTCCTTCGGGAAACATTCTGGCCTCAGACATGCAGACCGGGCTTTGGGTTTTCGGTTCGACATTGCTTTCTACGGAAGAGACCACACAAGAAACAAAGCAGTTTGATGTGTACCCGAATCCAACGAGCAACGCAGTTTTTATTCCTCGGGAATTACAAGGCTCCGTTTTTGAATTGGTGAACATGATGGGTGAGGTTGTACTGAGAGGTACATCTGGGGCCAACATCAGCCTGACTGGTCTTTCTACAGGAGTTTATTCACTCAGGGTACTGACCGATAAGACGCAATACCATTCTACGGTAGTTAAGCGGTAGTCCGCTTTCGGTAAACAGACAATTATCAGTTTTTCTGACGACCTAGGTCAAGGTCGTTGGGCAGTTGCAGTGCTTCCTTCGTTGGCAGATATTAACCATCCAAAAATTTAGAAGGACATGAGTACTACAGCAGCACCAAAGAAGCACATTGATGAACTACACTTTGAACACAATGTGTGGACCAACAACATGAAGTTTTACTACGATGAGGTGAAGACCTTTGAGAACAGATTGGAAGAGTTGGTGGCCAAAAACAGCAAGACAGAGGTTACTTCTCAGATAGAACATTTTCAGAATCAGTTCATCAGACAGAAAGAGGTTGCGGAGCAGATCATAAGCAAGTGCAAGGACCATGATAAGTTCTTGGCCAATCAGGCGAAAGACCATCCGATTGCCATCGATCACGTGTTGTTTGCCGATCATACCAAGTTGAGAGACGAGGTAGAGACGTTTGATAAGATCTATCGCGAGTTGAAAACCGAATTCATGAGTTTTCTAAGAAAGTGGATGTAAGCCCTAGCAATTATGAAGATTCATATAGACGATAAACGGAACATCAGCGATATTCAAGAGGAGTTCAATTCGGTATTCCCTTACCTTAAGATCGAGTTCTTTAAGAAGCCGCATGATGCAGGAGAAACTTCTCCATTGAGTGAAATGTTGCCTTCAGATTCGACCTTGGGCAAATGGAGAACAAGACATAACGAAGGCGACCTGACAATAACCGCAGAAACGAAAGTAGAGGAGGTTGAATCTGCGTTTCAGGAGAAATTCGGCATCTCGGCTCAGGTATTCAGAAAGTCTGGAGCCGTGTGGTTGGAAACTTCAGCTACCGATGCTTGGACATTGAAAGAGCAGAACGAGCAAGGAGAATTTATGGAGCAAGAAGTTGGTGAATAACCAATGAACCCCAAGGTTGGATGGTACCTTGGCGTTCGGCCCTCTTTCGCAAGAAGGAGGGCCTTTCTTTTTCAATGAATGTTCAGAAATGAATTACTGGCACAGATCCGGCCAATCTGTTTTGGCTCTTCCGTAACCTAGATCCAAGGCTTTTCTCAGGTCGGTACAACCACCACCTTTGTCTTCCATGAATCTCTTGAGGTGCCCTCTGTGATAGAGTGCCTCAGCCAGACGGTTCTTCATGGCATCAGCCTTGCTTCCTTCGATCTTAGAGCCTTCATAGTCTGCCAAAACGTTCTTGATAGAAGCCTTGTACTCGTGCATTTCAACTAGATTCTCTGCAATCTCAACCGCTCTGTTGTAGTCTTCCATAGCGGCAGGGAATTCAATCTTCTGGAATTTGATTCCGCCACGTCCTACGTATGCTTCCACAAAATTCGGGTCTATCTCAATGGCCTTGTCAAATTCTGCCTGCGCTTCATCGTACTTGCGCTGTTCTTTCAGGTCGTTGGCCAGATTGTAGCTTTTTGCGGCCTCTTCGTAAGGAGTCATTGAAGGAGCTGCAACCGCAGCGGTATCTCCTTCGGCACGTGCCTTGGCTCTTGCAGCTGCAATTTTCTCCTCTTTGGTCATTCCGGCTGTGGATTCCTGAGAAGCGGGTTCAGCATCTTGAGCTACACAGATTCCGGTACTCAACAAGAAAAGCAATAGGAGTAGGGGCCTCATTGATTGTTCAATTGCCGTGCAAGATAATATTCTTCAACTATAGTCAACGGGTAAAGCAGGATGATGCTCCTACAATTTTACACATCGGATCTTTAATAATTATTCGGAGTCTGAACGCTGTGATGAGTTCTCGAAAGCCTTCTTCTTGTTAAGAATGGCCACGGCCAGTTCATAATCGGAATACTGATAGATCTGCTGCTGCGAAAAATTGCAGTAATCCATGAATTCTCGTAGAAGTTCTCCTTCGTATCCGGTAATGCCATTGACCACCTTTTCGTTGAACTTCTGATAGTTGTACTGATGCTTTTCCCGTTCGCGCTCCAAACGGTGTAATTCCTGCCTTGCTTTGGCATCCTTACTCAGATTACCGTAAAGAAAAGATGCAGGGCTAAGCATGTACTTGGCCTTTTTTATCTCGTTGGCATCTTCCGTAACAGGAATGGTTCTTCTGTCCTTGGACGGTCCTTTGATTCCGACAATTTCTATGGAGCCATCATCCACCTCCAGTTCCATGAAACGTTCTCGGAATTGTTCCTTGGTGCCGAATGGATTCACCTCAACTTCTTCCAGTTCGTAGCTGCGTTGCACCATTTTTATCTGGATGAAATCTGCCAACAATTCCTGTTCGGAAACAATAAGTGCCCGCGTGCTGTAGCCAATGCAGGTAAAGATGAGGCTGTCGCCAACCTTGGCAGGAATTCTGAATGCACCTTCTTCGGACGTAATGGTGGCCAAAGAATCAGTCAAGTTCAGAACGTGAACAGCGTTTACCGGTTCACCCGTTAGGTGATTGCTCACAATACCACCCAGCAACAACCTGTTCTGAGCAATCGAACTCAGCGTAAGAATGGCGAATATGAAGGTGAAAATTTGACGCATTTTGCCAGCACAAAGAACGCTTTTATAAGTCAAGCATTATCGTGCCAAACAGGGATATGCTTACAATTATTGTTAATCAAACTGGCTTTTTGCATCTTAGCAAGCAACCCCAAGAGATTCATTTTGAAGCAGATCACCCCTAATAACGGCAGCAGCAAAGAGGCTTTGCTGGAGCAAATTGCTGGCACCAAGCAGTCTATCAAGGAACAATTGCTGGAAAATGGCGCGTTGATGTTCCGAGGTTTTGACCTGAAAACTCCCGAAGACTTTGAGGAAGTGGCGCTGGCTTTGGAACCAGGTCTGCAGAACAACTATGCGGGAACCTCTCCACGAAATAGCAGAACCAAGTTTGTTCATTCTGCAAGTGAGCTTCCAGGGCATTACCCCATCATGCAGCATTGCGAGATGAGTTTTCTGCCTACGGCTCCGCGGTACTTGTTCTTCTTCTGCTATGTAGAACCACAGGATGGTGGAGAAACGCCCGTATGCGATTTCAGAAAGGTGTACGACCAGATGGATCCGAAGATCCGTAAGGAATTTGAAAGACGTGGCGTAAAGCTTATCAGAAACTATACAGGCCCAAAAACCAAGACGGGAAAGGATGTTTACCAACTGAAACGTTGGGACGAGCTTTTCAAAACCACCGACCATCACGTGGTAGAAGAGGAAGCCAAGAAAAATGAACTTGAAGTTACTTGGATGGATGATGACCGATTGAAATTGGTCAACAGCAGGCCGTCTGTTTTAGAGCATCCCGATACGGGAGAAAAAGTTTGGTTCAATCATTTGCAAGTCTTTCATAGAGAGGCCGCGGCCATCGAATACAAGCACATTTACAAGCGTAGAGGCGATCTCTTCTCACTGAAATACATGATCGCATTGAACACCATCACGTTCTTTAAGCGGTTGTTCAAAAAACCAGAAGACGAAGCCATGCACATGGTGTTTGCAGATGATGGTTCTGAAATTCCGAAGTCTTATGTGGAGCATGTTGAGCAGCTCATTTGGAACAACTTGGAAGCGGAACCTTGGAAACGGGGAGATGTGTTGATGATCGATAATTTCAGTACATCGCACGGTAGACTTCCTTATAAAGGTCCGAGAGATATTTTGGTAGCTTGGAGCGCTTAAGCGCATAATCTCTTGGAAGAAGCCATCAGCATAAATTTCGACCCCAACAGTCGGATGACGCTCAATTTTCTGTTGGCGTTCATCATGTTCGGGGTGGCGTTGGATCTGAGGTGGCAAGATATTTCAAGAGCTTTCCGAAACCCCAAGCCAACGTTATTAGGACTTCTATCTCAGTTTGTGTTGATGCCCGCTCTGACCTTTGCGGTTGCTTACTTCTGGAATCCCTTGCCGGGATTGGCCTTGGGAATGTTTCTGGTAGCTGCTTGTCCGGGAGGCACCATCTCCAATTTTATGAGTTCTGTGGCCAAGGCCGATCTCGGACTATCTGTTACCCTGACGGCCGTCTCAACGTTTCTATGCCTTTTCTTCACGCCATTCAACTTTGAATTCTGGAGTGGGCTTTATCCGCACACTTCTGAGTTACTTAAAACAGTGAGTCTGGATGCAAAGGAACTCTTCAGCACGGTGTTTCTGTTTTTGATCTTGCCCGTGTTTGTTGGCATGTTCTTCCGATCGAGATTTCCGGTCAGGACCAACAAGATCATGAAACCCATCCGTTGGTTGTCCATGGTCATTTTCATAGCATTTGTAGTTGTTGCGTTTCTCAAAAACAAAGACAATTTTTTAGCGCATGCGCATTTGGTTTTGGCTTTGGTGGTGGTGCATAACGGCCTTGCTCTGATACTCGGATACTTGGTTGGAAAAGCAGGCAGACTGAACGAGGCAGCATCTCGTTCACTCTCGATTGAAACAGGAATTCAGAACAGCGGATTAGGATTGGTCATCTGTTTCAACTTCTTCCCAGAAATCGGTGAAATGGCGCTGCTGTGTGCGTCTTGGGGTATTTGGCACATCATTTCTGGGTTGACGCTGTCAACCATTTGGAGTCGTTTGGGAACGGATTAGTTCTGCCAAATGGTTTGCTTTAGCGTGGCATTGGCATAATAGTCAACACCATTGATCTCTGTTGAACCACCAAAGCCCCCGATAAGACCAAGGGTATCACATTCCTCATCTAAGATTAGGTCGTGATAATCTGCAATGCAATTGCCCGCATGAATGGCAAAAGTGGTTTCTCCCTGAAAGGAGTATTGCTTAACCCATGCACCTGTTTCACATATTTCCGGACCGAAATTGGCAATTCGCGTTTCAATGCATTCATCAATATCGTTGTGCTGATTGCAGGCAGCGAATGAAAGGCAGGCGAGGAATACAAGTGACTTTTTCATACAAGGAAATTAGAAAATCTAAGCTTCTTTTTTTGGTACAGGGTCGTGGCCATGGCCGCCCCATGGATGACAAGAAGCGATGCGTTTAATGGCCAACCAAGAACCTTTTATCGGTCCCCAAACGGAGATTGCCTCAATGGCATAGCTGGAACACGTTGGTGTGTATCTACAGGTAGGAGGTAGCAGAGGAGAAATAGCCCCTTGGTAAAATCTTATTGGAAGAATCAGAAGTGTCGAAAGGATCTTTCGCAACATGATGGCAAGTTGCGGAATTCAGTCCAGTTACGGAATGACAATTCTCTCCGTGAATGAAAGTTCCTTCGATTGGAATCTGCAGAGGTAGGTGCCTGAGTACAATCCAATGGAACTCAAAACCACTTTGTGCAGTCCGTTGGGTTGATTTCCTTCCAATACCTTATACACAGCCTGTCCTTGGGTATTGAAGATCTCCATTGTGGCTTCCTGAATCTCATTCAACTCAAACTGAACCACAGGGTAACCCGATTGGTAGTAAACGCTGAATGTTTCAAAATTCTCTTCTTCAATGCCAACGGTACTGCTCTCAAATCCAACAAACAAAACCTGATTGCCCCCGGGGATTGCCAAGGTGTCCGTTTCTACCGCATAACAAATGTCTGCAGGACTGCTGATACCGGGAACAGTAATTACTTCTGAGGTGCCGAAATCGTTGCTGAACTTGGTTATTCTGGCCGGACTCCAAGAAGAGATGAACCAGTTACCGTCAGAGTCATTATCGATTCCGTCAATATTACCGACACCAACATTCTGAACAACATCGGTAATGGCATTCGATGTAAGATCCATTGCCTTGATGCTGGCAGGGTTACCCCATGTTACGAACAAACAACGGTTGTTGGCACCATCGTATACAATTCCGTTAGGGGTTTTATTCATACTGTTAACCAGAGTAGAGTAGTTCTGATGATTGTTTACATCCATGACAAGGATATCTTTATTGGAGAAATCCGTAAACCAGATGCTGTCTACTCCGTTGCTTGCCATTCCGTTGAGAAACGCAGCCCCAGAGATGGATTGCGACCAAACCAGAGACTCTGTATTCAGGTCGTAACAGTTGATGGTTGAGCCTGCTATCGTGTACAATTTATCTCCGATAACCTCCATTCCGTGGCTGGCGTCAGTTCCGCTACCAAAGTAGGAGAGGGCTCCATTTGGCGCAATTGCAACAATGGAAGTGTTGTCATCTGAGGTGAGGTATCTGTTGTTAATGGGGTCGTATTCAACACTTTCAACACCAGAGAGGCTTTGCGCAGAAACCGAGGTAACCAGTGCCAACGCAAGGACAGTAAGTAGATAATTCTTCATGCAGTTTTAGAATTGCTGCACGAAACTATCAGAATATCAAAGTGAGGATTGTTAAATCCTCTTGAAGTAATTACGAGTTGTTAACAGAAGCGGTACTGCATGTGTTCAGCCAGTTAACAGCGTCAGCCTCTTCCGAAAAGGCTTTGAACGGAAATTTGGGAGAATGCAACTTGGTCAACAGGTTATACAGAATCCGCGTAGGGGTTGAGTTTATTACCACAGCTTCCGCCATGATCAATTGTTCTGCTTTTTTATACGTGTTGAAGAAATTGCGGGCTTCTTTGGTCATCAGAAACTGATGTTCTTTCACTAGCATCATGAGCAGAAACGGCTTGCCATTATTGGCTTCTTCCATCATATCAAGCAATGTGATCAAATCCTGCTTGTCATGAACTTCATCAGCATTGGAACGGAAATACACAATGCCGTTTTCTTCCAACGAAATGGTCCCTGATTTAAATGTGGAGGTGGCAGACATGGAAGACAATGGTAAGGCAAAGGTACACCAAGACGATTTGAATTTCTGACAATTATGGTTTGTGATAACTTTAGCCGAACTATTAAAGAGGAATGAAAGAATACAAAGCAGACGCCGTAATTGTTGGAGGTGGAATAGCAGGAATTGCTGCCGCCATTGAACTTTTGAATGAAGGCCAGAAAGTACTGGTCGTAGACCGGGATATTGAAGCGGAGTTGGGCGGTTTGGCCAAATGGAGTTTTGGCGGAATGTTCTTTGTAGATTCGCCTCTGCAGCGCAGAGCAGGTATCAAGGATTCTGTAGATCTAGCGCTTCGCGATTGGCTATCGGTTGCAGATTTTGGAGAGAGCGATGTTCTGCCAAAGCAATGGGCAGAACAATATGTGAACATGTGCACGGATCAGGTTTATCGTTGGCTAACGAAGGAGCACGGTACCAAGTTCTTCCCTGTGGTGCATTGGGTGGAGAGAGGCCTGTTCAAGCCTGGTAATTCCTACCCTAGATTCCATATGGTTTGGGGTACAGGAAAAGGCTTGACGGATGATCTGATCAGAAGCTTGAAGAACCACTCCAAAGCGTCTACCCATCTTCAAATGGTTTACAGGCATAAAGGGGAGGAGTTGATAGTGGAAGGAGGAAAGGTGGTCGGAATCAAAGGAATGGATGAGGAGGCCAATGTTCCGTTTGTAGCCAATGGAGATAACGTTCTTGTAGCAACCGGAGGCTTGGGTGGAAACATCCAACGGGTAAAGGATACGTGGTACAAACCGTGGGGCAAACCGCCAGAGGTCATATTGAATGGTTCTCATCCATACGCATTAGGCGATATGCATGATGCGGTTGAACATATCGAGGGTAACGTTACCAACTTGGACTGGGCGTGGCATTACGCGGCCGGAGTAAGGCATCCACGTCCGAAGTGGAAAGACCATGGATTGAGTTTGGTTCCGCCAAAATCTGCGCTGTGGCTGGACCACACCGGTAAGCGTTTTGGTCCTAATCCGCTCATCACGGCTTACGATACCCGTTGGACGGTTGAAGAGATCTGCAAGCAGGATAAGAAGTACAGTTGGCAGGTCCTGAACATGAAGATCATGATCAAGGAATTCGCCATCAGTGGAGCGGAAAGCAACGAGGCGATCCGAGATAAGAACCTCTTCAAATTCCTTAAGGATATTCTACTTGGGAATAAGAAGTTGGTGAATGATATGATTGACAATTGCCCCGATTTTGTAACGGCAACTTCATTGGAGGAATTGGTCAAAAAGATGAATGAGCTACAAGGAACCGATGATGTGAAACTTCAGCATGTGAAAGACAGCGTTCTTCAGTATGATGAACAGATAGACCGCGGTCCGAATTTCCATAACGATGAGCAGCTGAGGAGAATTGCTCACGCTCGTCAATATCGAGGAGACAAGGTCAGGACTTGCAAGTTCCAGAAGATCGTAGACCCCAAGGCCATGCCGCTTGTAGCCATCAGAGAATCGATCCTTTCGCGTAAAACACTTGGCGGAATTCAGACCGACCTTTCTGGTAGAGTAATGAGCAAACCAGTGAACGGTAATTCAGAGCCTATTCCCGGGCTTTATGCCATTGGAGAAGCAGCAGGATTCGGTGGAGGAGGGTCTCACGGTAAAGGGGCTTTGGAAGGAACTTTCCTAGGCGGATGTGTTCTCACAGCTAGAATAGCTGCCAAGTCTATTGTGAATAAGAAGTTGTGAGTTAGGCCACCCGCTTTTCAGCGTTCGATTGGGTGTTCTTCAATCGGTTGTAATTGGAAATCAGTCCACGAATCCAGTGTTCAGCCCTCATGGCGGTGTCGAAAAACTTGACAGGAAACTTGGTGTTAGGATGCATGGTAACGAACATGTTTCCTACCGTTCTGCCAAGGAATGAGTCAGAAACCAAGGCAATTCCAACCGTATCTCCGGTTGTATCTTCTCCTTTTTCAAAATAGTTACGGGCATCTTCTTCCACGTAAACAACACCTGAAATTTCGAAGATCCCAGCTCTGATATTGTTCGATTTATCGAGCATGCCATCAATGGCACGCACCAAACGCTGAGCATCTTCCAATGTAATTACAACACCTTTTTTAGCGACCAGGTGAATGATGTTTCCTGAAAGAATTTCAACGGTTGCTACACCTAAGTCGCTGCTTTTGTACATGGTTTGAATTATGGATGTGGATTTTGTGTGGTTTTGATTCTGTTGCTTTCAGATAGTTCAGCAAGCCGCCTCAAGAAATTGCTTTGAGATTTCACGTTCTTGAAGCCAATCGACAGCATTTTCAGCAGAGTTGAACATGCGCATTTGGATCTGACTTGAGCTGCATTCCTTCATTGTCAGAGTAGAGATGACGTTAGAAAGGTGATTGCTTGAAACGAACGCCAAATGAGATATGCCTCTGCCAACGCACAATCCATCACAGAGAACTTCCCGTGCCTCTTCGGTAACAAAAGCCACTCTTGTCATGTTGAGGATAAGACCCAGATTCTGCGGGTTATCAATATCGGCAAAGCAACTTTCGAGGATGTTGCGCGCCATTTCCGCCTCAATGGTAATGTTCTGGGTTGGTTTGATGTAAACGATGCCGTTTCCTAGTAAAACCGTTTGAAAAATCTCCTTTATCAACTGATGTCTCCCCATTAGATCTTTGATTTGAGACGATATACCAATAGTGCGCAAAAAAGGTTACGTGAAACACGCAATCCTCGATAAACGACAAACGATAGGATACGTCTTAGACTAGGAGGCCACCCGAGTGATAACCTTGAGGTATTCATTTCTTGCCCAATGTTGGGCATCCAAGGCATCGCTAAAGACCTTAACAGGGTAGCTGGGCTTGTTTATGGACAGAAAGAAGTTGGCCAGAACGCGGGCGGTAAATGTGTTTGTAACCAAAGCAACTGCAACGGTTTTACCCCATTCTGAACTTGTTTTTTGTAAGAATGCTCTGGCATCTGGGGTAATTCCGGAAATACCGGTTAGATCTATGACGGTGCTATGCTGTTCATTCTTTGAAAGATGTTCTACCAGAGAATGGTATATCTCTGCTTTTTTCAGATCGATCTCCACACCATGTAACACTTTGGCATGGATGACTCCTTTGGTTCTGATACTGACTTCACCGAAATCAGAACGTACAGTGCGTTTCATCATCTTGAATCCCCTTTGAATTAAAAATAGCTGGTGGACTACGTGAAAAACGTAAGGAATATGACAGGAAAGCAGGATTAACCGAGACTCAAACGAACTTTATTTAAAGTTCCAATGTTCGCTGTTAGTTGTATTTCATATTAGCCTGAGTGATTTCGTTAGGCTGATACTTAAGGTTCTTTCCCATGGTGCCGGCAAAGCGTTTGAAGAATCCTTCTCTTTCTGGAAGAGGAACGAAATTCTCAACTCTGGCGGCTGAAGGGTCTATGTTAACGGAGGTTCCACCGTAGTTGATACCGATAACGTCAAACATGGCAGGAACATAAGCAATATCCAGTTTTTTCTTCTTGGCAAACGACTTAACCATCTTGGTCTGGAACGGGTCTGTGGCCAAAGCTATGTTCTCCATGCCAAGGTCTTTTGCCAAGTAATAAGAGTAGAAAACGTTCTCTGTACTGTGCTCTGCACGTTCTTCGGTAAAAATGTTCTCTTCAGGAATACCTAGCTCTTTAGCATACTCTGCCATGATCCTAGACTCTATATACGGAGAGTAGACCGCGCTACCCGAATAGATCACATTCTTTGTAAGGCCTTCCGTGTACAGATAATGGCTCCACAGCACTCTGGCACGCATTACATCGCTCCAAGCAGTATCAAACGGAACTCCAGGAACAATTACCGCGTCAAATGGCATTCTAGGCTTTGCGGCCTCAAATGCAGAGCGCGTGCTATTGCAAGATGCTATGCCGATAATAGCAAATACCACCAGCTGATAAACGAACAGTCTAAACACCCTTGAAAAATTCATGACTATTTGAAGTTACCGATTATTGATATCCGATGCGAAAGTTAACTCAACATATTCAGATGGTTTCCATAGCAGACCGTGGGTTCCAATTCTTCTGGTCTGTTTGTCTTTTCTGGCAAACAGCGGCACAAATTCTTCTTTTAAAGCCAGTTGGTGGTCAATCTCAAATTCAAATGATTTCCAATACCGATTTACAATGGAGAATTTGGCGGGTACAAAATCCACTTTAGAAAGGTCGTGCTTTTCAAGCATGCCAAGGAATTGAATCATGCCAGACTGCCACATGTCTGTTGCAACCGCCACTTTTTCAAATCCATACTTCTCTGCTATTTCCATGGAATAGAACACATTTTCCATGCTGTGTTCAGCTTTACGCTCCAGTATGAGCTTATCTGCGGGAACTCCTTTACCCATCAGGTAAAGTGCAAAGATCTCAGCCTCTACATAAGGAGAGTGGACTGCACCTCCAGAAAGAATAATGTACTTCGTACGACCCGTTTCGTACAGTTCGTAGGCCCATGCCAACCGCATGCGGTATATGGCATTCATCTTTCCATCAGGATCAAAAGGATAGCCCGGAATGATTACAGCATCGTAGATCTTGTGCTCTTTCTTGGCCATTGCATCAAGAGAGCAGACCGAGATAAGGACGGTCATGAGAAGGAGGGTTAATCGTTTCATGTTGTGTTTATTGGTAGAGAGAAAACACGTTTGTTTAATTATTGTTCAACAAGTAATCAAAAAGGTTAAACAAAGATTGTAAAGACCAAAGGGTGGGGATTTTGCAGGTGGCCCGTAGCTGCCTGTTCCCCATGCCCAATGGTCTAAGTCATTTGCGCTTCAGCAGGTTTACATTCCAGCCCAGCCCGAAGGAAATTCTGAACTCATCCAGCGCATAGTTGGTACCCCATTCCGTAGCATGTCTGGCATGCACGTATTTCAGGTTGGCCATGAAGTGGATGTATCTCCATACGTAGAAATTGAAGCCTGTAGAGACAGACACGGCTGGAGAAACCTTGAGGTTTGACTCAGCTACCGCAACATCAATTTCGGGCGTGCCCAAATTCGGATTGCGCATTTGTACCACACTTATTCCGGGATGCAGACCGATGTATGGATCGAACCGCTTGTAAGGCATGTGGTACTGCGCCCCGAAGAAGAGGCTGTGGTTGTGTTTCAGCAATTTGCTGCCAACGCTACCGATGAAGTAGGAGATATCTCCCTTCAGGCTCACTTTGTTCTGCAGCATGTATTCCATGTCGCCTTGCAGGTATATGTTGGTATTGCCATCTGCAATGGTCCATCCGGGAGAGATGGTTCCCTGTGCACGTAGCAATCCTTTTCTGATGATGTCTTCGCCAGTTAGTTCTGGTCGGGGCTTTCGTTGGGCCATTGCCGATGTAGCAATCAGCATGATCAGAATCGTCATTGCGAACGTAGCGCGGCAATCTTTTAGCATCAAGAGATTATTTCGGCCTTGATGGCCTGGTAATGACGTGGTTTGAGGGAGGATCGGGGTTACCATAGGTCAGCGATTTTGTAGTTGATACCAAGAGTGAATAGGAGATGTCCTTCCAGGCTCAGGCCTTCATGTTCGTGTATCACAAACACGCCTTCACTTTCGTGAGCCTCGGTATGTCCACCGAGGTGGAACATGTACTGAGCAACAAATGTGAGGTCGAACCTTTCGGTGATGTTGAAATGATTTCCAACGCCACATTGTATGGCAGAACTCCACCGTTCGGCAGAATTATCGGGGTTGGTGTTCTCGGACACTTTGGTGTAGTCGAAACAGTGGCCCATCAACAGGTACGGCTTCATGATCTTAGTGAAGGTTTTGTCCTTTAACGGGTAAAACATGACCGACCATCCAATGTGCGCGTCTTGACGGTTACCGGTTGAGCCGATCTCGGAGGTCATGTAATCGGCATACCATTCGGTGTTGATACGGTCGTGAAACTGCAGACGGTACTGACCACCCACGCCAACGCTGGTTCCTTGCCAGGAGCCATGATTGAACGTACTGATGGTGGTGCGCATCCCGAGCGAGAATAGCCCACCATGATGGTTCTTGAGTTTCAGATTCTCAGTCTGAGAAAAGGCGAGTGCCGGTAACATCGCCCAAAGGAGAATTCCACTTTTCCTAAGCATGGGGAGAGGGTGTTGGTTCGCTATTAAAACCAGCCCTCAGATGGGAAAATTGTGCTTGTTAACGAATGTTAAAGCTTTTGCAACAAGGAGGCTATTTCCCGACTTCACCATCTAATGCGGTAGAACGGAATCGGGTAGTTCGGAAAGGAAGCAAGAAGGTTTAGCTCCCTTTCCCGGGCTGGCCTACAAGATAGCACGGCCAACCCGCTACCTCGTCTAAGGGCATCAGCTTGCTGCGCTGGTGGCCTCTGTGCTTACCGGACCATCTCCTGCAGAGTTAGAAGCATACACCCGGAAGGTGTACAGTTTACCGCGCTCCAAACCCGTGTGCAGATAAATGCGGTTGCCTTGGGTCTTGATGTTCTTCCATTCGAAACCAGTTTCGGTCTCTACCTTCATCTGAAAGACATATGTTTTCTTGTACGTAACCCCATTGCACCGCATGTAAACAGAACCTTCAAACTCGCCCGGTTTGGCCATGAAACCCTGTGGGGCTTCGGGCTTGGGCCATTTGCTGGGTTCGCTTTGGGTTTCCATACCCGCCAGGGCGGTCATGTCTGGGTCGCCAAGGGTAACGGTCTGCACGTAAAGCACCTGCAGGTTGGTCATATCTACCATCTTGCTCAGCGCTTCGTCCCGTTTCAGGGTACGGTCTTTACCGCCTTCACTGGCGGCCGTTTCGGCAGCTTCCACCTTATTGGCCTGGTCGGTCATATCGGCCAAAGGCGGATTGGGGGTGGGGAAGACGGCCGCATTCTCGGTCATCTTCTGAACTATGAAACGTACTTTTTGGATTTTCTGTAGGACGGTGAATTTGTCCCACTTTAAAATGACTTTTCGCATAACGTATTGTTTTTATGCGCCTTAGCTGTGTTCAACCAGCCGCGGACAAAAGCCTTCTTTTTTTCCCGATGTTGAACCACCGGTGTAGACAACCATTAACTGCACTTTGGGGTATTTTATTATTCAGTGCTGAAAAAATTGTTGTGCGTTCTTGCATCCGAACTCATTTTGGATGCTTCCGATCTTGTTTTGGGTGCTTCCAAAAGATCAAAGGGTTCTTCCTTTAAGGCTTTGGGTACTTCCTCTGAGGCTTTGGGTGCTTCCTTTAAGACGTTGGAAGCTTCCTTTAAAGTTTTGGATGCTTCCTTCAAGGCTTAGGGTGCTTCTTTTAAAGCGTTGGGTGCTTCCAACAACCTTTTGGAAGCACCTTTTGCTCCTCAGGTTTCTTCACAATTGTTGAAAACACGTTGTTGTTAGTATGGGTGGGGTTTGGTAGTATTGGGGGAAGGAAACAGGGAGCCTTATAATAGGTTGCTACGGTAAATAGATGTAGATATTTAGAAAATATGTTTGGGAAATCACTAGCATATCAGCATTTTACACGGTCTTTGGAGTCTGAAATAAGAAATCATTGGTTGATTACTACTTCTTTAGTGTATACTAAGAGGTGGTGGGATACTATTCAAGAGGTTGATTTACCTAAAAGAATCACCGAATATCCTGGAGACAAGCGGAATCCGTTCAATAGTATAGACTTGCCGCCTAAAGAATATTTGGAAAACATCAGGCACACGGAAGTCTACACAATTGAAAACTCAATAGTCAACTTCATTACCTCATTTGAAGTATATCTATTTCAGTTAACAAACAGAATTATCTATCTGAAACCTGAACTTATTGACGCATCAGAGATGCCATTTGAAGCAAATGAAATCGCGAAGGCCATAAATAAGTCAAATTTCAGGGAATGGTTTTCGGAAAAGGTCACTAACAAATACATCAAGAACAAGACTCATCTGAAAATGATTAAACGGCTAGAAAATGTAATTAAGTATGAACTCTACAACCCAAACAAGGACTTAATTGAAGAATGGAATAAATGGACGTACGTCAGGAATGCAATTGTTCATAATGGTAGACAGGTATCTCAAGACCTTTCCTCGATTTGGAGTAGTAAGTTCCCCAGTAAGTCCGTTGATCTTAATCTATTGGAACGTGATCTAGTTAGGGTGCATTATCTGGCAATGGAGATTGCAAAAAGGATTGATACTATAGTGGTTACCCGCATAATCCAAGATGCAGATGCCAATCTCCTAGTGAGAGAATTGTTTGTAAGGTTTGGTATTGATAATTCAAAGGAATTAGCAAAACGGGTTTTTTCAACGTTGAACCATAAATTGAAAACACCGATGGTGGACAAGTGTCTTGGATTACAACGAAGAACCAATGGTGATATCGAAGGCTGGCATTTTACTAAGTATAATTTGGAATGAGGTGGAACTGAAATAATGTTATTCCGATGGCTAACAATGATCAAATAATACTTGATACTCTAATTGAGCAAACCAAGGCAGAATTATATCCTGACTTAAGCGCTGATGATTACTTCACGCTGTATGCGTCTGAACAATGCATGAAGGATCATTCTTTATCTTATGATGAATTGGATGAAGGGATTGTTGACAACGGAGGTGATGGAGGTATAGATGCAATTTATACACTGATAAATGGTGAATTAGTCCAGAGAGATTCTGAAATAATTGAAGGAAAAAGAGGTTCTACGATAGACGTATACATCATTCAATCGAAAAATACCTCGGGATTCTCTGAAACAGCAATTGAAAAGTGTATTTCTTCAGCGAGCGATCTTTTCGATTTTGATAAATCTATTGACGGTTTAAGAACTGTATACAACAATGACTTACTTGCTAATATCGATGTGTTTAGAAAACAGTACTTAAGTCTAGCATCCAAATTTCCATCTCTAAATTTTCACTACTTGTATGCAAGCAAAGGTGTGGAGGTGCATCCCAACGTTGAAAGAAAAGTTGAGATGTTGCGAGCAACAATTAATCGGCATTTTGATGCTGCCCAAGTAAATCTTGAATTTATTACAGCTCAAAAATTAATTGAACTAGCCAGAAAGGAGCAAATCCAATCTAAGGATGTTTTGTTAGCTGATAATCCAATCTCAACTCAGGATGGTGGTTATATCGCAATAGCACCGATTAGGAATTACTTTGAGTTTATAACTGATGATGAGGGTAAATTGATTCAATATTTCTTTGATGCCAATATAAGAGACTACCAAACAAACGTTGAAGTAAATAAGGGAATTCGCTTAACATTGAATGAAGCGAACCCGGAGGAGGATTTTTGGTGGTTAAATAATGGTATCACCATTACAGCGGGTAACGCCACTTTCGCGAGTAAAAGGTTGCATATAGAAGACCCGCAGGTTGTAAATGGGTTACAAACCTCATTTGAGTTGTTCAAGTATTTCACCGAAAACAAGATTGACTCAGACAACAGGAATGTTCTACTTCGTGTTATAACTGCACCCAATGAAAAAAGTCGGTTAAGGGTTATTAAGGCTACCAACAGTCAAACGAGTATTCCACTTGCATCTCTCCGTGCAGCAGACCCAATTCATCGGGATATTGAGGATTACCTCATTCCCAAGGGATATTTCTACGATAGGCGGAAGAATTATCACAAGAACCAAGGGAGGTCAGTTAAAAAGATTATTAGTATTCCCTATCTCGCCCAAATAGTTATGTCCACCCTGAGCCAAAAGCCTGACTATGCGAGAGCACGTCCTTCCACATTGATAAAGAATGCAAGTGATTATACTCAAATTTTCAGCAATGAGATACCAATCAATGTGTATTACATAGTGATAGAAATTCAGCGTATGGTCGAGTCCGCTCTAAAAGAACATGTAAGTCCTCAACTAAATCGACTAGAAATTGGTGATATAAAATTCCATGTAACAATGTTTTTAACTTGTGTGTTAACGGGTAAAATTAAACCGACTAAAAACGATATATCAAGTATTAATCTTAACTCAATATCTACAACACAGATATCTGATTCAATCGATAATATCTATGTTTTGTATGATGCAATGGGTGGCAATAACTCAGTTGCAAAAGGAAAGGAATTTGTTAAGGAAGTGCTTGAATTAGCTGAAGAGAAACTAAAAGAGTGAGTCTCATTTACTCAGCTTTGAGCTGTTGCAAAAAGCAAACATCCCAACACGCCAAAGGCTGTAATACAACAACTGGAAGGGCGGTGGAAGTCGGTAAGAGGTTGGGAAACCGTTTTTAGGTTTCATTCAGATGCATTGTGACTCACCCCTGACTCCTGTTCGGAGTTTTTCCCCTCTCTCGCGAGAGAGGGGGTGGGCGATACGCCTAAGGCGGAGAGGTCGGGGGTGAGTTGAACAAACACGGCAGTTTCTAACGCATTATCTTTAGCGGAAAGCGTTGGGCTCAAAAAAAAATGGGAAGCTTTTTAACGGCAGAATGGAGAAAATTGGCAATGGCCAATTATAAGGTCGACCCGGAAATTCTGGCCAATTATGTACCACCGGGAACTGAACTGGATCTGTGGAATGGCACCTGTTATGTCAGTTTGGTCGGCTTCATGTTTGTGCATACCAAGTTGCTTGGCCTTCCTATTCCTTTTCATACCGACTTTGAGGAGGTCAATTTGCGGTTTTACGTTCGGTACAATGATGGAATACGGTCTAAAAGAGGGGTGGTGTTCATTAAGGAAATTGTTCCGAAACCTGCGCTAACGCTGGTAGCAAACACCATTTACAAGGAGCACTACGAGACCTTACAGATGGAGCACGAATGGATAGAGGACGGTTCGAAAACGGAGATCGCCTATCGTTGGAAAAAAGAAGGTAAGTGGAACACGCTGAGGGTTGAAGCTGAACCAAACCAGGTTGCCATTGCGCCCGGTAGTGAAGCTGAATTCATCACAGAGCATTATTGGGGGTATTCGAAGGCCGCTGACGACAGAACTTTTGAGTATGAGGTCACCCATCCCCGTTGGGATCATTACCCGGTAAGACAATTTCAGATAGATGTTGATTTTGGGGCAGTTTACGGTAGCGAGTTCGCTTTTCTGAGCAAACGTCAACCCACATCTGTCATGCTGGCGGAAGGCTCTAAAATTACTGTGGAGAATAAGAACGAAATCGCGGTTACTTCAAAACCTGAAACCAACTGAAGTGTGGCTTTGGCCTGACTGATGGATTTAAAAAGAAATGGAATTACCCGAACCCGGCTATCAGCCGTTTTTCCTGACCATTCGGGTCTTTCAGTATTTCGTTTCGAATGATGGTTGAAACGATAAGTTCTGCGTTATCGGGGTAGTTTACCCGAATAGGGTTTTCCTCTTCCAGCCACGTTTGAATTCGGTCGTGCCACTTCTTTTTCAGTGATTTTACCACAGGAATTCCCATTTGGCTCAATGCCAACGCATTGCATTGCTGTTCAAACTGCTTCTTCATGGGAATGATGCAGAGCTTCTTCCCGAGAAAAAGAGCCTCTGTGGTGGCCCCGAAACCAGCTGCACAAAGCAGTCCGGTACAGTTGGCCAAGCTTTCCAAGTATTGCTCATTATTGATGGGCCGAAGCCAAACGTTCTCATCAATAAATCCTTCTTTTCCGTGTTTGCTGAATACCTGCCATTCTATATTCGGGTAGCGTTTCAGGGCTTTCACAATACGTTCATCGCTGTGCGCAGGAAGGTAAACGAGGTAGTGCCCTTTATCGGAGGTTTTCAGGTCGCGTACTTGCTTGCGGATGATGGGTGTGAAAATGCTTGGGTTGTATCGCTGAAAGTGAAATCCGTACGCATCTGAAACGGGAGCATAATTCTGCAGGATGAACTTGCCCAACATATCGCCACTTTCTACAACAGGTGCTCCTTCTGTTAGGATGGAGGCCTGATTGCTCAGCCCAATGCAACGCTTGTTGGCGAGAATGCACGCCCAAGCAGAAACGGGTTCGAAATCGGAAATGATCAAATCGTAAGGCGTTACATCCAACGAGTTCACTTCGCGCATAAATCTGCGTGTGCGGTTGTTCTTGTAGGTGGCCGTGAAGTTGATGCCGCCCTTTTCTCCGAAGATGAAACTCAACCCGTGGAAGCGGTAACGCACATCGAAAGGTAGTTTCAATTCGCATTGATTGCCGCTTAGCAGTACGTCAACTTCACCGCGTTTCTGTAAGTGTGGAATGATTTCCATGGAGCGGCTCAAGTGGCCGTTTCCCGTTCCTTGTATGGCGTAAAGTATTCTCATGCGCGCTTAAAACTGAATTCCTCGATCAGACTGAAAAGAATTTCCTGGCTGCTTTGCTCGATCACAATGTCTGGTTGATACGTGAAGTCTTTCATCATTGCATCCTCTTCATATTTGTACAACGACCAAGCACCATCATTGTATTCCAATGAGGTCAGGTTCTCAATCCAATCGCCACTGTTCATGTACGTGATCTCGCCATCTTCGCCTTTAATGGTTTTAATGATCGGCTTGTGAATGTGACCACAGATCACATTATCATACCCATTCGAAATGCCAATGAGGGCAGTGGTCGTTTCAAAATCGTTCACATGTTTAACAGCCGCTTTCACGCTGTCTTTTACTCTTTTGGAAAGAGATATCTTCTCACGCCCGAAACGCTGCAACCAACGGTTCACAAACCGATTGAAGAGTATAAGTAGGTCGTAACCTTGTCCGCCAAGCTTCGCAATCCACTTAGAGTAGCGCATGCTTACGTCAAACACGTCTCCATGGAAGATCCAAGATTGCCTGCCGTCCAACTCCAAAACAACCTTGTTGTCGATGTGAAGATTGCCGATGGTCTGACCACAGAACTTGCGCACAAACTCATCGTGGTTTCCAGGAATGTAATGCACTTCAACACCCTTAGAAAGCATGTTGGTTATCTCCTTTATCACGCGGATGTGGTCCTTCGGGAAATAGCTCTTGCTGAACTGCCAGATGTCGATGATGTCCCCGTTTAATATCAGTTTTTCGGGTCGGATGCTTTTTAGGTACCGGACCAATTCTTCGGCATGACAGCCATAGGTTCCTAAGTGGGTGTCGCTGATAATGACGGTCTCTACCGCGCGTCTGTGTTCAAATTTCATTGGGTGTAGGATTTATTGGTTTGGGCATGTCGTATTTCTTGGCAAATCGGAACGCAGAGCGAATGAACATGAATAAAAAAAGACGCAAAAGCGTCTTAAATCTGAGGTGAAACATTTCTGGAGTTTGGAACACCGTTGGAGAGAAATTCTGAGGGGTCGATTTCCTGCTCCTTTCTGGGGAGCTTCCGTGCAAATGCGGTGGAATAACTGCTCTCGCCTGTCGGACCATTAAGTCCTTGGTGTTAGTTTGTACAAAGGAATAACACGCAGGGCCAGAGAGAGTTAAGTGAGGATTATGATTGCATTAACCCTTCCACAATGCAAGGTTCGGTCAGATTTTACTGCTCGTATTCTGCCAGCGCCTTCAACTGGTCGTCAATCTTTATTCGCCAAGTTTCCAGTGCGGTGGTGTCCATTCCGTACTTGGTCTTGGCCTTGTACATATTGAGGTCGTAAGAGCGTTCGTTTGCAGACTGGCTGTACTTCTCTTTGAAGGCCACATCAGGGTCTTCGGCCGTTCGACTTAACGCATAGGCCTCTCTCATTTTGCGAGAGTGCAGTTCGTAGATATTGAACATCACCTGAAAGTATTTCAGACCCGCATCTGTCTGCTTATTCTCAGGCATCCACGAGTTCTTTCTGTCAAACACGCTCACCGTTTTGAATACCGTAAGATGGTGCGCACTCTGCCGTTTGAAACCCCCAATGTTCATGCATAGAATCTGGCCTTCCAGCATGCCGCCTTTGTCTGGTTCTCCCTTAAAATCTGCCCATTCCAGTGGTCGGTTCGCATTCCAATGCAGGGTGTCGTCAGAAACCTTTACCTGAGCCTGCGCGGCCATTAGAACAAGGATGCAAAGTGTGGTCAACGCGTATTTCATGGTGGTAGGTGCTTTTGTTAAAGGTAAATGAACAATGCGATGTATCCGTGCCATGACTACACACGGTCTGTTATCTTTATCCGAAACCATCAACCAACCCGCTTAATTGGAATCCGAGCAGTTTTTCCCGTTACTCATCTTTTCGGTGGTCATAGGTCTTATCGTGTACAACTACTATTTCAGTAGAAATGCCCGAATTAACCGAAGGCTCAAAAAAGCCCCGTGGAAAGAGATCAAATACGTGAGGACAGGCGAGACGGTGAAGATCGTTGGTACCGTGGTCCCACTGGAAAAGCTTCTAGTGGCACCGCTCTCCAAACGTCCATGTGCGCATTACTTCGTAAAGGTGGAAGAGAAGCGGTCAAGTGGTAAGAACTCGCATTATCATACCATCATTGAACAAGAGATAACAAGCAAATTCCTGATTCAGGATGGCGAACATTACGCCATCATTGACGCCTACCATGTTCAGAGCAATATTATGATTGATGCCAACTACTCTTCGGGCACTTTCAATGATGCCACGCCCATGCTGGAAGATTTCCTGCGCCAGCACGGGCATGAGAGTGAGGGGTTTTTGGGGTTCAACAAGTCTATGAACTATGAAGAAGGTATTCTGGAACCGGGTGAGGAGATAGCTGTACTAGGCGTTGGACAGTGGAAATCGGCCCAAGAAGTGGGTTTGCCCGCCAAGTACGGCCATGTGCTAGTTATTTCTGCAGCAGATGGAGAGCATGTGTATGTGAGCGATAATCCTGAAACCACTGAACAGAATGAGGTTCGTGCCAGTTCAAAATCGAAAGAACTGACAGAAGAAACTCGCTATTTCCGCACCCCTGGTGGAAGTCTGGAGGATTAGACTTTTAGGCTTGCCAAGCTTCTGAGAATCAGGACTAAACCAATGATGAAAAATGCAGGCGCTAAGGTGGACAGATAAAAGGATGCTGAAAATAGCCCGTTAAGTCCAAGAGAAAAGGCTGGAATAGACAGAAGAAAGGAAAACAAACCCTTTGCTTCAGAACTGTTTACAACCTTACCAGATACCTCAGATTTCGAGTTGCGGTATGATGCTGAGATCTGTTGAGAATGTGTTTGTGCCGTGTGTGCCATGTCTTTGTTTTTCCGCAACAAATTTGAGCCACATGATCTATACTCGAAAGTTTATTGTTTTGATGTTTTTCATAAGCGTTTGTTATGATTTATGGTCAAACATCACATTTATGTCACTTTGAGATTAAATTCACAACCGTGAAACCTACTTCTTGGATACTGTTCTTCCTGCTGCCGTTCTGTGCCTTAGCGCAGCAAGACCCTCAATTCTCGCTCAATAACGATTTCAATAGCTACGTCAACCCTTCGTTTGTGGTCAACGATTACAAACTGAATGTTACGGCTTGGCATCGCCACCAATGGGTGGGATTTGATGGTGCACCGGTTGTCACGTTGGTCAATGCATCCTACTTTGTAGAAAAGGCCAAAAGTGGATTCGGGGCTTCTTTTGTTTCAGACCAGTTGGGAGCTCAGCACAATATGGAAGGCGTTATCAACTACGCATTCGATGGTAGAATAGGCGAGCACCACCTTATTCCGGGAATTCAATTGGGTATTGTTGCCAATACGCTTGATGGTTCTAAGCTTGATCCCATTCAGGAAGGCGACCCCAACATTGTTGAGGAATTAGGTAGCGATATGGCGTTTGACGTTGGTCTCGGACTGGCTTACAGATGGAGAGGTCTATGCCTTGCTTTCAGCGCCAAGCACCTGACAGGTTCAACCCTCAACTTTAGTGACGGGAACTATACTTCCACCTATACCATAGCCAGGCATTATTACTTCTATACCAGCTACGAAGCCAAGATTGGTCAGCATCTTAGGTTAAAGCCAATTACGTTCTTGAAAACGGACGCGGCCAGCACGCAGTTTGATGTTCAGCTATGGGTCGGAGCCCGAAACCTGACCAAAGTGTTTGACGGTCCGAGCATTGCGGTAGGATATCGTATTGATGATGCGGTTTCTGTGGCTGCTGAGTTCAAATTCAAGTGGTTCACGTTGGGTTATGCGTATGATATTACTACCAGTGGACTTAGAAAGTATTCAGATGGAAGCCATGAGGGTTTTCTCCGTATTCACTTCTTCCAGATTCCTGAAACACCCAAACCAGAGGGTACAGATTAGACTCGTTTGAGTTATTGGCGTGATGTGTATCACACTTTTAAGGTAACGTGCCATCTACCTTCGTTCCGTTAACCATTCAAAACAGAGATCATGGCAACTATAAAGCTTACCGCAGATAAATTCAAATCAGACATTTTCGATTACACCACAGAGAAGGAGTGGAAATTCAAAGGAGATAGACCCGCAGTTATCGACTTCTACGCAGATTGGTGTGGACCGTGTAAAATGGTTGCACCCATCATGGAAGAACTGAGCGATGAATACAAAGACAAAGTGGATATCTACAAAGTAGACACTGAAGTGGAGCAGGAGCTCTCGGCTGTTTTTGGAATCCGAAGCATTCCAAGCATTCTTTTCATTCCTACAGAAGGACAACCTATGATGCAACCAGGAGCTCTGCCAAAACCCGTATTCAAAGAAGTAATTGAGAAGGAACTGTTGCAAACGACCTGATCCTGACTAACGAACCAATTGGGTAGAGTATAGGCTACTCTGGCTGGACTACCGACCTTACCATTTATTATTCGCCACATTATTGGCGATTGAAACATTCTTTGCTTTTTTCGGCTTTATTGGAGAACAAGATGGAAAAAACAGTCTCAGAAGCTATCCAATACAGACGCTCGGTAAGGGTTTATAAAGATGAGCCTATTGATGCTTCTAAAGTGAAACAATGCTTGGTCAATGCTGCATTGGCACCAACAAGTAGTAATCTTCAATTGTGGGAGTTCTATCACGTCACAGATAAAGAAACGTTGAGTCAATTGGCTGAAGCTTGTTTCAACCAAAGTGCAGCAAAGACAGCGAAACAACTTGTGGTTGTGGTAACCCGTAAAGACCTATGGCGGAAAAGGGCAGCAGCTAACATCGACTTTCTGAATAAGACGTACGACAAACCGGACCTGACCGACCGTGATTTGAAGCGAAAGAAAATGGCAACGGACTATTACAGTAAGTTGATTCCAACGCTATACACCGACTTTCTAGGAATACTTGGCTTTATCAAGTTCGCAATCTTTCAGGTTGTCGGATTGTTCAGACCGATTTATCGAGAAACTCGAGCAACAGATCTGCGCATCATTGCCCATAAGAGTGCAGGGTTGGCCGCAGAAAATTTCATGGTAAGTATGGCAGC
Source organism: Flavobacteriales bacterium (assembly GCA_020635495.1). Taxonomy (GTDB): domain Bacteria; phylum Bacteroidota; class Bacteroidia; order UBA10329; family UBA10329; genus UBA10329. The sequence continues at coordinate 57,882 of JACJZQ010000002.1, read as the reverse complement.
CATTGGTTATGACACTTGCCCGATGGAAGGCAGTGACACAGCGAGAGTTAAACGCATACTCAAGCTTCCTTCTGGTGCAGAGATAAATATGGTTATCGGTTGTGGCGTTCGAGACGACAAAGGGATTTACGGACCACGGTTCAGGGTTCCGTTTGAAGAGGTGTATCATAAGATCTAAAGGAATTCGCATCCAATTTACATAGCTTCAAAACCGTTTAGCTTTGGGGTATGAAATACCTCGCTGTCCTTTTTACCGCGGCCATGCTAGCATGCAGTGCTTGCAAAACCGCAAAGCTGAGTGGGGTACAACAGAATACCGTTGCTGATGTGGATTCGGCATTATCAACCAGGCTAACACCCAAATTTCCAGCAGACTATTACATAGACCAAGGCGTGAAGTACTTCCTAACCATGGAGTCTTCGGTGCCGATCAAGGTCAAACCCGAATATTCCGATCTGGTCATCCGGTGGGAATGGCATCCTTGGCTCTTGCTAACGGGCTATAAGCGCAGAAACCTCATCGATACCGATATTCTTCTCAAATTGTACCCTACCAAGTACGATACCATCGATTGTCAGTACTTTGAGCAACAGCCTTTCTGCCGCTGCCATGTCATTTTCAATTACAGCGGTACACGCATTCCCATCTATGAGGAATTCACCTTTAACGATCAGGGAGAGGTCACCTTCATTGAAGCGTGGTCAGATTTTCCGAGTCTGCTGCCTATGGATACCACCGACTATTGGGCAGAAGGCCATAATGTGAACCGTCTGTCCACCCGTGTGCCGGGCCTTGGGAATAACGAAGGACGCATAGATCGCAAAGCCGATTGGATGCTGCGTGCTGCCGAAACAGACACGGTGCTGGCCGATATGCTTCAACGCCTCAGACGTCCATTCAATTCTTGGGTAAAGGAGTATTTCAAGCAAAAGGATGCGATGAAAGAGGCGCACCACCCACCACAAGGAGACAAATATCCTTACCGATAAAGGTTCACTCCCAGATCTTCTTCCAAGGTTTGGCTGCTTCCAACTGATACGCGATGTCCAACAACATGGATTCCTGCCCCAGATTGGCTGAAAGTAGCATGCCCATGGGCAGGTCTTCTTCTACATAGTGTTGTACGGGCAGCGAAATAGACGGTCCGCCTGTGGCATTGTGATAAGGTGTAAAGCACGCCCATTTCTGTATGCGGTCGAACAGTTCCTCATATGGCAATGTCATGCTCAAATAGCCAATGGCTGGCGGAACATGCGATGTGGTAGGCGTAAGGATCATGTCCAGTCCGGAACTATTGAACATTCTGCGGTACTGCCGGAATGAGTTGCGCAATCGAACAATGGATGCAGCGGTTTTGGCCTTGTTCTGGCGAAAGTGTTCAGATAGCCCTTTGGTAAGCCCAGAAAGTTGGGCAGGCTCGTAGGTTTCTCCGAACACCTTTTTGCCGTAGCGTTCGAAATAGAATCCGCCAACACTCCACAGATTGGCAAAATCATCTATGAATCGGTCTTTCACCGGCAATGCAAACGGCACGATCTCATGACCTAACGAGGCCAGCAACTTGGCCGTTTCGTTCACACCATTGGCTGTCTCAGCATCGGCTCCCATTCCTTTGATGGAATCGGCCGTAAATCCAATTCGGTACTTACGTTTCGATGGCCCTTCAACCAAGCCAATGTCTGGTAATCTTCGGTTCTTGTAGTATTTCTCTGCTTCGGCATAGAAATGCGCTGTATCGCGCACCGAACGGCTTACAATTCCGTCAATGGCAATCTCCACTGGTTGTCGTTTGAACTTGGCTGCTTTCAGCAATCGCCCACGACTGGCTTTCAGGCCAACCAAACCGCAAGCTCCTGCAGGAATACGGATGGAACCACCTCCATCTGCAGCATGAGCTATTGGTACAACGCCCGCTGCCACCAACGCAGCCGAACCACCCGAAGAACCTCCTGCCGAATGATCCGTGTTCCAAGGGTTACGTGTGGCATCGCCATCTGGGAATTCCGTAGAGGCCGTAAACCCGAATTCGGGCATGGTGCTCATTCCCAGACTCACAAATCCTTGCGCAAAGATCTGCTGAGCAATTGGGTCTGTGGTAGTGGCGGCCTTAGGAGTTTCCTTGTATGCTCTGGTTCCATGATGAACTGGAACACCTTGTACGTTCAGCATGTCTTTCAAGAACATAGGTACTCCTGAAAATGGTCCTGCAACTACACTTTCCGACTCTTTCAGAGCACGGTCGTATAGTTCAGTTACAATGGCATTGATGCTCGGATTGGCATCTTTTGCCCGTTCTATGGCCGCAGCCACCGCCTCTTTCGGGGTTATCTCCTTTTTACTTATCCGTTCAGCGATGCCTACCGCATCCAACTCACCAAGTGCATCGTCTCTGAAGACATGCACTTTCTTACTCTTTCCACTCATTTGATTGTTCGGGGTTAAGACTGCTATAATAAGCTTTTGCCCGATTTATTGTTCAGGAAATGGATGAACGTCCGATTATTTTCTCTTGAAAACCGCAGGCGTGCCAATGGGCGCATACACCTCGTTCCATCGGCCTCCCATGAATTCGGTTCCAGTAATATAATGCACCCAGGTTCCTTCGGGGAAATAGCCTCGGACCTTTGTCTGGCCGCGTTCGGTTACGGGAATCACCAGCAGGTCATCGCCAACGAAAAACTGATAATCGGTTTCGAGACAGTTTGAATCATTGGGACAAACCAACCACGGATGACGAATGACAGGAACGCCAGTTTCGGAAGCTTCTTTGATGAGCTTTTGGAAGTAGCGTTTCAGTTCCTTGTGGATCTTCCCGAAGCGGGCAAAGAACTCCTGCGTTTCATCATCGGTGTAATACTGAACCATGTTGTTTGGCAGTAGCCCTTCATGCGTTCGGAAAATAGGAGTGAAGGCCTCGAATTCAATCCAACGGAACAGCACCTCTTTATCTCGTAGGTAATTCTTGAAGAACGGAAACTTGAGCGCTGTGTAACCGCCAATATCCGAATGGTTGATGGCCAACCCGCTCAAACCCGAACTCAACATGGCGGTAATGGCCGAGCCTAAACCGTCATTCTCCCCAAAATCAACCATCTGATCTCCCGCCCAAAAGAGCGTAGAGATGCCTGAAGAACCTGTAAACCCCGAACGGGAGAAGAAGACCACTTCGCCCAGTTTGCCTGCTTCTTCAATGGCTTCGCGGTTCACCTTGGCCCAATCGGCAGCAAAACGGTTATGGTAGTCTTTGGGGTCCTGACCAGAATGCAGTTTGCAATCGATCGGCAACCACTCGGCAAAGTCGGCCATCCAACCGCTCAATCCGTTACCGATCATATTGGTTTTGATGATGCCTTTGATCCATTCTCGCGCCTGAGGGTTGCTCAGGTCGATGATGTAGCCTTTGAAACCACCGAACGGAATCAAATAGGGCGAACCATCTTTCCTGTGAACGATATAGCGTTTCTCCAACGCTTCATTCGTCATGTCGGTGCCTTCCAACAGAAACGGGTTGATGTAACCCATCACCTTGATGTTCTGCGTGTGCATCTCGGCACAGAATTCCATGAAGTTAGGGTAGGTGGTGTCGTCAGGTTTCCATTCCCACCGCAAGCGCGAGCCGATGCTGGTCTGTTTCTTTCCCACCCAATCCTGAATCCAAATGGCCGAGACAGGATTACCGTGGGCTTTCGCATCTTTCACTAATTGCCGCACCTGTTCAGAACCACCCTGAATACCTAGAATGGTTCCGTAAGTCCAATCTGGGAGTTCGGGCATGCGACCGGTGTATTCGGTGATCCTTTGAATGAGTTCCTTCGGTGAATTGGCTTCGAAAACCTTCAGTCTCAGGTTATCGTCATCAACCCAAATGCGCATGCGACCTTTTTGCGTCAGGTCGACCTCAGAATAACAATCGTTCTCGATCAGGTATGCTTTATTGTCGGTTGAAAGAATCAGTGGAATAGGGCAGTAGGTGCTCCATTCGTGTCCTCCAGCACCAACCAGATTGGCGGTTCTTGTTGCGGGCTTATCACCACGACCAATGCCGTTTTCTTCTACAAGAAATGGCATATGCTTTCCTGTTAGCTCTATGTGAGAAAACTGCTCGCCACCACCGAAGAATCTTGTGTTTGTACCGACAGGTAAAATGAGTTCGGTAATGCCAATGCCAGCGGTTTCGGGTGCCGAGACGACCAGCACGCTGCCGTCAGCAGAATCCTTGCAGATGGCGCTTACAATGCCCTCCATGGGCTTGCTTATGCGCTTTACCTTGTAGGACCCCAATTTGCCATTGAATTGGAAATTGCCTTGATAAAAACTGACCTTGGGTTCCGATTGAGAGAAAGCCAACAGTGGAAAGAAGATGAAAAAGAAGAGGATGTAAATTCTCATTGATGCAACCAATTCTCTCTTCTCACCGCATAAACCAGCTCATCCTCAAACTGGCCATTCTTAAAAATGGTCTTCATGAATTGTGCTTCAAGTACAAATCCGCTCTTTTCTAGCACGCGTTGCGATGCTTTGTTTCTAGCGAAAACATTAGCGAAAATTCGTTCAATGTCAAACGTATCGAAACCTTTGTCAACCATCATTGGAATGACCCGACTGATGATGCCTTTTCCCCAGAAAGGCTCTGCCAGCCAATAGCCGATCTCCGCATTTTTCCTGTAAATGTCACTCCTCAAATGAATTCCAGAGCTACCTACCGCTTCGCCATCTATTTCAATGCACTGAAACAGGCTCTTCGATTTCTGAGTCATTTCAATGAAGTCTTTCCCACATTGTTCAGAATAAGGGTGTGGAAAGCTATCCATCATGTTCTTGGCAATGTCAAAGTTGGCGGCATACTTCACCAAGCTTGGTAGGTCGTCCATCGACCATGGGCGGAGTTTGAAATCTGTTGGCATCTGTTGGTTTGGCGTTGAAGATACTGCCTTCAGGCAAACGCTCACAACTGCAAGATCACCCGCGTGCCAGTGGCTTGGCCGTTCCCGTCTTTCAGGTCTTCAATTCGGATGGAAGCATTTCCAGCACTTTGGTTGATCAGTTCAATGCGTTCCTCCACCGATTTCAACCCGAACGACTGGTGGTTTTCTCGGTGATGATTGATCTCCCTCGAACGCTCGCGACCGATGCCGTTATCCGTTACAGTAACGGAAACCCCGTTTTCTCCAACGGAAGTAAATGCAACCGACAATCGCTTTTCGCCCTTTCGATGAAGCAGTCCGTGTTTGATGGCGTTCTCCACGATCGGCTGCACAAGCATGGAAGGTAACTTCCGTTGTTCCAATTCTTCGGGGCAATCGAGTTGGTAATGGAACTCATCGCCCATGCGCTGCTTTTCAATGTCGAGGTAGAGTTTCAGCGTTTCCACTTCCTCTGCCACGGTCACGGTTTCCTTTTCGGAGAGGGATAGGAAGGTGCGCATCAGGTCGCTGAAACGCCCGAGGTATTCGCCAGCTGCGTGGTGGTCGTTGGTCATGATGTAGCGTTGCAGCGTGTTCAGCGCATTGAAAATGAAGTGTGGGTTCATTTGAGCCCGCAACGCCTTCAGTTGGTAGGAGGTGAGTTGCTCCTTCATTCGGCTTTGTTCAAGTGCAATGACCGCTTTCTTGGCATTTACGCGCCTGCGCCATTCAAAGAGGAGCGCAAGGACAAGTACGGCTTGCAAAAACATTAGAAGTCTGAACCACCATGTTTGCCAGAACGGTGGCGAAATGGTGAACGAATAGAACGCAGGCTCCACACTTTCAACGCCATCCTCGTTCACGGCCAAAGCCTCAAATCGGTATTTCCCTGCGGGAAGATTGGCAAAGCTGATGCCTGGCACGCTGAACGAGGTCACTTTCCAACTGTCATCACCAAACCCTAAGAGGCGGTACTTGAAAGTGAGTTCACCCTGATGGCGTGTGGCATCAGTGGTCAGATCGAATAGAAAGGTGTTCTGCTTGTACGTGAATTCAGTTTGATTGGAAGAGATCCAACCTGAACCATTGCTGAGACGGAAACCGATGCTTGGTGGCGTTTCATTTTCCGCCTCGATGTCAATTGGAAACGAGCAAACTCCCTTCGATGTGGACATGAACACGCGCCCATTGTGAATTTCCATGTCGGTGATGTCGTGCGTTGGAAGGCCATCCGTTCGGTCGATGATGGTGGTGTTTCCACTTTCCAAATTCAAATGGAGAATGCCTCTGTCTCCAACCGAAAACACGAATTTACCTTCACACGATACTGTCTGAATGTTCTGAAAACCAACTGGAGAGGTGATTGACTTCAACTTTCCATCAACCAATTCCATCAATCCAGAACCCTGTGTTCCGATAAACACCCGATTGCTTGCGGTGCTTGAAATTGAATTAACGTAAACGGAATTATCTATGGTTGAGGTATTCCCATCGGTCTGAACCAGGTTCAGTGCATCATCAAATCCAGCCAAAAGGCCACGTTCCGTGTTCAAAACGGCCAAGCACCTACCACTTGCAATTCGCTCAGGAGCGATCTTTACCAATTCACTTGTGCTTACTCGCCAAACTCCCTCATTGGAAGCGATAAAACATTGGTCCTGCGCGAAAGCGACATCTTTCACCGCACCGATCCCGAACGAGGCAACACGCCCGTTTTCCAACACTCGGAACTGCTTTCCGCTGATGAGCCATTGCTCGCGGTTCGGGACTTTCCAAACCTCATTCACATCGTTTATCTCAGTTGGGAAGTTGACCGATACTTCCTCAGTTCCGAGTGCTGAAATGCCGTTTTTGGTCAGGAGAAGTGGTTCGTTTTCAGTTCGGACAAGGTCAATGGCCTCCTCCGTTTTTGGGTAACTCCAAAGCAAAAGGTTGGGAATGATGAGAATGCCATCATGCAAAGTGGTGACCCAAAGTTGTCTTTCGCGGTCTTTCAGAATTTTTGAAGCCGAAATCCCACCAAGAAGCGGTCTGCTCGGGTCGGACGAATGGAAAACGCCTTCCTTCCGCGTAAGCCATTGGTTGCCATCCTCATCCAACTGGAGCAGGGTGTAGCGCGCCACGCCATCCACAGGAACGGCAATCGGCACATTCGTTTCCTTCAATGTATTTCCCTCAAAAACGGACCAATTCGATTCGTTGACGAACGCCACGTGCGGCTTTCCATCATGCAATTGAAGCGTCTGCACAAAGCGTGTTTCTTCACCTGCAAACCGATGCCGTTCGGTCTTTCCATTGCTGTACGTGAGCCAACCTTTCGGCCCGATAGCGATTGCCCGTTCATCGCTAACGATCACTTGATGCATGAAAAGCGTGCTGTCGGCCGGGTCGGAGAGGAGTTGGGTGTTTGCTGTTGGAATGTGAAATCGGAACACGCCCGTTCCGCAACCGATGATGAGGCTGGTGTCGGTGGACAGAAGATCGATGTCGAGCAGGCCGTCCTTGTCCGCGCCATTCCAGTCTTTCAGTTCCTGAAGCGTGTCGTTCTGCCAGTAGAAGATCTGCCGCGCAAAATTGACGCACCAGATGCGACCGCCACCTTCCAGCAGATGCGTGCACGTACTGCCTTTCATACCGCTGGTGGTGTACGTTCGGAATGTCCGTCCATCGTACCGCACCAATCCTTTGGACGTGCCGAACCAGCGGGTTCCGTCCGAGGCTTGTAGCATGTCGTAAACGGTGTTCGTGGGCAGACCGTCATCTTCGGTCAGCGTGCGAAATACAGGTTCCTGAGCTACGGCCGAAAGCCAGAGCATGGAAAAACAAAGGAGCAGACCGAAGGCCCGCTCCCTTGCATTCAAACCACACGTATTCTTAGCGAATGACAATTTTCTGCGTGGAGATCGCCTCTCCGTTGTTTTCGAATTGAAGGAAATAAATTCCGCTGTCAAAACGGCTCATATCGATGGATTTCAGGCCATTTCCTGCAAAGTTGGCTACGGAACGACCAGCCATATCAATGACGGTCAGTTGCGAAAAGGCCGCATCTGTGATGATATTCACCACATCCGTAGCAGGGTTCGGGTAGATGCTGATTGCCGTTTGCGGATCGTCCGCAATGCCAGTAACCTGATTTCCCATCATGTACAATTCATCTACATCCGAAGCCGTCAGCACGCGGTTGAAAACGTAGAGATCGTCCAAGTCGCCATCATACGGAAACCAAACCCCTTGAGGGATATTCCCCCAACCCGAGCCACCATAGGCAGCGCCCAACTGGCTTTTGGTCATCGAGCTCAATATCTCTATGCCGTTTCCATTTCCAACCAATTGATTGTCAATGTAAAGGCGTTGGTAATTCGGGTCGGAGGCCAACACCATGTGGTGCCATTGTCCGTCATTGACAGCTGCCGTATTCCCATTGGCATTGCTTGGCACGCCCGCCCAAAAAGTGGCGTGCAGTGCGTCATTCGTCCCCACGTGTGCTATCGGTGCGTAGTTGGCCGGAACGGTCGGAAACGTTGAGTTCTGGTATCCTAGCAATGCGCCTTCATCGGTGGTCTTGAACCAAAGCGAAACCGACTGGAAAGGGCGTAGGAAAAGGCCATCAACCAGTTCAACCACGCTGGTCGAACCATTGAATCTGTAGGCCGCGTTCGGGTTTCCGAAACGGTCGCTGGTGGTCGATGTGTTGGAAGCAACACCATGGTTGTCGTAACCGCTCTGGTCATCGGCCGTTCCATCGTTAAAATCGATCTGAACAAGAGGAATTTCAGGGTCGAGTTCTGCGTAAAGCGCATCCACTTCGGATTGGCTCAGCATGGTGGAGTAGAACCGAAGGTCATCGAATTTGCCTTTCAGCGGAGCGCTTCCACTGCACAGCGCGCCTTGCGAATTGAGCATGTTTCCAATTCCCCAGTGTGCCAGCCCAGGAGGAAGTCCCGAACCGATCTGCCCACCCGCCTGAACGGTGATGTACAGGTTCTGCTGAACGCCATTGATATACATCTCAAATGCTTCATATTGAGCACCTTGAATCGCGTTACTGTGATTATAGGTTACAACCACATGATACCAGTTTCCCGCAGTCAGAAAGGTGCTTCCTTCCAGACCGAGATACTGCGAAGTGCCAGTGCTACCGTAGCCAACAAGCTCGATCTTGTTGTTGGAATTGAGGCGGATGAAGAATTGCCGCTGCGTCTCGCCACATGAGCCGTCTGCTGATTTCACAAGTAGAAACTGGTTCTCGCCAGCCCCATTCACTTGATCAAAATTGACCCAGAACGACATCGACATGATGCCCGGTCCTGCCCAAGAAATGTATTGGTTGAAGTTGTTGCCGAGGCCGATATACGTTGAACTGCTGCTGAACTGATAGGCGTGGTCCGCATTGCCGAAACGGTCGGTGGTAAGCGAGGCATTCGTGACCGATCCGTTCACAACACCCATTTCATCGTTCGCATTTCCGTTGTCGAATGTCCATTGGCCGACCAGCCCGTCCAACGGGAGTTGAGCCTGCGCTGCGGTGCAGAAAAGTCCAGCGCTTAGAAGTAGAGTAGATAGTTTTCTCATGTGTTTTATGTGGTGATTTGAACGCCAAAGGACGCGTAGTAATCGTGCTCGAAAGGTGGCCGATTGCTCAATCCGAAGGATGGATTTCTGAACGGTCGGTTTTCCTTGCTGAACGGTTAATGGTAGTGGAATTGCCGTTCGGAAACTGAGCCATGCGTTTCAGAAGTTGCCACGGATTTCCATCGGCAGGATGCTACATTTGATGCCATGTCGCTGAAGGCCATTATCATAGACGATGAGCAGAATGCCCGTGAACTCTTGCAGGTCATCCTTCAGGATTATTGCGCGGATGTGGAAGTGGTGGCCATGGCGGCCGACCTGCCTTCGGGCGTCAAACTCATCCGCGAACACCAGCCCGACCTTGTGTTTCTTGATATTGAAATGCCTGAGTATTCCGGACTTCAACTGTTCGATTTTCTGAAGGAGGATGAAGCTGATTTTCAGCTCATTTTCGCCACGGCTTATGCCGAATATGCGTTGAAGGCCTTCGAGCTTTCGGCCGTTGATTATCTCCTGAAACCTCTTCGCCCAAACCAAGTGCAGCAGGCTGTTGAAAAGGCCATTTCGGCCAAGGAACGGGCTTCGGTTTCTGAACGGTTCCGAGCGTTGCAAGAGAATCTGCGTTCGAACGTATTGAAGCGCATCGGTCTTCCCGTTTCCGATGGTGTTTCGTTCTATCCGCTCGAAAAGCTGATGTTCTTTCAGGCCGATGGCATGTACTGCAAGGTCTTTATCGATGGCGAGGAACCGCAACTCATCAGCAAACCGATCAAGCATTTCGCGGACCTGTTGGCAGGTCATCCGAGTTTCTTCCGCCCGCACCGCTCGTACTTCATCAACCTCAATTTCATGAAGCAGTATCTGCGCACCGATGGCGGCTACATCCTCATGGACAATGGCGAGCAGGTGCCGATCGCGCGCGAGCGTAAGAACGATTTTCAGGAGATACTGAATAACTGGACGGTCTGAGCGGTCTCGATACGTTGGCGTAGTTTTGGCGTTGTAGAACCGATATGCCACGCCACCTTTTCTCATTTTTCCTTTTCTCTTTTTCTCTCTTCGCGCAAGCACAGGACATGCCCGAAATAGAAAACTTCGGCAAGAACCCAGGCAAACTGCGGCTGTTCGTTCATGTTCCAAAAGAATTACCTGAGGGAAAAGTGCCGTTGGTGGTGGTGCTTCATGGTTGCAATCAGGATGCGCACGGTATGATGCGATTGAGCGGGTGGAACAAACTGGCGGACGAGAATGGGTTCATCATTGCCTATCCCGAACAGAAGGGCACCAATAACATGAACCGCTGTTTCAATTGGTTCTATGGTAAGGACACGGAATTGGACAAGGGCGAAGTGGCATCCATTCATCAGGTGGTGGAGTACATGAAGAAGAATTACTCCATTGACGGAGATCACGTTTCAATTACAGGGGTTTCTGCTGGAGCGGCCATGGCAGTAGCGGCAGCCGCTTTGTATCCGGGCGATTATTCGGCAGCGGCTTCGTATGCGGGTGGTCCATTCGGTTCGGGGAATGTCATTTCAGGTGTCGGAAGCATGTTCGGTTGGGTGGATAGAAAACCGTGGGAGTGGGCGAGAAGGGTTCGTGAAGCGAATGAAGGTTACCGTGGCGAATACCCGAAAATGGTCATCCTTCAAGGCACGGACGACCCTGTCGTTAACCCGATGAATGCCAACGAGATAATGGAACAATGGACGGGTCTGCATGAGATAGATCGCGACTCAGTTTCGGTTCAGCAGAACTTTCAAGACAACCCCAAAGTGACCCGAAGTTCCTGGTCAGAAGGAGATAAGAAAGAGTTGGTGGTGCTTTACGAATTCAAAGGTCTCGGACATGTGTTGGCTGTGGAGGTTGGAAATGAAAAAGACCAAGGCGGTAGCGATGGTCTTTTCTCGGTGGACATCGGTTTTCATTCCACGTATTGGATTGCGAAGGAGTTCGGTCTTATCCGCGATTAGTTCTATTTGGTCACCACCACATTGGTCGTTTTGCTGAACGCTCCATTGCTGAAACGCACGCTATAATTCCCAGCCGACCATTCGCTGCAATTGTACATCAGATTGCTGGTCTTTTCCTTTTGCAGGTTCACGCGGTCTGAAAACAGCAATCGGCCGCTGCTGTCCATCACCTCAACAATTCCTCTGGTACGGTAGCCTGCCTTCACCGTCACGTTCAGAATATCCTTGGCAGGGTTTGGGTAGACCGCCAGTTCGATCACATTCTTGGCTGTCATGGCCGTGCCGGAGATCCCCGTTGTTGTTTGCGTAATGAAAACCTTGAACAAGCGTCCGCTGGCCGAACTCTGTGTGCCATCGTTGATGAAGAAGATGTTCTCGGCTGTACTTTCAATACCGCCATAGATGTAACCAACAAGCGTTGGCTGATTCATCGGAAGCGCGTTCAGATCCAGAATCTCATCATTCAAGAACGTCACATCTTCAACAGGAATGAACTCTGCGCCCGAACCCAGAAAACCGGGCATCTGCAATTCCAATTGAGTTTCGTCCATGCTTCCATCCGCGTGACGTGTCACCAAACTGATGGTCTTGACGAACGGAACGGCATCGTCATCAATCAGGTTTCCAGTTGTCGGGTCATACCGGTAGCGACTCATTCCACCGAAGAAAAGCGTGTGCATTTCATTGGCCGCTTGATCGTAGATCGGCAGATTGGCCGAATGATATTGACTTAGCAGCTGATCAAAGTTGTTGTTGACCGTGTAACCACTGGCGGTCACATCAACCGTGTTGTGCCAAGGAAGATCGACCGTTGGCTGGAAGACTCCAGAGAATACCGTAAAACCTTCGTCTCCGTTCGGAAAAACCTGCGCCACCATGTTGTAATCCCTGCGGTGGAGGTTTTCGGCATCGGTGGTTTCGGTGTAGTTGGTAATGCTCAAAGAAGAGCCATTATCCACCACGTTGAATTTGCGGATGGCTTCCGTGTATTCCTGAATGAACCCGGGCCCTTGGTTCGGGCCCATGGGGTTGTAGCGCCCTTCGAAATATTGGCCACAAACCAAATAAAAGGTATCGTCCAACAGGCCGAGATAACCTCCCGTGACGGCCATGCTGGCGTTGCTCACGTATCTGAATTCGCTGGAAATATCGAAGTCGTTGATGATACCGTTCATCACAGTTGGGATGTTCACAGCCGTCAGTTGTCCATCGTCAGTTGTCCATAGGTGATGTGGTCGCCAGCGGTGGCGCTTTATCCATAACCGCCAACGATGTAAAGCACCGTGTCGCGTTGAATGAACGCCATATTCGTGCTCTGCAATTGCTCAAATAGGGCAGTGGGAAGCGAGGACAACGAAACCGACCAATGCTGCAGGTTCGCTGGATCTATCACGTAAGCCATCAGGTTATTGTCGGCAGCCAAGAATGCTGCAAACGGTTGCCGTCTGTGCAAACCGTCCGTCCGACCGCCTATCAGCAGCCACTTTCCTTGATACTGTCCCACCACATACGATTGCAGTCCGGGAGCTTGGGGCAGGGTCGCCTCTTCAATGCTGAGTTCGAAATTCGGTTGTGCCGATGCGGAAAACGTCACAATGGAAAGGATAGCGAGTAGTCGCTTCATGATCATAGGTTTGAGGCGAAAATAATTCGCGCCCAAACCTCAGAATGTGACGGTTATCACCTATTGCGGCCGCAGGCTCTGGAACTCTCCGGTAACTTGGACAAAATTGGCTGTGAACGAGTAGGTTCCGGTCAGACAGCCGTTGCTCAGGTCCATGTCCGTGATGGTCACCGTTCCTGTTTCTCCCGGCCCGGTGAACAGCGGGTTATTGTTTGAATTTGGTCCCATATACATGGCGCGGTGAGGGTCCAATTGCCCCTTGAGCGGATAGGTTCCGATGGTGTCACCTTCAAATATGACCGTGACGATGTGCTGTCCACCTCCGGCCAGGTCGTGTCGGAAACCGAGCGACTGATAAATGCCGCTACTGGTCCAAACGGGTGTGTGGGTAACGGTGAATGCGGTCCCATCGACCACAAACGAAGCGGTCGTGTCCAATTCCAAGCAGTCCTTGTCCTCGTTCTTCTTGCATGCGGTCATTACCAGCGAAGTGGCAAGCGCGCAAAGGATAATGATGTTCAGGTTTCTCATGGTCAGTAGGTTTTGAATACAAATATGTCGGATTGGAATTGGAACGACATCCGTTGATCCACGTAACTTCGGCAACAAGTTATAGAACATGGAAAACAAGCGTATTGCGATCATTGGCTGCGGCAATTTGGGACTTACTATTGCCCACGGTCTTTTGGATGATGGATTTGAAGCGGCTGCACTGACCGCTACGAGACGAAACGTGAACCAACTCCGCGATCTGGCCGCAAAAGGCGTGAACGTCACCGCTGACAACCTCAGTGCGGTCAACGGTTCAGATGTGGTGGTGTTGGCGGTGAAGCCGTACAACGTCAAACCGATTTTGATGGAGATCAGCAACGTTTTGGACGAAAGCAAACACATTCTGGTCTGCCTAGCCACAGGAATCACATTAGCGGAATTGGCCGAATGGAGCGGAAAAACGCTTCCTACCTTCCGTGCCATGCCGAACACCGCAGCCGATGTCAACGAAAGCATGACCATGATCTGCGATAACGGTGCTTCTACCGAGCAACGCACGTACATCACTTCGCTGTTCGACAAGATCGGTAGCACACTTTACATTGATGAAAGTCTGATGGAAGCGGCCACCATTCTCGGTGCGTGCGGCATTGCCTACGTGCTGCGGTTCATGCGCGCCATGATACAGGGTGGGATAGAGGTAGGGTTTGATGCCAAGACCGCCACGGCCATTGTCAGTCAGACCATGAAAGGCGCCTCCGAACTCATCATTCAGAACGGCTCACATCCTGAAAGTGAGATCGATAAGGTGACAACCCCCAAAGGCTGTACGATTACAGGACTGAACGAGATGGAACACGCAGGTTTCAGCTCGGCATTGATCAAGGGTATTGTGGCGAGTTATAAGAAGATTGAGAAGAATTAGCGAATTGGCGAATTATCATTGCTCACATTAACCGAATTACTCAAATCCACATCAGAGATTGGCGGTTTTTGATCTGGCCCACTCATCAAATCGAAAGAACTCAAATGCCTGCGGTTCTTTCTGTTCGGATTTTAATTGGTTGAGTTCAGCTAATAGATCGGAAGCATTCTTGACGTGTTCTTCTCCGTGGTTCAATTCCTTCCGTAAAAACGATCTTATAGCCGTTCTTACCAATGGGAAATCGCCCGATGCGTTCTTCGTGTCAGGATTGTTCAGGATATTATCAAGCAGATCGAGCTTGCCCTGTTCGTAGTAAATGATCAAGCGGTAATCTTCTGCAACATCAAGACTTTTCTCCAATGAATTCCTGTTCTCATGGTTCAGAAAGAGGTTGATCCATTTCAGCGCTTTGCGATGGTCGCCACCATAAAAAGCGTAAGCAGAACAGAGGGTGTAAATGAACATCAGAAACGCCTGATTCATACTTTCCGAAACACCTTCCAATCGTGTTTCAACCAATTTCAGAACTTGGTCATGCTCGTTTTTTTTGGTGTTGATGTCGTAGTTGAGGAGGTTGCTCAGGTACGTTTCTGTCAGAATCAGTTCGGTTGCTCGATCTCGTGGTTGTTCCTTTTCCAAAAGGTCTAACACGCGCTTTATTTCTTCAAATTGTCCCGCTCGCAGACAGCGCATCATGTAATTGTTGGCGCTGCCGATCATCAATCGGCCTCGTTCTTTCAGTATGTCCTTTTGTTGATGGCAGAGTTCGAAAACCTTGCGGCTCATCAGTAGCCCATTTTCGTGGTCGTGTACAATACTGTAATACTGCGAACGAATGTTGAAGGCCGTCAACTGCGCAAAGAACCCCGAATCGTCTTTCACATCCTTCATGGCCTGAGATTCGATGGCTGCGTTCAATTCTCCGATCATATCATCCGTGATATTGGCCGCCTTGGAAATGGTCTGTTGGAACTGATACTGAATGAATCGCAATCGTGCCAGCAGTTCAATTTCCTTGGCTGTGCGCAGGTTCTGTTCCAACACGTATTCCATGGTGAGTTCCATGCTGCCAAGTTTGGTATTGGTGGCAAGAATGGCCCTCAGATGCCAATAGACCAACTGCAACCGCACAAAATCCTGATGTTGCTGCGCGAGGTTTTCGGCCTTGAGAAAGAGCGATACCGCCTGTTGGCCAAGGCCGCGCTTTCGCAATGCATCGCCCTGTTGTATCAGCCTATCGATCTGTGCAGAATCGGAATTTCGGGCATGAAACGAGACCAGGCAATCAAGCACGGAATTGTACAGGTAAGCATTTGTTACCGAACGGTTCTCGCCCTTGCCAATGGGCAGTTCTTTGCCTTTGTCGATGGCATCGAACAGCTTGATGAACTGCTTGTTTGCAGCATCTCCGTTCTTGGAAGCATTCACTTTGAAATACCGCTTTTCGGCACGCGTCATGGTGCTGATCAGGCTTTCGATGTGTGATTGTAATGCCACGTTTGAAATATAGTCATTACACAGAATTCAATCGTAAATAATGAATAATATCCCGTTAGAAAACGTATTTAATTCGCAATTGGGTTTGTGCAAATAATTGACTGCAAGTACTTTCGGGAGTCGAATGATTCCGTCATTTAACATCCTCTGAACCAAACTAAAATCCGCTCATGAAAAAACTGATACTCTCTATGCTTTTGGCAGTTTCTGTCAACGCGCTGCAAGCACAATCCATCTGTTTCGACCCGAATGAAGATGTGCGCTATGATGCAGGCGATGGGCCGTATGCCGTGGCCGTGGCCGACTTCAACGAGGATCAACACAAGGATGGCGTGGCGGCCAATTACCTCGAAGGCAGCGTTTCAATCTTCATTGGTAATGGCGATGGCACGTTTCAGCCGCAGTTGGTGATCGGTGGCTTCAACGGCTCTGCAGAAGATGTGAAAGTGGGCGATTTCAACAACGATCAGCACGATGATATTCTGGTGTGCTTGCGCGGAACAAGTGACAATCTGACCTTCATTCCGGGAAATGGTGATGGCACCTTCGGAGCGGCTGCAACCTACGCGTTGGGTCTCAATCCCAGTTTGGACCGCGAGATCGAACTGGCCGATGTGGATGGAGATAACCAGATGGATGTGATGTACGCCATTCAGCAAGACAGTGCCGTTTACGCACTGAAGTCAATGGGCAATGGAACCTTCAATGTACTTGACACACTGGCGGATATTCCGGACAAGATCTACGACATCACAATGGGCGACATTAACGGAGATACCCACGCAGACATCGCCATCGGCTATTCGCCTTACTCGACCACGGTTTCCTATTATCTCGGTAATGGCGATGGTAGTTTCGGTGCACAGAACACAGTTTCCATGGCATTGTCTGGCCCCAACACCAACTGCGTGTTGGCGCAATTGAACGGAGATAACTACTACGATCTGGTGGCCGAAACCTTTAACCGCATGTACATCTGGACGGGAGATGCGCAGGGTAATCTCACGTTTCAAACGCAAACCAATATTGTGGCGCAGCCTGATCAGATCTTTGTGGGCAATGTGGACGACACCGGCTTCGATGATGTGGCGTGGGTCATTTCTGGTTCGGGCAGTGTAGGAAGCTTGCTCAATACAAGCCAGTTGGCAGCTGCGGTGGCACCACGAAGCACGGCCTTCGGTGCGGCCAGAAGCGGGGTGCTTGCCGATTTTGACGAAGACGGCATGGCCGATATGTTCACCGCGTGCTACAACGAAGGCTACGTAACCCTCCTTAAAGGAAACGGAGATGGCACCTTCGGCCCCGTTGAACTCAGAACAGATGGATTTTCGAAAGGATTGGTGGCAGAGGATTTTGATGGTGATAACCATAAGGACATCATCACTGCTTCTTCCAGTCTTCCGTACCAGCTGAGCTTTATGAAGGGCGTTGGCGATGGTAGCTTTTTGCCGACCGTTCATTACCCGACCAGCGGTGGAGCTTCTGACATTAAAGCCATTGATGTGGATGGCGATCTCGACCTCGATGTTGCCATTGCCACCAATGGTGGAAACCTGCTTATCCTGCATAATGACGGCTCCGGAAACTTTGCCGATGAAGATGTTTACACCTCGCCTGTGGGTGGTGGCGACCGCTGGCTGACCGTTGGTTATTTCAACAATGATCTTTTGCCCGATCTGGCATTCTGTCATTCCAATGGAGATGCGGTTTATGTGTTCATGAACTCGGGTTCCGATTCGTTTACAGGTCCATTCACCGTTAGCACAGGTTCCTATCCGAGCGGAATTGCCTCCGAAGACTTTAATGATGATGGTTTTGGTGATGTCGTGGTCTCGAACGACCAGTCGAACAGTATTTCAGTTCGCATCAACAACCAAACGAATGGATTCCTTGCTGAAGTCAATTATTCCACAGGAGCCAATCCGCGTTCCATAACCATCACGGATTTCAATAATGATCAGGAGTTGGACTTGGTGGTTGTGAACAACGGTGCTTCCAGCATTTCCTTCTTTGCGGGCAATGGCGATGGAACCTTTCAATCTGCACAGAACACGTTCCTCGGAACGGGTACCATTCCGGGGAAGGTAACTTGGGGACTCATCAATGGAGACAACGAAAAAGATCTGCTCATCAGTTACCCGCTTGAGAATAAGGTGGCGCTGCTTACGGGTAATGGGGATGGCACGTTCAATAGTCCGCAGACCTTCTCAACGGACAACTATCCCGAATTTATTGCCCTTGGCGATTTCAACGAGGACAACGCCATGGATATTTCGGCTCTCAATTTCAACACGCAGAATGTGTCGGTCATTCTCAACAGTTCCGCCTTCATTGAAGCTTCTGGAACCACGCAGCTTTGCGAGGGCGAAAGTGTGACCCTTTCGGCCACTGGCGGGTTCTCTTATCTGTGGAGCACAGGCGAAACCACGCCATCTATCGTTGTGGATGAATCTGGTAATTACACCGTTACCATCACCAACCAAGTGGGCGATTGCGACATCATACCGCCAGGAGTGGAGGTGACGGTGAATCTTGCACCAAACGTCAATCTCAACCCTGTCTTTCAAGCCGACCTATGTATAACGGATGATGAAGTGGCTCTTGTGGGTGGAAGTCCGCAGGGTGGAGATTACAGCGGCCCTGAAGTGGTCAATGGCATCTTCAATCCATCGGCCGCTGGTATCGGGCAACACGTGTTGTATTACACGTTTACCGACCCTGCCCAGTGTTTCACGCTTACCGATTCGGCTACGTATACTGTTTATCCAGATGCGCAGGCATTTAACAATTTTCCATTCGAGACAATCTGTGTTGGTGCCGACCCGATTCCGTTGGCGCAGTATGGTTCTCCTTCCGGAGGCGAGTGGACCATCCTCTCACAGACACAAACTCAGGTAACGGCCCAAGATCTGGGTGTAGGAATCTTCCCATTGCATTACGTGGTTGAGAATGAGGCCTGTCTGGACACGGCCACCGTAATGGTAGAAGTGATGGAAGCCGTACCTGCTTCATTCACACTGAGCATAGACACGCTCTGCATGAACTACGGAACACTTGAACTGACCAGCGGCACACCAGCAGGTGGCTATTACTTCGGAACAGGAGTAAGCAGTGGTCAATTCGACCCGATGGCTGTAGGAGCAGGAACCTTCACACTTGGGTACGGCTATGATGAAGGTGTTGGTTGTACTGATACAGCTTATACTGAAATCGAGGTGCTTGATACAACCGAAGTCACCGTTTCAGCTAGCATGGATTATATCTGTATTGGCGATGTGGGAGTAACTATTGGGTTAAGTGGTCAACCAGCGGGAGGAACATATTTTGGCCCTAGCGTATCAGGAAATGAGTTCGATCCGTTCGATGCGTTGGCAGGAATACATACCGTTGGTTATGCTTATACGAATGCTTTCGGGTGCGTTGATTCGGCATTCACGCAGATAGAAGTGGAGCTGTGCCCTGGAATTATGGAAATAGACCACAATGCCATGCAGGTGTATCCTAACCCAGCAAATGATGTATTTACTGTCAACTTTCGCGATGCTTCTGTAAATGGAACATTGGAGGTTCGCGATATGTTAGGCAGACTTGTCCATCAGGAAGCGATCAATGGGGTTTCATCGCTCAGATTGGAAGCCACGTGGCCAGCAGGTAACTACCAGCTCATGCTTATTACTGAACAGTTTATCGGTGTGGAGCGCTTGGTGGTAACGGATTAGCCTCTGGCAACGAGTGAATATGTGGATTCGGGTAATGAGTGTAATGATCATTCGCTCATTACTCGAATTCCTTTCATTACTCACATTTTTACCAATTCCACCCATAACTCATTCCCCAACCGTGGTTTGATGGAATTCTCACAGGGTTTCATGCTGGCAATCTCAAACAGGTTTCCGAAATAACCTTCGTATTCCTTTACACTTCCACCAAATGGTGGGCCCTGCTCTGTCAATTCAAAACAGAACATGACGCCACAGAGTTTCCCGTTCGGAGCAAGCAATTCATGCATCTTTTGGGCGTAGTCAGAACGCAGTTTCGGGTCAAGAGCACAGAAGAACGTTTGCTCTAGAATGAGTTCGTACTGACCTTGATGTTCAAAGAAATCACCGCAGAACAGGTGGTCTTCGGGGAAATGTGGTGCGCGCTTCTTAAATCCTTCCAATGCAAGCGGGGCTATATCTATCACGAACACATTCTCAAAACCCTGTTCGTGCAGGTATTCGGCTTCGTAGGCATTGCCACAACCAGGTATCAGAATGCGAATGCTCTTATCGTTAAGCGTATCAATGAATTCTTTGAGCGGAGTAGTGGGTGCACCCACATCCCAACCAATTTGATTTCCCGCATAGCGGTTATTCCAAAAGTCTTTGTCCAAGTTCATGGTTTGGTGTTTAAAGTTCAACGTTCGGCACGTGTATTCCACTCTTCTTTAGAAACTGTATAACGTCTATCAGTACAGTTGTCTTTTTCATTAAAGAATTCACTGGCTGGCTTCATAAATCGCTCAAGAATTCTAACCGAAGCTGTATTGGTTATGTTCACATCAGCAGTCATCAAAGCTATATCGAGTTGGTTGAAACAGTAATTGAGCATGCCTCGGGTAACTTCGGTTCCATATCCTTTGCCCCAGTAGGGTTTGCGAAAACGGTAACCGACTTCGCGGTCATCCTCATCATTGGTCAGAAGACCGCAAAGACCGATCAGTTCATCATTTCCATGTTGATAAATACCCCAGATCGTTTTTTCGCTTTGCAAAGGAGGCATTAGGTACGAACTGAATTCTTCAAAGCGCTCTTGTATTTCCTTCTCAGACCACTTTTGTTGAGGAATCGGGTCAATGATCTCTGGTTTGGAAACCAATTCGATAAAGAAAGGGCTGTCTTCCTTTTTCATCCGTCTCACCGACAACCTCTCTGTTTCGAAAATCCTCAATCGTTATTCGTTAATCACCCTGCGTCTCCGCGAGAATTCGTTTCGAATTTCTCTAATTCGAAATTAGCGCTTCACTCATCACTATTCGTTGGTCGCTTTTCGCTCTAAAAGAGCCACACTCTCCACATGGTGCGTATGCGGGAACATATCCACAGGGCGAACCTTCTTCACCTCATAGTGGGTGCTCAGCAACTGCACATCTCGTGCTTGCGTGGCCGGGTTACAACTTACATAAACAATACGGTCGGGTAGGAGTTCATTCAAACGCGCCACCACATCCGCATGCATGCCAGCACGTGGCGGGTCGGTTATCACCACATCGGGCTTGCCTTCTTTCTCAATCAGTTCCTGCGTAAACACATCCTTCATGTCGCCCGCATAGAAACTCGTGTTCTCAATACTGTTCAGTTCTGCGTTCAGCTTGGCATCGTCAATGGCCGCTTCCACGTATTCAATACCCACCACTTTCTTCGCCTTTTTAGCCACGAATTGCGCAATGGTTCCCGTTCCTGTATAGAGGTCATACACCACCTCATCGCCTTTCAGGTCGGCAAAATCGCGGGCTATTTTGTACAGCTCATACGCCTGCGGGCCATTCGTCTGGTAGAACGATTTCGGCCCCACGCGGAACTTCAACCCTTCCATTTCCTCCATAATGTGGTCCTTACCGTGGTGCACCTGTATGTCCAGGTCAGCGATTGTATCATTGGGTTTGTTATTGTACACCCAAAGCACCGATGTCAACTGCGGGAACTCTGCCACCAGCGTGTCCAGTATCAACTTCACATCCTGCGGACGGTCTTCCGCCACGCTCAGTATCACCATCCATTCGCCCGTCATGGTGCTGCGGACGATCAGGTTGCGCAGAAAACCGACTTGGTCGTTCAGATTGTAGTACGAGAAATCGTTAGCCAAAGCAATTTCCCGCACGCGGTTGCGTATCGCATTGCTTGGCTCCGCCATCAGGTGGCATTCCTTCACGTCAAGCACCTTGTCCCAACGGCCTGGCACGTGGAAACCCAATGAAGGCACATCATCAAACACCTGTCCGCTGTCCACTTCTTCTTGCGTTAGCCAACGCCTGTGCGAAAAACTGAACTCCAACTTGTTGCGGTACGCAAAAACGTTCTCCGAACCCAGAATAGGCTCAAACGCATCCACCTTCACCTTGCCAATGCGTTGCAGCGCATCGCCTACCTGCTTCTGCTTGTATTCAAGCTGTTTGGCGTAGCTCAGGTTCTGCCATTTGCAACCACCACAAACACCAAAGTATTTGCATTTCGCATCGATACGGATGGGAGAGAGTTCCTTGATCTTGGTTACATAGCCTTCTGCATAATTCTTGCGCTTGCGCTTGATCTGAATGTCGCACACATCTCCAGGTACCACGCCCTTCACAAACACCACCATCTCATTTACCCGCGCCAGTGCTTGCCCCTTATCCGCAATGTCCAGAATGGTCACATCCTCCAGAACCTGATTTTTCCGCCTTCTTCCCATGCCGCAAAGATAGGTTTGCGGGTTACTTTTGCGGCCATGCTATTGCCGCGAGAAAACACCCTCCATTCGCTCCGCGATCTGTACCGCGATATACTCGGTTCCATGTACGAAGTGGAGGAGATAGACGCGCTGTGGAGGTACTCGTTGGAAGATAAGCTCAACATCAAAGTAGAGCAGACCCAATTGGAGCAGCCAATCCTCACGGAAAGCAATCTGAACACCATTATTCTCGTTCTGGAGCGTTTGGTTACGGGAGAGCCGTATCAGTACATCATTGGCCAAGTAGAATTCTACGGCTGCCAACTGAAAGTGGATAAGCGGGTGCTCATTCCACGCCCCGAAACGGAAGAGCTTTGTGAGTTGGTTTTGCGTGAGAATGACATCACCAAACCCATCAACGTTATCGACCTCGGAACAGGTAGCGGTTGCATTCCAATTGCGCTCAAAAGCAAAGCACCAGCATGGCAGGTAAGCGCGGTAGAGGTGGACGAAGGCGCTTTATCCCTCGCCAAACAAAACGCCACTCTCAATAGCACCGACATCAACTTCCAACAGCTCGACCTGTTATCTACTTACGACTTACCAATTATGACTTACGGCTTAATTGTAAGTAACCCGCCATACATTGCTGAAAAAGAAGCAGATACGATAAAAGAAAATATACTTGTTCATGAGCCTCATCTGGCGCTTTTCATAGCAGATGAAGACCCACTTTTGTTCTATCGGAAGATGCTGGATATCGGACAAACATCGTTGGAGAAAGGCGGCAAATGCTACTTCGAATTCAACGAACAGTATGGTGCAGAAATGCAGGAGTTGATGACGCAAAAAGGTTATTCCGATATTCGGATTATCAAAGACCTGAGTGGCAAAAACCGATTTGCATACTGCGTATGGAGGTAAAAGGAAAAACGGTGAAATGAAAAACGTGAGGGTGTGTCATCCTGAGTGCCACGCGGTACGCGGGGTGTATCGAAGGATGTGTGCTGGCTTCGATACGATCTTTCCTTCGTCAAGATCACTCAGCCTGACCAGTGCTTACCTACCTTTTCTCATTTTTCTTTTTCCCGTTTTCTCCTTCTCACAGCAACTGGAAACGACTGTTGTCGACACTTCGATCATTGAGCCTTTGGATATTCCGACCGTAGAGGCGGAATTGGCCTATCTCAAAGCCAAGTATCGCAAAGATTACCAGCCGTTGATTGCTATGGACAATCACTACACGGCTTTCTTCGGGCAGAGTGCCAACTTCTGGGGACTTAAGCTCGGATTGGAACTCATGCAGAGCTACCGCATGGGTTTTGGCGGCTACTACATGCCTAAGAAAGTGGCCATGAGGCCCATTCTTGAAGAGAACGCGACAGATTCTACCTACCGCAAGTTCAGAATGCACTATTACACTACCTTCTTTGAGTGGGTTTTCATCAAAAATTTCCGTTGGGAACTGTCACTTCCCGTATCTGCCGGTTACGGACGAGCCGAAGTGGAGCAATGGATTCCTGGAAGAGATGAGACGTTTCTTGGTCGCTGGGAAAAGGGAAAGGACATTGAGGAGTTTGTTGCCTCTGTAAGCGTCAATGCGCATTACAAGATTTTCAGTTGGGTGGGTGTCGGACTTGGTTTGGGCTGGCGGCAAATTGTCAGTCCCGATCAACAGATTCAACAGGATTTTAGCGGTGTAATTCTGAGTTATAAGGTCAAGTTATTCCCAGGACATCTGTATAAATCACTGTTCAAGAAGGAGAAAATTCTCGAAGAAAAAGGCGATTATCGTTGGAGGAAATTCATGAACAAGAATTTGAAGCGCCTGAAGCGCGAAGAAGCACGGAGGTTAAGGGAAATGAAGTGATGAGGTTATGAGGAAATGAAGATTTGAACTTATTGACCTCAATCTATAACCGTAGACCGTAAACTGTCGACCGACAACCAAATGAAAAAAGAAGACGCGAAGAATAGAATTGCCGCACTGAGCAAGGAGCTGGACGAGCACAACTACAAGTATTATGTGCTCAGCCAGCCGTCCATTTCCGATTTCGAGTTCGATAAGAAGTTGGAAGAACTGATGGCGCTGGAAACCGAGTTTCCTGAGTTTTTGAGTTCGGAAAGCCCGAGCCAACGGGTAGGTGGTACCGTCACCAAGGATTTCCCAACGGTGAAGCACAAGTACCCGATGATGTCGCTGAGTAACAGCTACAGCAAGGAGGAGATGGAGGATTTCATGGGGCGCATCAATAAGGCTTTGGAACGCGAAGTGGAGTACGTCTGTGAGCTCAAATTCGATGGCGTGGCCATCGGCATCCGCTATTTGGATGGTAAGATGACCCAGGCCATTACGCGTGGCGATGGAGTGCAGGGAGATGAGATCACTGCCAACATCAGAACCATCCGAAGTTTGCCGCTACAGGCAAAAGGAAGTGGTTATCCGAATGAGTTTGAAGTTCGTGGTGAGGTGTATTTCCCACGGGAGAACTTTGACCGACTGAACCGCGAACGCGAAGAAATAGGCGAACCGCTATACGCCAACCCGCGGAATACGGCCTCTGGAACGCTTAAATCGCAGGACAGTGCCGTGGTGGCTTCTCGTGGGTTGGATTGCTTCCTGTACGCTGGTTTGGCCGATGAACGTATTGCTGATACGCATTACGATAGCCTCATGAAGCTGAAGCATTGGGGTTTCAAGGTTTCGGAACACATGCGTCTTTGCAAAAGTGCCGATGAGGTGTTCGCGTTCTTAGAGAAGTGGGACACTGAACGCCATAACCTCGGTTTTGAGATCGATGGCGTGGTCATCAAGGTCAACAGTTTGGATGATCAGGACGAGTTGGGTTTCACGGCCAAATCGCCACGTTGGGCCATTGCTTACAAGTTTGCGGCTGAGCAGGCCGTTACACGTTTGAATGAGGTTACTTACCAAGTCGGAAGAACTGGGGCCATTACGCCTGTTGCCAATCTGGAGCCCGTGCTTTTAGCAGGGACAACTGTTAAACGTGCTTCACTCCATAATGCCGACCAAATAGCCAAACTCGACCTGCATATCGGTGATATGGTTCAGGTGGAGAAAGGAGGGGAGATCATCCCGAAGATTGTTGGAGTTGACCTGGCCCAACGTCAAGCTGACTTTCCTGCGGTAGAGTTCATTCACAACTGCCCCGAGTGTGGAACGGAACTCATCAGAAGGGAAGGAGAAGCGCAGCATTTCTGTCCGAACGAGTTGGGCTGTCCGCCACAGATCAAGGGCAAAATGGAGCATTTCATTGGTCGCAAGGCCATGGATGTGGATGGATTGGGCGCAGAGACCGTGCAGCAGTTCTACGATGCGGGATTGGTGGAAAATATGGCCGACCTGTACGAACTCACTTACGAGCAGGTTGTGGCTTTAGACCGCATGGCGGACAAGAGCGCCACCAATCTATTGGCAGGTCTGGAAGCTTCCAAACAGGTTCCGTTTCCACGTGTGTTATTCGCAATTGGTATTCGATACGTAGGTGAAACCGTTGCCAAGAAGCTTGCTAAGCATTTCAAGAATATCGATGCACTGATGGCCGCCTCGCAGGAAGAACTGGTAGCGGTGGATGAGATCGGTGATAGAATTGCCGAAAGCGTCCTCCATTTCTTCGCAGACGAACGCAACCGCATCATCATTCAACGATTGAAAGACCACGGATTGCAGTTCGAAATGGAAGAGACGGAAGGGCCTGTTTCCAACGTGCTGGAAGGAAAGTCCTTTGTGGTTTCAGGGGTGTTCTCACAGTTCAGCCGAGATGAGATCAAAGCTGAAGTGGAACGCCATGGAGGCAAGAATGTAAGCTCCATATCCAAGAACACGGATTACGTCCTTGCCGGTGATAAAATGGGGCCGTCCAAACTCAAAAAAGCGGAAGACCTTGGTATTCCGATTATTTCGGAGGAGGATTTTGTGGAGATGATCAACGCTTGATCACTCTAATACCCATCTGCCCTTTTTCGGAAGAAACAGATAGAAGATAGGTTCCACTTTCCAAGCTGCTTGAGAACTGCAATTGCAGGTCATGTTTACCTTGGATCATTTCCTGTTCACTGATGAATGTTTGAACCAAACGTCCTTGCATGTCGAATAAGGAAATGTTTAGTTCTTCAGATTGCGTCAATTCAAATTGAAGTCGTGCTTGTTCTTTTATTGGGTTCGGGTATATAAGCGTGTTTGACACGCTTTCTGTGAGCTCCGCAATACCGATGTTAAGGTCGGTTAGCATTCTTGCAACTGCAAATTCGTAGCGGCCATCAGAATTCATGGATACACCACCAAGAACGAGCTTGCCATCTGGTTGCATTGCGCCAGCTGTTCCATAGTCGTTATTGTTATCAAAATCCAAAAGGAGGATTCCGTTCTGAGCAAAGGAACTGTCAAGAAATCCACTTTCATCCAAGCAGGCAACCGCAAAATCGGTTATGCCTGCAAACCCGATTGCGTATATCTTTCCATTAAGGCCAAGGACCAGGTCATAGATTCGTTCATAATCTCCTGGAATATCAATTACGTTTCTGCCTCCGATACCAAATGATTGGTCCAGTGAGCCATCTGGGTTCAGTCTGCCGATAGCAAACTTAGAATCATATTCCCCGGTGTTTAAAACCTCGGTAGATCCACCTATGATGATTCGATTGTTTCCATCTAAAACAACTGAATACGGAAGAACTGATGTATAGTCAGTTCCAATAATATCGGAGTGTTCGAAAAAGTACATACCTGAATTTCCAAATGAGCTATCCAAGGTTCCATTTTCGGTGATTCTAGAAACAGCAAATTGACCAATTGGATCAGTTGGTAAATTGAAGGAACCAACCGCAACTACTTTCCCGTCATTCTGTACTGTAATATTTTCAACCTCATGAGATAGGTCAATCATGCCGTTGTTTCCGTAGGTACTGTCAATTGTTCCGTCTTGCATAAGCCTGATTACCAGCCCTCCAATTGGAGATGAAGAACTTATTCCAACTACAATTTTACCATCGCTTTGAATAGCCACTCCATTTGCTTCATCAGGTTGCACGGTGGAAGGGTCTATTGAGAATACACCATTCATTCCAAATGAACTGTCCACCGATCCATTCTGTAGTAATCGAACAACTCCAGCCTCTAAAGATTCAGTGCCATCAACAGAGCCAACGCAAACTATTTTCCCATCGGATTGAAGAGTTCCAGCACGAATGAAGTCGGCTCTTTGTGAATCGCTTGAAAGATTTGACACAACAATACCATTCTCTCCGAAAGTCGTGTCGAGTTCGCCTGTGGGTAAGTATCTAATTAGTCCCGCATCAGAATAGTCTGAACTAGGATCACCACCAATGTATGTGTGTAGCCACCCAATTGCAAGGATCTTACCGTCAGGCTGAACAACAATCTTTTCTAAATGATTGCTGTTGTTAATTGGTGAAAGGTCGGTAACTACCTTGCCGTCATTTCCAAAACCAAAATCCAAGCTGCCTGCCTGCTGAGCAAAGGTTTGTTGAAGAATAAATACAGATAAAAGCATGTAGAAAATCGATCTCATGACCTTGATTTTTACAGTTCAATGCAAAGATCAATGCCAATTATGACAATGTAAAACCAAAGTATTTGGATTAATTACAGGTCTAGAAGTCCGAAGACCTTGGGATACTTACAGTTTCGGAGGAGGATTTTGTGGGGATGATCGGGTAAAGCGTAACCACGCGAAATGCACCTAAGACGAAAAACGCACCACCCGCCTTGGCTCCGAACCCATATGGTTTAGACAGCACATCAACCATGCTGGCGCCCGCATCAAGTGGCTTAGAAGAAAACATGGTTAATTCAAAAGCTGCGTTAACCATTTTAAAAGCTAGCGCGAACACTCTAGAAAATATCATGGTTGATTTAAAAGCCGGAGCAAACACTTTAAAAGTTACAATGAACACTTTAGAAAAAAGTATGGATGATTTAATAGTTGAATCAAGTGTATTGGAAGTTAAACCAAGTGTGTTAAAAGTTATTTCATGACTATAACAGTCTGTTTTAGGTTCAGCGTGATTTTTAAGGCTCTGTGCATTTAACTGTATCAGCAGACGGAGAACCTTGATATTCCCATTATCTCCGAAGAGGATTTTGTGGAGATGATTTCCTAGAATCTGAACCCAACCGCATATTCAGCGGCTTCTACAGAGAGGTTCATTTCAACAGTTTGAGTTGCTGTGGAATTATCCGGATCCACAAGTTCATCGAGGGTTGCAGTGATAACATCAACGTAAACGCTGGTAGATGATGACGGATTGGAGTACGAATGAACTGTTGTTCCCGGGTTTTGAGCAGAACGCTCCTTTGTCAGTTTCTCTGAACGCGCTCTATCGTAGATTATGAATGGCGATTGCTTCAATTCTCCATTCACAGAATACTCAATTCTGAACATCGGTTCTTTGCTCTTAACCCGAATACGGATATCCTTTCCCGAGGCATCTGCATTGCGCCATTCGTTGGGCCAAGGCTCACCGAACATGGTCTCTCGCAAGCTGGATACTCTGAGTTCTCTGACCGTTTCTGTTGGAACTACATTGGTCTGTGCCGATGAGGCTGCCGCTTTTGGTTCCGAATCATTCGGTGTTGGATCAGAATCAGTGATTGCAGCTGAATTCTCTGTGTTTTCATCAGTCCGATCGTCTGAAACGGTCATTGGCACAATGTTGGTCGACTCGCTATCAGGCGTAGTCTGCTTTGAATTGTTCCAAAGCATGAATAATCCAACTCCACAAACAACTACGAACAGCAGAATTGCTAGCCAGAGATACCCATTTCTTCGGACTGGCGTTTCTTCAGGTTCTATTGTTGAATCTTCTGATTCCGGTGCTGGAACGGGTACTGGAACGGGTTCTACTTCCACCTGCACAGGTTGGGGCATCTCAAAACCTAGAAGTTCCCGTATGGCGGCACAAAGGGTAGAAAATGAGGTATCAAGTCCTTTTAGCAAAGGCATGGCACTTTCAAATCGGCCTTTCTCTAAGACCATGTCAGAGTCATCGGCCAATCGAAGTGTCAATTGTCCTTCAAAACCACCCACATCTTGGATGTTGCTCAATTCAATGACAATCAAATTATCTGCGCTGATGTAGTCTATTGCGTCTTGAATGTCTTGGACGATTATCAATCGATCGCGTGATAGAATGGCAAGCACAGGGTTGGCACGGGTGAGATGCGACCTGAGTTTAACGTAACTCAATGCAATGATGGAAGCTCTGGGACAAACATCTTCCAGAAGTTCGTCCAGACTTCTATAGCAGACCTCATGGTAGAGCTCAATGACTTCCATATTCCGAAATTACGGGACAATAAGGTCCGATATGTCGATTGTCTCAACAACAAATCAACGCGTTTTCAAGAGGTTTTTCAAAGAAGGTTCAATGCTTCGGAAAGCATCAGACATACATCCTCATCCAGTTCAATTTCTCCATCCTGGGAGCGTAGCTGATTCTGGTAAAGAGGAAGCTCTGCCACCACCTTGGACTTACTTGCCTTCAACGATTGCAAAAGTGATATCATGGCATATTGGCCACGTGGTGCATGAGGTGTGAATATGATGGGCAGAACCGGTTTTTCGGCCAACTCACCCGATTCGGTCATCCATTCCAGTGCATTCTTGAGTACTGCCGGAATGTTGTGCAAGTATTCTGGCGTGGAGATGATGACAGCATCTGCTTCCAATACGAGTTTTTTCAGTTCAGAAACTGCACTAGGAACACCCGCTTTTAACCTTGCTGGAGTGAACAAAGGCATCGTGGACAATTGCCCGTAAATCTCAAATTGAAACCGATCAGCGAAAGTTTTGGCAATGGCCGAAAGCAACTGTTCGTTAGAACTGTTTTCGCTTGCCGATCCGCTTATGGCCAAAATCCGTTTCACGCCAAGCAAGTTAGCCTAAAATGTACTACTGCAATTTGTAAACCAGGAATAGAACGAGATAAACAAGCAGGTAAAACCGATAGTTGTTTCGGGTCTTTTTGAATTCAGGAACGTCCAAAACAACAATGCCCATAAGCGCCTTGGTTTCTTTGACAAAGTAGGGTTTGATGTTAATGGTCCAGTCTTCTGTTTCGTAAACCATCTTACGGAACTTGCTTCTGAAAACACCGAGTGGCATTCCCCAAGCAAAGAATAGAATCAGCCAGATATTTTCAAGTATCCATTGCATGGAAGAGCAACACCTTAGAAACGGAAAAGTTGCGGGTCAGAGCATCAATTGCATGAAAACCACATCCAGCCATCGGTTGAATTTAAAGCCAACTTCACGGAAGGTTCCAACGGTTTCAAAACCAAACTTTCGGTGAAATTCCACACTGCCTTTGTTGGAAGAGTCAATGCCTGCTATCATGGTATGGTAACCTCCAATCCGTGCAAGACGAATCAATTCCACCATCAATTGATGGCCGACTGTTTTGCCCCGAAAATCCTTTTGCACATAAACGGAATGCTCAATGCTGTGACGGTATGCCGCTCTGGCTCTAAATGGGCCATAAGTGCCGAATCCCACAACTTTTCCATTCAACTCGGCTACTAGAATGGGCCAATTGTTTTCAGTTTTCTCATTGAACCAATCGGTCTGTTGCTCTATGGTTCTAGGTTCATACTCGTAGAGTACCGTTGAATTCAGAATTTCATGATTAGTGATTTCCAGAATGGCCGGAATATCATCAAGCGTAGCTGCTCTACAAGTGCTCTGGTGCATTATTTCTCTTCGGCAAAGAGTTCTTCCAGCACATCCACTTCAATGGCAACAATTATGTCCAGAATGCGCCTTTGGTCTTTTGGAGGTAGCGATTCGAACAGATGATTGCCCTGTTGCAGCATTTCCAACCCAATGGTCAAACCGTCTATCTCAGTCTGAGAATAGGAGCGGGGCGACTTTTTCATTTTGGCAATCAGTTCAGACATGATCTGAATGATCTGCCGCACCAACTTTCGGTCGTAAAGGATTTCCAACAGGTCGGTGGTGTTTACCACAAACTCATCTATTTCCTTCTTCCGCAACATGCGGATGAATGAGTTGATGTCTTCGGTGGAATAGGGAGGTTGCTTACCGCTGTTCTTCGCTTTACGAACCAGCTTGGCCTCAAACCCAGTTGCAATTCGAAAGGATTTGAAGGCTTGCAGGCCAGCAGACATCAATTTTGGTATGCTCGATCCGTGTCGGAAAAGAATGGCGGCCGAATCGAACACAATACGCAACATCTTATCCGGATGCGTCAGGTAATTGTCCAAGCTTTTAAAGGCCTCATCCAACATTTCGCGCCTTTCCGGATGAGGATAAACCTGCTCTAAGAAGAAGTCGCGGTAAAGAACCATTCGCTCCTGATCGAGCGTATCCGGAATGTCATACTTATTCTTTATCGCATCAAATTGATAGCGGTCGTTGATCAGTTTTCGGAATCCAAGAATGACTCCGTTTAGAATTTCCTTATCTGATGCATTTGTCATCACTGCAAACTTAACTTGTTAGCAGCGCTAATCGTTCACTCTTTGGCCAAATGCGCTTGCAGGATTCAACTGCGGATTCAATGGCATTCTCATGCGACCCGATGTCTTGGGTATAATCACCACCGAAGTAGATGTTCTGCGTGCCTTGAACCTTTTCCAATTCTTTCTGTGCGCGGAAGAAATCGGGTGTTTCGCACGGTAACCACCATTCAGAAACGTGATGTACATGTTTCGGGTCGTCTCCTTCGTTGATGTAGCTGTCAAATACATCCTGATTCGTGTTCCAACCATCCCAAATGGTGGCATCGGCATGCTTGCCCTTGTGTAGTACGTTCACCACGCTCCAGTCTTTTCTGTTTGGAGGCATGAACCGCGTATCGCTGTGCGTACAAACGGTGGCCAAATAATACTCGAACCGATTCAGCGCTTTCTTCACTTCGTCAATTCCATTGGTTTCTTCAAGGATCATTTGCGCATCTCTCGCGCCAGCTGTAATGATGAGTTTATCAAATTCAAACGTCTTTCCGCTTTCAGATGTAACCGATACTTTACGCGTTTCTGAGTTCGGCTGAACGTGTTTCACGCCATCCTTCACCAGAATTTCGGTGTTCTTCAAGCTGTCTGCCATCAGTTGGATGTACTGCTTCACACCCCCTTTCATCACCTTCCATTCAAAACCGCTCAATCCACTTGGTTTGTGGTAAACCAAATATTTCATCAACGGATAAATGGAGAAATCTTCTGTTTGGTCGAATGGGCTGCCCCACACACCGGAAAGCAGCGGTTTGAGGAAATCATTCCGTTGCTTGTCGCTCAGGTTCAGCTTGTCCATAAACTGACCAAGCGTGAGTTCCGTCTCATGATTGTCAACAATCTTTTGCGATGCGTTGATGACCTTGTTCATCAGCAACAGTTCCGGCAATCGGTGTGCTTTGGTGAACATCTGCATGAATCTTCTGGGAGTGGAAGGTGGCATGCAATTCACGTTTCCCGTCAAAGTATTGTAGTAGGTCATTGACATCGGAACCCACTCAAACGGAATCTGTTGCAGCTCCAACAACCGATTGAACAGCGGATAAATCTTGGGCGAGAACCAATTGGCGCCATCGTCCACGTAGTGCAGAATACCGTTCACCTCAACCTCAACCGTATGCGTGTTTCCGCCCAGGTAATCCTTCTTCTCAAACAAGGTGATTTCATGGCCTTGGTCGAGTAACCAGGCCGTACACATTCCGGCTCCACCTGAGCCTACGATTCCGATCTTCAAAATTTCAGTCTTTTAGAGACAAAGCACCAGACGGACACTCGGCCACTTGCGCAGCTATTTCCTCAGATGAAGCGCTTTCCATCTGGATCCAAGGTTTTTCGCGCGGTTTGAAAACCTGCGGTAATCCTTTGGCACAGTTGCCGCAATGGATGCATTTATCTGCCTGCCACACGACAGTGATCTCTCCGTTGGTGTATTCTTTTTTCATGGCTGAAATTTACAATCTCAGCGCATAACTACCTTCCCAGTCGAGATCCAATCGCCATCGGTAACTTGATAGAAGTACATTCCTGATGTCAATCCTTCGGCTGAAATGGTGAATTTTCCAGAAGTGGATTTCATTGATTGAACGGTTCTTCCAGCACGGTCAAACAACGTTAGCGTGTACATGCCGTTCGAAGTTGGTTTTACCACTTCGATGGTGGCTTCGTGCGAGAACGGGTTCGGATAAACCGCTACACCTTTATTATTCAATCGCTCGCTGATTCCAACCGCTGTGTACTGTTCGCAACCATTGCCGTTCAGGTTCAATTTCAGGAACATGTCATCGAAATACGAATCGTTGTCGCTACCAGCATTCCGTGTTCCCATCAGAATCAGTCTTATTTCTTCTGTTCCAGTTGGAACCAGATCGGTTTCACTCATGTAGGTCCAATCGGATGTTTGGTTTCCGTAAGTAGATGATGTTCCTAAAGATGCACCCTGTCCGTCCATGAATTCCACTTTGAATTCAGGACGGTCGGCACCGTTATAATCGCTCAGGTAACCACCAAAGTTCACTGTAACCGTTCCTGAGGCGATCTCGGTTTGGTAAGCACTTATATCTACCGATTGGTAGCCCTCGCCATAGGCATTGTCATCACAAACGCCACCAACGGCAAACAGGTTGCTTCCTGTGTGAGCGTCATTTCCAGCGCACTCGCCACTGTTAATGGACTCGAACGAGCCAGCTGTTTCCACCCAGTTGTTGGTGCCGTCTTCAGCACCTTCATTCACTAAGAGGTTACCTGTTAGCGCTGATGTTGTTGTTTGGAACATCACGGCATCCGACCATTCGCTCCACGCCAAACTCTTATCGCGGTAGCGCACTTGCCAATAATAAGTTGTGTTCTCTGAGAGGCCGATCACTTCCTGATCGACCATGTTGTTGCCCGCCATCAAGTCTACATCGAAATACCAGTTCTCGTGCTGATACCACTCATCATAAACGACATTACTGAAGTTGGCATCTGTGGCAATGCGCCATTGTGTGGCACCATGCTCGTCACCGTCCGGGTCGCTGAATTCACTGCCTAAGAAAATGATGCAATCGGGTGTCAACATTTCTCCTTGTCCGGGGAAAACTCCAGTTGGGGTGGTTGGCGCAGGATTGTTGAACTTCACTCGAAGCGTGTCTTTCAGAACGTTGGTTACCAATCCATCTTCATAGCTACCGTGGCTCAACCTTTTCAAGAGGAACTGAGGGTCTGCGCCAGCCTGTATTTCCATGATCACATAGCCGAAATCATCATCGCTGCGGGTGTATTCAGCATAATCCTGCTGCGCAAATTCGCCCCAATTGTCAATAGCGCCTCCAGCACTGGCCACATTCACCATCACGTGTCGGTGTTCCTTGCTTTGACCACGAGAATATCCGTGCGTATGACCAAAAAAGTGCACACTTGGTTTGCCAGATGAGGTGGAGAAGTTCTCCAAAAGCGTGATCACATCACCAGTGTAGTCCGTATTTCCGGCAATCCAAAGTTCGCTTTCGTACGGGTGATGAAGTTGTGCGAAAACAAAGTCAATGTCTGCATCGTTGGCAGCATCATCCAATACGGTCTGTAGCCAATCCAGCTGAGCTTGCACACGATATCCACCATTCGATTCCAACCCGATAAGGCGCACGTTGGAGTAATCTTTATACCACCAATGTTCAGGGTAGTCGTTGGTCATGGTTCCGTTCATCGGCAAGTTGAAATACTGGAAGAAATAAGGCGTGTTTCCTTCGTGATTGCCTGGGACAGGGTAGAGCGGAACGTAGGGCAAAAGGTTTTCAGCAGGTTCAAAGAACGTGCTGGCCCAAGAGGAATAGACACTGCCCGTTTGTACAAGATCTCCCGGAACAATGAAATATCCTAGGTGCTCCGCAAGGTCATTACCGTATTCCTGCTGCATGTAAGGGATAAGGTTGTCATCAATTATGTCGTTGAAAACAGAGGGATGCAACCAATCCTGCTGCATATCGCTCATGGCAACAATATTGAATGACGCCTCCGAAGACTTGAGAGGTGGCGTGATGAAGTGGTAAACATCGCTTTCCAAACTACCAGTTATCGCTTTGTAGTAGTATTTGGTGGCGGGTTGAAGCCCTGTCAATTCAACGTCATGCACATAGGATGCTCCGGAACCAGTGAATGCGGTTCCTGCAACCGAAGTTCCTAATGATGTGGTGGTTCCATACTCAACCGTAGAAGAATTATCGGAACTGGTTTCCCACATAATATGAATGGAGGTCGGTTCAGCATTTTGCAGGTATGGCTTTACAACCAGATTCTGAGATGAGGCACCAAGTGCAATAAGTGAAAAGACGAGAGATAAAAAAGAACGCATCAAATTTGATTTTGCCCAAAGTTAACCGAATGTTAAGAGGTTTGAAGTAATGAAGTGATGAAGTTTGTGGTGAGTGGGTTTGGATACATCAAAACCTCATTCCTTCATTACCTCATTGCATAGGTCTATATTCGTCTCTCAAATTTCAATCATGCGAAAAAAGATACTCTTACTCGGAAGTGGCGAATTGGGAAAGGAACTGGTCATTGCTTTGCAGCGATACGGCCAATATGTGATTGCGGTGGATAGCTACGTGGGTGCACCGGCCATGCAAGTGGCGCACGAGTTTGAGGTCATTAACATGTTGGATGGCGCTGAGTTGGATGCACTGGTTGATAAGCATCAGCCTGATCTGGTTGTTCCTGAGATTGAGGCGATTCGTACCGAACGTTTCTACGTTTATGAGAAGCAGGGAGTCCAAGTGGTTCCTAGCGCGAAGGCAGCCAATTTCACCATGAACCGAAAGGCAATTCGTGATCTTGCAGCTAAGGAATTAGGATTGAAAACGGCCAATTATCGCTACGCAACTTCGGCAGAGGAGTTGAAAGCTGCTGTGGCAGAAGTTGGAATTCCGTGTGTGGTTAAACCGTTGATGTCATCATCGGGAAAAGGTCAATCTTCCATTAAAAGCGAGGATGAGATTCTGAAGGCTTGGGAGTATGCTGTATCTGGTTCAAGAGGCGACTTGGTGGAAGTGATTGTGGAAGAATTCATTCCGTTTGAATCGGAGATTACGCTTTTGACGGTATCTCAAAAGAACGGACCGACACTTTTCTGCCCAGCGATAGGGCACAGACAGGAGCGAGGCGATTATCAAGAAAGTTGGCAGCCAGCGGCTTTGAGTGATGCGGCTCTGAAAACAGCTCAAGACATGGCCGATAAGGTAACAGCAGCTTTAACGGGTGCTGGAATTTGGGGGGTGGAGTTCTTCATTTCAGGTGACACCGTTTGGTTTTCAGAACTTTCTCCTCGACCGCACGATACTGGAATGGTGACGCTCGCGGGTTCTCAGAATTTCTCCGAATTTGAGTTGCATGCCAGAGCCATTCTTGGGCTACCAATTCCAGAAATTACCTTGGAAAGAGTTGCAGCAAGTGCTGTTGTATTAGCGGATTTCGAAAGCAGTGATTATCCAAACATTTCAGGTTTAGAAGAAGCTTCTAAAATTCCTCAAACCGATTTCCGTGTTTTTGGAAAACCTACAACACGGAAATACAGAAGAATGGCGGTTGGATTGGCTTATGAGCAGTTGAATGGTTCAACAGATGACGTTCGGAAAGTAGCGAATGAGGTGGCTGATCTGATTAAAGTTTCGAAGTCTTAGAAAACATCCCAATCTCCAAGAGTAAGCAACCAATTCTGTTCTTGTAAAAGTGGTTTTTCATCCAAACTGCTTGAAGTTCTAGCAAGTAGATTCAAAACCCTCGGATTCGAACTTGCTGGTATTCTGTAGAATCCGATCTGTTTAAGATCGGGTAGAATGGGGGCAATTGCAGAAATGAAAATCAGGTTGAACTCGGATCCGATCAATTCAGGGTTCTTTCTGATCTGGTCAATAAGGAATGAGAGTGAGTTTTCCTTTCCGTTCCGAAAAGTAAAATCCATAATGAGTAATGAAGGGTTTCCCAACATTTCATCCTCTTTCAAAACAATCACAGCAGTTAGTTGGCCTTCCTCTCGAACGCCAAGAATATGGTGCTTGCCACGAATGGATTTGAGATATCGCCAATCAAGCCAAGCCTTGTCGCGTAGCAAATGGTTACGAAAACCTTTCGAATATTCCGCAAAAGCGGCTTCCACCTCTTCGGTGATTTCACTGATCCGTTCAATTTTGGGATTCGGCAATTTCACATTCTTCGAGAATAGATTAATGAACCCATCAGCGAAAAAGCCAAAGAGTTTTTCCCATCCAAACAGATTGATCTTACTGCGAATGATTCCGCTTGCGTTAACCGGCCTTATGTACGTAGGAACTGCACTTACAATGCTAAAGTTGTTGTACTTCAGAAAGGTTCGAATGCTTTTATCGTTCGGAAAAGTGTAGATCAGATTAACATCTGTTTTGTCCAGATCTTCATTGGCAAACTCGGCCAACTTTCGGAACAGACCAACTCCACGGTAATTCGGATTTACCGCAACATCCTGAATGTTACCAATCAGCTTTTCCTCACCATTTATTACACATCGGTAAACGGGAACGTGGTAATAACCAATGATTTTGTCATTGTCCCAAGCAGCATAGACGTAGCTTTTACCCGTAGGTAATTGCTTGTACTGCCAATCCCAATACGTTTGGTTGTAAATCTCAACGTTATGTGCTCCGACCTCGGTCAGAATGTTGCGAATTTCCTCAAGCAGTTGTGCCTGCTGTTCGGGTTCAATCCTTGAGAATCTCAATGCTGTACTCATTGACTTCTCGTTCTGCTTTATATTTCTTCACCACGTTACTCACAGTGTCAAACTCAAACTGCCCAAGCAATTTGTCTGTAAACGGAATGGTCTTGCTCAATCTGGTATAGTGCGTGATCTTGGCCTTGCGCTCCATTTCCACAACTGGGTGGTGGGGGTCATATTCCCACGGGTGGATGTAGAACATATTCACCTTGCCTTTTTTGACGCGTTGCTTTAGTCCGTTACTGGTAAGCATGTATGGGAATAGCCGGAAGTATGCGCCACCGATTCCCAAATTCTTGGTCAGCAATTTGAAGGTGGAAACAGGGAATTCGGTCAGACCGTTTTCCTTGATGGTGAAGATCTCATCAGGCGTGGTAGAAATACCATACCTCCACGTTTTTACGGGCGAAATGGAACAGTCGATGGTGTAACCTTCTTCTTTCAGAATATCCAGTGCCCAAAGTGATTTGTTTGTTACCGAAAAGAAAGGAGCGCGAAAAGAAGTTACTTCCGTTCCTGAAAGATCCTCTAACACTTTTTTGGTTCGACTTATCTCTTCTCTAAATGCTTCTGGACTCAGGTCGTAAACCTTCTCATGAGAGTATCCGTGACTGGCCATTTCGTGCCCAGCATCCGTTATCTGTTTGATGAGTTCCGGATACTTCTCACCGATCCAACCAAGCGTAAAAAAGGTCGCTTTGGTGTTGTGCTTTTCAAGTAGTTCAAGTAACGGGTCTAATCCTTTTCGGATGCGCTCCGTGTGCTGATTCCATGAATCGAACGGAAGTTCAATCCCTTGATACCAATCCTCTAAGTCAACGCTGAATGCATTCATGGTTAGTAAAACAGTTAATTAGTTGACCAGTTAATTAGGATTGCGTTGCTTTTGGAGGTACGAAATATAGCCATTCAACATTTTCATGATCTCTTCAAACCTGAGTTCTAAGGCTTCAAATGTTTTGGAGTCAATGTATTCTTCATCCAAAGCTACGGTAAGATGATCGATCATTTCTGCCGCTGAACCACGAGCGTGCCTGCAGAATTGAATGTTTTCTTTGAAATGAAACCTTCCATGTCCTTCGGCAATATTTGCTGTGATTGAACGCGAAGCTCTAGTCATTTGACTTGAAAGCAGATATTTCTCATCATAGGGAAATCCCTTTGTAAGCGTAGATATCTCAGTTCTAAGTTCCCTTGCTTTCTGCCAAACCTTAAGATCTTTGAATGATCGTGAAGTTTCCATGAATCTCTAATTAACTAATTCACTGGTCAACTGATTAACTCACGCGTAAGCGGAACCCAACTCCATGGACGTTCTCAATCTGAATATTCTCATCGGCTTTCAAGTATTTACGGAGTTTTGAGATGAAAACATCCAGACTTCTTCCCGTAAAGTAATCTGCATTTCCCCAAACGGAACTCAGAATCAGTTCTCGTTTCACTGTGTCTCCCATGCTCTGACACAGTAATTTCAGAACATCAGACTCCTTTTGCGTCAATTGTTTGTTTTCTGACTGGTGCTTCAAAAGCAGATTGACTGGTTCAAATTCAAACTCACCAATGTGGTATGTGTTCTGAGC
This sequence comes from Flavobacteriales bacterium, assembly GCA_020635495.1. Lineage (GTDB taxonomy): Bacteria > Bacteroidota > Bacteroidia > UBA10329 > UBA10329 > UBA10329. The sequence continues at coordinate 18,169 of JACJZQ010000002.1, read as the reverse complement.
CTTCATGTCGGAATCAGGGTAACACCGAGCAAGGATTGCCTTAACCCGAAGCAGGAACTCCTGATTACTGAACGGTTTGGTTATGTAATCTTCGGCACCGGCCTGAAATCCTTTGACACGGTCTGCTTCCATGCCTCGGGCCGTCAGGAAGATCAGAGGCGATTGCGGAGAAGCTACTTTTATCTCTTCGCCTAGGGTGTAACCATCCTTTTTTGGAAGCATGATGTCGAGCACGCTTAAATGCGGCTGAAAGTCTTGAAACGTTTTCGAACCTGCCTCACCATCCGTTACCCATCGAACCTGATAGCCTTCCATTTCCAGCAGGTCGTTCACCACAAAGCCGAGGTTCTCATCATCTTCAACCAGAAGAATGCGATACGATGTGGTGTTTTTCATTTAAGCGATGGTAGTGTGATGATAAACGTACTGCCTTCTGCGGTACTTGCAACTTTTACTTTGCCGTGATGCGCCTCAACCAACGATTTCACGTAGTAAAGGCCAAGCCCGAATCCTTTGATATTATGCACGTTTCCAGTTGGAACACGGTAGAATTTTTCGAACACTTGTTTCTTCTCAGAAGGAGTTATGCCAATTCCGTTGTCGTGAACAGAAATTTCAATTCCATTGGAAACATCCATGGTAGAGATTTTGATTCTCGGATCGTCATTGCAATACTTTATGGCGTTGTCGAGAAGGTTTCGGATAATGTTGGTAAAATGCAGTTCATCCACTTTCAATTGGTGGTTTTTCGCTTCGAGAGCAAATTCGATCCGACCGTTTCTGGCGTCAAGTAGGAATTGGACACTACCAGCCGCCTGTTTGATGAGCGCATGCAGATCGCATTCGACAAGTTGAAGATCGATCTCACTTTTCTCAAACTGCGCCATTTGCAACACTTTCTCTACCTGCAGTTTCAGACGATTGCTCTCATCGGCAATCATTTGATAGTAGCGCGCTCTCTTTTCAGCATCTGAGTCAAGGTTCCCTGTTTTCAACAGTTCTGCAGAAGAAGATATTGTTGAGATAGGTGTTTTGAACTCGTGCGTCATGTTATTGATGAAATCGTTCTTGATCTCTGAAAGCCGTTTCTGTTTTAGAATGACCCAAAGTGTGTAAGCAAAGAAGATGATTACCACCAATAGAATGGACGAACTGAACAGCCAAATGCTCATCTGACTGAGCAGATAACTCTGTTTTTCAGGGAAGTAAACCCCGAAATAGTGGCTGTCTCCATCCCACTTGGGAATAGTTGTTTTATCGGTATTCAGCGTAGGTTCTTCCGAGAGAACAACCATACCTCCGTATACCATACTATCGGTAAAACAATCGTAAATACTGTACTCAAAATTGGTTTTCAGGTTCCGGCTTCTGAATTCATTGTCGAGCAAACTTTCTAGCAGGAAAGGGTGCAGCGTATCATTGGTACTGACCACAAAATAGTTGGAAGACAACTGCCTGACCGGAGGCACATCCGAACTGTCTTTTGCCAGAAGCATGATCTCTTGAGCCACAGAGCGGAGCGCAATATTTACTCGGTCGTTGAACTCGCGTTCGCGAAGGTCGAACGCTTTATCCATCCAATACAATTGCGTAGCGAAAAGCCCCACTATGGAAATTGTGGCCAACGCAATTACTATTCTGATGGTTCTCCTTGTCACGTTGCGAATTTACAGACTGTAGAATCTAACTGTTATAACGAAGTGTTAAAGTGAGTTTTGAATCGGAAAATGACTTTGGCACGGCTGTTGGAACTACAGCATCGAACCATAAAAACTTGAAATCATGAAAAAGTCTTTGTTAGTAGTTGCCTTAGCTTTTGTAGGAAGTGCTGTATTTGCTCAGCAAGCACCTTCAGACCTTGGTCAGAACGCAGAAAAGCCAGCATTAAGCGGTAAAAAATTGGATGTAAAAGCGGGTGTTTCTTCAGACGCCAAAACCGCAGATGCATCAGAATCGCTGTGGGTGCCAATTGGAGACGCAAATAAGTCGGGCAAGAAGAATCTGAAACTGGATGTAAAAGGTGTAAAACAATAAGTTCAGATTCTAGTTGAAAAAAAGAAGGCGGCCAATTGGCCGCCTTTTTCAGTTCAGAATAAATGTTCTGTTGGTGGGCTGATATGAACCTTGTATCAATCCGCCTTTGCTTGTTCCTTCAACAAGATCTGGGCTGTACAGTTTTTTGAGAACCAGAAGTACTTCACCACTATCAACTTGCGACAATCTTACAGAGTCAATAGTAATGGTAGTTGCCGCAATTGAATCTACAGCAAACACTCTAGCTTGATTGGTACCGTAAAAGGTAATAGATGCAGACTCAAAGGAATCCAACGCAGCGCCTTCCCACTGGAAATAGTTTACCGAATCAGCGTATGAGTAATCTGGCAAGGTAACAGGGTAGTCAATGTCTCTTATTTCGGCCGTATTGCTGAATGAATTTCCATCTAGATCAACCCACTGAAAAAGCACCGTAGGCACCAAACCAGAAAATTCTTTGGTATAGTTGCCGTTCTCTTCAGACCATTCCATGGTTTGAGAATCGGCCGTTACGGTACTTGGTTCCGACAGCTGTAAACGGGTTCCGTCCTGGTTATTGAATCGGAAGGTTGCTTTAGCTGTTGTAGTGTTCGAATTCTCATCATAGCTAAGCTGATAATGAGTGAAAATCTTGTCTTGATCTACGTTTACTGTTACTTCCTTTTTGCAGGAAGCCAGTCCTACAACAAACAGTATGAATAAGGTTGTCTTTCTCAATTTACTACTTGTACTTGACGGTTAGTAGCTCTGTATTTTCCTACAACGATTCCACCTTCGCTGGTGGCCTGCACTGCATCTACCTGTGTCCATCTGTCCATGAAAAGGGTAGAGGGGCCTACGGGAACATTGGACAATTGGTTGGTGCCCATTACAATATCCGTTGCATTATCTGCGGATTGAACGTAAAGGGCGTCATCTCCCCATGCCCAACTTCCAACAAAAAGACCTACATGCTCGTTGGGTGCCAAAGGAGTTCCATCCCACGCCAAGGTATTGGCCATGGATCTGTAGATGGTATCAAACCCAACTGGAAATCCAATAGAATCATACGGCATTACTGTGTTGGTGAAGGTCAATTGGTCAAGATCCATATAGACGAAGGTGCCAGAGTCAACCCAGCCTGCAAACTCTCTGGTATGCCCCAAGTACCAGGCATTGTAATCCAGTTCCTCCCCATTGAATGAAACTGAAGCATCTTCATTCAACTGCAGAAGAGTTCCAGTGGGACTTCCGAACCTGAATCGGGCAACAGCCACCGTCTTGTCATCATTTTCGTTGTAAAACAACTCGTACTGCGTCCAGATCTTGTCCTGATTCACGTCTCCAGAATCTTCCACATTACAGCCGATCATAGCGGAGAAAAGTCCTAATGCAAACAAAAGTTTAATGGTGTTCATGTCTATTGGTTTGACGCAAAGGTCGGTTTTTGGTTAGATGAACACAAACTGCTCTATACATAACTTATTGCATTCTAATCAGGTATCATTGTTTGTATTCAACTTTACATTCTTAAATAATCAAGACCTAAGTCACTTTCGCTTTCAAGGGGAAATACTACTTTCAGCAGCGAATTAATCAGATTACTCTAAATCAACACTATAATGAACCACTTTACTAAGTCAATGTCTGGACTTGCAGTTCTGGTTTTCACAGCCTTTGCAGGATTCGGTCAAGTTTCATTTACCAATCAGGTATCTAACTTAAGCGACCCCACGCATTACAGCGGTGTGGCCGTTACTGTTAACGATGTAAACAATGATGGATTGGATGACATCGTAATTCTAGATGATGCAAGAAATCTCAAGATCGAATTCCAGAAAATGGATGGTGTCTGGGTAGGACTGGAAACGGGACAGGAAATGGATAATGGAGACGCATGGGGTATGGCTGTTGGTGATGCAAGCAACAACGGTCATAGCGATGTTTTCTCTGGATTGTTCGGTGGTAGACCTGATTATGCCAAGGCAAATGCTAATGGAACCGCGTACACTGTTTCCGAGCTACCAACATATAGTTTGGCTACGCAATGCGTAAATCTTGCCGACATGGACGCTGATGGAGACCTTGACTTTTTCTCCTGTGGTGATACCGGACCAAGCGGAATTTGGGAGAATGATGGTAGTGGTAATTTTTCATATTCTGGAGACAACATCATTCCAATGACTCCAACCAATAACCCTGGATGGGGTTCTTGGGATGGTTCAGGTAACTACGGGTCAACCTTCACAGATTATGACCTTGACGGTGACCTTGATCTGTACATAACGCATTGTCGACAGAATGTTTCCAATTCAAACGATCCGAGAAGGATCAATCAGATGTTCATCAATGATGGAAACAATAACTACACGGAAGATTTTACCAATGCAAATGGACTAAGAATTGGAGCACAGTCTTGGTCTACGGATTTCCAAGATTTTGATAATGATGGAGATTTTGATGCATTCATCACTAACCACGATGTAAGCAATATGATGTTGGAAAACATTAACGGTGTGTTCACGGATATTTTCTCAAGCACTGGTTTGGATAATGCGGTTCCAACACCAATTCAAGGGTTGATGAGAGATTTTGACAATGATGGATTTGTTGATATTCTGGTAACAGGATCTGGAACACCTACCTACGCGCTTTACATGAATGACGGAGATAAGACGTTTACTCGTGTTGAAGGTGCTTTCGGAAACTCAGGTATGTACAGTATTGCTACTGGAGACTTGAATCATGATGGATTTTTGGATGTTTATGGAAGCTACGCAACTATCTACACCAACCCATCTAACACACCAGATGCTGTTTGGATCAACGATGGAAACGACAATAACTGGCTAGCTGTAGACCTTGAAGGAACTATTTCAAACAGGAGCGCCATTGGATCGGTTGTTAGAATTTATGGCGATTGGGGTGTTCAGACAAGAGAAGTAAGATCTGGAGAGAGCTATGGAATCTGTAATTCTCTCATCAATTATTTCGGAATTGGTCAGAGTACCAGCATTGATAGTGTGGTTGTAGATTGGCCATCTTCAGGAATTCACCAAGTGGTGGAGAACCCTTCACCAAATCAGTACTTGACCATTATAGAGAACACATGTGTGGCCCCAGAGGCATTTATCACAAGCAATGGACCAACTGTTCTATGTCAAGGACAAACACTGGAACTTCAAGCTCCTGTTGGTGCCGGATACACATACGAGTGGTCTGATGGTTCCAACGGACAATCGCTTACTATTTCTCAGGCTGGAACATACATGGTGCGTGTAACCGATTCAAACGCTGGATCTGCATGTTCGTCAGTCTCCGCTGCAATAGAAGTGGAAGTTTCACCAGATGAAACACCAGCGATAAGCGTAACGGGTGATCTGACCTTCTGCGAAGGTGGAAGTGTGACACTTACCTCAACAGAGGCATCAGCTTATCAATGGTCAAACGGACTTGGAAGTTCTCAAAGCGTTGAGGTAACACAAGAAGGAAGCTACTCGGTTACCATTACTGGAGTTTGTGATGATTTTACATCTTCAACAATAGATGTGGAAGTTCTGGCTGCTCCAGCTCCAACTGCTGATGATGTTCAGATTCCTACAACAGGTACGGCAGATCTTACAGCAATAGGTAGTGGCTCAAACTTCAACTGGTATGATCAAGCTTCTGGAGGTAGTCCTATTGGTACAGGAGCCAGTTTTACTACACCAACTGTTTCTACAACAACTTCGTTTTGGGTAGAAGAGGTTCATACCTATGGAGGTGGAATTGATTATGGAGCTAAAACTGACAATACAGCTAGTGGTGGTGCCTACCATAACTCGAATGGGTTCTATTTATTCTTTGACGTATTGGAAAACATGACATTGAAGTCTGTAAAGGTGTATGCGTCAGGAACTGCAATTCGCACCATCTATATTGAAGACGACAATGGCACTACAATTCATTCCGGTGCATTCAATATTCCTGATGGTGAATCTAGGGTTACTTTGGATTGGCTTCTTACCCCTGGAACCAATTATCGTTTCAGAGTACAGGAAAGCAACAATTCACTCTGGAGAGACAACAACTCTGCGCAGGTAAATTTCCCTTATGATGTAGCTGGGTTAGCTTCTATTACAGGAGCAAACACTTCTAGCCAACAGTATTACTATTATTACTACGATTGGGAGGTAGAAGCTGAGGCCATTGAGTGTGTAAGCGATAGAGAAGAGGTGGTGGTATCTGTTGGAACCGTGGGTATGGAAGAAGGAGAATTATCCGATGTATCTGTTTATCCATCTCCGGCTACGGAAATTCTTTCTATAGATATTCCTGCTTCGGTTGATGGAATTGTGGAAGTAAGAATGCTGGATATTGCCGGTAACCTGATTTCTGCAAGCATTGCTCAGGCCGGAAACAATACACTGGATGTGTCCGGTTTATCAGCTGGTGTTTATCTATTGAAATTGACTTCTGACCGCGGAATATTCTCTAGAAGAATAGTTGTGGAGTAATCCAACGCTTCAAGACTCACTTAAGAGAGCCCGTCAAAAACTGACGGGCTTTTTTGTGGTTTTAATATTGTGAGAAAAACTCCCAAATGAGTTCTCCGGCATCCACACCGTGGGCTGCTTCTTGTGGGACTTCATGGCCCATTCCTTCAACTTCGTAGTACCAGACCTGAGCACTGTCAGTACCTAGAGAATGAATGTACGCAGTTGTAAGGTTGGAAACTTGAATCGTATCGGTTTGACTACAATTATTCAGGTCTTTCCAAAAATCAATGACCGTGTGAATGTGCGGTGCGCCACCCCAACCGTTGTTGGTGCTCATTGTCCCATCATACGGAACCACATTGTCGTTGGTGCCGGATATCTGTAAAATAGGAGAGGGCTGAATGGAATTTCTATTCTCCCACGTGTAACCGCTCATGGTCCCGATTACAGAAGCAGCACCTTTGAATATTTGTGGTGCTTCAGCTACAAGCGTGTAGCTCATAAATCCACCATTTGAGATGCCACAGGTAAACGTCTTGTTCGGGTCTAAGTCATATTCGCTCTGAAGTGAAACCGCCAATGCCGAGAGGAAACCAATATCATCCGTATTGCTCAGTTCCAATCTGGCATTCCAATGTGGGGTTCTTGTGTTGTCTAAAGAACCTTGCGGATAGCATACCACGAAGCCGTGGTCATCCGCCAATTTGTTCAGGTTCAATGCACCATCTACATGAAGCGCGTAACCAGTGTAGCCATGTAACGCAAATAATAACGGAGCATTTGGAGGAAGATCGTTCGGAATGTGAACGAGATACTGTCGTTCGGTTCCGTTGAAATCGTATTCAATGCAATCTCCACAAAACCACTTTTCCTTGTTGCAGCCAGTTACTAGGAATACGGTTAATATCAGCAAGAAACTCCGATGCATAAGTGTTAGCTGATAAGTTCAATCAACCCATTGTTTGGGACTTTTCCTTCGCCATTCACAGAGAATTCCGGTTTAATGGCATTCACGAAATACATCTCTACCAACCCTTTTCCTTTAGCTTCTTTCTGACCTCGATAGTCGGTTTCGAAATACTTTTTGATCATCTCATGAGTGGTTCCCGAAACGTTGATCCTACCAGGCTCTGAAGAGGATTCCATCCTACTGGCCGTGTTCACGGTATCTCCCCAAATATCGTAGGCGAATTTCTTCATACCCACAACTCCAGCTGTAAGCGGACCAGTGTGGATTCCAATTCTAATTTCCAATGCTTGCTGACCGTTCGCTTTCTTTTCTGCGGCAATTTCCTTCATGAAGTCTCTGATTTCCAAGGCTGCAAGAGTGATTGCTATGGCGTTGCTGCTATTTCTGATGGGTACGCCACCTGCACACATGTACGCGTCTCCAATGGTCTTTATCTTCTCCAGATAGTACTTGCCTATTATCTCATCAAACTTTACGAAGTATCTGTGCAACTCATCTACAAGGTCCTGAGGCTTGGTGCTTTCTGCAAACTGCGTAAATCCCTTGAAGTCCGTGAACAACACCGAGACCTGATTGTAATGGCGTGCCGTGGCTTTACCGCTAATTTGAAGTTCTTCGGCAGTCTCTTTTGGCAAGATGTTAAGTAGTAATTCTTCTGTCCGTTCCTTGGCCTTGGCAAGATCGGCTGTTCTTTTCTCTACTTCGTTTTCAAGTATGCGTTGTGTCTCACGCAGGCTCCTTTCTCTGTACTTGATAATTCCCCAAACGATCAGAACAAGAACCAGCACGTAGAGTAGGAGGAAGTACCATCTCAGAAATAAAGGCTTTGGAACACTGAATTCCAGTGTTTTGATCTCACTTACTTCACCAAGGATGTTCCGAGCCCGTACCTGAAAAGTGTATTCTCCCGGAGGCAAGACCCCTGGGTCAATGTCTGTCTTGTCAGACCATTTGCTCCAACCTCTGAATCCGTCAATTCTCCATTGGTATTCAGTGCCATCATTCTTTAGATAGAATGGGGCCGAAACGCTGAAGATCAAGGAGCCTCCTTCTGTAATGATTTTCGCATCTCCTATCATAGCAAAGGGCTGACCGACCTCATTGGCCACCTGCCTGATGTATGTGTTGAATCTATACTCTGAAGAGGCTGTTCTGTGTTCAAGAGAATACAAATTGAGACCTCTGTCAATCACATAAATATTCCCAGATGCATCTGTGCTGAGGTTTCGAATATCCTCGAAGAGATCCAGATATGGCAAGATGGATACGAACTCTTCACCATTCAATACATGCCAAGAATAACTTGACCTCATCCAGACTCTCCCATTGTCTCCTAACATGTATTCCAACTGTTCAGATGATGGAATTTCCGGCAACTGAGCGGGCAATACCGTGTCTGTGCCCGGTACATAATGATAGAGTGAATTAGGCAGTAAGAAATGAACCTTACCGTAGGCATTTGCCACAAGCACACGCTCGTTCAGAATTTCAGGCAAAGGGTAATATTTCACCTCATCCAAGAAGTATCTGTAAGCGCCATTATCTGTTCCGGCCCATAGGTTATTGTCGGCATCTTCAATTACGTTGTATGCAACAAAACGAACATTATTGTTCAGGGATGATGCTTGCCACTTATCTGCAGTCTTGTCCAGTTGATAGACCCCATCAGAGGTTGCCATCAACAGTTTGGTTCCGTCTGAGTTTTGATTGACATGATTGATGTATAGACCTGGTGTCAGGTTCTCTGATTTTTCTCCCTTTATCAAGTACAATCCGTTGTTTGTAGCGGCAAAAACTTGATCACCAAGTTGAACCAACTGCCTGCATTTTACATCGATACCTTCTACTTTCTTAAACAGGTAGGAATTACGCAGGTCTTTCAGCTTTTGACTTTGTTCCTCAACCTGTTCTTGTGCCTTTTCTTTTGAAAGCACCTTAGGCTGAACGCGTTTAGAGCCACCGCTTCCTGGAGGTGCGGTCATTCCACTTCCTGACGGACCTGTCTCTGGATTCGGAATCAGTTCTTTCATTGGGTCCGGTTCAGAGGACTTGTTTTCTTGTTTCTCAGGTACCTCTTCTTCAGCATCTCCACCTCCAGTAAAGAAATCTTCAATTTGCTCAGCTGCAGTTTTGTTTTGGCGTTCTTCCTTTCGTCTTTTCCTGATCTCTTTCTTCAACTCACGGATCTCCTTTTTAGAAAGCTCTTGCTTTACTTCTGCAGGGTCTTCTTTGAAGCGCTCAATCAGATCTGCAGTTTCAGATTTCTGTGCTTGTTGTGGTTGATGTTGAACAGGTGGCACGTAGGTTTCTTCCTGTTGCGATTTTGAAACTTCACGCTTGCGGATCATGTCATCCATCATCCGCTTCATTTCTGCTTGACTTGTGGCTTTCTTGAGAATGAAGACACCGTTACCTGTGCCCACATGCAATTGATTGCCAACCATCAGGCTCGCTGTAAGATTACCCTCAAGTCCAGGGTATCCGCTGAAACTTTTTACTGGCTGAAGCAGGTCAACACGGGTAAGTCCTTCTTGGTAGGCCAACCAAAGTCCCATATCGGAATCTTTTCCAAGGCAGAAAATCTCGTTGTCTTTGGCACCGGATGAATAATCGAACCGATAACGTATATCGTGCGTTGCAATGTTGGCAACCACTGCGCCTCCAGCCAATGTCGAAAGCGCCATCAATGAATCGTTCAGAAGTATTCCATCAGAAAGAAGATTTTCGCTCAAGAACTTTTGCAAGTGGGGTTTTATAGGGCTCAGTTTTCCAGATCGGAATCGGTAAACCTTGTCGCTATCAAAGCCAATGAAAGTGCCTTCATCTGATTCGAAAGCAAAGAGCATTTGGTCATCCGCAACAGAAACATAACCGCCAATTACTTCCAACTCTCGCTCAGTCCACTTAAAAAGTCCGTCTCTGAAAAAGAGTAGATAGAGCTGCTTATCATGCGTAAATGCACCACTTATCAGCATTTCGCTGAATTCAAACCGCTCTGCAGGTTCATTATCTAGCGAGGACAAACGGTATATCTCACTTTCACCAATGAAGAAAACATTGCCTTCTGTGGTCAGTATCTGATTGATGGGTTGGCCATTGGATATTCCTTTGATCGGTTGTACTTCATATGTGCCCGAATCTGACCTAAGAACCTCAACAGCGCCATCTTTGAGACCTACGAATACCCGATTGGAAACCTTGTCATGAACCAACTTCAGAGCAGGCGAAGGGGTGGCAATTCTGATCCAACGAGAACCATCGAACCTAAGTACGCCTCTTGCAGTTGAGAAGTACATGCTTTCTTCCGAATCCTGAATGATGCTTCTGATTCTTGAATCGCTGAATTGACGGTTCAATTCAATATTGGTCATAAATGGCAGTCCATTTTGCGACCAACCCAAACTTGACCACCCGATCAGAAAAAGTGATAGGAAAACGACCCGTAAGCGCATTGATCCAAAAATAGACAAAGCGGTGTCTTTAAAGTGTTGTCTTGCACCCATATATTTGAACAGATCATGAGTCACTCGATCAAGCTTGAATTTTTAGGAACAGGAACCTCACAGGGCATTCCGGTCATTGGATGCACTTGTACTGTCTGTACATCAGACGATCCAAAGGATGATCGGTTACGTTCTTCGGTCATCGTTTCGATAAATGACATCAAGATCGTCATTGACACGGGACCAGATTTCAGACAACAGATGCTGCGCTCGAACAACGTAGACTGCGATGCGCTATTATTTACCCATGAGCACATGGATCATGTGGCTGGTTTGGACGACATCAGAGCCATCAATTTCCTGCAACGTAAGAACATGCCTCTTTACGGTTCTGAAGGGGTTGGCAAGGCATTGAAACGCATTTATTTCTATGCTTTCGAGGTCAATCCATATCCTGGAGCACCTATCATTCAATTCAATGAAATTGAGAATGAGCCATTCGAAATTCTTGGTGTGCCTGTTATTCCAATTGCCGTGAAACATGGTAATATGCCGGTTTTCGGGTTCCGTTTCGGAGATCTGACGTACATCACAGACGCCAAGTACATTGATGAGGTTGAGCGTGATAAGATTCGTGGTTCCAAGGTTATCGTTGTGAACGCACTTAGAAAGAAAGAGCATCATTCTCACATGAATCTGCAACAGGCATTGGAATTCATGGAAGACCTGAAGCCAGAACGCGGCTATTTCACGCATATCAGCCATTTATTGGGCAACCATGCTGTAGTGGAACAAGAATTGCCAGACCATATTCGTTTAGCGTATGATGGTTTGATCATTGAGGCATGAGACTCGCGGTTATTCTGACATTTTCTTTGATACTTGGCGCATGCTCGACCATGCAGCAGACTACAAGTTCATCGCAGAATGGCCTAACAGTAAAAGAGACCACCGAGGGCTTGGTTGAAGCGCTGCTGGTCGGTGCAGACAATTCAACACAGCAAGCGTCCAAAAAAGATGGGTTTTTCAAAAATGCGGCCATCAAAATCCTCTTTCCGCCAGAGGCGATAAAAGTTAGAGAAGCTGCCATTGGGGTTGGGCTCACTCCATTGGTTGATCGATTTGAATTGAGTTTGAACCGCGCAGCCGAAGACGCATCCAAAGAAGCCAAACCTATCCTGGTCAACGCCATTAAGCAGATCAAATTCAAAGACGTTTGGGAGATACTTTTCGGAGGGAAAACTGCCGCTACTGATTATCTGAGAGCTAAAACAGAACCTCAATTATTAGAGAAATTCAGGCCAATTGTAAAGCAAAGTATTGGCAGAGAAGAGGTAACCAAACATTGGCAACCGTTGACCAATGCTTATAACTCAATTCCTTTTGTGAAGAAGGTCAATCCTGATCTGGAGGAGTATGTAACGCAACGAACGGTGAATGGACTGTTTACCCTTATTGCAGAAGAGGAACGGAAAATCAGAGAGAATCCTATTGCTCGCGTATCTCAGATTCTGAAGAAAGTTTTCGGGAGAGAAAAGCCATGAGGAAACGAAGATGTGAGGTAATGAAGCAAGAGGCAGTTTCTCTTCATCACTTCAATCCCTTATCACCTCAAAACCTTCTCATATCTTCGCGGCCTCGTTATGACGCACAAGCAAGAAGTAGAAAGAAGGCGCACATTCGCCATTATCAGTCACCCAGATGCGGGAAAGACCACGTTAACAGAGAAACTGCTCCTTTTCGGTGGAGCCATTCAGGTTGCTGGAGCTGTAAAGAGCAACAAGATCAAGAAAACGGCAACCTCCGATTTCCTTGAGATTGAGAAACAGCGTGGTATTTCTGTGGCCACGTCCGTAATGGGATTTGAGTACAAGAACAAAAAGATCAATATTCTTGACACGCCAGGTCACCAGGATTTTGCCGAAGACACGTACAGAACGCTTACCGCAGTAGACAGCGTTATCGTTGTAATTGACGTTGCGAAAGGGGTAGAGGCTCAGACAGAGAAACTGGCCGAGGTTTGCCGCATGCGCAACACGCCTGTTATCGTATTCATCAACAAGTTGGATAGAGAAGGAAAGGACGCATTTGAATTGTTGGATGAAGTAGAGGAGAAGCTGCAGATCGGAGTTCGCCCAATGAGTTGGCCAATTGGAATGGGACAGCGTTTCAAGGGTGTTTACAATCTTTATGAGAACAATCTTTCGCTTTTCAGTGGAACGGATAAGCAGCGGAAAGAAGATACCATTGACATCAAAGATCTGGACGACCCGCTAGTTGATAAAATGGTGGGAGAGAGCGCTGCATCCACACTTCGTGAGGAAGTGGAACTGATAAACGGTGTTTATGAGCCACTTAACCTACAGGATTACTTGGATGCCAAGGTAGCGCCTGTGTTTTTCGGTAGTGCTTTGAACATGTTCGGAGTACGAGAGATGTTGGATTGTTTTGTCGACATCGCACCATCTCCAAGAGGTATGGAAACCGAAGAGCGACACATAGAACCTATGGACGATAAGTTCTCAGGTTTTGTGTTCAAGATCCATGCAAACATCGACCCGAATCACCGTAACCGAATAGCGTTCTTGCGAATAACTTCAGGCACCTTCGAACGGAACAAACCGTACAATCATGTTCGGTTGGGTAAGCCTTTGAGATTCAGCAACCCGACCTCGTTCATGGCTCAGAAGAAAGAGGTTATTGACGAAGCATTTCCAGGAGACATCGTAGGTCTGCACGACCCGGGCAACTTCAAGATCGGTGATGCACTTTCGGAAGGAGAACCACTTCACTTCAAGGGAATTCCTAGTTTCTCGCCTGAGTTGTTCCGCTACATCGAGAATGCTGACCCCATGAAAACCAAGCAACTTAACAAAGGCATTGACATGCTGATGGACGAGGGAGTTGCCCAGCTGTTCGTCAAAAAGGTCAACAACCGAAAGATCATCGGATGTGTTGGCGCGCTTCAGTTTGAGGTTATTGAACACCGTTTGGAACATGAATACGGTGCAAAGTGTAGGTACGAGGCTGTCAATCTTCACAAAGCCTGTTGGATAAGTTCTGATGATCAATCAGAGTTGGAGAAATTCAAGGATATGAAGCTGAATTCCTTAGCTGAGGACAAAGACGGCAAGCTCGTTTTCTTGGCTGATAGCGCTTGGGCGTTGCAAATGGCGCAGGAGCAGTACCCGAAGATCGAGTTCCATATGAAGAGTGAGTTCTGATCAAGGAATCATCTTCCGTTCCTGCATCACTCGGTAGCCAAAATTTCCTTCACAGAAGGTGTATTGTATCTTGCTAAAGCGGATGCTTGCTTCATTACGGTCTAGGTTTCTGATGTGCCAATAACCATCCAACGCATTGTTCTCCAGTGTTAAGGTGTAGCCGCTTCCACCTCGTTTGTGATTGACCACTTTGAAAGTTTCGGTTAACGTCTGCGAGCACTGAGCATTTACAACGAGAAACAACGCCAAGCACAAGGGAGCTATGCCAAAGAAGTTGTAAAGAAGACCATCCATTATGGTGAGTCTCAACTTCTTTCTAACCAAGAAGGAAAGTACAAAACCAATACCACCGAACAGCGCAAACCACCTTGTAGCTTCTATGATGGTGATCAGCGTCATATTGAAAAACGTGACAATCGTAAACGCTGATGCCAGAAAAATAACGACCATGATCTGGGCATGATACTCGTTCAGCATACGCAGTCTGAATTCACTGAAGTCAGAATCAACTTCAGGCTCAATCTGGGGCTCAATTGAAGGGAAATGGATCTTAGCCGTATTTCTTCTGGCAGGTTTGTTCATTTTGCAGATGACTAAAATAGTGTGATAAAAGTCTTTAGCATCTGTGCTAAAACCGTGAACTTAGCAGCATGAGTAGAAAATGGATTTTCGTTGCGTTTGGAGCAATTTGGATCGTAGGAATGATCGTTGTTTATCCAATGCTGAAGAAACAGCAACGCCTACAGGTTTTTCAGCCCAAAGACGTAAACCCTGAGTTGGTAGATGCGGATATGCAGCGAACGGCCAAAGCGCACCGTATTGCAGAATTCAAACTGGTGGATCAAATGGGAGATACCATTACCAATGCCGTTTTTGACGGTAAGATCTATGTTGCTGATTTCTTCTTTACCACCTGCCCGAGCATTTGCCCTAAAATGACAGCCAACCTCACAGAACTGGCAGACTTCTACAAGAACGATGAGGATATCATGTTCCTATCGCACTCGGTAACACCACAGATTGACTCTGTAGAAGTGCTGTCAGCTTACGGAAATGAGCACGGTGCGGATCCGACAAAATGGAAGTTGGTAACAGGTTCAAAAAAGCACATTTACGAACTGGCACGCAGAAGTTATTTCGCGGTTACCACAGATGGAGATGGTGGTGAAAGTGATTTCATCCACACCGAGAATTTCATCCTTGTTGATAAGGAGAGAAAAATCCGTGGATTCTATGATGGCACCTCAAAAAAGGACATGGACCGTTTGAAGAATGACATCACCATTCTTCGGTACGAGTACGAAGATTAACCCACTTTCTGGTTGTTCTTGAATTGGGAAGTTTCCTTGAGTTGGCCTTCTTTAGTATATAATTTCACGGTGCCTTCCAAGATATCGTTGGTCCAACTAGCTTCCATATAAGATCCATCAGGCATGGTCAATCTGCCAGGTCCATGGCGTTTGTCATCTTTCCATTCGCCCTCAAACACCTGTTGGTTAGGCCATGAGAACGTGCCGCGGCCGTTACGTTTGTTGTCCTTCCATTCACCCACGTAAGACATGCCGTTCGGCCACTTGTAAGTGCCTTGACCATGCTTGTTATCACCATTCCATTCTCCAGTGTAACCCATCTCCGGCAAGAACTCCATGATGTAAGTGTCTGGATTCTTCAACTGATAAATGACCTTAAACTTGCCAGGATACTTCTTAATTGCCGGATAGAGATACCGCGAGGTAGAGGAGTAGCCTAACTGATCAAGCACCACGTGGGTAACCTCATTTTCTTTCAGTTTCTCAATCAATTCCTCCTTATCCAACGTGTTCTTAAAACCGGTTACCCATCTATTGGCATAGAGGTAAAAAAGCTGGCCTTTTCGGCATGAGACAACCGCGTCTCGCGGAAGGTTCTTGTTTGACCATGCAGCAATGTCAAAGTAGTTTTTGAATTTATTGATATAGATTCCCTCCGCACGCTTTTCCAATATTGTGATGCGTTCGTCAAAGCTTCCATAAAGCCCAAAAAGTAGAACAAACGGCACCACAACACCCACCAACCAAGGTTCAGGCTTTTTCATTCGTTCCGTGATAATGCTGGGAATTTGTACCAGACCATGAAGCACAAGCACTATTAAAATCGGTACCAGAGGAAGCATGAACCGTATACCGAACCAAGCCTCAGGCCAAAGGAAAAGGATGCTGAAAGTGCCAGCTAAATAGAGTCCGATGAGAATCCAGTGTTCACGCATTCTTGCCAGTCCTATTGCCATGAGGATCAATAAGATAATAGTGATCAAGTAATCCTTTGTTTCAATCTCAACCTTAGCATCTGGAAGGCCTCTCTGAGCTGCGTTTTTCTGTTTTTCTTCCAGCGTTAGCGGCTCGGCCTCCGCTGCTTTCTTAACAGCGGCAGAATCAGCGGCTGTTACAGCAACGGTCTCAACACCCGATTCCACTTTCAACTGCTTTACACATTGCTTGTAATCAATGCTTTCGAAAGGAAGAACACCGTTGGTAATCTCCAATGCGAAATATCTTTTGGCGTTCATGGCCACTCTGTTTGGCCAATCTTTCAATTCCATAGGACCCATTTCGGGGCGATATGGATTCTTCATAAGAAGTTGGTTCACGTATGAATTACCACCCAATGAACGACTTCTTATCTGCCAAGGAGATGCAAGAAGTATGAATCCGACCACCAAAGCTGCCGCATAGCTCCATCTTTTTTGAAAAAGAAGAATCAGGGTAAAAGAAATTACCAGTGAGATTCCCAGTGTGCGTATGTAAAAGGCGAATGTCAAAAGGCCAATGAACAGGAAGAACTTCCAATTCTTGTAAAAGGCTTTTTCGAAGTCTGTGAGCACAAACAAAAGCAAACTCAGTACAGAGAACAGAACGAACGGAATCTCACTCATCATGATGGTACTGTACTCAAGCATATGGAAATTGAGCACGGTGAACATGCAGGCAATGAAAGAAAGATGGATGTTTTTGGTAAGCGCCCTGAAGAGAAAGAAGAGTGCGAACAGTGCAGCTAAGAGAAAGAATCCGTTGGCAGATTTAATGGTTTCGATCTTACCTGAAAAGGTCTTCATAACCACGGCTATCAAAGCGGGGTAGCCAGGAGGGAAGTGGTTGGCCTTGACCTTGTCTTTGGTATGAATGGCACGATAACCTTCTCCCTTGGCTATGGACTTACCATAGATGTAATAACCTGCGTTATCGCCTCCCAAATGGACCTTCTTGTCAAAGACCCTATCGTACGTTTTAAAGAAAACGAAACCGATAATGAAGAGATAAAGAAAAACCACCGCTCGGTGGTTGAGTAGTTCTTTCAGTTTAGCCATGGCTCACAAATATAGAAGGACTAGGAATTTAGCGTATGGCTTACCACAACGGCTCCATATGCAGTTGTAGCCAAAATCTTGATAAAATCAGTAGCGTAACCAATACAATGAGTCCCACCACAGGAACAGGTTTCAATCCTCCCTTTACAATTTGAATGTGTTTGGCTTTGTGTAATGCCAGACCAAGCAAGACGATGAGAGCAACGGGCATGAGCGTTGCCATTCGAATGAGCTGGTATCGGAAGTCCATTGGAAATGTGGTCAGAGCAATGAGTGCAATGCCTAAGGTTATTGGAAGTACGAAGACATTGAAAAATACCACGGGTTTGCCATTGGACTTAGAAGCGATAAGCCTGGAATAATTCAATTGCAGCACTCCTTTGGAGAATACCAGAGAAAAGAACAACGAAAAGATCAGTTGTATGATCATGATTCCGTAAATCTTTCCTTTGGTCCACAACAACCAACTATAGTATGCCACAAAACCAGTAAAAAGTTTTGAACCATAATCCTGACCTGAGATGATTCCCATTACAACATAAGAGAGATACAACAAGTAACCGTTGAATGCCAACCAAAACAAAAGAGTTCTGAGATGCACATTGCGGCCTTCAATGGCAGTAAATGCAACCAGAGAGAATAGACTTACCACCAATCCCCAAATTGGTGGGGCCAAGTAAACCCAGGCAATCCGATAG
>JACJZQ010000019.1 GCA_020635495.1 Flavobacteriales bacterium | reverse complement strand
AATTGAAAATGAGGGCGGTCTCCGCATGATGGAAAGCAGCCACCTGCTTTTCCACCTGTTCTGCAAGCGTAGAATTGCCCGTCAGCAGCCGCGAACCCGTTGAACCGACACCAACCTCCGAAAACTGCTTTTCAGCTTCAGATATGCGTCTTTTCAGTTCTTCGCTACGCGCAAAACCGAGATAATCGTTCGAAGTAAAATCAACCTGACCTTCAGAGCCTGTACTGAGCGAAGTCGAAGTAGTCAGGCTACGGAATGTGCCCTGCTCCTTGCGTTGTGCGAGTTTGGCCGCAACCAGTCCGTCCAACTGCCCCATAAGCGTTACGCGCTTGGTGTCTTCGCTTTCTCCGAAGCCGCTACGTTCTTCTCAATCGTGTGCCCAGGGCGCGACCATTTGATCTTCTCCCCGTTCTCAGGACGCGTTTTGTACGCTTCCTCATCCACCGTAGGTTTTCCACCTTTCTTGTACGGAGCCTGTGGGTTCAGTCCGAGGGCTTGGAACAACGCCATGTCCTTGTTGAACTCAGGGTTTGGCGTGGTCAGCAGTTTATCGCCCGCGAAAATGGAACCAGCACCAGCCAAAAAGCACAACGCCTGACCTTCATCCGTCATCTGCGTTCTTCCAGCCGACAACCGAACGGTCGTTTCTGGCAACACAATGCGCGTGGTAGCGATCATCCGAACCATATCCCAAATAGGAACAACTTCCTGATCTTCCAACGGAGTTCCTTCCACCGAAACCAGACCGTTAATTGGAACACTTTCAGGATGCGGGTTCAAGTTCGAAAGCGCCAGCAGCATGCCACAGCGGTCTTCCGCCTTCTCGCCCATGCCAATAATACCGCCCGAACACACGGTCAGCTTCGCCTTGCGCACATTGCCCAGCGTCTCCATTCGGTCTTCCCAACCGCGGGTAGAGATAATTTCCTTGTAATACTCCTCAGAGCTATCAATGTTGTGGTTGTAGGCATACAGCCCAGCAGCCGCCAAGCGTTTCGCTTGGTTCTCGGTAACCATTCCCAGCGTGCAGCACACCTCCATATCGAGGTCGTACACCGTCTTCACCATGTCCAACACCTGGTCGAACTCATCGTTGTCGCGCACGTTTCGCCATGCAGCGCCCATGCACAACCGCGAAGAACCTGCCGCCTTCGCCTCCTCTGCCGCCTTGCGCACCTGCGCCACGCTCATCAGGTCGTTCTTCTCAATGTCCGTGTGGTAGCGGGCCGCCTGCGGACAGTACGCGCAATCCTCAGGGCAACCGCCCGTCTTTATCGAAAGCAGCGTGCTCACCTGCACCTCCTTCGGGTCGTGATGCTGGCGGTGCACCTTGGCCGCCTCGTAAATAAGATCGATCAGCGGACGGTTATAGATCTCCAAGATCTCCTCCTTCGTCCAATCGTGTCTGATGTCGCTCATGCGCTAAAGTTTCCCGCAAAGTTATCACAGGGGCGGGCGTTACCAAACCTTAGTTTTTGGGCGTTACCTACGGTCGGGCTTTCCGCTTTATCTTTTTCTCGTTCCTCAAAAAAGGATGTCGCTGCAATCCCTAACGCGCGCCACCTGCAAACGTCATTGCGAGGCGCTAGCGAACCATGACCTGACAACCTGACATAACCCTTTAATTGGTACGGAATGTGACGAACGTCACACTCATATCAACGAACCCCTAGAGCAATGTTTGAACGATGGTTTAATGGCAAGAAGAAAGAGCAATTGCTCGAAGAAAGACAGAATAAATTGGACTTGAGCATTGAAAAGTCGAATCATATTCAGGAATCAAACTCCCAAGTTCAAAAGAGTATAACCGAGGTAGCGGAAAAGAACCAGAAGCTAAATGAGGAACTTAAAAACCTTGTGAAAGAGAATGAAAAAACAAGAAACATTCTTCTTGAAAGGGAAAACGAAGTAAGGCAGAAGTTAGAATCACTTGAGGATCGTCAAAAGGAAATCCGAAAAGATGAGATAGTCATTGAAGCAAGAAAGGCTGAAACTAGAAAGAATGAACAACTAGCCAATGAAAGACAGACGAAACTAGACGTTGAACTAAAAAGCGTTAGAGAACGTGAATCTGAAGCCGAATCTATCAAAGACCAATCTGAAAAGGCGATTCAAGAATATGAGTCATTATATAAAGAACTAGAATCAGACAAGTCAATAATTGATTCGCTGAAATTGGAAACAGAGACGCTTCATCAACAGGCAAAGGAAAAAGAAGAGTCAGCCAATGCGGTATTTGAAAGAGCGAAAATTATTGATGCAGAAATTAAGGCAAAAGAGAAAGAATTTGAAGAAAGAAGAGACCGTATAGAAGAATCACTCAATGCGAAGATTGCCGAATATGACAGACGGTTGGAGGACCTTGAAAGTACTCGTGAATTAGTCGATGATATAAAATTTGACCATAGCGAAGAAGGTCGGCAGGCCAAGATTGTTGTCAAAGAAGCAATTAGACGTTCCAAAATGGGTCTAAGTGATTTGATCACCAAGTTTGACGAACTGGATGAAAAATTTGGAGGTGGAACTTTCAAAGGATTCAGCATTCCACTAGATGAAATTGATGCCGGATTATCAGAACTAAAAATCCAGTACGAACAAATCAACGAACATTTTTCCTCCAATGAAGCACTGCCAGAATCGGTTTCCAAATGGCTTGGGAGTATTGAGGACTGCATTTTGAAAGCAGATGAAAACATCAAGGCATGGGAGTTTTCGGAAGCGTACCGTCACATAGTATCTGGTTTATCTACATGCAGGAATTACGAACTACTCCTACAGGTCTTGAGTGATTGGAGTTCAGGATCAGAAGAGGAAGAAACGGTCGATGATGAAGATTTTATTGATTGGTATGAAATACTTGAGGTTGACCCTGAAGCCACTGCAGCCGAAATCAAGAAGCAATATCATAAGATGATGAAAAAATACCATCCCGATAAAAATGGTCCTGAATCTGACCATAAAATGGCCGCGCTAGTCAATGAAGCCTACAATATCTTGAAGGACAAAGAAAGCAGAGGAAAATTTGACGAGGAAAGACAAAAACGAACTAAAAAAGCAGCATGAGCAAAGATGACAACAAACTAAATCTACCTGCAATACGAAAGGGCGGTGGACTAAGCCAACCGAAAAAGACTGGAATCTCATCTCTAGATTTAAGTAAAAAAAGCTCGGTAAACTCGATTTTGAAATCTGACACACAGTCGGTTAAACAAAATGTTCTCCAAGCAGAACGAGGACTGGATCTCGTCCTAGTTGGGGACCTAACGGGTTCAATGGGTAGTTACCATTCCCTGTTGAAGAGAAAATTCGTTGACTTAGCCAATAACTTATTCCCACTGATACAGAATCTGCGGGTAGGGATCATCTTTTATCTAGACCATGGTAGCGGTGACCCATATGTGACCCGAATACAAAAATTGACCACAAATACCCAGGACTTAGTACGATTTATCGATGAGACTGTGACAGGAAATGGCGGAGATGCTGACGAAGCTGTGGAAGACGCCCTGAATGATTTGCTGTCTAACATGAATTGGAAAGAGAGCAACTCCTACTCTGTTGTTTTGTTTGGTGACGCAAGACCTCACTTATCACACAACTGCCCGCATCGATACGACTTCTTTGACCTCACAAAGAAACTCTACCAAAAAGGGGTTACCATCAACAGTGTTTATTGTGACCGATATCAGCAGGAAAGACTACAGCAGTTGGAAGATGTAAATGTGGGAGACTTCACTCGGAACATCGGACACCCAAGTGATGCCAATTTCTTCTCGTGGATTGCTAATGTCACAGGAGGTATGGTGATTGGAATTGACAATATTGAAGATCTGGTTGATATTATCAGAGCTTCGGCAGCAAAGGACTCTGGAAGATTGGATGACTTGGAAAAGGAAATGAAGTCGAAATCCCCAAGCAAACTAAAGCTTATTGATGTCGCACGAAAGGCTGAAAAGAGAAAAAGATTGGGAGGAAGTGAAAGAAAAGGTTTGTCAATGTGATTCTTAGGGTTTAAGCTGCCATATAGTCCTTCTTTCCTGTCATAAAGTCCTTCTGCCTCCTCATATTTGGTTTCTGTCGGCTCATAAGTTGTTTCTGCCTCGTCATATCTTCCTTCTGCCTACCAATAAGAACCATCTAAGAACCAATAACGTCCTTCTATCATCCAATAAGTTCTTTCTATTTACCAATAACTTGTTTCTGCCTTGTCATAAGTTATGTCTGTCTTGGGGCAGAAAATCGAAAATCGGCCATCGCTAATTCAACCGTTTCGAATTTCAACTTTTAGAATTTAGTGCTTACCCCAATGCATTAGCTTTGCAGCCAAATGCGTTTCGACATCATCACCATACATCCCGAACTGCTTTCGGGGCCATTCAGCCACAGCATTCTAAAGCGCGCGCAAGACAAAGGCTTGGTAGAAGTGCATTTCCATGATCTGCGCGATTACACCTTAGATAAGCACAACCGCGTGGACGATTACCAGTTCGGAGGCGGTGCAGGCATGGTGATGACCATTGAACCGATAGACCGTTGTATTTCCGCCCTTAAAGCCGAGCGCGATTATGACGAGGTGATCTACATGACACCCGATGGCGAGCAGTTCGACCAGCCAATGGCCAACCGCCTTTCCACCAAAGGCAACATGATTATTCTCTGTGGCCACTACAAAGGCATTGACCAGCGCGTCCGCGATCATTTCATCACCAAGGAAATCTCCATTGGAGATTACGTCCTCACGGGTGGCGAACTGGCAGCTGCCGTGGTCTGCGATGCGGTGATCCGTCTCATTCCAGGCGTTATCTCAGACGAAACCTCTGCACTTTTCGACAGCCATCAGGATGGGATGTTGGCCCCGCCCGTTTACACCCGCCCGGCAGAATACAAAGGATGGAAGATTCCTGATGTGCTTCTTTCAGGAAACGAAAGACTGATAGAAGACTGGCGGCATGAACAAGCCTTGAAACGAACACAAGAACGAAGACCGGATTACTTGAGTGATGATGGAATGAAGTAATGAGGTGATGGAGGGTTTCTACGAACAAATGACTCTTAGCAAGTCATCAAATTTTTCTTGCTACTTGTTACTTGCAGCTTGAAACTAAATACCTACATTTGCGCTCCCAAATTTCGGGACAGATATTTTAGAAAGCATGGACGCAATACTAAACCACGTTAGAGACACTTACAGCAAGCGCATTGAAGCGCCTGATTTTGCTGCTGGAGATACAGTTACAGTTGAGTACCTGATTCGCGAAGGCGAAAAGACCCGTCCTCAGAAATTCCAAGGAGTGATCATTCAGAGAAGAGGTTCTGGAGCTACCGAAACTTTTACTATTCGTAAAATGGCAAGTGGTGTTGGTGTTGAGCGTGTTTTCTCGTTCAGCAATCCAAACCTTACAACCATTACGGTAAACAAGAAAGGCGTTGTTCGTAGAGCACGTATCTTCTACCTACGCGATCTTACTGGTAAGAAAGCCCGTATCAAGGAAAAGCGAATGAAATAAGCCGAAAGGCTTTCAGATAGAAATCCTCACCAACCTCGGTGGGGATTTTTTTTGTCTTCGATTTTCTGCTCAATCGACAATCAACGAGGCGTGCAAATGTGCATTATATTATATTCAACTCGCAGTTTGACCCAATGATAGTCTGAACATGGCAGCGAAGGAAAGAAGCGAATTGGTTCGATATGCCATTTATGGGGCATTGTTCGGCTTGGCATTTCCTATCATAGGAACGCTTATTCAGAGCTATTTTCTGTTCGGTGACTTCAGTGTAGGTCATTTACTGGAAGCACAACGCAGCTCCCCATTATTGTGGATCATTGATACCGCACCGTTCTTTCTAGGTCTGTTTGCTTCATTCGGAGGCAGGCAGATGGATGTGGTTCAAATGAAGAATCTTGAACTGGAAGAGCGATATGCCCAAATGAACTCGTTACGAGAAATTGCCGAAAGTGCCAATCAGGCCAAAAGCAACTTCCTGGCCAACATGAGTCATGAGATCCGAACTCCGATGAATGCCATTATCGGCCTTAGTTATCTGACATTGAAAACCGCCCTGGAACCGAAGCAGCGCGAGAATCTCATCAAGATCCAGCGCAGCAGCGAAGCATTGATGGGAATAATCGATGACATTCTTGATTTCTCAAAGATCGAAGCTGGCAAATTGGCTTTCGAATCAGTAGAGTTCAATCTGGAAGGTTTGGTTAATGAAGTAGCGGAATTGGTGAACGTAAAACTGCGTAAGAAACCAGACATCGAATTCATTATTGAGTTTGATAATACCATTCCTTCCACTCTTAAGTCAGACCCTCTCAGAATACGGCAGGTTTTACTGAATCTGTTAGACAACGCAGTGAAATTCACGGCAAGTGGTGATGTCAGATTTAAATGTGAATTGAAGAAACGGACTTCGGACCAAGTAACAATTTCGTTCTCAGTAGCTGACAGCGGCATTGGAATTACTGAAGAACAGCAGAAAAAGCTATTCTCGGCCTTTCAGCAGGCGGATATTTCTACTACTCGGAAGTACGGAGGTACCGGATTGGGATTGACCATTTCGCGAAGACTTGTAGAAATGATGGGCGGCACACTCTCTTTGAAAAGCGTAGAAGGAAAAGGAAGCACCTTCTATTTTGATGCCGTTCTGGATTTGATTGAAAGTCAACAATCTAAGAACAAACGACCTACGAATGTGGAGGGAATCAGAGTCCTATTGGTAGATGATTCCGATTCAGCACGTAGCGTTCTGAAGCAAATGTTACTGTCTTTCGGGTTTGAGGTGCTGGATGCAAACTCGGCCGAAACCGCAATTGAGTTGTACCGTGAAGAATCTGCCAAAGAGCCTGTTTCGCTCATCATCACAGATTGGGCCATGCCAGACACCAACGGCATTCAAATGCTAGAGCAACTACAGCGTGAGAAAGTAAAGACCAGTCCGAGTGTATTAATGGTTTCGGCTTATGGTCAAGACCAGATAAAAGTAGAGGCGCATAACGAATCTTTGGTGGACGAATATCTGGTTAAACCGATAAGTCCTTCCATTCTGTTCGATGCCATTCAGAAAACCCTCTACAAGAACAAATTTGCTACACTGAGCGGTGTAGCCGTATCGGACGATGTAGACAGATTCAAATCCGTTTTGAATGGATTCCATGTTCTGCTTGCGGAAGACAACGAGATCAACACAGAATTGGCCATTGAACTACTCAAAGATGTAGGTGTTGAGGTAACCCATGCTCCAAACGGTAGCGTGGCTATTGAATTGTTGCGAGAGCGTGCTTTCGATGCTGTACTAATGGACATTCAGATGCCGGTTATGGACGGACTTACTGCAACGAGAGAGATAAGAAGTGAGAGAATACATGATGGGAAGCCCATTATTGCAATGACCGCGCATGCCATGGCTGGAGAGCGTGCCAAGAGTTTGGATGCAGGAATGAATGAGCACATATCCAAGCCGATAGATCCGAAAAAGCTTTACCAAACGTTGGTTGATTTCCTGGCGCCTGAATCTTCCGCAACCGTTTCCGGTTCGGTTGAAACACTGGAATCCGACCATTATGAAACTCCGATCGTTTTCCCATTGATTAACGGGATAGATGTTGAGGACGGATTACACCGATGTGGTGGGAAAGCGGAGTTCTACACAAAGATCCTGCTTA
The DNA here is from genome assembly GCA_020635495.1 of Flavobacteriales bacterium. Taxonomy (GTDB): domain Bacteria; phylum Bacteroidota; class Bacteroidia; order UBA10329; family UBA10329; genus UBA10329. The sequence continues at coordinate 51,101 of JACJZQ010000019.1, read as the reverse complement.
CATTCTCTAAAAAGTACGGAACTGTGTTTGTGGATATAAAACCGCTGATAAACAGCCGTGACAACCAAGGAATGAGCGAAATGATGCACGCGTTGGCGGGTGTTGCAGGTAACATAGGAGCTCAGGAACTTGGCAAAAGATGCAGAACTCTTTCCTCGTCATTAAGAGATGCCGAAGAATTGGATATCGACCTCCTTTACACCGAAGCGATACACGTTGCCAGAGAAGCCGAAGAAATAAGTAAGAGCATTTTGAGCAAATTGAACGCACAGGCAACAGACAGCGCAGCGCTAGAGCCAATTTCGGAAGAGGATTTATCTGGCATCTTGAGTAAACTGAAAGCAAGAATCTCAGAAAGTGACCCAACTTCTAGCGATATCCTTGATGAAGCATTCAAAAAGTTCGATTTTGGAGCCGATCAATCTAATTTGGAGAAAATTCAGGCAAGCTTGGTGGAAATGGAATTTGACGAGGCGATGGAACTGATCAAGGCAATTTCTGATGGCAAATAATTTCGGGTTGACCAAGGTTGACAAGCACACCATTCTGGTTGTGGACGATTCTGTAGAGAATCTGCAGTTACTATCTGCTCTTCTTCGTGATGATTACAAAATAAAGGTTGCCAAGAATGGCAAAAAGGCCATTGAATTGGTGCAGAAAGACCCAGCCATTGACCTTGTCCTTATGGATGTGATGATGCCAGAGATGGATGGCTACACCGCATGCCAGATTCTTAAGTCTGATGAAGTAACAGCACAGGTTCCGATCATCTTCCTAACCGCTTTGAATGAAGCCTCAGACGAAACTAAAGGGTTTGATATCGGGGGAGCAGATTTCATTTCCAAGCCGTTCAACGCACAGGTAGTTAAAGCACGCATTAGAACACATCTCGACCTCCAAGAAGAAAGGAAAAAGGCCGACCGTCTACTCAGATACCTTCTTCCTAACACGGTAATTCAAGAGCTGAAGACAAATGGAAGTTACACACCCGTTATCCATCAGCACACAAGCATCATGTTCTGCGATCTGGTTGATTTTACCACCAAAGCGGCACAGTTGGAACCAACCGAACTTGTAAATGAACTCACCGAACTCTTTTCATCGTTCGATGAAATAGTTACTGGCCTTGGAGGATTACGTATCAAAACGTTAGGCGATGGGTATATGGCAGCTTCAGGATTGGGTAGAACGTCAGAATCTGACCATGCAGTAAGTCTAGTTTCTGCCGCATTGGATATGATCGATCATCTCAAACATAAAAACCGGTCTAGCCCAATTTCGTGGGAATGTCGAATTGGAATTCATTCTGGCCCGGTGATTTCTGGAGTAGTTGGTAATGCTAGATGTCAGTTTGATGTGATGGGCGATAACGTCAACATTGCTTCACGGGTGGAGAATCACGGTCATCCAATGAAGGTCACGGTTACCGAAGCAACCGCCTCACTCCTTTCTTCGACTGAATTTCTTTTGAAGCCACTTGGCGTGGCCGATCTGAAAGGGCGTGGAAAAATGAACCTTATAGAGGTTTCCAGACCTGAACAGCCCTAACGCTTTCGGATAGCAATAGAAATTCCAGCGGCAACGATCACTATAATGGAGACGATTAGCATGATGAGGCGACTGTGAGCCTTGTCCTCGGACTCCAGAAGGTCCTTTCTCAAACTTCTTTCGCGTCTCACTCTTGCCACTTCCGATTCTTTCAGCACACTGAACATGGCCATCAAAGCTTCTCCATTCAGTTCGTTATGGCGCTTTTCCCATGCCAAGGCACTGTCTGCAGCTTGCAGTGCATCCTCAAATTTGCCCATTTCACGGTACAATTTGCTTTTCAAATGAAATTGATCCACAATCATTCCAGCTCGTCTTGGGGCTTCTTGGGTGTATGAACTCATTAGCTGATAAGCCGAATCCATGTACTGAAAAGAGACTGATCCTTTGTTTAACTCCCATTTGGTTCTGGCAGCACCAATAAAGGCTTGCGCTAAATGCAACGTATCCTTCAGTAGTTTGAACCGCTCAATATTCTCCTCATGTCGCTGTTCCGCGAGATGCAACTCACCATTGTCCTCATGCCACTGGGCCAGATTGTCAGTAATACTTCCAAGCAAAGACTGATGCTCCTCAGAGTTGTTGTTCAATTCAAAAATGGAGGCGTTGTAATGCATGTAAGCAGAGTCCCGCTTTCCCGCAGCTTTACAAGCCATTCCTAGATTGTTCAATGCAGAAGAATGCCAAACCGGATCTCTCATGGTATCCGTATAAGCCTCCGCTATTCTAAAATAGTGTAGAGAACTGTCCAAATTTCCTGCTATCAAGTGAAAAGAGCCCAACTTACCGAGCATACTGCAAACGCGCTTAGAGTTGTAGTCAGAACAAAGCTGCTCGTGCCAAAGACCTGTATGAATCAGTTTTCGTGCATCTTCAGAGGCTCCCACCCGCATCACGAGTTCAGATATTCTGCCGTAAGCAATTCCTAAACTGCAATGAGCGTCTTGAGAATAAGGCTCCAAGATCAGAATGGTTTGAAGCAATGATATCTCGTCCCTAAGCTCAGTACGATTGAACATCTGAGCCGTGAGCTCCTCTATTTTAGCATCTACTTTGTCCGAGTTATTCACAATTGATTGAATCTCAGACTCAGACAAGAACAACTCATTTGTCTGGGCCTCAGCTATAGAAACAACTAGAATCAGAAAACAAATAATATGACACAACCGGCTCATTACATCAAAGTTAGTCTACTCATCTAACAACGTAATTGAGGAATTGTGCAGAAACTCGTATTAAGATCAATTCAAGCAAGTGGCTGGTATCTTAAATTTGCTAGATGAAAAAGAAGGATGTACCTCAGGATGACGAAAATCTTTTCGAGGGTAAATTCAAGGTGGTGAAATACGCCATTGATGACGATGGCAACTATGGGACCGTAGGAAGTGTTGGTTGGGAACCAGAGAACACGGTACTCAATCAGGCGTGGGAAGAAATCAATAAGAAAGTTGAAGAAACGAAGAAGAAAATTGAATCTGGCGAACTGAGCCCATTGGCTTACCATATGGAAAAGAACATTATGGATGTGGGCATGTTGAGCCAGTACATGGATATTTCAAAACGAAAGGTTGCCAAGCATTTAGAGCCTTCCGGCTTCAATGATTTGGATATTAAAACGCTCGAAAAATATGCTGAGGTCTTCGACATCTCGGTGGATGAGTTGAAGAAAACAGAATGAAGATAGATTTCGAGCACCGCCAATCGGCTCATTGCGAGACGGGCGTTATTTCCAATTTGATGCGTCATCACGGTCTGGACGTTTCCGAACCCATGGCATTGGGTATCGGTTCTGGGCTGTTCTTCAGCCACATGCCGTTCATCAAGGTGAACGGTCTGCCCGTGACCACCTACCGGATCATGCCGGGCGATATTTTTAAGAAATTCTCGAAGCGGACAGGTGTTGAAATGAAGCGTCAGAAGTTCTCCGACCCTGAGAAAGCAATGGCCGAGTTGGACAGCGTTCTGGAGCAGGGATTGCCTGTTGGCATGCTGACCAGTGTATTCTACCTGCCCTACTTGCCTCGTGCGTTCCGTTTCCACTTCAACGCGCATAATATTGTAGTATACGGCAAGGAAGGCGATGATTACCTCGTCTCCGACCCCATTTTGGAAGCACCCGTGACGATTGACCGCAGAATGCTGATCCGTGCGCGGTTTGCCAAAGGCATGCCCAACACCAGCGGCAGGATGTATTATCCAACGCATGTTCCAAAAGACGTGGACCTGAACAAGGCCATCATCAGCGGACTGAAATACACGGCCAAGGATATGGGAACTATTCCGTTGCCCATTTTCGGTGGCCGCGCAATCGGTTTTCTGGCTTCGCGGGTAGCGAACTACGAGAAGAAATACGGTAAGGAAGAAGCCAAGAAATACCTCGGAAACATCGTTCGGATGCAGGAAGAGATCGGCACGGGCGGTGCGGGTTTCCGCTTCATGTTTGGGGCGTTTTTGCAGGAAGCATCAGCACGATTGGGAAATCCTGTTTTGCATAAGAAGAGTTTGGAGATCACAAAGATCGGTGACCAATGGCGCAATTTCGCTTACGATTGTGGCCGCATGTGCAAAGACCGCGCAGATGGTCTCACCTATCAGGATCTGGCCGACCAACTTTCGGACATCGGCAAGCGCGAGATCAACTTCTTCCTTTCCATTCACAAAATGAAACTCTGATTTGGATGCCATTTCCATATCGGGATTGGTGCATCGCTACAGCGGTGCAGCCGAACCTGCCGTAAATGGCCTCAACCTGAACATTCCAAAAGGAGCGTTCTATGGATTACTTGGCCCGAATGGTGCTGGAAAGACCACAACCATTTCCATCATCTGCGGCATTCTGAAACCGAGCACAGGCGAAGTTCCCATTCTTGGCAGGAGTTGGAAAAACGATGCGGTCGGTATCAGGAAATCCATCGGATTGGTTCCGCAGGAAATCGCCTTGTACGATACGATGACCGCTTCTGAGAACCTTCATTTCTTCGGACAAATGCTCGGATTGAACCGAAAGGAAATCCAACAGAAAACGGATGAGCTGATGGAAGCTTTTGGGCTTTCGGACCATCGCGGAAAGCAGCTGCAGAATTATTCGGGCGGAATGAAGCGCAGGGTAAACCTGATGGTGGCACTGATGCACGGCCCCGAAATCCTCATTCTCGATGAGCCGACCGTGGGCATTGACGTCCATTCGCGGCACATGATCAATACCTATTTGCAGGAGTTGAACCGTAGCGGAATGACCATCGTTTACACGTCTCACCAGTTGGATGAGACCGAAAAACTCTGCGATCGGGTCTGCATCATCGACCATGGAAAATTGCTCATCGAAGGCAAAACATCTGAACTGCTTTCAGATGGACACAGTCTGCATCATCATTTCATTGAACTGACTGGAAAGCAATTGCGGGACGCATGAAACTCCTCGCGTCCATAACGAAAGAATGGCTATTGCTCATCCGCGATAAAGGCGGTTTGGGCATCCTTTTCCTCATGCCGATGGTGCTGGTGATCGTGATGGCAATTGTGCAGGACGCGCCCTTCCGAGATTATCAGGAACAGAAGATTCCCGTACTGTTCGTTAATCAGGACAGCGGTGAGATTTCCAAAGCCATCATGCACGCCATTCAAGAAGGAAAAACTTTTGTGGTAATCGATAGCCTGGACGGAATGCCGATCGATAGCGCTCAACTCGCGAAATCCATCAATTCGGGCGATTACCAGATCGGCATCATTGTAAAAAAAGGTCTGGGCGATGAATTGAAGCAGATCGTGGACGCACAGGTGGAAGGAATGTTGGCTGGATTGATGCCAACGGACGAACCAAGCAAAGTCGAAAAACCGAACCTCGAACCGTACATCACGCTCCTCCTCGACCCTACCACTAAGCACACATTTCGGAGCAGCATCCGAAGTGCCATAAAGCAGTTTTTGAGTGAATTGGAAGGCCGAATGATCATTGATGGTCTCAGCGACCGTTTGGCGGAAATGACTGGCAAACGCCCCGAAGTCAATCTTTCCTCGAACGGAATTGTGCAACTGCGCGAGAAAACGGCCACAGGCAAAATCATGGCAACCGATGTGGCCAACAATTCCACGCAGCATAACGTGCCTGCTTGGACGGTCTTTGCCATGTTCTTCATCGTCATTCCGCTGGCTGGAAATATGGTCCGAGAACGAACCGCAGGAACCATTACCCGCTTGCGCACGATGCCCACAAGCATGTTCCATTTCTATGCGGGCAAACTACTGAGCTACAGCACAGTTGGATTACTGCAAGCATTGCTGATGATCAGCGTTGGTTTCTGGCTCATGCCTACTCTTGGCCTTGCCAAACTCGATTTGGGAAGTGGTTTCTTCCCGTTGCTGTACGTGGCTGTTGTGGCAGGATTTGCCGCCACCAGTTACGGATTATTGGTCGGAACCATCTTCAAAACACTCCATCAGGCAGCCATTTTCGGGATTGTTTCGGTGGTAATCATGGCGGCTTTGGGCGGCATTTGGGTTCCGCTTTACATCATGTCAGACACCATGATCTTCGTGGGGCACCTCTCGCCCATGAACTGGGCCATGGAAGCTTTCAATGGTGTTTTCCTGCGTGGCGAAGGCATGTCGGAAATCATTTTCGGTTCCATTAAACTTTGGACCTTCGGAATTGTTTGCTTCTCAACATCCTTGATTTTAGAAAAGAACAGATAATCTTCTCATCGTTTTATCATGAGTTCGAACAACAAATACGATACAATTATTCTCGGTGGTGGCCTTGCGGGTCTAACCCTAGCCATGCAATTGAAACAGCAGAACCCAGACATCAGCGTGCTGGTGCTGGAAAGACGTGGCGACAGCGCACCCGAAGCGGCTCACAAAGTGGGCGAAAGCACCGTGGAGTTGGCCACGCATTACCTGCGCGAAGTCCTCAATCTGAAGGATTACATGGACGAACACCAACTACCGAAACACGGTCTGCGGTTCTTCTTCTCGCCTAAACACAAGGAAACCATCCACAAGCGTGTGGAATTGGGACCGAAAGTTTTGCTTCCCGTTCCAAGTCATCAGATCGACCGCGGAATTTTCGAGAATGACCTCATCAGAATGGATCGAGAACTCGGTATTGATGTGGTTATGGGCGCCAAGGTTAAAGACGTGATTATTGCGGATGACGCACACACAGTAACCTACGAAGTTGATGGTGAAGATTTCATGCAAACTTCACGCTGGGTGGTAGATGCCACAGGCCGCGGAAGTTTCATGAAACGCAAGCTTGGTTTTGCCGAAACGGTGAACCACGATGTGAACGCGGCTTGGTTCCGAGTGGATTGGAAAATTGACATTGACGAGTGGTCGGATGACGCAAAATGGCATTCGCATGTTGAGCCTGGATTACGCTATCTGAGCACGGTTCACTTGATGGATGCGGGTTATTGGGTGTGGATCATTCCGCTGGTTGGCGACAAGACGAGTGTCGGCATTGTGGCCGATCCTGTCATCCATCCGTTCGAGACCTATAACAAATTGGATAAGGCGTTGGCTTGGCTCGAAAAGCACGAACCACAGTGCTATCATGAACTCAAGAAGAAGGAAAAGGATGGCAACATTCTCGACTTCAAAGTGATGAAGCATTTTGCGCACGGATCGGGCGAGTTGTTCCACACCGACCGTTGGACCGTGACGGGAGAAAGCGGACTTTTTGCCGACCCATTCTACTCGCCAGGTTCAGATTTCATTTCGATGGCCAACACTTGGACAGCCGACCTCATTCAACGCGACCTGAAAGGCGAAGACATCTTCTTCCGAACCAAATTCTACTCGGAAGTGCTGCGCGCGTTGTACGACAATTGGATGCCGATCTACATCAACCAGTATCCGCTTTGGGGAAAAACGCAGGTGATGGTGGCCAAGATCTTCTGGGATTGGGGCGCGTATTGGAGCATCAACACACTACTGTTCACCAATAACGGCCTCACCGACCTCGAGCTGCTACGCAAACTCACGGCTGGCCCAACTTCCATCCTCCAGAAATACGGAGAACTGAGCCGCCAGATGCAGAAGCTTTTCAACGATTGGGGGCCTTACGACACGGCAGACATCACAGACCGCTACACCGACCCATTCGACCTCGACTTCCTGAAGCAATTCCAAGAGGATATTGTAGAGAAGGAATTTGACCGCGATGAGCTGTTGCTGAAATTCGAAGAGAACATGCTGATCTTGGAGCATATTGCGGCTGAAACCTTCCGTTTGGCAAGCAATCTGGCGCATGGCACAAGCATGGAAATAGCCGTTGATCCGTATACGATGAGCCTGAAAGGCGAGAAACTGGAAAGCAAGAACAGTAAAGCCGTGCTTCGCGATGCGCACATTGCAGATGAAATGCGACACATGTGGCTGTATCCATATCCAGAACCAGTGACCTATTGATGAGCATTTCCGAGAACATCGAAACTGTTGTTTCCACCTTTCAGAAAGGTCGTGCTTTAAGCGAACGGGAACTTGGTTTAGATGAACTCATCACGGAATTGAACAAGTTCGAAATGCGTTACCGTTCGGTAGCATTTGAAGGCGCTTCGATGGGTGTTGCTTTGGCCAATTCCATGGAAACGTGGAAGGTTTATGCTCAGAAGACGGCAAGACACGCAACTCAAGTTCATATTGGTTTGGGCTGGGCAATAGCCGAATGCCAAATGAACCTCGCTTCTACCCTTTCGGAAATTGAACCTGAAATGCGGGTAAAGGTCTTGGATGGTTTTGGATATTGGAACGGACTGTTTCAAAGGCGTGCAACCATCCGAACGCAGCAAATTCCAGAGAACATCACTCCCGAATTTCAATCAGGCTTTGACCAAGGCGTTGGCCGTGCCATTTGGTACATCACCAAAGGTGAAGTGGACAAAGTGGTGAACATCATCAACCATTTTTCGGAAGACCGAAGACCGAACCTGTGGCAAGGTATCGGGGTGGCTTCAACCTATGTTGGTGGTTGTTCGGATGAACTGATCGCTGAATTGAAATCAGCGGCAGGCGAGTTCAAAACAAACTTTGAGAAAGGAATCGGGGCGGCTGAGGAAAGTATGATAAAGTCGAAAGAAACTGATTGATATGAATGAGCTTGAATTGATCATTGATCTTCATCGGTTCAATGAGCGACAAGGACCGGGCAGCCAAGAGGATACTTTGAGAGCGCTGCAGTTTTGCGATTTGCCCGACAGTGATGTTCTAAGAATAGCTGACATTGGCAGTGGAACGGGTGCACAAACCCTTACACTTGCCCAGCATCTGAAGGGAAAGATAACGGCAATTGACCTTTTCGATGAATTTCTCAATGAACTTGAAAAACGAAAGAGCCATCAGCCTTTAGGATGTGAGATTGAAGTTTTACAAGCTTCAATGGACGAACTTCCTTTTAAGACAGAGAGCCTAGACCTTATTTGGTCGGAGGGCGCCATTTACAACATGGGATTTGAAAAAGGAGCGAAATACTGGAACCAGTTTCTAAAACCTGGAGGCTACTTGGCCGTGAGTGAGATTACTTGGATAACCAACCACAGACCAAATGAAATAGAAGAATTCTGGAAATCTGAGTATCCCGAGATAGCCACGGCCTCAGAAAAGATTCGAATTCTTGAAACTGCTGGTTATTCGCTTCGCGGCTATTTTAAACTAAGTGAAAGCAGTTGGATTGATAGTTATTACCAACAACTCTCTAACCAGTTCGAGGCGTTTTTACAGCGACATGAAAATTCGAAAGAAGCGAATGAAATTGTGGAAGAAAGTAAGCGCGAGATAGAACTTTACCAAAAGTTCAAGCAATACTACAGCTACGGATTTTATGTTGCTCAGAAAACCGATTGAAAAAACCGGTCAGGCGCTTTTCACCAACACAAACCCATGCTGGGTTCCTTGGTACATGTTGTAGATCAGGATGGTTTTCAATGCTGACGGAATTGGCTTTTTGATGGCCATTTCTGGAGCGGTTTCGCCATTCACCAAATTGGCCGCAAACCAAGTAGCAAATGAACTTGCGGCTGCGTTTTCCCCAAAAAGGTTCTTGTAAGTGATGATGCCTGTTTCGTGGAACAAGGAATTGGCAAAATGGTCGTACCATTTGTCGTTTTCCACATCTCCAGCGTAGCCAAGCATCAAAGCATCAATCTGGTCTTTTTCAATTCCATTTCGTTCTAAAAAACGTTCAGCCTTTTCGAGCGGATCAGCTTCTGACGGACACGTGATCATATCCACATCAACAATCTGAGCGATGGCGTTTTCAGGAGAACTCTCGACCACAAACATGGTTGCACCTTCTCCCTTTGCTGTTCCTTTTGTTTTTGATTCAAACAGTTTGTCCGTGCTTACTTCCTCGCTTTTCGTATGACCCGCCAACTGCGAGATTCTGAGCGGTGCTTGCGAAATTTCTTCCACGCAACCTATCAGCAGACTGTTTGCTCGTCCTTCATCAAACAGGAGTTGTGCATCAACCACACAATTCTCAAAAGACAAACCCATGTTGCTGTGCGTGTTATTGTAGCCGCTGTTGGCCGACATCAACGCCAAACCGCCCGCTGGCGAACTCGGACTTCCCTGCACAAAACCAGTTGGCGTGAGCGTTCCTTCTTCGTACTGAATGATCTGATTTAAAAAACGGTGGCAGTCTTCCATTCCGCCATCGGTGGTTCCGATGATGATGCCATCCGTCTTCCATTTCTGAAGTAAAGGCATTCCAGCACCCGTTGCCATTCGGTTGGATTTCCCCATTCTGCGGAGCTGTCCGCGAGGAATATCCGCGTAATCTGGTTCCATCGCGGGAATTGTCGGTCCAACATGAACCAACGGTTCGTTTCCGAAGAACTCTCCCGTGATGGTTTTCTGAGGCGATATGCAGGTCAGATCTTTGATGTACATCACTCCACTTTTGAAAGAATAAGTGAACTACAGTTACCTCCAAAGCCGAACGAATTAGAAAGAACATTCTTGATGTCAACTGAATTCGAATACTCGGTCTGCGGCTTGGAATTGAATTCTGGCATTTGAGTTTGCCAGTTCAACGTTGGGTAAATCTCTTGGTTGACGATACTAAGCAAGCTATAAACCGCTTCGATCGCACCAGCAGCTGCTAATGTGTGTCCCGTGTAGGATTTGGTGGAAACATAAGGCGGAATTTCTCCGAATATTTGCTGCATTCCGTGCACCTCGGTGTAGTCGTTATTCTCGGTTCCTGTTCCATGGGCGTTCACATGCTGAATATCTTCTGGCTTCAAATCAGCTGTTTCTAATGCTCCGTTTATTGCACCGCGAACGCCAACAGCTTCTGGCGACATCGAACTTGGATGATATGCATCGTTGGAATTTCCGTAACCGCGAACTTCTCCCCAAATGTTTCTGCAAACTGCATCTTCTTCTCTTTCCAAAACCAGGTAGGCTGCGCCTTCTCCCAAGTTCAAACCTTTGCGGTTGGCATCGAAAGGTCGTGTTATCTCATCAGAGAAAATCTGCAACGAATTGAATCCGTTTACCGTGTATTTCGCCAAGCTATCCACGCCACCAACAATGGCGCGTTTGGCTTTTCCTGCTTTGATCAATCTCGCGCCAAGCATAATGGAATTGGCCGATGACGAACAGGCTGTGTTCATGGTATCCGTATAACCGCGCAAACCGAAATACTTTGCCAATCGCTCCGTGTGCGCACCACTTCTGTACGAATTCACGAAAGGTGATGGCTCGGTATTCGTGTTCGCATCGGCATGAATGGCTTCCATTTCGACCATTCCACCAACGGTTGTACCTGAGAGAAATGCTGTTTCGAACGAGTGTAATTCCTTCTTGGTCAGACCAGCACTTTCGATGGCCTCTTTGAAAGCCTTCAGCGCCAACAATTCAGTACGATTGAAATTGGAAGAAGCTTCCAGACCGATAAGTTCTTTCAACTCATCATTGCTCAGTTTCACTTCTCCGAAAAGGAGCTCACCAGCATACTTTGACTTCAGAAACTGGGCTTTACCAATGCCAGTTTTGCCCGCTCTTAATGAGTGGTGATTTTCTTCTACGTTATTCCCAATGGCGGAAATAACCCCAATGCCGGTGACAACCACACGGCTCATAAGATCAGGCTTCGGCTTTCTTGGCCAAGATGTAATCGGCCATGGTATTCACGGTAACCAGCACTTTACGTCCTTCCTGCGGGTCGGTCATTTTAATGCCGTATTCACGCTCAAGCAAAACGCTCAATTCCAACGCATCAATAGAATCCAAGTCGAATTTCGGACCGAACAATTGATCATCGTCATCAATATCCTCTGGTGTAAAATCCAATAGATTCAAATACTCAATGATCTGCTCTTTCAATTTCGCTTTCAGCTCGGCTGCTTCCATCTGATAAAATTGGGTCGGTTGATTACGGGCTGCAAATTAACTTAGAATTAATGGTAATCCACTTGCGGTATGTCACAGCTTTCAACAGCACTGTTAACATGCGTGAAAGCGTAAAGTTCAAAATCAGTTAGCCGTAATTACGAACTCCGTCCTTCGGTTTGCTGCTCTTCCTTCAGCAGATGAGTTGTCTTTGACCGGTTTTGTTTCTCCAAATCCTTTGAAAGACAGTCTGGAAGAACTGACACCGGCTTTAACCAGAATATCATAAACGGCTTTCGCCCGATCTTCAGAAAGCTTCATATTATCTGCCGGTGACCCCACATTATCGGTATGACCATGAATCGCCACCTTCATTTTGGGGTTCTTTTTCAGGTATTCAGCAAACTCGCCCATCATGTTTATCGATTCCTGATTGAGGTTGAATCGATCGGTAGCATAGCGGATATCATGCAATTCATAGGCTTCTCCAACCTTCACTTTTTTCACTTCCACGTCCACCTTTTTCACATCATTCAACGTAGAATCTTTGGTAGAAAGGTATCGTGATGTGAATGCCGAGCCTTTCTTCTCAACTGTCATCACAATATCATTGCTGAAGTTCATCACGGCCACATAATCACCTGTCAAGGTATCCACATCAACTTCATGTACCTGCTTGGTTTCCATGTCTTTGAACTTGATGGTAGCATCCGTAATGCGCTTGTTGTTCTCATCGCGTAGCTGTCCTTTTAGGAAAAGAACTTTCTCTGGCCGAGCTTCTTTGTATAGATCAAAACTGAACATGTCCCAGCCTCCTACACCATCATCGCGCTCGTTGCTGCTGATGTAAGCCGTTTTACCATCAACCGCCACAAAAAAGCCAACGTCTGCGCCTTCTGTATTGATCGGAAATCCGATGTTCTTGGGCTTTGTCCAATTACCATTGGCGTCCTGACGCACGTAATAGATGTCGAAATTTCCAATGCCCTGATGACCATCAGAACTGAAGTACAACGTGTGGCTATCCTCGTGAATGAAAGGCGATTTCTCGTGGCCTTTTGTGTTAATGGTAGTACCAAGGTTCTTGGCCTGACCCCAGGTTCCATCTTCCTGAAGGTGCGAAACATAGAGGTCCATGTTATCAATGTCTCCGATTTCATCCTCACGGATGGAAACAAAGTAAATGGTCTTGCCATCTGGCGTTACGGTTGGTTGGCCTTCAAACGAATTCTTTCCATTGATTCCCGGTCCGAGATTTACCGGTTCTCCCCAGCCATGAAAACTCCAATCTGAATAGAAAATATCGCAGTTCTTGTAGCCTTGCGCATCATCCTCGCAAATAGTGAGGAACATGCGTTTGTTATCGATGGTGAGGGTGGCGCTTCCTACGTTTTCTGTAATGTTGAACGGACGCGGCATTGGCTTTCCCTCATCGAATTCCCCATCTGGTTGACGCTTGCTACGCACGAACTCTTCTATCTCACGGGCTGTTAGATCATTCTTCCGCTTTACGAAATGCCGTCTGATGTAAAGCGCCAATTCATTATCCGGAGAAATGATGCCCAAATACTCATTGTCTCTTGTAGAAATGCCTTTGACCACATGTGGCGTGAATGGAACCGGGTTGGAGTAAAGCGAATCGTAGTAAGCACATGAAGGCAGCAGAGCCTCCACTTCCAAATATTTCTCTTCGTGGTCTTTCGGATACCATTCAGGATTGTCGAATTCCATCTCCAAAAACTTCTTGAAATGCGCTTCAGCATCTTTGAAATTCTTGTTCTGAAAATCTATCATGCCCATGTAGTAATACGGGTACATGTGGTATTCCGGGCACTGGTCGGCAACGGCTTTCATGGGTTTATAACCAAATGCTATTCCCTTACTGTATGGATCTCTTTCAGCTTTTTTGAGTTGCTCAGAATACTTGCTGTAAAGCGCTCCGGGATGATCAGGTTCTGCATCTAGAATCTGATCTAATAGAGCACGCCTTTCCGATGGCTTCCGCTCATTTTGTGCTTGCTCCCAAAGCTTCTGTACTTTCTTATTCCCAGGCATTTCGCAGCCTTCGGGATTTTGTGAAAAAGCGACCAGCGAAACGTGACCAACAATTAGAAACAGGATGCTTCTTGAGAATATCTGAAGTATGAAATCTGAAATCTGAAATCTCATCTCTGAAAGCTACTTCTTCGGTTTTCCGAACAATCCATTCAATACATTTCCAGCCTCTTTCTTGGCTCGTTCTTCTGCTTCCCGCTTGAGACGTTCCGCTTCCTGACGAGCTCTTTCTTCTGCTTCGCGCTTCAAGCGGTCAGCTTCTTCCTTTGCTTTGCGCTCCAACTCTTCCTGCTGCTTTTTGAGTTCGGCCTCAGCCGCAGCTTTCAGGTTCTCCGTGGTACTTCCACCGCCTGAACTTCCTCCAAAAGAAGGCGTGATCTTCGGATTGGCGAATGTTCCTTTAATGAGTATGTCGACTTTAATCTTATCTCCAGCGGTGAACTTTGCACCAAGAGAGTTGGCCTGAGAAACCAACCCATTGATGACCGCATTTGCCTGACTTCCCAATGCACCGGTCGGTACTTCTGTTGCCATCACGTAATCCATTGTCTCATCAAAGCCATGACTACCGAAAATGTTGGCAGAAACAGGGCCAATCTTCACATCGAACGGTGATACGTGCACACGACCATCCATGAATTTGAAACTGAGATTCACATCCTTCACCTCAGGATTTTTGAATGCGTTGATCTTGACCACTTGCGCCACTTTATCCAACGCTTCTGTTCCGGTTATCTTCAAGCTTTGCGATGTCAACCTTCCGCCACCATTCAATGAATTGTAATCCACTTCTGTTCCGCTTTTCATGCTTCCGAGAACGTTGAATTTTACCGAAGCTTTGCCTTCTGTTTTCTCAGCAATCGGGGCCAGTTTTTGAACCGTTCCAAAAGTCTTGTAAGCGTCCTTCACCACAATATTCTGCACATCAAGGTCATAGTTCAACTTCGGTTTCTTCTCGTTGCTGCTATCGTAATAGCCGTTCATGGCCACCGAACCACCAAGCGTGTTGAAAGAAAGGCCTTTTAGATCAGCCTTTCCGTTTCGAATCACCACCTGCCCTTTTGCATTCAGCAGATTCATGTTATCGTAAACGATCTTCTTGACATCCGTTGAAAGTGCGATGTCGAGATTTTTCGGAATCACAAATGGTTCTTCTGAAGTCTCACCACCTTGTGATGTTCCTTCGGTTTCTGCAGGAGCCTGACCTTCCGAAGTGCTCATTCCAGCCAGTTCATTTCCTTCAATCAGCGTACTGTTAAAACTGAAGTTTCCTTCCAGAACGCCATCACTCAACACGTAACCCAAGTAATTGGTGATCTTTCCTTTCATTTTGAAATCGGACTTGCCCGCCTGTGCATCAAACGAAGCCAGTTCCAAGAATCGCGGTGCGAATTTGAACTGCGCATATTTCACCTGAACTGGAACGGAAACCGCCTCGGTGGAATACTCAATATCCGTTAAAATGAACTCACCACTCGCGTTGAATTTGTCATAACGACCTTTATCAAGATCGGACTGTTTTCCCTTCATTTCCGCATCGGCAATGATGGTTCCCGAAAGCTTATCTCCTTCCTCCATCGGAATGGCATCCGCCAAACTGGTCAGGTTTATCTTGCCTTTGAAGGAAGCATCGATATTCGGGTCGGAAACAGGCGTTTTGATTAGCGCTCGCACATCAAACGGATTCTCAGCCAATTGGAATTTGAATTGCTTCAGGTCGATCACCGTGAAATCGACATCTTCACCTGGATTGGTCACATTCAGATCAATGGCAATGTTGTCAACGCTTTTAGGTAGGTCAGGATATTTGAATTGCGCATCCGCCACTTTCAAATTCGTGGTAAATCCAGGAATATTCTTCTCGTTATAAGTTCCTTTCACAATTCCGCTCAACTCCAACGAACCGCTGGCTTGCACATCCGCAAAATCCTTGGCGTATATGGCTGGCACAAGCGATAGAATCTCTTTGAATTCCGTTTTGGACGCTGCATAGATCAGATCTAGGTTGATGTCCTCATCATTCGGCATGCTGATGTTTCCATTCCAAGAAAGATGCAACCCGTTGATGCGGAACTCATTGTCCTTCAGCGTGAAGCTCTTACTTGCAAGGTCAGCATCAACACCAGCATCCAATTCCATTTCAACGCCATTCAAATAACTAACACCGCCCATCGCCAACTTGGTCTTGACCATGGCTATGTTGGTTTTGAATGTAGTTCTGTCGGCTTCAAAATCCCCACTCAAGGTCAGGTCAAGGTCGGTGGTACTAAAAGTCATTCCACCCTGCTTGTCCGAATACATCACTTCCAAATTGCTGATCTTGAACTCCTTGAGTTTGATAACCAAAGCGCTTGTTCCTTCTTCTGGAGCGGGTGCTTCTTCTGCGGTTTCCTCGCTTTCGGGAACAATATCGTAGTTGGCAGCGCCATCTTCCAGCACAATAACGTTGGCCAATCCTTCTGCGAACGTAATCTGATTGATAACTGGCGAGCCCGTGAAAGCACTCAGCAGATTCACATCCAACGCCAAGGTTTTGAGATACAGCAGCGTGCGGCCTTCAAATTCACCCTTTCCAGTTACGGAAAGTTCATTCACACCCACATAAATATCTGGGAATGACCAGATCAAAGACACGTCAACATCCTTAAAATCGACCGTGGCATTGAGGTTTTTGTTGGCTTCCTCCTTCACCGCTTTAGTAATTGGCTCCATAACCACCAATGGAACAATGATGATTGCCGCAACAAGCAGTAAGACTATAACTCCAAGTACAATAAGTAGTTTTTTCATGGTCTTTGGTTGATGTCCGAGTAACGGACAGTGCTCAATTTTATTCTAAATCTTAATCCAATTTGCTCCAAACATCCTTGTTCAGTTGGCCTTCGCTATTGGCTACAACTGTAGCAACAGTGCAATCGCCTGTAACGTTCACGGTAGTACGGCACATGTCTAAAATTCTATCAACAGGAAAAATGATTGCCACCCAAGCTGGGTTCAATCCAACGCTTTCGAGCACAATGATCAACATGATCAATCCAGCACTTGGCACCGCAGCCGAACCGATGGACGCCAGAGTTGCCGTAAGCACTATGGTCAGTTGCTGCGTCATGTCAAGATCAACCAAATGAAACTGTGCCAGAAAAACCACAGCTATTGCTTGGTACATACTGGTGCCGTCCATGTTCACTGTGGCACCTATCGGTAGCACAAAACTGGTGGTCTCCTTGCTCACGCCCAAGTTGTCTTGAACGCAATCCATGGTTACGGGAAGTGTAGCGGCACTGGAACTAGTAGAAAAGGCCAAGAACTGCGCTGGCGAAATGGCTCTGAAAAAGCGCTTGTAATTCATGCCTTTCACCAACAGTTGAGCAAGCATTGGGTAGAAAATAAAGATCATGAAAGCAAGACCAAGTACAACTGTGAGACTGTACCATCCCAAACCTTTGAAAATCTCAATGACGGCATTGGGGTCGTCTCCTGCCATTTTGGAAATGACGCCTGCAAGCAGTGCGAAAACAAAGAATGGTGCAGCTTGCATTACGAAGTCCACCATCTTCAAGAAGACCTCATTCATACCATCGACAAAATTGATAACGGGTGCGGCAATATCTCGCGGAATGGAAATGAGTGTTACCCCGAAAAAGATGGCAAAGAAGATAACCTGCAACATCAATCCATTGTTATTCAATGAAAGGAAAATGTTGCTTGGAACCATATCCACAATGAACTGAAGCGGACCTGCATCCTTTGTCTTTTTGGCCGATTGCATCTTGGCTTCCAATGATGCGTCTGGCACTTCAGAAGCCATCAATTCTTGAACAACCGCCACTCTATCTACGTAGCGTTCATCTTTCAAGTAGTGCTGTCCGTCCTTTACGTTTATCTCGTTGTCTTGAGCCCATATCTCGTAAGCCAATCGATTGTCCAAGCGCTGAGCATCATCAACCAACTTTCCTGGTTTGATGCTGTTCACCAGCAGCAATCCAACGGAAACGGCAATAACGGTTGTCACCAAATAGAACAACAACGTTTTGGAAGCCAAACGCCCCAATTTAGCTGTGTCGTGCAATCCAGAAATTCCTTTGATGATGGAAAACAGTACTAACGGAACCGCGATGAGCTTCAACAGATTGATGAAAATGGTTCCGAACGGATCGATCCAGTTGATGGTGAATTCACTCCATCCGAGTGCGCTGGAGATGAACGCGAAGATGACACCGAGCACAAGGCCAATGATGATCTTCCAATGCAATGCGAGGTTTTTCATGCGGTTGTGGTTGGCTTCGAATTTAAGGAACACGAATCGGAATCTGTGGTCGTAAAGCCCTGAACTGTCAGCATAAGACCAACGAGTTTTACACAATCCATTTTCTACTTGTGCTGTGCCCCACATTATCTAATTTGCGGCCATGTCAGCACTTCTGATAAAGAATATCAAGCAGCTTGTTCAGGTTCGGGAAGAGACCAACGAACCCGTTCGAGGAACGAAAATGGCTGAGCTGCCAAGCATCGATAATGCTTGGATCTTGGTAAAGAACGGTTTGATTGAAGATTACGGTTCGATGGATACTAGTCCTGATGACCCGAATGCGGTGATCGATGCTACAGGAAAACTGGTTTTGCCTGCTTGGTGCGACAGCCACACGCATTTGGTTTTTGCAGACACGCGAGAAGAAGAATTTGTAGGTCGCATCAAAGGTTTGACCTACGAACAGATCGCGGCAGCTGGCGGTGGCATTCTCAATTCAGCCAAGAAACTGGCAGATAAATCTGAAGAAGAACTGATTGCCTCCGCCAACGAGCGTTTGAACGAGATCATGCATCTCGGAACAGGTGCGGTAGAGATCAAAAGCGGCTACGGGCTTTCGGTCGATGCGGAACTGAAAATGCTGCGCGTCATCAAGCATTTGAAGGAGAACCATCCGCTCACTATCAAAGCAACTTTCTTGGGAGCGCATGCCATTCCAACGGAATACAAACAGAATCGCGAAGAATACATCCGACAGATCATTGAAGAAATGCTGCCAGTAATTGCCAAAGAAGGTTTGGCCGATTACATCGATGTGTTCTGCGAAACGAATTACTACACGCCCGAAGAGACTTCACGCATTCTGGAAGCGGGCAAGAAACACGGACTGAAACCGAAGATCCACGTCAACCAGTTCACTTCCATTGGCGGCATTCAGGTTGGAGTTGAGAACGCGGCCATTTCCGTGGATCACTTGGAAGTAATGACCGACAAGGACAAGAAGGACCTTGCCGCCAGAAATGTCATTCCAACCGTACTTCCCTCCTGCTCGTTCTTCTTGGGCATTCCGTATGCACCTGCAAGAGAGTTGATTGCAGCCGATCTTCCGCTTTGCTTGGCAACCGATTACAATCTGGAAGCACCCCAAGCGGAAATATCCCGTTTGTGCTTTCATTGGCTTGCTTGAAGATGAAACTTTTGCCAGAAGAAGCCATCAATGCTGTCACCGTAAATGGTGCTTTCGCCATGGAATTGCAGCACGAACTCGGCTCCATAACCAAAGGCAAAAAAGCCAACCTCATCATCACAAAACCGATCAATTCAATCAATAATATTCCCTATAGTTTTGGGAGTAATTTGATCGATCAGGTCATTATCAACGGATATCTTCAATAGGGTTTATAGAGGATGTCGTAATTTCCAACCTCCAACCGAGGTTGATATGAAAAAGCTCCTTCCCCTACTTGCTGCTATCTTACTTGTTTCAATCAGCGGATGCAAAAAAGACGAACCGCAATCCGAAACCATTGAAGATGACGTTAAGGCTCTTTACGCACTTCATCTGCAAATAGCCGAACAGTTCGAAGCAAGTCTTGCCAGTTACGACATGGCCGATTTCGATGCCTTTGTGCATGCAGATGAGTTGGTGCTTTGGGCCGAGCAATTGCCAGAAGTGGCCGAGATCAGTTTCGTTACTCCTGGCGTGTTTTCCATAACGCATACCAACGGCCTGAAAAGCGCCATGGTTTTCAGCCCAGAGGAGGATGAAGCCATCTATATCACTCGCGGTGGTGGCGGTTCAGGACCTATGCAACTCTACGGTACCAATTCGGAAGAGAAGAAGATCACCAATAAGAAGGCGCTCGTTATTGTGGCTCATGCGAGGGATTTTTATGCCCCATATTGCACAAAAACGGGCGCGAAACACATACAGGATGTGATCGATCTGATGGAAGGCGGAGATGTTTCGTTGGATGTTACGTTGAGGGTCAATGAAGGGATTGCTGCATTCAGCGACATTTCAGATTACAGCTTCATCATTGTGAATACACATGGAAGCCGAGATGGAAGTTTTTCAACGGGTGAAGCGGTATTTGCCAGCGACCTATTGGCTAGTTCAGACCCTGAGGTCGCGAACAGTATCAACGACATTGCCACCGATCTTAGGGAAAATCGCATCATCGTGACCACTTACTGGAACTACGGCACAGACAAGCAACTGGAGGTGCAGTCAGCATCCTATACGTTAACCAAGGAATATGTGGCTAACCAGAACTGGCAGTTCGACAATGGCGTTTTTGTTGCCAATTACTGTTACTCAGGGGTCAACTTCGGGCAGATGGGCGATGTGCTGGCCACAAAGGGCATGATTTCGTTCTACGGTTACGGACACCCAACGGGAAAGGCGTGGGAAGTGACCAACGGTTGCGCTTGGGCCAGCGAGGATACAGTCATACGAAGTTTGATCTATGATATAGACACCACGGGCATCGCGCACCTTTCCAACGGCACGGAACTAATTCGCGACACCATTTATTGGGAAAGGTTTAACATTGGAAAGAGAAAGCAGCGGCTGGCCGAGCGCTACTTTATTTTCGATGCACAGCCCTTTGAGCATTGGCTGGATCCCGACTATGAATACGAGAATTGCGAGACCGAATTCACCGACCAGCGTGATGGCAAAACCTATGCTGCCACCTGCATCGGAGACCAAATTTGGATGGCCGAGAATCTGAATTATGCGTCTGTAGGAATGTGTTACGACCATAACCCGAACAGCTGCGAAACCTTCGGCAGGCTGTACACATGGAATGAGATAACTGGAGGTGTACAATCTGACGCATCGCCAAGCGGCATTCAGGGAATTTGTCCAGAAGGCTGGCATGTCCCATCCATGGCCGAATGGCAAGAACTCATCAATTTCGCAGGTGGAAGTTATGTGGCAGGAACCAGATTACAATCCGACTCTCCAATTTGGTATGATAGCGACCCAGGAACTGACGATTACGGATTTGCCGCTTTACCAGCTGGAGAGTGCGATGATGGAGATTGCTTCAACGAAGATGATTCCGCTGGATTCTGGACAAGTTCGCGCTATGGCGTTGGAAGCAACAAGTACATACTTCTGCAAGGAATTCCTTCCGTTGTAGAAAGTGTTGGTACCGACACACAACGTTTTTCGTGCCGCTGCGTGAAGGATGAATAACCAACTGTTGAAACAATTCCGCCAAACTCTTGTGCCATTTCTGGCGAAGGTCTATTCTGTCTTATAGCTTTGGGCTTAGTTAGTCCATGGCTAACCGCTAAAACCTAACAGCTAAAAGCTCAAGAATGAAACAACTCATAGAATGCGTTCCGAATATTTCTGAAGGGCGCGATAAAGCCAAGATAAACGCCATTGCCAGCGTGGTGGAAACCGTGGAAGGCGTCAAACTTTTGAATGTCGATCCAGGCGCAGCCACCAACCGAACGGTCATCACGTTTGTGGGCGAACCCGAACCTGTAATCGAGGCAGCGTTTCTGCTCATCAAAAGGCGGCTGAACTCATTGACATGAGCAAGCACACGGGCGAACATCCTCGCTTCGGTGCTACGGATGTCTGTCCACTTATTCCGATCGCGAATATTGAGATGGACGAAGTGGCGAAGTGTGCACACAAACTTGGAAAGCGCGTGGGCGAAGAACTCGCGATTTCTGGATACTTCTACGAGAATGCTGCCACGGAACCGAAACGTAGAAACCTAGCTGCTTGTCGTGCTGGCGAATATGAGGGACTGATAAAGAAACTGGCCGACCCAGCGTGGAAACCTGATTTCGGTCCTGATGAATACAACGACCGTGTGAAATACGCTGGCGTTACCGCTATTTCAGCCCGTGATTTTTTGGTGGCTTACAACATCAATCTGAATACGACTTCGGTCCGCAGGGCCAATTCCGTGGCGTTCGACCTACGGGAAAATGGCCGTGTGCTGCGCGAAGGTGACCCGATAACGGGCGAAATTGTCCTTGACGAGAAAGGCGAAGCGAAGCGAGAACCAGGCGCATTGAAAGCCGTGAAAGGCATCGGTTGGTACATTGAGGAATACGGCATTGCGCAGGTTTCGCTCAACCTCACCAACATCAGCATCACTTCGATGCACGAGGCGTTTGACACTGCTTGCACCAAAGCCAACGAACGCGGCATCCGTGTCACAGGTTCTGAGTTGGTCGGGTTGGTGCCGCTGAAGGCGATGACCGATGCAGGCAAGTATTTCCTGCGCAAACAGCAGCGTTCGGTGGGTGTTTCGGAAAGCGAATTGGTGAAAATTGCGGTGAAGTCGCTGGGATTGGACGACCTCGCTCCTTTCGACCCGAACGAGCGCATTATTGAATACAAGATGCGGCAGGAAGACACCAGCAAGAAGTTGGTGGACATGAGCCTGACCGCTTTTGCGGATGAGACTGCGAGCGAAAGTCCTGCGCCCGGTGGTGGTTCCATTTCGGCTTACGTGGGTGTGATGGGTGCTTCGCTGGCCACGATGGTTGCCAACCTCAGCAGCCACAAACGCGGTTGGGACGACCGTTGGGAGGAGTTCTCCGTGTGGGCCGAAAAAGGTCAGGCCATCAAAGACGAGCTGTTGCACTTGGTGGATGAGGACACGGCTTCGTTCAACGCCATCATGGCGGCTTTCGGGCTACCGAAAGGAACGGACGAAGAAAAAGCCGCGCGTTCGGAGGCTATTCAGGCGGCCACCAAATATGCTATTCAGGTGCCTTTCCGTGTGATGGAGGTTTCGCATAGCTCGTTCGAGTTGATCAAGGCCATGGCCGAAACTGGCAACCCGAATTCGGTGACCGATGCAGGTGTGGGTGCGCTCTGCGCGCGAACTGCCGTGATGGGCGCGCACCTCAATGTGAAGATCAATGCTTCAGGATTGAAGGACAAAACATTCTTGGATGACCTGCTTACGAAAGCTCAGAAACTGGAGAAAGAAGCCATTGAAATGGAACAAGAGATCTTGAAGATTGTGGATGGGAAAATCTCATAGCCAATTGCCCACGACTTAAACCTTGGGCTATAGAATCATGGGTTATATTTATCCGACCAACCCCAAACGATGATCAAATTCTTCAGAAAAATCAGGCAAGGCCTACTGGCCGAAAATAAATTCACCAAGTATCTGGCCTATGCATTGGGTGAGATCATTCTGGTGGTTATTGGAATACTGATTGCTTTACAACTGCATAACTGGAGCGATTACAAAAAAGAGAGAATTGCCGAGACCAAACTGTTGCAGAACCTTCTGGAAGACCTGAACAGGGATAGTGTGGTATTCGATGTAAACATTCAGAACAACCGTTTCCACATAGCGGTTTTGGACACCATGCTGCATGAAATAAGTTTCAACCCCGATTACAACATCATGGATTTCCTTCGTCACAACAAGGCTTTTCCATTCTTCGGTAAGTTCTTGGCAACTAAAGGATCGTATGTAGAAAGTCTGTCATCCGGAAAATTGTCACTGATATTGTCAGACTCGCTGAGAAAGGAAATTCTGGCTTATTACGAGGTTGATCTACATACCCTTGGAGCTGATAAAATCGTGGATTATGACATGAACGTATTCCGAACCGAATGGAACGACCTGATCAGTCATTCGCAGGAATACGGTCTGGTGATGGGAGTGGCAACAAATTTCCCAAACATGAGCGTCAAGGAAATAACAAGCGACCCCAGATACCGAAAGCTGTTGATGCAGAAACGCGGGTTGGTCAGGGCCCAAATTGAAGGGTGGCAACGCGTCAAAGCCATCAATGCTCAATTGAGGCATTCCATTGTAAGTGAACTTGAACGAAGGGAAGACTGACCAACCTGATCGATCAAATTCTTCCGAAAAAATCCGCAAAAGTCTATTGGCTGAGAACAAATTCACCAAGTATCTGGCCTATGCTTTAGGCGAGATCATTCTTGTCGTCATCGGAATTCTCATCGCGTTAGCTATCAATAACTGGAATGAGGGTCGGAAAATAGAAGCGAAGCAGAAAGAACTACTAGCTGGAATTGTCAAGGAATTGACTCAAGATATTGCGTCTCACGATCGAATGATAGGGGATGTACCAAGGCAGATTGAAATTCTTTGAACGCCATTTGCAGAAAACCGATTTCTCTAACACCCATCCTGATACGCTTTTCAAAATTTTTGATGGAAATGCTGGAGCACACACGGTATCAGACCAGAATTACCAGAAAGCAAAGAACTTGGGAATCGGTCAGCTTTGCTCTGATGATTCACTTGCTATCAGAATTGACGACTACTACACACGGACGGTCGGAACCAGTAAGCTTTTGTTTGATTATGATTTCGATATGACCGAAAAACAGAACGACTTCTGGACAGGTCAGGAAAACCTCGAATTCCACTACCACACTTCATTGGCCATCCTGTTTATGCAAGATTCTGCTGAGTGGAAAGCAGCAGCAATTGAGCTTATTACTTCACCTCTTGGCAGGAACAATATCAAGTCTGAATGTCTTATTAAGGAAATGTTGCTCAGATATAATCTTGGGGTGCGGCAATCGGCTCAGTTGCTAAAAGATGATATTGAAGCCTATCTGAACGACTCAAATTCTGACCGATGATCAAATTCCCTTGCGGAGCAACCATGAAAAACCGTTTCGGGCTGGCACCAATGACCAACTGCCAAAGCCACGAAGACGGTAGTCTTTCTGACGATGAATTCAACTGGTTGGTAAAACGTGCCGAGGGTGGTTTTGGACTCACCATGACCTGTGCATCGCATGTGCAAGCAATAGGCAAAGGCTTTCCTAGCCAGTTGGGCATTTTCTCAGATGAGTTGATGGACGGCCACAAGCGTTTGGCAGCGGCCATTAAAGAACATGGCAGTCTGGCGGTCATTCAATTGCACCACGCGGGTTTGCGTTCTCCCAAAGAGTTGATCGGGCAAACGCCTGTATCCCCTTCCGCTAATGAGAAACATGGTTCAAGGGCGCTTTCGTTGGAAGAGGTTCATCAACTACGCGATGACTTTATTGCTGCAGCAGTCCGCTCACAGAAATGTGGTTACGATGGCATTGAGGTGCACGGAGCCCACGGCTATATCATTTGCCAATTTCTGAGTTCGCAATACAACCAACGGACAGACGAATACGGTGGTTCGTTGGAAAACCGCTCTCGGCTACTGTTTGAAATTCTAGATGGAATTAGACGCGAATGTGGTGCTGAATTCTTGCTTGGGGTTCGGCTGTCACCAGAGCGTTTTGGAATGGACATTCAAGAAATAAAGGATGTCTGCAATCGGTTGATTGCTGACAGTAAAACTGACTTCTTGGACATCTCCCTTTGGGATTGTTTCAAAGACCCCGAAGACGAGCAATACAATGACAAATCGTTGCTGGAACATTTCACTTCGCTCGATTACAAGAATGTAAAACTGACCGTTGCCGGAAAGATCCGAACTGGCCATGAAGTTCAGAAGATCTTGGATGCTGGTGTTGATTTTGTTTCCATCGGTCGTTCGGCCATTCTGCATCACGATTTTCCGAAATTGGTGATGGAAAATCCTGATTTTGAACCTGTGTCAAATCCGGTTTCTCGTGAGCATCTCCGCAAAGAAGGCTTGGGCGAAAAATTCATTGATTACATGAGCGGTTGGCCGGAGTTTGTGGCTGACTGATTGTCTCTTTCATTCATGAGCAGGGTCAGTTTGATCTGGCCATACCTTTTGAACTTTGTGTTAACCATGAGGTCTAAGTGCGCCATTTTCTTGTTCCTGTTCTCAATATCGATAGGAGTATCGAACGGACAGAATTATGAACTGAGCCGAAAAAATCTGCTTGGAGAATGGTTTACAAGCAATGACGACAGTCTCTTCTTCAAAACCGATACGCTGGTTTTACTAAAACGCACAGACAACAATGCGGTGCTTGACAGAATGTGTGTTTCGCCAGACATGGCCAGAGAACAGGGTCTCTTGAACTGTATGGAATTTGTGAATCTGAGACTACGAACCAGAAGCCGATTTGAGATGTGGCTATATACCGGTCATACCTCCGAAATATGGCTCACACCAATGCACTGGCGGTTCGATGAAGACGTTCTTTCTCTTCTGGCTGATGATTTCGCTTGGCATTTTAAGTTGCTGGAGGTCGATACGGTCCAATTCTTCACTCAGGCCTTTTCATTTTACGAGCAATACGCCAATCCTCGGCTCAAGCTGAAAAGATTCTGGCCCGATACGGTCATGCTCGCTGGGTTGGATTCAATTTTGATGCTCGATTCATTGGGATTTCCATCTCAAGAAGTACAAGATTCACTGGATTTCATATCGCAACAGAATACTCTTAGAAACCTCGATATGGAGTAATTAAGAATTTAGGAGTCATTTAACATTTAAAGTGTTGAATTTCACTACACAAATTGTGAACTTAGAGACCCAATTCTAACCCCTTATTTTCATGTTATTCGCGTTTATTTCAGGTGTTATCCTGTGGACTTTCTTAGAGTATGTGCTTCACCGTTTTCTTGGTCATGAGCACAAAGGCTCCAACTTTTTCAAGGATGAACACCTCATTCATCATCGAAAGGTGCACTATTTCGCGCCAGCTTATAAGAAGATAGGTGCAGCGTTTAGTGTAGCCGTTTTGCTTTTCGCTACGCTTAACTTTCTCCTTGATTGGTCCTATGCCTTGGCTTTTGTTCTCGGACTTATGGGCATGTACGGCCTATACGAATATGTGCATGCGCGCTACCACCGCAAAGGCCCAGTTGCCCGCATTTTCATCATTCTCAGAAAACATCATTTCTACCATCATTTCCATCAACCAAAGCTCAATCATGGCGTTACAACCCGTTTTTGGGACCGTGTTTTCGGAACGTTTCACCGTGTACAAACCGTTACCGTACCACGCAAAATGACCATGGATTGGCTTATGCTAGGAGATGAAATTGCACCGGATTATGCACGTCATTTTCAGTTGAGATAATGGCAGATTCCAGAACAGAGTCTAGCAAACTCGTTCAACTTTCGTTATTGGCAATTCTCATCTTGTCTGGTTGCGCACTGCCTATCAAGAGCATCGTTTATTTGCGCCCAGATCTGAAGGATCACAAACGCATGCATGCGCTCCAACTCAAAGCGCCTGAGCAACCATTCTGCTTCTTTCAGAATGAAACCAAAGACTTTGGAGATGTGATAAAAGTGAACGATTGGTCGCCAGCGGTGGTGCCACTCTGGCGCAGCCTGAATGAGTTGGTTGAAGCACATCCGAACCAAGCGCTGGTCATTATCCGTAACGATACGATACTCTATGAACACTATGATGATGACGCCAACCGTAGGCTGCATCCCTCCTATTCCGTAGCTAAATCGTTCACTTCGGCTTTGGTGGGATTTGCGCTTCAGGATGGTCTGATTCCGTCTTTGGACGAATTCGTGAACGATTATCTGCCCGATTGGAGCAAAGACCCACGCTGGAAGCAAGTAAAACTCAAGCACCTTCTCAATCACACCTCAGGTATTGAACATCCGCTAACGGTTGATGGGCTGTTGTACTACGGAAGCTATTTAGGTCGCGCGCAGCGATTCATCAAATTCGTGCACGAACCAGGCACCAACCAAGCGTACATGAACATGAATATTTGGCTCCTCAGTCAGGTGCTGGAGAAAGTGACCGGACAACCTCTTTCAAATTACTTGCAAGAGAAAATTTGGACTCCGTTGGGAATGGAAAGTGACGCCAAATGGAGTGCCGACCGTAAAGACCGCGTAAAATCCTACTGCTGTATTCAAGCAACGGCCTTGGACTATGCCAAATTTGGGCGCTTATATCTCAAAAAGGGTAACTGGCAAGGCAGGCAACTTTTAAGTGAAGATTGGGTCAACTCATCGCTAGCGCGAGACACCACAGAAGGTGGAACCTACGGTTATCACAATTGTTGGTATATCGGTCATAAGGAGTATAACGATTTCATGGCCATTGGCCTTTACAAGCAGCACATTTACATCAATCCCGAAAGGAAAATCATCATCGTTTCTTTCAACGACAGGCCGAGTTCCGCAGCACAAAAAGCCTTGAACTGGGAGGACATTTTCAGACAGATTGTAGATCAACTTTAAAGTTGACCCGTGTCAATTTAAGCAGCTGATAAGCCATTTATCTTCATTGAACAATTGACCCTGAATGAGGTTAATTGCTTCAAACCACACCATATGAAGAAGACCGCATCAGTGCTTTTTGCTTCTGTTCTGGCAATACCTGCTTTAGCCATCTATTTTGCCGATCCGCTGACAACTATGCAGCTGGAAGCCATTCGCGCAACCGTTACAATTTACATTGCGGTGGCCCTTCTGTGCTTCTTAATCAGCGAGATAACCAAGAATTACAGTCAGGTAGATAAGCTTTGGAGCATCCTACCCATCTTTCATGCTTGGAATATGGCCTCTATCGGCAACTTCAATGAACGGGCTGTTCTGATGGCATCGTTGGTAACAATTTGGGGAGTACGGCTTACGCTGAATTTTGCGCGTAGAGGTGGTTATTCTTGGAAGTTCTGGGAAGGCGAGGAAGATTATCGCTGGACCATTCTGAAGGAAAAGATGAATTTCAAACAGGGATGGGTTTGGAGTCTATTCAATCTATTCTTCATTTCCCTTTATCAGATGGGGCTTCTGTTAATCATGACCTACCCAATGTTGTTTGTTTTGGAAGGTGGTAATGAATTAGGCGGACTTGATCTGATAGCAGCAACGCTTATGCTCGGATTCATTGTCTACGAAACAATTGCCGACAATCAGCAATGGAACTTTCATTTGGAAAAGCATGCTTTCATGAATTCTACAGGAAAAAGTGGACATGATTTTGAGGGTGGGTTCAATCAGCGTGGATTATGGAATCTATCGCGTCATCCGAATTACTTTGCTGAACAGAGTATTTGGGTCACGTTTTACCTGTTCAGCGTGGCGGCAACCGGAGAGTGGTTGAATTGGACCATAACAGGCGCAGTTCTTATTCTCATGCTGTTTCAGGGAAGTTCCAACTTCAGCGAAGAAATTACCGCCAGCAAGTACCCAGAATACGCTTCTTACCAAGCACGCACTTCAAGGTTCATTCCTAACATCTCAAAGCTTTTTCGAAGCCGAAATAAAATGGCATTGAAAGTTTAAAGAATCTTTAAGAGCACTCAAGCTTCGGGCATATCCGTTACTTTCATGGTCTCAATCCCCTACCATGAAACACTTCAACCTTCTAGTTTTCTTGTTGCTACCGTTCTTGGCAATTGCTCAGAATGATATTTCGCAGCGTAGCGATGTAAATCCAGACATGGCTCCGTTTTATCACGGAGTTGCCTCTGGAGACCCTCTTTCTGACAGAGTAATTATTTGGACACGATACACACCTGATGTATCAAGTAATCCTGTTACCATTAATTGGGAAGTGGCCACCGATACTGGATTTAGCAATGTGGCGCAATCAGGAACTTTTAATACTGATGCTGACAGAGATTGGACGGTAAAAGTTGATGTTACCGGTCTGACCGATAACACGTGGTATTACTTCCGTTTTGAGTACAATGGAGCCCATTCCATAACTGGTAGGACTAGAACAGCACCAACAGGAATGGTTGACTCCCTGCGGTTTGCAGTTGTGTCCTGTTCGGATTATGTTGATGGTTACTTCCACGGCTACAAACAGATAACCGAACGTAATGATGTGGATGCCGTCATCCATTTGGGAGATTACATTTATGAGAACGGTTCTGAAGGAAGCATTGGTCGTCCGCACGAACCTTCGGAAAGAATTACTGAATTGGACGATTATCGTCAACGATATTCACAGTACCGATTGGACCCAGACCTGCGTTGCGTACACCAGATGTATCCTTTCATCAATGTTTGGGATGACCACGAGTTGGCCAATAACGCATGGATAGGTGGTGCAGAGGCACATGACGAACCTGCGGATGGCCTTTGGGAAGACCGCAAAGGTTTTGCAGCCAGAGCTTACCATGAGTGGATTCCCTTCCGTGAGCCGAACCCAAGCGATTCCCTTCAGATATATAGGTCACTCCAATGGGGTGATCTGGTAGACCTGTTTATGGCAGATACCAGAATTATTGGTCGAGATGAGCAGGATGCCAACGCCATTGACGATCCGGACCGTCACATTTTGGGTGAAGCACAGTTAGGTTGGCTAACGAACGAAATGGCCAATAGCTCGGCTCAGTGGAAAGTGCTCGGGCAGCAGGTAATGATGGGTGCATTGGAAATTCCATTCATTGGAATTCCTCCTGCAAGCGAAGATTCTTGGAACGGCTACCGTTGGGAACGCGAGAATTTCTACGACACTGTTCTGGTTCATAACATCGAGAATCTGGTAGTGCTTACTGGCGATATTCACACCGCTTGGGCCATGAATTTGGAGCAAGGAAATGACAAGGTTGGAGTGGAGTTCGTGTGCTCAAGCATCACCACCATGAATTCACCTCTTTCTGTACCAGCAGCCGTAATAACCGCAGCCAACCCACACATCAAGTACGCAGAACTTACAGGCCACGGTTATTACATCTTGGATATTAATCAGGAACGTGTTCAGTGCGATTTCAACTACGTTGGAAACATTGAAGATCCCAACGACAACAGTTCTACAGAAGGGCCTTACTGGTATTGTTCTGACGCAACTCGCGAATTGACAGAAGGCAACAGCGCTTCCATTCCTCGGGCTGAGATGCCTATTCTACTTCCTCCCAATTCTTGCTTGAGTCCGGAAGACACATCCGGAACTGGAATTGGAGATGAGCCGATAGCGGCAGTTTTTGGAACATATCCAAATCCTTTCTGGGATGATTTCGTAATTAAAACATACCTGTTTAAACAAGAAACCGTAACTACTGAGGTGTACGACATGCTAGGTGCCTTGGTAACAAGTGTACCTTCTACGGATCTTCCGGTCGGTCTTCATTATTTGGATGTAGATGCATCTGGCCTACCCAAAGGAAACTACATAATGAAAATGACCGTTGGCAACAAGGTCTTCTCCAGAAGGGTTGTCAAAATTTAAAAAGTAGGTTCTTCGAGTAACTTCATTGCAAAAGGTGCGTTCTAATGTAGATCGCGCCTTTTTTTGGTATGCGAGTTGATTCGTGTTAACTGCATGTCAATACTCAAACAAATATGGAATCATCAGATCGTACAACGAACGCTGTACTTTTTTCCATTCCGTTTGTTGGTCCTTCACCTTAAGAAAAACTACATCCTGCTATTTTTCTGGGTGCTGCTTGCCATGTTCGTTTCTGGTTACATTGGCAAGGGATATGGTGTACCTTACCTGTTCTGGGACCCAGAATACATGGGTCGTGTAGATTTCTGGTCATTTCTCATCCTTGGATTCTCGTTCGGTGGATTCTTGATGGCTTTTCATATTTCAAGCTACGTGCAGAATGCTTACAGATTTCCATTTCTGGCCACTGTAAACAAGCCATTCTTCAAGTATTCGCTGAATAACTCCATAATACCCGGAATCTTTTTGGTGCTGTACATCTACAAGATATTGGAGTTTCAGTATAAAAATGAGCTTTACCTTCTTGGAGATGACCTTAAACTTACCTCTATCCTAGCTTGGGATATCGGTGGCTTCATTGCCGGCATCCTTTTGTTCATGATTCCCGGTCATGCCTATTTTCTAGCCCTAAGCCGAAACATCTTCATGGTATTCGGTATCAATCCAGATGAACCTAAAAAGACCAAACGGGGCAAAAAACCAATGCAAGTGCTATTACAGAAGAATCTGCAATGGCGTAACGTTTCCGCTCCCAGAGAGAGCGACTACGAATGGAAGGTGGTAACCTACATGGTAAACTGGTTTAAGATCGGTCTTACCAGAGACTCGGACCACTACGAAAAGGAGATGGTTCAGAAGGTATTTCAACAGAACCATATGATTGCAGCCGTATTTGAGATCGTGGTCATTGTAACCTTCCTCATCCTTGGTGCTTACCGCGAAACCCCTACTCTTACCATTCCGGCAGGCGCGGTCATCTTTCTTACCTGCACCATGTTGCTGATGCTTACCAGCGCTATTCATACAGCGCTAAGGGGTTGGTCTACCGTTTTTCTGATTGTGATGGTGGTCATGGTTCACCTGTTAGTTCAGAACGACATTCTGCTGTACGAAAGCCGCGCTTACGGTCTTAATTATGATGACGCCCCAGCAGTTTACAATTTGGATTCCCTTACCACAGTGCAGCAGGATTTTGCCATTTACGAGAAGGATGTAGCCCATCATCACGACATACTGAAAAAATGGAAGACCAAGAATATTGAAAGACGTTGGCAAAAGCCTAAAATGGTAATTGTGTGCGTTACGGGTGGTGGCGCCCGATCGGCACTTTGGTCTTACAAGGCCATGCAGGTGGCCGATAGTATTACCGATGGCGAACTGATGAAACACACCCAGTTGATGTGTGGTGCATCTGGCGGTATGTTCGGCTTGGCCTATAGACGAGAACTTTACCTCAGGTCATTATCAGATACGGCCATTGACCTGAACTCCCGTGAATACATAGACCGAATGGGAATGGATGTTCTGAATCCGATAGCGACTTCGTTAGCGGTGAATGATTGGTTTATCCGTTTCCAGAAGTTCAGAGATGGTACATACATCTACTCTAAGGATAGAGGTTATGCTTTGGAAAAGCAGTTTAATGAAAACACGCTAGGTTACGTAGATAAACGCCTTGGCGATTATGCCACTCACGAAAAAGACGCTATCATACCAATGATGTTCTTCACCCCAAGCATCATCAATGACGGGCGTTCACTCTATATCAGTTCTCAACCAGTGGCACATCTCACCTTCAACCACCCCAGCTTGCTAAAAGGACAGGCGTTGCAAGGCGGAGTTGAGTTCAGAAGGTTGTTTGCCAAGCAGGATGCGGATAACGTTTGGTTCAGTTCGGTACTGAGGATGAATGCCACATTCCCTTACATATCGCCTCAGGTTTCACTACCATCTGAACCGCAAATTGAGGTGATGGATGCAGGTTTTAGAGATACTTACGGAGCCTCTATTGCCCTAAAACACCTTTACGCCATCAGAAAATGGGTAGAGCAGAATACCAGTGGGGTCATCATTCTTCAGATTCGCGATAGCCGAAAAATAGAGCCGGTACACGAGAATCCTCCGCGCTCGTTGTTCAATCACATAACTAATCCGCTAGGTCATATTTACGATAACCTGTTCATTATGCAGGATTACATGAACGATGATCTGACCGTCTATGCACAGGATTGGCTTAAAGCCGATCTTGAGGTAATTGACCTGGAACTGACACGCCCCGAAGTTGAAGACATTTCGCTAAGCTGGCATCTTACCACCAAAGAGAAGCAGATCATTCGCAGATCGGCCTACAATGCCAAAAACCAAGCGGCCATGTACCGATTGAAAGAATTGCTATCAGAAATCAAGTAGGTCTTTCAACTGCTTTGCAAATCTTGCCTTGGGCAAAAACTCCCACTCCAATTTGCTGGCAAACGGCACAGGCGTATCCAAACTTGCAGAACGGATAACAGGTGCATCCAAGTACTGAAAGGCATTTTCGGTAATGAAAGCCGAAAGTTCGGAGGCAAATCCACCTGTAAGCGTGTCCTCATGCAGAATGATCACTCGGCCGGTCTTTTTCGCGGTTTCCAAAACCGCTTCCCTATCGAAAGGAAGTAATGTTCTCAGATCCAGAAGGTCGGCAGATACGCCTTGGTTCTCATTCAAGAATTCCAGCGCCCAATGTACACCTATTCCGTAGGTTATAATGGAAACATCCGAACCTGTTCTTACAAGATTCGCTTTGCCTATTTCTACATTATAATAGCCTTCTGGCACTTCTTCTTTAATGCTTCTGTACAGGGCTTTCTGCTCGAAGAAAATTACCGGATTCGGATCTTCGAAAGATGCAATGAGCAAACCTTTTGCATCCGCAGGAAAAGCAGGGTAAACCACCTTAAGACCAGGCGTGTGAGCAAACCAAGCCTCGTTGCTCTGCGAATGGAACGGACCAGCTCCAACTCCGGCACCAGTTGGCATGCGCACAACTACATCGGCATTCTGCCCCCAACGGTAATGAGATTTGGCCAGATTGTTCACTATCTGGTTAAAGCCACACGTAACGAAATCTGCAAACTGCATTTCTACCATTGACTTTCGGCCACAGATGGATAGACCAAGACCAGTTCCAATAATAGCACTTTCGCAAAGTGGCGTGTTGCGCACGCGCTCCTTCCCGAACTGCTCCACAAAGCCTTCCGTGATCTTGAAAACACCACCATATTCGGCAATATCTTGTCCCATTAAAACAAGATCATGGTACTTTTTCATAGCCTCGCGCAATCCATCAGAAATGGCATCTATCAGGCGCATTTCTTTCATTTCCGAACCCGCAGTTGCGGCAACATGCTCATAAGGCATGTAAACATCGGCCAACTCGTTGGCAGCACTTGCAGTTACTTCAGGCTCCGCAAAAGCAAAGTCCAAACCTGCCGATATCTCAGAACTTATCTCGGTTCTCAATTCTTTGTCCAACTCATCGGTAAGAATGCCCTCTGTCTTTAAATAGGTTTGATAGTTGACCACTGGATCCTTTTTGGCCCACTCATCCATGAGTTCTTGAGGAACGTACTTCGTTCCCGAAGCCTCCTCGTGCCCCCTCATTCTAAAGGTCAAGCATTCAAGCAATATCGGTTTCGGATTCTTCGCTATCTGCTGTTTTAATCTGGCTACTGTCTCGTAAACCTCAAGAATGTTGTTCCCATCGACCTGAACACCCTCTATTCCGTAGCCAATTGCTTTGTCAATAAACTGCTTGCAACGAAATTGCTCATTGCTGGGTGTGCTAAGCCCGTAGCCATTGTTCTCTACAATAAAGATGACCGGAAGATCCCAAACAGCCGCTACGTTAATGCTCTCATGAAAATCACCTTCGCTTGCGCCACCATCTCCACTGAAAACTGCCGTTACTTTTTCAGAACTAGTCAGTTTCTGAGCCAGTGCAATACCATCAGCAACGCCCATCTGTGGGCCTAAATGAGAGATCATGCCAACGATATGATGTTCGTTGGTGCCGAAATGAAAACTTCTATCTCTCCCCTTCGTAAAGCCAGCTGCCTTACCCTGAAACTGCGCAAACAGATTTCCCAAATTTATTCCTCTGGACGTAAAAACCCCCAGATTTCGGTGCATTGGCAAGATGTATTCATCGGCATCCAGCGCTTCTGCAACACCCACCGAAATGGCTTCTTGTCCAATTCCAGAAAACCACTTACTGATGCGCCCTTGTCGCAAAAGCACCAACATCTTCTCCTCTATCAATCTTGGTCTAAGCAGGCTTTTGTAGAGTGCCAGAAGCTGCTCATCTGTAAGTTTATTCCGGTTGAATTTCATAGGTTGAAATAGGTGCTCAAATGTAGAAAAAGGCAATGCGGAAGATGCACGAACTGCATGGTTCAGATGTGATATTTTAAATTTGTTCGCATCTCTAAAGCAGTAAGCATGAAGTATGTAACAGTTTTGGCAATAGCAGTTTCTCTATTAATAGGCTCCTGTAAACAGAAAGACCCTTGTGAGGATATTGATTGCGCAAATGGCGTTTGCGAATCTGGCAATTGCCTCTGCGAACCAGGTTTTGAAGGTATACTATGCCAAACCGAACAGCGCCTAGCTTTTGTAGGTGTTTACTCCGTATCTGAAAACTGCGATCAAGGAAACTTTGATTATTCAATAACCATAACTGTAGATTCTGAAAATGCCGTAGAACTTACCATTCATAATATTGGAGATTTTGACTTTGATGTAATTGCAAATGTTAACGGAGTAAACCTGACCATTGCCGACCAACCAGGAAATGGGGCAAACATACAAGGTGCCGGAAGCTTGGTAAATGGCATGCTTTCAATCAATTACACGCTTACAACCTCTGGTGGTCAAACCCTTAGTTGTTCATTATCTGGTTTGCTTCAGTAACATCCTTATTCACACCGCAACCTTAATAACTGAATATTGATCAATAATGTGGATAATTGAATTTCCTACATTTGTCACCGTTCAATCATAAACTATAATAACAAATGAAAACAAGAATTTTTCAAATTTTAGGTGTAGCCGCTGTTGCTACTATTGGTATGGTATCTTGCGATACTGACGCTTGTAAAGACGTAGATTGTGGAGCAAACGGCACTTGCCTTGAGGGTGACTGCGTGTGCGAAACAGGATACGAAGGTGCAACCTGCGATACAGAGGAAAGAACTAAGTTCATTGGTAGCTGGAACTACACAGACCAATGTTATCCAGGAACACAGACAAGCTCAAACTTAACTGCAAGCACTGCGGCTGTAACTCGCGTTTTGGTATCAAACATTCTTGGAACTGCTTTGGGTGGTCAAGCTTACGCGGAAGTGGATGGTAGCACAATTTCAATTCCTAGTCAGCAAGTTACTGATGTAGATAATGATGTTTGGACTGTGTCTAGCACCAGCGGGACTCTTGCAAATAATCAATTCAGTATATCTGTTACGTACACTTTTAATACTGAAACTCAAACTTGTACCCTGTCCTTTTCAGGTCAGTAATAATTAGACGGTAAAGGGTAAAGCCCCGTAAAGCATATGCTTTGCGGGGCTTTTTTTTAGTCATTTATTTCCTTGTAGATTGACTACTGTAATATTTGCAGCTGTAGTCAATTGATTCTCCAAAACTCAGTTAAGAACAACCTTCCTCTTCTTTGATGATAAGTTCAGGCCCTGAATATCGATTGACTTCATTCCATGCCAAAAAAAAAAACCAGGTGAACAGCGTTCACCTGGGTGTAGATAACCAGAAATAGAAAGCTTATTAGCTTCCCTTTTTCATGCCTTTTCTTGAATTGCTAGGCGCTGCCTCCTCAGTTTCAGATTTCTCCTCACTGCCTTTCATGCCCTTGCGACCACTGGTTGACTCGTCTGTTTTTTGAGAACCTTCAGAACCTTTCATTCCACTTCTTCCTTTAGTCTCTTCCACAACTTTTTCAACAACTTCTTCTACTTCTTCCTCCACAGCTTCTACTGCGGCAGCAGCTTCTGCAGCAGCAGCGGCTGCAGCAGCCTCAGCATCCATACGTGCTTGCTCAGCAGCTTTAATTGAATCCATTTTTGCTTGCTCGGCAGCTGCTTTCTCTTCTGCGCTTGGGCCACCGCCACAAGATGCTAGAGCCAACGTACCGCCAACCAAAGCCATTGCAAATACTTTTTTCATAGTGTGATAGTTTAATTTTGGTTATGAGTTGGGTCAAAATTAATCTTATTTCGCGCAGTGGCAACGCATCAACCTTGGCACTTTTCAAACTGATTATATTTGAGACATAATTGAGAATGATGAGATACTTGATCCTAGTTATTGGATTACTCCTGGGCCTCTTTGTGTTCGACTCCTGCACCCCGAACAGAGGCTGTACAGAAACCACTGCAGATAATTATGACCTTAATGCCGAGGAAGATGATGGCACCTGTATTCCGGCCAGAGATAAACTGATCGGATCTTTCCGATATACTAAAACTTGGACCGATGTTGTAGGAGGAGGAAGTTTTGTTGATATCGGAACTTTTCAGGCAACGGAAGCAAATACGGGACACAATGCATTCAACTTCTTTTTTGATGGAAATCTTCTGCTTCAAGGTTCTATCACCCAGAACAGTGTTCTGTTGGAAACGCATCCAGTGGGACTGGCTTCTAGCTACTCAGGAAATGGAACATGGTTAGAGAATGATACAGTAGACATGTATTTGAACGTAACCTACATCAGCGAGTTTCTTCCAGTTCCTCAACCCTACAGTTATTTCTGTACGAAATTGCCAGAGTAGGTAACAAAACTCCATCATAACCGTATCAGCCGCAAACCTAAAACCAAAGGCTTGCGGCTTTTTTTTGCACTCATCTTAGTAACTGCGCTCTACAGCTGTAAAGACAATGAGGGCTGCACTCAATTCGGTTCTGAAAACTATGACCCGGATGCAATTGTGGATGATGGTTCTTGCGTTCACATCAGAGACAAGTTCATTGGGACCTTCAACGTTACTTCAGATTGCACTTCAGACCAATATGAAGCTCTGATAACGGAAACTCCTGAAGATTATGTGGTGACAATAACCAACTTGGCAGATTCGTTAAGTAGTGTACAAGCACGGGTTTATGCAGATAACATTACCATAGACAGACAATCAATAGGTATTGGGGTTACCATAGAAGGTGCAGGAATTTACGTAGAAGAGGCAGCCATATCGCTCAGTTATCGTATCAGAGATACAAGAAGCGGCACAGAAGTGATTACTGATTGTTTGGAATGGTGCTCGAAGATTGAATAAAATCAAGAATAACTTAACGATTTGTTACCTTCACATTTCCAACCTGAGACCAATAGCATTCATTCTATGACCAAAGGAAACGTTTTAGTTCTCGTTTTCAGCGTACTAGCTGCGCTAATGATAACCAGTTGTGTCGAAAAAAGAGGCTGCACCAGCAGCTATGCTGACAACTATGATCCAGAGGCAACTCAGGATGACGACACCTGCGTTCCGACAAGGGACAAATTTGTTGGACAATTTGAAGCGAATGGAACCATTGAAATCGGGCCAGACACCTTGGTCCCTTACGATGATGTGTTTGTGAATATTGTAGATTCTACGGTGGCCAGCCAAGATGGAATGGTGTTGAGTGTTGTTGGCATTGACCCGGAATATCAGATTTTGCCGTTGGATGCTGTTGTATCTGGCATGTACACCATCAACATCATCAGCCAACCAATTGGTGCCATCACCTATTTTGGAGAAGGTAACATCAATGGCCGAGTGTTGGAATTGGATATTACCCGTTCTGAGCAAATCACGCTACCGGATGAATCAGTAATAACTGAAATCACCTATTTGCATATTTACGGGGTAAAAGAATTAGAGTAGTTGTTGAATTGAAACTTCAGAGATGAAAAAATTGAACAACATATTGAACATTGGATTTTTGATAGTTATCCTTTTAGGATTCACTGCTGGAATTACCATGACCGGTTGTAAAGAAGAAGTAGGTTGCACTAACCGAACTTCCGACAATTACAACCCAGATGCTGTTAGAGACGATGGTTCTTGTATCAGCGCACGCGATAAATTCTTGGGAGTATATTCCCTGTTGCATATCCAATGGAACAACGGTGTTAGAGACAGTTTCCCGGATAAAGCGGACCCTACCCTACGCTACATGACCATTGCCGAAGATGACCTTCGTGAACCTAAGGATGACATTAAATTCTTGAACTTCGGAAAGGACAGTCTTACGGTTCGAGCATTGATCAACAAGAACTTTGTCACTATTCCGCAGCAGGCGCTGAATGCTAGAAACATTCCAATGATGTTTAAGGGCGAAGGTCACATTGACGATAGCGGTTACCTGACAATCCTCTACTCTACCACCATCATTGCCACTGGACAGAAAGACTGCGAGGATTGTGTGATCTTTGCTCAGCGC
This sequence comes from Flavobacteriales bacterium, assembly GCA_020635495.1. Taxonomy (GTDB): domain Bacteria; phylum Bacteroidota; class Bacteroidia; order UBA10329; family UBA10329; genus UBA10329. Next base: position 11,385 of record JACJZQ010000019.1, on the reverse strand, counting down.
CAGGACAACTAAAAGCAGAATTCACGGCCAATTCATGAACCGATTCTTCTGGAAACGATTGATCGGCTCATTGGGCGTTGCCTTCTTGTCTCTTCAGCTTACCCGCTTATTATTCTATTTGAATCTGCGTAGCTATTTCGAAGCTGACGCAATTGAGCTTTTACATGCTTTTCTGATAGGATTTGAGTTTGATATGGTCACCATTGCCTATCTGCTTGGGCCATTTTTCTTAGCGCTTCCGTTTCTAAAAGGTGGAAAACCAGAACTGCTTGCAAAGTGGTTCTTCCTTATCATGTTGGCTGCCATGAATCTGTTGAACTGCATTGATGCAGAGTTTTTCAAGTTCACGGCACGTAGAAGTACAGATGACTTGTTTGAGTTTGCTTTCCTAAGTGATGACATCTTCAACATTGCTCCCAATCTTGTTGGTCATTTCTGGTACTTGATCGTTGTGTTCGGCATCATTTCTCTGCTTACACTGGCAGCAATGAACAAGATTCTTGAACGAAATTCCGGTGAATCGAAACTCAAGATGATCCATGGCTTGAATCTCCTTCCAGTAATTGCTTTGCTTGTCATTTTTTCGCGAGGCGGATTTCACCCAATTCCGCTTTCAATCATTGATGCGTCTAAAGTTTCTCCACCACATCTGAACTCCATTGCGCTGAGTACACCGTTCACCATCATCAAAACGCTTGGCAAACCAGAATTGCCGGTATTTGAATTCGATGAGAATGAAATTGCAGACCTTGATCCGATAGTTTATCCAGATGCTGTGATTGATTCAACTTCATTGAAAGGCAGCAATGTTGTTCTGTTGATCGTAGAAAGTCTTTCGACCGAATACGTGGGAAGTTTGAACGGATTAGGAGTTACCTACACTCCATTTTTAGACTCGCTGTTTCAGCATTCTTTGGTGTTTGAAAATGGTCATGCCAATGGGCACCGCTCTATTGAAGGCATTGCGTCAATTGCCGCTTCCATACCAACGTTGATGTACGAGCCCTACACAACTTCGCGCTACGCAGAAAACAACATCAATAGTTTACCCAGTTTGCTACGCAAGAATGGCTATCACTCCAGTTTTATGCATGGAGGCAACAAGAATTCCATGAATTTTGAGTCGTTTTCATCGCAAGCGGATTATGATCTGTTCTACGATAGAGACGATTATCCTTTTCCAGACAAGCATTACGATGGCGTTTGGGGCATATCAGACCATTACATGCTTGCTCAGTGTATTGAAGAATATAACAAGTATCCGAAACCATTTTTCAGCACGATTTTCACTTTATCGAGCCATCATCCATACACGATTCCAGAAGACTATCAGAACAGATTTCCTAAAGGGACATTACCTATTCATGAAAGCATTGGCTATGCCGATCAATCGTTGCGGGAATTCTTTCAGAAAGCGTCTAAAACTGAGTGGTATCAGAACACACTTTTCGTGATAACAGCAGATCACACTTCTCTTTCTGAGCATGACCAATTCCAAACAAAAGATGGTTCGTTGCGAATTCCAATTGTGTTTTTCCACCCCAACGACTCCATTCTCACAGGAAGCACTTCCAAACTCGTACAGCAGATCGACATCATGCCAACCATACTCGATCTACTCGATTTTGAATCACCATACTTTGCTTTCGGTAAAAGCGCGTTTGATACCACGAATTCAGGTTTCTCCATCGCGTTTAAGCATGATCAGTATCAATTACTACGGAATGATCAGTTGATCTGCTTTGATGGAAACAAGGTGAGTATCATCTATGATGTTGTTTCTGACCCGATGCTTCATTACAATCTCATTGAAGATTCTGCAGTAAACTACGCTGACAATGAAGCCTTCCTGAAAGGGTATATTCAGAACTATTCCGTTGCTTTGAACCATAACTCCATGACATTTGAGGCTTGGAGCGAAATGCAGAAATGAAGCCGAAGATTAGAATCATAGTCAATCCAGTTTCGGGAAGCGGAAGAAGAAAGAAGGCCCTGAAGATGATTGACAAATATCTAAATCGGGAGAAGTTTGAATTCGATCTGGTAAAAACAGAATATCACCGTCACGCGGTTGAACTCACACAAGAAGCTGTGAATGAAGGTTGCAAAGCGGTGATAATTGCCGGTGGCGATGGCTCCATCAATGAGGTAGGAGCAACATTGGCAGGAACAGGTGTCGCGCTAGGAATTATTCCTGCCGGTTCTGGAAATGGGCTCTCCCGCTCCTTGGGAATACCAATGAACCCGAGGAAAGCTGTTGAAAACATCAACAACTTCAAATTCAGAACAATAGACACTGGACTTGCCAACAATACCGCTTTCATGAATATTGCGGGTGTCGGATTTGACGCAGCTGTTTCGTACGCGTTTCACAAGCAAAAAATGCGTGGTCTTTTCAAGTATTTCGTGTTGGGAATAAAGCTTCTGCTCAGCTACGAAATGCAGACATATCACATCGTTGCAGATGGTCGTGAATTTGAACGGAAAGCCTACCAGATTGCGCTGGCAAATTCATCTCAGTATGGGAATGATGCGTTAGTTGCCCCAAAGGCCAAAGTAGATGATGGCGTGCTCAATGCCGTGGTTCTTAACCCAATGCCTTTCAGCCACATGCTACTCAATTTCTACCGATTGTTTCAGGGAACACTGGATCAGAGCAGGTTCATTAAAACCTTCAAATTCAAGGAGATGACGCTTACACAAGAGCGAAATGACGTGGCGCATTTGGACGGAGATCCATTCGAATTGGGAAAAGTAATCGAGATCAAAATAAACCCGATGTCGCTTAAAGTAATTGTGCCAGATGGGAAAGAATAAACCGCAAACACATAAAGGTCTGGAAAGCCTCGGTTCGCTATTCAATGTCGAACCTTCTGAAGAGCAGGAACCAGACCAAGATTTCGAGGAAACGGATGAAATTGAAGCTGGAAATTTTGACCTGCGAGTTCAGCTGGATAAGAGATCAAGGAACGGCAAGGCTGTAACGCTTGTAACCGGATTCGGAGACCTGCACCCTGATGATATTGATGATCTGGCCAAGATGCTGAAATCGAAATGCGGTGTTGGCGGTGGTGCGAAGAATGGCGAAATCCTCATTCAGGGAGACCACGTTAATAAAGTGATGGATCTTCTAAAGAAAGAAGGATTCAAGGTTAAACGAAGTGGTGGTTAACCATGCGTTTCCTAATTGAACTTTCATACAACGGAACAGGATTCCACGGCTGGCAAAGACAGATCAATGCTCCTTCCATCCAACAGGAAATTGAAGAAAAGCTGTCAACCATTTTCCGAACAGAAACCCCAATAGTAGGTTGCGGTAGGACAGACACAGGTGTACATGCCACCAAGTATTTTGCTCACTTCGAAACAGACCAAGCATTCAACCAGACTGATCTGATTCACAAGTTGAATTCCATGCTTCCTGCCGGTATTGCCGTTCAAACAATCGTTCCGATAACTAACGATGGCCACGCCCGTTTCAGTGCAACCAAACGAAGTTATGAGTACCGCATTACCAAAGTAAAAGACCCATTTGCCACGGAATTGGCTTACCGTTTCAATCTGTCATTAGATGTTGAAGCCATGAACAAGGCTTGCGCCATGATGTTAGGAGAAAAGGACTTTGGATGCTTCTGTAAATCCAAGGCAGATAATCTAACCAACCTGTGCAACGTTTTTGAAGCCAAATGGACAGATAACGAAGACACCATTGTCTTCACTATTTCGGCCAACAGATTTTTGCGGAATATGGTAAGAGCAATAGTTGGCACCATGCTAGAAATAGGACAGAACCGAATGAGTTTACAGGAATTTCAGCAAGTGCTGGACTCTAAAGACAGAACCTATGCAGGTGCCTCGGTGCCGGCACACGGACTATATTTGACGGCCGTTGAATATCCACCAGAAATCTTTCTACCAACACCGTGAGCGAAATAACTGGAAAGGCGCTTGACCTCGACATACTAGCACGGGTTATGAAGTACGTGAGACCGTATAAAAAGCGGTTTTTCTTCACGTTCTTCCTCACCATTTGTTTGGCAGCACTTTCGCCACTAAGGCCGTTGTTGATCCAGTATACGTTCGACAATTACATTGTAATTCCAGATGCAAACGGACTGTTCATGATGACACTCATCATCATTGGAGTGCTTTTGCTCGAATCCATAACCTATTACTTCTACACCTACTCTGCCAACTGGCTTGGTCAAACGGTTATCAAAGACCTGAGGCTGCAACTCTACCAGCACATCAATCGGCTTAAACTCCAGTTTTTCGATAGAACAGCTATAGGAACGCTTGTCACACGTGTGGTTTCCGACATCGAAACCATTGCGGATATTTTCAGCAACGGAGTGCTCGTCATTTTCGGAGACATTCTGAAGCTGGTGACAGTTATCGCTGTCATGTTCTACGTTGACTGGAAACTGACACTTATCTCATTGGCCACCATTCCTATTCTCCTTGTTGCCACATATATTTTCAAAAACGGCATTCGGTCTTCTTTTCAGGATGTACGAACACAGGTTTCAAGACTGAACGCTTTCCTGCAGGAACACATCACAGGAATGCACATTGTGCAGATGTTCAATCGGGAAGAACGTGAAATGGAGCGTTTTGAGAAGATAAACGCGCAGCACCGAGATGCGCACATCCGTTCTGTCTGGTACTACTCCATTTTCCTTCCAGTAGTGGAGATTCTCTCAGCTACTTCCCTCGGACTCATCGTCTGGTACGGATCGCACGAAGTGATCGAATCTGAGGTTACGGTCGGTCATCTCATTGCCTTCATTCTGTACATACATATGCTTTTCCGCCCCATTCGAGAATTGGCAGATAAATTCAATACCCTCCAAATGGGCATGGTAAGTTCTGAACGGGTATTTCGTATTCTCGACACCAACGACCACATTGAGGATTCAGGTACGGAACAGATCGGTAGATTGGAAGGAGATATTGAATTCAAGAATGTGTGGTTTGCCTACAAAGCAGGCGACCATGTGCTGAAGGATATTTCATTCAGCGTAGCCAAAGGCCAGTCCATGGCCTTGGTGGGTGCCACGGGTTCAGGAAAAACCAGCATCATTAATCTGCTCAGCCGATTCTACGAATTTGAAAAGGGTGAAATTCTGATAGATGGAAGGAATATCAGAAACCTTCCAATTGAGATGCTGAGGAAAAACATTGCCGTTGTGCTTCAGGATGTATTTCTGTTTTCGGACACCATTTACCAGAATATTGCACTTGGAGATGAATCCATTACCAAGGAAATGGTAATGGATGCAGCAAAGGAATTCGGTGCTCATGAGTTCATTTCTGAACTACCTGGACAGTATGATTACAACGTTATGGAGCGCGGAGCTATGCTCTCGGTTGGACAGCGGCAGTTGATATCATTCATACGTGCTTACGTTCACAACCCTGCGGTTCTTGTGTTGGATGAGGCTACTTCCTCAATCGACACAGAAAGTGAAAACATTATTCAGAATGCATTGGAAAAGCTGATGCGCGGTAGAACATCCATTGTAATTGCACACAGATTGGCAACCATTCAGAATGCCGATCAGATTCTTGTGATGGAAAAGGGGAAAATCCTGGAAATTGGATCGCACCAACAATTACTGGAAAACGAAGGGCACTATCGCACCCTTTTTGAGCTTCAGTTCAGTTAACGAAGTCTGTCTGCCGATCGGACTAGTGCATCGTCCTTTTTAACTCCTCGCAACGCGAGGTAGTACAACAAAACGTTAAGCAACAGCACAGCAAGAACTGGACTATAGCTAACGGTTGCATCTTCAGAAAGCTTGGCCATTTTATCAGCATAGATGAAAACGATGGCGCCAATTATGGGTTGCAGCAACATGGCCAACTGAATCAACCGCATCTGAAACTTGCGATTCTTGAACTGAAATATAGCATAAACGGTCAGGAAAAGACTCAGTCCAAAAGCCACTGCAATGGAATACGAACCGAAAACTGTTTCGGTGGCTCCACCAGTCATCCAACTAACAGTAACTGGAGAAAGGTTGTAAATACCTCCTTCTATGGCCAATGTGGCAAGGCTGAATTCCAGCACAATAGGAAGCATAAGAAGAACGGCAACGATGCCAAGATATACGGTCTGAATTCGTTGAATCATGAGGTTAGGTTTGGTGCAACAAAGGAAATGATTCTCCAAAATCTTCAGAGCAATATGATGCTCAAGAATAAATTCAAGTTCAATTAGTTATTCACAAGGCTGCGTGTGATCGAATAAATATGTATAATTGCCATGTAATCATTTCGCGGTTCGTTCTGAATCGATAGAAAAGAATCATTCCAATTCAAGAGAGAAGAGATAGACCATATCTGGTCGATTTACGATAGCATTTACAATCATACACTAATTCATGTATAAAAAGGAAGAATTGAGCAACATGCTAGTTGCTGATCTGCGAAACATAGCCAGCAAACTGGATGTTGATAACGTGGATACAATGAGGAAGGCGGATCTGGTAGAGGTCATTACGTCTAAAAGTGGGGCAAGCGAGGAGAAATCTGAGGATGAGCAGAAACCAAAACGGAAACGAGCTCGGGTAGCCAAATCAGATGGAGACGGTTCCACACCTGATCTTTTTGCGGAGGAGAATAACTCCGAACCAAAACCAAAACCAAGGGCGGAAAGCGAGCAAAAAGCTGAGGCAAAGCCTGATGCCAACAACGAAGAAAATCCGAAACCGGAACGTGGTCCAAGAAACCAGCGCGAGCGTGCTCAGAGAAACAACAGAAACAGCGATAACGGAGAGCGTTCAGATAGAAATGACCAAAATCAGAATCAGAACCAGAAACAGGATGCGTTCTACAATTTTGATGGAGCCGTAATTTCTGAAGGTGTGCTGGAAATCATGCCCGATGGGTATGGTTTCTTACGGTCGTCTGACTACAACTACCTGTCATCTCCAGATGATGTTTACGTTTCGCAATCGCAGATCAAACTGTTTGGCCTGAAAACGGGCGACACGGTTAGAGGTGAAGTTCGGCCGCCAAAACCAGGAGAGAAGTATTTCCCGCTTATCAATGTTGACCGAATCAACGGTCGTGACCCAGGTTATGTGCGAGACAGGGTTTCTTTCGAACACCTTACTCCCCTATTCCCTGAGGAGAAATTCAATATTGCGCCATCGGCCAAAGCCGGAATGTCACCTCGGATCATGGACCTTTTTGCCCCTATTGGTAAAGGTCAGCGTGGATTGATCGTTGCGCAGCCGAAAACAGGTAAAACCGTTCTGTTGAAGGAAGTGGCAAATGCTATTGCGGCCAATCATCCGGAGGTTTACATGATCATACTTCTGATTGATGAACGTCCTGAAGAGGTTACCGATATGGCCAGAAGTGTGAATGCAGAAGTGATCGCATCAACGTTTGATGAGCCAGCAGACAAACACGTAAAAATCGCCAATATCGTTTTGGAAAAAGCGAAAAGACTGGTTGAATGCGGGCACGATGTAGTGATTCTGCTAGACAGTATTACCCGTTTGGCAAGAGCATACAATACGGTTCAGCCAGCGTCTGGAAAGATATTGAGTGGTGGTGTAGACGCTAACGCGCTTCACAAACCGAAACGATTCTTCGGAGCGGCAAGAAAGATCGAGAAAGGCGGTTCGTTGACCATTCTTGCAACAGCTTTGACCGAGACCGGTTCTAAGATGGATGAAGTGATCTTTGAGGAGTTTAAAGGAACAGGTAACATGGAACTTCAGCTTGATAGAAAGATTTCGAACAAGCGAATCTTCCCTGCTATCGATATTGTTGCTTCAAGTACACGAAGAGACGATCTATTGGTGGACAAAGAACAGCTACAACGTATCTGGATCCTGCGAAACCATTTGGCAGACATGACGCCTGTGGAAGCCATGGAATTCCTTCGCGACCGTATCGAAAGAACACAGAGCAACGAAGAATTCCTCATTTCCATGAACGGATAAATCTTCTGATTACAAAAGAAGAAACCCTGTATCCATTTGGTGCAGGGTTTTCTTTTTTATGTTTAACTCATGGCAAAGCAACAGCAGAATAAATGGCTCATTCTGGCGCTCATTCTGAGTGCTGCCATCTATTCGGTCTTCTTTTTGGCCAAGCCGATAAATCTTACCACTGCAGACCTTGGCAGGCATATCGTTAATGGCGAACTTCTGGTGAATGGGATTACTGACGTCCTGTACAGGAACTTCTATTCCTATACAGAACCCGATCACTCATTCACAAATCATCACTGGCTAACGGGCGTAACCTTCTATTTTGTTCATGGATTGGCAGGGTTTGACGGGCTTTCCATTTTGTATATGATGTTGGTTCTAGGTGCTCTGGCGGCCATTGTCACGGCATCAAAAAACGGAGACCGTTGGGTAATTCCGATACTGGTTACGCTGAGCGTTGTTCAGATGATATCGTACCGTGTAGAGATTCGTCCAGAAGGATTTTCCTACCTACTAGCAGGTCTGTTCTATCTGATACTGAAAAAGATTTCGGCTACGGAAGGGAAGTCATTCTTATTGATCGGTGCACTACTCCTACTCCAACTCATTTGGGTGAATCTGCACATTCTCTTTTTCCTCGGAATTGCCATAACGGGCGTATTTCTGGTTGATGCCCTCATAAACAAAACAGATAAGATCAAGACTTACGGCTTGCTGGTCGTAGCACTTACAGCCATCAGTTTGGTCAACCCTCATCACGTAAAGGGTCTGCTGGCCCCACTCACAATCTTCAACGAGTATGGTTACATGGTTGCCGAAAATCAACCTATCTGGTTTATGCACAAGCGCTTTGGAGATGCGCAACTGTACCACTTTGAACTATTTGGAATTTTGGCATTGGTGCTGATAGGGCTTCAAATCAGATCTGGCGTGTGGAAATTTCAATTGAAGGAAATACTGCTAGTATTGGCTTTTGGTCTACTGTCTATGATGGCAGTCCGCGGCATTCCACTTTTTGCGCTGTTCTTTATTCCATTTGCCTCTTCATTTATCAGCAATCGAATAGAGAATCTGAATTTCAGTACGCGGCAATCGGTCATCAATTTCCTGCCAATTGTTGGCATCGTTTTCTCAGTTCTTTTCTTGGCATTGCCAAAAACGTACGCATCTGCCCGAAAAGGTTATGAGGCAATCGGACTGATTGAGAACATCAACCTGACTGGCGAGTTTTTGCGAAAACAGGAAATTCCTGGCCCCATCTTCAACAACTATGATGTTGGCGGCTACCTGATCTATCACCTTCACGATAGAGAAAAGCTGTTTGTTGATAACCGCCCTGAAGCTTACTCCGTGGCATTTTTCGACTCCATTTACAAACCCATGCAGAAGGATGATACATTATGGGAAGAATTAAGCGAGAAATACGGATTCAACGTCATCTGCTTTTTCAGACATGACAACACGCCTTGGGCGCAGCCATTTCTGATAAGAAGAACACAAGACCCGGAATGGGTTCCGATTTTTGTAGATCAGGCTTGTTTGGTACTCATCAAGAATCGCGAGTCAAATCGCAAGTGGATTCAGCGATTTGGAATTGACCGAAGCGTATTCAAAAGTGTTCCAAACTAAAAAAGGCCGTCCATCTCTGAACGGCCTTTTCTAAAACAGCATCTGGATTATTTACTCTCCTCTTCGCTTACTTCCTCAAAATCCACATCTGTAACTTCATCATTTCCTGCAGATGAACCAGCGTTAGCACCCGGCTGAGCACCACCCTGCGCCTCTTGAGTTGCCTGATACATTTCTTGAGAAGCTGCTTGCCATGCAGTGTTCAATGCTTCCAGAGAAGTATCAATTGCAGCTACATCTTTGGCTTCATGTGCTTTCTTCAGATCGGCCAAAGCAGATTCAATCGGACCTTTCTTATCAGCAGGAAGCTTATCTCCGAATTCCTTCAGTTGCTTCTCCGTTTGGAAAATCATCTGATCGGCAGAGTTGATCTTATCTGCCTGCTCTTTAGCTTTGGCATCGGCATCTGCATTTGCCTCAGCCTCTTGCTTCATCTTCTCAATTTCTGCATCAGTAAGTCCTGATGATGCTTCAATTCTGATGTTTTGAGATTTACCAGTTGCCTTATCGGTAGCTGACACATTGATGATTCCGTTGGCATCGATATCGAAAGTCACCTCAATTTGAGGAACGCCTCGTGGTGCTGGTGGAATATCATTCAAGTGGAACTTACCGATTGTTCTGTTGTGAGCTGCCATCGGACGCTCTCCCTGCAACACGTGCAACTCAACCGAAGGTTGGTTGTCAGCAGCCGTGGAGAATGTCTCCGACTTTTTGGTTGGAATGGTTGTGTTGGCCTCGATCAGCTTGGTAAACACGCCTCCCATTGTCTCAATTCCAAGGGAAAGTGGTGTTACATCAAGAAGAAGCACATCCTTCACTTCACCTGTAAGAACACCTCCTTGGATCGCAGCACCTACTGCAACAACCTCATCTGGGTTTACTCCTTTTGAAGGAGTTTTTCCGAAGAAATCTTCAACAACTTTCTGAATGGCTGGAATTCGTGTTGAACCACCTACCAGAATCACTTCGTTGATGTCTGACTTAGAAAGACCTGCATCTTTCATTGCCTGCTTACATGGCTTCAACGTTGCTTGGATAAGTTTGTCTGCCAATTGCTCAAACTGAGCTCTTGAAAGCGTTCTAACCAAGTGCTTTGGAATTCCATCTACCGGCATGATGTAAGGCAGATTGATCTCTGTAGAAGTTGAACTCGAAAGTTCAATTTTCGCCTTCTCAGCAGCCTCTTTCAATCGCTGGAGTGCCATTGGGTCTTTCTTCAGATCCAAACCTTCATCTTTCTTGAATTCCGCAGCTAACCAATCGATGATCACTTCATCGAAGTCATCTCCACCCAAGTGTGTGTCTCCGTTAGTTGATTTTACTTCGAAAACGCCATCTCCCAATTCAAGTATTGAGATATCGAATGTTCCTCCACCAAGGTCAAAAACCGCGATGGTTGAATCTTCTGTCTTCTTATCCAATCCGTAAGCCAAAGCAGCAGCGGTTGGCTCGTTGATGATTCTTTTCACCTTAAGACCAGCGATTTCGCCAGCTTCTTTGGTGGCCTGACGCTGAGAGTCGTTGAAGTATGCCGGAACCGTGATCACGGCTTCGCTCACTTCTGTTCCCAAGTAATCTTCAGCGGTTTTCTTCATTTTCTGAAGAACCATTGCAGAGATTTCCTGAGGAGTGTACTCTCTATCGTCAATCTTAACTCTTGGCGTGTTGTTGGTACCTTTTACCACTTTATAGGGAACTCGGTCCACCTCTTTGGCAACCTCGTCAAAACTAGAACCCATGAAACGCTTGATTGAAGCGATGGTCTTCGTTGGGTTTGTTATGGCCTGACGCTTGGCCGGGT
>JACJZQ010000018.1 GCA_020635495.1 Flavobacteriales bacterium | reverse complement strand
GGTACTGATGAATCCGAGATCTCCGAAGAGGTAAAGGTCAATATCCAACCAATTACGCGTCCACCACGGACGAAGCCCGAAGATCTCGTCAAATTCCAACTCAGCATTGATGGAGGCACCGCTGTTTCCAGCGAAAGCTAACACAACCCCATCTTCCACCTGTTCTGGTGCCAGATAACCCACGTAACCGCGAAGGTTCAATCCACCACCATATTGCAAATGGTTGCTGGTTTCTCGGAAAGTTGCCCAATCTGACGGGAAAATACCCGAACTACGCATGTACTTGTTGTACATCATTTCCTCGGGGTTGGCTCCGCCCAAATACAATTGCGATTCAGGCGCCCAGTTGCTTCCTGTTCCGAGTTGTGCAAACGCACGGGTTTTCAGAATCAATCGCCACAATCTGGTTGTGTTCTTAGCTTCCAGTTTCAGTTGGTGGTAATCGTAATCGCTACCCAACGAACTGCTTCTCAGCCCGATGTTCAGTTCGCCATTTCCAGACTGATAACGGTAAATGTGCTTGATGTCGAGGTTGAACGAGTTGTTCATCATCCCAGTATTCCACGTGTTGCGGTTCAGCAGGTAAGCAATGTCGCGGTCTTCGTGTCTGTAAAGCGCTCGGAAATACAAACGGAACGTGGTCTTTTCTGACTTCGTTTTCTTCTGAAATCCGACTTCCCCATTGTAAAGCCCGTCCAGCACGCGACCCGAAACTTCCACCTGACTGTTCTTCCAATATTTGGCCAGTGAAGTACGATAATCGAATAGGAAGTTCACAGGCATGAACTGGTCGTTCTCCACATTATCTGGAACATCCCACTGAAGGAAACCTGAGTTGGCCCAAACGTACGCGTTGAAAACATGGTTGGTGTTGAAATGCCCGCCATGAACGTGCAGCCCGAATTTCATCCCATCAAAACCGTTGTACCAGATGTCTGGCCGAGCAAATAGCTCGTACTTCCGCCAATCGGGAGTGTTGTAAACCTGATGGTCGAACTCAATGCTCAGTGGCGTGTAGCTCGTGTTGTCGAGCATATTCACATCAGCCAGCCGCGTGGTCGGATCAATAATCACCTGTTTGATTCCTTCAGGCACGATTACCTCAGCTTCGTAAGTCAGATTTAGGTCACCGAAACCTGTCCATTTGGGTAGCACGGTTGCGGCCGTTTCCTTCACAAACCACGTGTTCGGAATATGGAATTGATGGACGCTGTCATTCTTGTCGATGACCGTGAAATCGATCGGCATTTGCATATCACCCTTTCGCTTGAAGCGAATGCTGTAAGCACCTTCCTCGGTTTTTCGGATGCGTTTCACACCATAATCGATGTGCTTGGTTGTTTCCATCCATTGATCAAAAAACCAGTTCAGATCCACTTTCGAGTAGCGGATAATCGAGTTTCGGAAGTCATCGAAATACGGATGGCGGAATTTCCACTCATCGAAATAGAACTGCATGGCGCGGTTGAAAAGCGTGTCGCCCAGCACGTATTCCAAGTTGTAAAGCATGGCGGCCGTTTTGTAATAAACGTGGCCGTAACCGTGGGAATAACTGTTCTCAAATTGGTCGGAATGCGTGTTCAGTTGCGGGTCGCGATAGGTGATGGCGCTCCGCATGAAACCGTTGTAGATTTCATCATCAATGGCCAATCGTTCCTTCTCAAATCGCTTGCGATACCAACCCTCAGGCTCTTCCGAAACCACCGTGTCGCCATCAATTTTCCGCAGGCCGTAAACCGTCAGATACTGCGTGAAACCTTCGTCCAGCGCAGCGCGGTATGTTTCATTGTTCCCAACCTGACCGTAAAACCAATTGTGACCGATCTCGTGCACCAACAGTCCGCGGTAGTATGGGTCTTCATCGCCATCTAGCGTCAGCATCGGATATTCCATGCCGTCTTCCGCATCCGCCACAATCATCTTGTGGTAGTTGTACATGCCAATTCCTTCGGAGAAATACTTGATGGTTTTGGCCGTGTATTCCGCTGCATTCTGCCAACCCGAAGCATGACCTTCCTGCGCCAGCGCGATGCATTTGATGCCGTTCCATTCCGTTTCACCGATTCGGTAAGTTGGGTCGGCCGTAAAGGCGAAATCATGCACATTTTCTGCATGGAAAATCCATGTTTTGTGCTCGGTTGTATCGTAAGGAATAATCTTTGAAGCAGGTTCATCCCATGGTTTGTCGGCAAAGTTTTTCAGGTCGAGTTTGGCTCGGAGTTCTTTCGGAAGAACGGCTTCTCGATTGAGCAGAAAACCCGTTGCTTCAACGATATAATTACTGGCAAAGGTCAGTGCCACATCAAACGTTCCGAAATCTCCGTAGAATTCCTGTCCGAGATGTTGGTCTGTGGTCCAACCGAATTTCGGGTCGTAGACCGAAATACGCGGATACCAATGCACGCCATCGAAATGCGTGAAATCTCCAGAAGAGAATTTCTTCATCCTTCTACCCATCGAACCTTGGTCGAAATAGGTGTTGAATTCGACTTTAAACTCAGTTTTTGAATTCGGAAGAATCGGTTGGTTCGGAATGATACGGAGAATGGTGTTGTCCAATTCCTGCTTCACTTCCTGTCCGTTCAAAGTCTAAGCGAAAGCACTTCGGTGCCTTTTCCTTCTGCCTCATACTTCCCGAAACGATTCTTGCGGCCATGTGCGCCATCTAGCAGGTCGTGGTAAGAATCAGGCTGAAACGCATTCTGGTACAAATGGAAGAAAACTTCGTAGAGTGTATCGGGTGAATTGTTCCAATAGCTCAACTCCATTTTGGCCGAGATGATGTCGGTCTGTTCATCAACATTTGCCGCAATTCGGTAATGCACATCCTGTTGCCAGTAATCGGAAGCATGTTCGCGGTTCTGCCAGTACAGCGGATTGTCTGTTGCACGGAACGTGTTTGGTGGAGAAAGCGGATTATACTGGGCGAAAACCGAACCCGAAATCAAAAAGAAGACAAAGAACAACTGTCGCTTCATGATTTGCTTCCCTTTTCAATTTCCTCTTCCAGCGAAATGTGGAGCGAACGTTTGTTCAGTTCCAGTTCACGGAGTTTGGCGTCTTCAATGCTAGCGTTCAATTCGAAGCCGATCAGCAAAGCAATCGAGTTGAAGTACGTCCAAAGCATCACGATCACCAGCGTTCCAATAGAGCCATACAATTTGTTGTACTGCCCGAAATTTTCTACAAAATAGCTGAAGCCAATGGAGGTGACGAGCACGAGAACTGTCGCCAATGTAGAACCCGCTGAGAAGAAACGCCACTTGGTCTGCTTGGCTGGCCCAAGAAAATACAGCACTGAAATGGCGAAGAACATCAAACCAAGGATGATGACCCACCGCGCCAAATTCAATGAGAACCGTAGCAGGTTGTCTTCAATCCAACCTTTTTGCGCAATGAAGTCCATGCCCAGTGTGCCGAAAATGATGAGTCCGATGGCTATCAACGTGAATATGACCAAAATGAGCGTGAGTAGAATGGAAATGCCGCGCTGAACCAAGTACGGACGACTTTCAATCGTGTGATACGTTGTATTGAAACTATCGATCAGCGCATGCAAGCCGTTGGTGGAGAAATACAGCGCGGAAATTACCGTGACGGAAAGAAGTCCTGTTCGCTGGCGCATGATGATGTCTTCGAACGTCTCGTTCACACTATCGAAAACGTTGCTTGGCAGCAGTACTTCCATCAGGCTCAGTAGTTGATCTTGGAATCCATCAATCGGGATGTAAGCAATTAGCGTGAACACGAAAATGATGGCGGGGAAAATGGCCAGAATGAAGTTGAATGCCACGGCAGAAGCGCGCAATCCAAGCCAGCCGTTCTGCAATCCTTTCACAAAGAAAGCGGTTACATCGTAAAGCGGCAGACCGTCAAATCCTGGAATCCGAACCTCTTTAGAAAGGCGGATGATGTTCCGAATGATCGGAAGTTGAAGGAATTTGACAATGAGTTTTCTCACCATGTCAGACCGCTTTCAGGCTAAGATCGAGACTTTTGATGTGATGCGTCAGCGCACCAACCGAAATGTAATCAACTCCCGCCAAAGCGTGCGCTCGAATGGTCGTTTCCGTGATGCCGCCTGATGATTCAGTTTCGTATTTACCAGCAATCAACTCAACTGCTTTTTTCTCATCATCAGGATGGAAATTATCGAGCATAATGCGATGGAAACCACCCGCAGCAAGTGCTTGATTCAGTTCATCAAAATCACGCACTTCGATTTCAATTTTCAGGTCTTTGCCGATTGATTTCAAATGCTGATGAACACGTTCAATCGCTTGCGGAATGCCGCCTGCCATGTCAATGTGATTGTCCTTGATCATCACCATGTCGTAGAGCCCGAAACGGTGATTGACACCACCACCGATTTTCACTGCCCACTTTTCAATCTCGCGAAGTAGGGGAGTGGTCTTGCGTGTATCAAGCAACTTGGCGTAGGTACCTTCGATAAGTTTGTTGAGGTTGGCAGTTTTGGATGCGATTCCACTCATGCGCTGCATGAAATTCAGAACCAGCCGTTCGGTTTTCAAAATGGAACGAGAGGAGCCTTCAACAGTCAGGACAATATCTCCAACCTTAATTTCAGAGCCATCTTGAATGAAAACTTCGACTTTCAGTTCTGGGTCGAAACGTGAAAAGATGCGTTGCGCCAGTTCCACGCCAGCAATCACACCATCTTCCTTCACTAAGAGCTTTGCCTTCCCTTTTGCTTCGGCAGGAATGCAGGCATCGGCCGTATGATCGCCATCGCCAATATCCTCGCGAAGCGCCTCATCAATGATTTGATCAATTGTCATTGGCTGTTACTCGCTCGGCTCAATTCTGAACTGCTGAATGCGCAGATTGCCACCAACTTCCTTCGTAAGAACATACGTTCGGTAAGAGCCTTTTGAGGTGGTCAGCGTGCCAATGGCGTACTGCGCGCCATCGGGCGATTTCCCTCGGTGAATCACTTGGTAGTTCGAAACCTTGTCTTTGGCAAAGAAATCTTTGATGATCAACTCAGCTTGCGCTTTGCTGTAACTGTCCTCTTTTCCAGAGATGGTCAGTTCCACCTTGGAGTCGAAAAACTTAGAAAGCTCTTTGTAGTTGCCCAACTTGATGGCTGAGCTGATGGTTTCGTTGGCGTTCTGCGCAAAGCCTACCGACAACGCAAAACACAAGGAAAGGAATATGGATGTTATTTTTTTCATAGTTGCTTCGGTTGTCAATTGGCAAGAATCGCGCCACGCCAATTGTTGCACCACAAAATAAATCTATACTTTGACCAACACCAAAGGGAATGCCATGAAGTTGTGCCTTTTTCTTGTTGGAGAAACCGATGATGCGGAGCTGAAAGGAGCGATTGACCGTTACGTTGGCCGCTTGAAGCACTACTGTTCGTTTGAGGTGGAGGTGCTGAAAACTCCAAAGCAGTTCAAAAAACTCGGTCAGGACGAACTGAAAGTTGCCGAAGGAAAATTGATCTTAGAGAATCTGAGCAATCAGGATTTTCTAGTTCTGTTGGATGAACGCGGTACGGAGTTCGGTTCGGTAGCATTCTCAGAAAAGCTGCAGAAATGGCTGAATGGCGGCCACAAGCGGATTGTGTTTTTGGTGGGTGGTGCGTTCGGTTTTTCCGATGATGTCTACCAACGAGCTGATTTCAAACTTGGACTTTCAAAGATGACTTTGACGCATCAGATGGTTCGACTTTTCTTCACCGAACAGCTTTATCGCGCATTCACTATTCTCAGGAACGAGAAGTATCATCATTAAGCCCCTCTAACTCCCCAAAGGGGAGTGTCTGCGTGGTTCTCCCCTTTGGGGAGATGCCGAAGGCAGAGGGGCTGCCCTTACAACGACCTGTAGACGGCATCGTATTTCTTAACACCTTCGTCAAGCGAATAGTATTTCTGAGCTGCGGCTTGTAATGTTTCCGTTGGAATTTTCAGCAGGTCATCAATCTGTTCAACCGCTTTTTCGTAGGCTTCGGTGGTGAATTCTTTCACTAGAATTCCACTGCTGGTGTCTTCAATAATGGAATCCACATCTCCAACTCCTGAATTGGCAATTACAGGTAGTCCCATTCCCAGCATTTCGCCATGTTTTGTGGGTGATGAACCCGATTTGGAGAATACAGGTTGAATGAAAAATATGGCCGCATTTGCCAAACTCAAAAATGTTGGAACTTCCTCACGCTTTGCTGGTGAAATGATGATCCGATCGGCTGAGATTCCTTTTTTCTTGGAGGGATTCAGAATGGTTTCCGGCTTGTCGGTTGTGATGAACAGGAACTTCGCTTTCGGCCGTTTTTCCAGCAGAACTTTGAAGAAATCGAGCATTTCATCCAACAGATACCATGTTCCGATTGAACCCAGATAAGTGATCACGAAGTCATCTTCGTTTAACCCAAATCGCGTTTTAAGATCGGATTGAAGTGACTTGTCAATTTGTGACGGATGAAAATGGTCAAGGTCCGCACAGCAAGGGATTACTTCAATATTCACAGGCTGATTCCGAATCTTCTTCCAGCCATGAATAATGTCTTTTCCTTTTGACGTAAGAGACACACTATGGTCAGCTTCGGATAGGAATTCGATCTCTTTCTTCTTGAAGTAATTGTAGACCGCTTTGAAAACAGGGTTTTTCAGATTCCAAAGTTTGCCATCAACCCGCTCGTCTGCATAAAAAGCGCGCATGTCGAAAATGAATTTCACGCCATGTTTCCGTTTCATAGCCAACCCGACCAACGAGGTAATGTAACTACGGCAGTGAATAATGTCGAAGGGCTTTTCAGAGTGAAACTGCTCTACCGTTTTCCGTAATTGATAAACATCATAAACGGTAGAAAGTACTGGTGGCGAGCTGGTGTATTTCAGAGGAATCCAACGGATTCCCATATTGTCCAATAACTTCTGAATATTGGCCCCTTCTCGTTCGAAAGGAATTTGCTTCTCAAAGCTCACAATGGTGAATCGGTGTCCAAATTGTTTTAGTCCAAATATGTAAGGAAGAACCTGCGAACGCCCAAGGCCATCGGTCAAACCATCATAACTAAGATAGAGCACATTCATCGGAGCGAAATTAGCCTATCTCCAAACACCTTCAGTACATTCGTGCAGTTTACACGCTAGCGGCAGCAAATGCAGTACATTACTCCTTGGGACTTCATTGTAACTCCAGTAATCATTGGAATTATTCTTTTGGTTACCAGAAAGACTCAGGAAAAACACATATCAGAGAATGCTGCATACGCATATTATGTCAAAGGCATGATAGCGAAAATAATAGGCGCTATAGGATTGGGGATTATTTACGTATTCTACTATGGTGGAGGTGATACACTGAACTATTGGGTAGATGCTGGGAGGCTTGTTAACCTCATTTTTCATGATTTTTCTTGTGGATTCAAACTCCTGATGGGTGACGATACCTCCAGCTTGTATTTCTGTTTCGATAGAAAAATAACTGGTATGCCTTTGTTTTTTCCGAGAGACTTACAGGCTTACACGGTTAGTCGGCTAACCGCTATTCCGCATCTGCTTACCATAAACAGTTTTTTTGCTTGTTCTGTCCTCATGGCAGCAATATCCTACACTGGGGTTTGGAGGTTATACTTGGTTTTTTGCAGAGAATACCCTCAGTTAATGAAGGAATTTGCAATAGCCATTCTGTTTATTCCTTCGCTTCTGTTCTGGGGATCTGGAATTTTGAAGGATACATGGACACTTGCCGCTGTAGGTTGGCTTACTTATGGCGTTTATAACATTCTTCTATCAAAGCAAGGTGGAGTTATCAAAAACGTGGTTTATGTGGTTATTGCAGCAAGCATTATCATTTCTATTAAGCCATACATATTTGTTGCATTGATGCCCGGAGTATTGATATGGGTCGTTTTCGGAAGAATAAGTCAGATCGGCAATCCGGTAATGAGAATACTTGCAGCCCCGATATTCATCATGGTCGGTCTGGTTGGGGGCAGTTTTCTGTTCGCGCAAACTTCAGGTTCTCTTGGAGCCTATGGCGACCTAGATGCTACTTTGGAAAAGGCGGTAGTTACCCAAGAGGATTTGAAAAGAGCTGCATATGAGGGTAATTCGTTTGATATTGGTTCTTTTGAGCCAACCATTCCAGGAATACTTTCGAAGGCTCCAGTCGCAATTTTTGCTGGGTTGTTCAGGCCGACTCTGTTGGATGTAAATAACGTGGTCATGCTTATTTCTGCCATTGAAAATACATTCTTGATGCTTTTCTTTCTTTTTAACATGGTTAGAATTGGGCCATTTGGATATGTTAGATACGTGCTTTCAGAGCCCCTCTCGTTGTTTTCGGTTATATTTTCTGTGTTCTTCGCTTTTGCAGTTGGTCTGACCACCTCCAACTTCGGAAGTTTGGTCAGGTATAGAATTCCTGCCATTCCTTTCTTTCTCGGTAGCCTGTACATTACCCGTTATCAGAAATCAGGAGGAAGTAGAACCCTTTATCTTGATGATTTTGGAGAAGGGAATGTGGCCTCTTCTCAAATTACTGATCATTCGAGTACTTCTGATGCACTTCCAGATGCCAATAGTGTAGCACGATCAGAAGCCAAAGACGGTTATATAGGTAGTTTTTCCCAGCGCGGAACTGCTTGATCATCGTTTCTGTATGAGACCAGCTGACGAATCCCGATTTACGCACAACACCTTCCGATAGGTAGGTGTCTATCAAAGCACCCAGCGGACCAAGTAGCCACTTGTTAAGCGGAATGCTGAACCCCCATTTTGGTCTATCGAACAATTCCTTTGGAACCATTTCGTACAAAAGTTCCTTCAGAATGTATTTCTGAATTCCGTTTTTCACTTTCAAGCTTGGCGAAATATTCATCGAAAATTCCACGATACGATGATCCAGAATTGGAACTCGAGTTTCCAATGAATAAAGCATAGTAGCTCTATCAACTTTGGTAAGAAGATCGTCTTTAAGATAGTATTTGAGATCAAACAATGCCTGTTGTTCTGCTGGGGTGAAATTTCGACCAAGCACTGTTGGCTGTTCTTTCAGTTTCAATGATCCGACTTCTGATGGATTCAACAATTGGCCAATCTCGTTTTCAGAAAAGAAGTACTGCTCTTGTGAGAAGATATGATTTGGTGTAAGTCTATCGTAAGACAATAGTTTGCTTATGCGCTGGTATTTGCTTGTGCCAAAAGCAAATGCTGCACCGACCAAATTATGACCCATTTTCCAGAATGGCCTGTTTAAACGCTCTGCCCATTTGTAAGAACCATATCCGTGAAAGAGTTCATCGCCCCCGTCTCCAGACAAGGTCATTGTCACGTTCTCTCTGGCAAGTCGGGAAACCAACATGGTGGGCAGCGCAGATGAATCTGCAAAAGGTTCGTCAAAAAGTCTAAGTACTGTCGGAATAAGATCCAATGCATCCTTTTCTGTTACCGTGTATTGGTGATGCACAGTGCCTAAATAACCTGCCACCTGCTTGGCAAACTCCGATTCATCGTGGCTTGATTCTTTGAAACCGATTGAGAAGGTTTTGATCCTCTCCATTGAGGTTTTTTGCGCAAAGGCCGTTACTATGCTCGAGTCGATTCCTCCACTGAGAAATGTTCCGAATGGCACATCACTCATCAATCGTTTGGAAACAGAGTCCTCAAGAAGTGTTCGAAGATTGTTTTTAGCTTCGATTTCATCGGAAACAACCTCAGAATTCAGATGTCCATCCAAGTTCCAGTACGGCTCGGTCTGAAATTGTCGGCCATCAAATATCCCATAGTGTCCACTGGGAAATTTGGCAATCTCGTTATAGATGCTTGCAGGTTCAGGAATATAGCCAAGATTAAGGAAGGAGTAGATGGCCGACCGGTTAATGGAGAGTTTGAATTGCTGGTTTGTCTTAAATGCTTTTAGTTCAGATGCAAACCCGAACAATCCGTTACTATTATAGATGAACAACGGTTTTATGCCCATTCTGTCTCGAAAAATGTAGAGTTTGTTCAACATCTTGTCTAGAATGGCAATTGAGAACATTCCATTGAGTTTCGTCACCATTTGCGTTCCCCATTTCGCAAATGCCTCCAGTATGACTTCCGTATCGCCCGTTGTGGACATGGGGTTGTCGAGCTCCGCTGCAATCTCCCTGAAGTTGTAAACCTCTCCATTGTAAACAATACAGTACCTACCGCACTTAGAGTGCATTGGCTGGTCGGCAGAATGGCTCAGGTCAATTATACTCAGTCGTCTATGTCCGATACCAAATCCGTTGTGAATGAAAATGCCGGATGCGTCAGGGCCGCGGTGGGCCAATGCATCTGTCATTCGTTCTACGAATTGCGGATCGGCAGCATTCGAAGCACTGTAATATCCTGCTATTCCGCACATTATCCTAGTTTGGTTTCTCCTTTCAGGATAGCTGCCAAATGGTTGTAATTCGTGGCTGCATTGAATCGTTGCCGTTGCATGTTGAGTGCATTTACCCGTAGGTCTTGGTACTCACTTTCTTCAAGATTTTCAATTTCATGGAAGATGCTCAACAACTGTTCAGGACTTGTAGGACTGAAAAGATATCCGTTCTTCCGATGCTCAATTATTTCTGGAACCCCGCATACATCTGGGCCAATAATAGGAATACCCAAGGAACACGCTTCCATCATGGACACAGGGATTCCTTCGAAGGTGCTGGCATTGATCAAAAAATGGGGGTTTAATTCTTCAAGTTTTGCAATAACATGCTCTGGCTTGATGAAACCGTGGAATTTATGGCTGACGTTGTTTTTAGGCTTCAAAATCTCTTCTGCCATCTGTTCTATAATTAAACCATATGCTTGGTCTTTTGCTGATCCGATGTGATGCCATTCGATTTTTTTCCCGTCCCATTCTGCCAACGTACGAATTATGAATTCTATTTGCTTGACAGGGACAATTCCAGAGAGAGAAACCAGTTGGATTGATTCTGATTCAAGATTTTTATCGATAACGTTTTGCTTTTCAACTCCTAACCGTTCGCAGTGAAATTTGCGGGCATGTTTATGGTAGTGTTCACTCAAGTAGGAACTACCGTGTTCAGATATGCATAAGATTCCATCCAAGTTCTGGAAAATGAAGTTTCTATATGGCAGGTAGTTGGCTGGATGCCTGTCTTCGTAAATATCATGGTTGTGAGTTCTCGAGACGGCATTATTTATTATTCCCTGTGCCTTCATTTTGGCCAGCACAAATGCTAATTCATCCGACCAGTAGCTGTACCATCTCAAAGACCTTGGCTCAAGGTCTAACCCTCTCAATTGGCTCAGGATTTTCATTTGAATGGCACCTGATTCTCTCTGGTAATAATGAATGGCCCGCATTCTTTGCAAAGCATTGAACAGGTCAGGTAGTAATTCAGTAACGGTGTTAGTAGAAAGCAGGTCTGAGTACTGTGGCTCAGTGTTTTCAAGTGCGATATTGAATACTGCAACATTGACTGGTACTTCGAATGCTCGGCTACAGTCTGTAACTGGCTTGTGATTTACAAACAGAAGAACTTTGTCGAACCTTTTTGCAAGTGTCGATAGTTCCCGATGAAAGTAGGTTTCTCCTTTTACGAATGGGTAATCTTTCAATAAGACGGCTAGATGAGATTCACTCATTCGAACGGTTCGATTGGTCTTGGTAGATTTCTAGCAATTGCTGAACGTAATTCCGAATGTCGAATTTTTTAGAGAACTCGATGCCCGAATTGCTGAATTTTAGCCATTGGTTTTGGTCATCCTTTAGTTTTATTATTCTTTCAGCAAACTCTTTTGGATTCTGTGTTTTGATGAAAAAACCATTTTCGCCATCAACAATTAGGTCTCTATTGCCTATTCCATCTAACGCAATAATTGGAAGTCCAGCTGCCATTGCTTCAACCAGAATCAGCCCAAATGACTCCGAGACCGATGTATGGACACAAATGTGTGAGCGCCACATTTCTTCTTGAATATTTTGAACATTACCTAAAAAGACAATTTTGTCTGTTAGCCCAAGGTTTGTTACCGATTTTTGTACTTTGTTCAATTCTGGTCCCTCTCCAGCGAATCGTATTTGGAAGTTAATGCCCTTCTCTTCTAACAGAGTTGCAATCTTAACTAGGAGAGCTTGATTCTTCACTGGTATAAAAGATCCAACATTCAGAATTCTAATTGGATCATCATTTACAGGTGGCTTAGATTTTTGTACGGAGAATCTGTTTACATCTATTGCATTGGGAAACTCCATAATTCTTGATGTCAATTTAGCCGAGAGGTTTTCCTTGAAGTATAGTGTTGTGCTAGGGCTTACCGAAATAAAGGTGTTTTCGCATTTTTCATATTGTCTCATAAGAAAGCGTCTCTCGTATAAGTCGGTCAGACGTTTTTTGCTGAATTTTCGATCATGGCGAAGTGATCTGAGTTGATTCATATTGTCATGACAATGAGAGAAGTATTTGATGTTCCGATGCAAATTGTACCTGGCAAGCAAGTCAGCTTCAAATAGATGAGAATGAATAACATCGGGCTTGAATTCACAAAGTAGGGATTCCCATTCGTTTAGATTTACATCCCAGGTTCTTAAAACTGAGGGGCGTACCCACGCATTTATCAATTGAACATTGAGGCCTTTGTATTCTTCCGCGTACTCGTTAATATTTTTGAAGTAAACAAGCTTTACCTCCACACTCGGAATTTGTCCAGACGCGCGTAGGATATCCAATGCCAACCTTTCGGCACCTCCTTTTATCAGTGATGGTATAACATGTAGAATTCGAATCATACTACCGATTATTAAACATCAATAGATGTGCGCATTCCAATTAGACACTGAATGTTTTGCCATATTAGAAATAGCTTTGCCTTAGTGTGTTTATGTATTGGACAAGTGAGTAAGGACTGCAATGAGAATAGAATGGACTTGAAATAACTATTGTTAAGTCCGTAGTACTCAGCAATTCTCCAAAGGCAATCGCTCAGCAGTTCATTTTTCTTTCTTTTACTGAGTTCTCTACTAAGGTTTGATGGGAAGAATTTTTTCAAGCCATTGTAGCGATGGAAAACAGACCTGTTAAGTCTGTTTACAGAATTCCCCCCATGCAATCTGTATCTTATAAGGGGTTTTGGTAGAAATAACACAGGAAATTTTGTGCTGATACTAACCCATAAAACTGAATCTTCAACTTGAATAATATCTTCTCTAAATTTGAATTGTTTGAGTATTGAAGTATGTGCACATGCTCTTGAAGGAGTAATTGGGTAGTCAAAAATCCACTCTGCTGCAGGCTGAGTAGGTAGGGGAGTATTTGCCGGTTCTTCTCCTGCTTCTGTCAAGATCCAATAATCTGTGACTATGAGTCCAATTGGGATTTCTTTGGATTGAATGAACCTATAAAGTGTTTCCAAGTATTCTTGGCAATATTGGTCATCGCTGTCTAGAAAACAGATGTATTGACCAGTCGCATGGGCAATGCCATTATTCCGAGCAACGCTTCTTTCAGCGTTTTTCTGATGAACGTATTTTACTCGTGGATCTTCCTCAGCAATTTGAGCTATGACTTCTTTTGTGTTGTCAGTAGAACCATCATCAACCACTATACATTCCCAGTCTGTAAATGTCTGGTCTTGAACTGAACGGACTGTTTCCGCGATCATGTGCGCGCGGTTGTATGTAGGGATGATTATGGAGAAGAAGACGACCTTAACCATTTTCAATAAGATCTTTTAAAGCGAAGATGTCAACAAGTAAATTTGAATCATAATTTGATTCTACACTAGACTCTTCATCTTGACAGACCAACAATTGATGTTTGACCTTAACGGCATTTGCAATACGCCAAAACGGAATTCTAAGGTTTTGGGTGTCTTCGATCTCTGGTGAGATTTCAATAAGCCTTCCGCGCTTTTGCATAAAAATGCAATTGGCCAAACCAGCTCCATGAACACCGATTACAAATTTTGCGTTTCGCATTATTTCAATCTGTTCAAATAAACTCAACTCTTCCATTGTAATGCATTTGAAATCAAGCTCTTGTAATGCTCGCTCCACTTCGTTTTCATTAATAATTCTTCTTCTTTTCGCCTTTTTTCTGCTGATAAAAATCTTGTCATTACTAATCGTAGATTCAGTCTTGTATGAATTGAGTTTATCGAAGAAAAAAGACCGAATCAATTTGATTTCCTGAGGGTCTATTGCATTTGACCATTTTCTGGTGTCGGGAAGCAAAAGCTGTTTAATTTGCATATGAACACCACTTGGGATTTGTTCATGTTCAAGGTTAGGGAATAACTTCAGAGTATCTTGTACATAAGGGATCTGATCCCAGCTTACGGGATATATCAACCTAACACTACTATGAGATGACATGGTGAGGATGAGCTTAGGTATTACATCGGTTAGCCAGAAAAAGTAGCCAAACCACTTAGTGTGAACCAGCAAATACGTCCCTTCGTCAAGCATTGTGACTGTGAGGCTTTTGCCATATTTACTTACTAGATATTGTTCCGTTGCCAATCTCCACAAAGGCACGTAAAAAACTTTGTCCAACTTCCCTGTCAAATTAAAGTGCGAGTTTTTCACTAAGAGCATATTTTTCAAACAAAGCCCTTCATGGGTTACAAATACGTTTCTAATAACCCGTTGACGCCTTTCAAGAACCGTGTACGTTGTAGATGGTGCTTCAATCGAATGTTTATTGTTTCTAATCACCAAAGGTTGGCAATCAATAGTTCTTTCATGCTTCATATGGAATCTGTGGATTGTAAGGGGCCCCTAATCAAGACAAGTTAAAAGTAGAGGATATACACTTGGTTGCTAGACCTCTTTGCGGATGCTCACCCAAAAGGGTCTGACGGACGTTAATGTACGATTTTGGCCCACCGAGGCTGTCATGCGGTCTGTTGTTGTAACCCTCCAGCCAGATGGCCGTCTGAAATCGTACCTCATCAAGACTGGCGAGGATGTATACTTCCAGCACATTCCTGTGGAATGAACCGTTATAGTGTCCCACATTGTCATCCTGAGTGGGCTTTCTTGGCTGAATCCACTGGACGAGGCTTACGTTAATTGTCTTTGACATTCTGGTAGGTGAATTTGTATACTCGATACGTGTCATTATCATAGGTCACCGCTAGTGGGATAGAATCAGCATGAGGGTACTTTTTGTGGATAATTAAATGGGTTATTCTATTTTGTTGAACCAACTCTGCTATTTTCCTCTTGTTCCAAATTAATTCTGAGAATAGTTTTAATTCTAATTCTCTACTTGTATAATCGAAGTTCTCATCGTTTTTAAAGTCCATGTTGACCCCGTAATTCTGATGTCCGAATATCGATGGAAATTGAAGTTGCCTCGTTTTTCTTAAATAATTGTTCGCAGGATACCTAAGGTCATTGGTTACCAGAATCGATTTTTCTACTTCGATGCCCGAAAGAGCGTCTGCCAAAGCTTCATTATTTACGTATTCGTGACCGCTTGATGGTTGAGTAATTAAATTCTTGGTATAGTTCACATAAGAAACAATACTTGGTCCAGTTAAGAAAGCCATGTATGTATAAATGAAAATGATTGAAGCTTTGCCAAAACGATTCTTAACTCTAAAGAAGTATGTAAGGAAGAATATGGCGGATAATAAAGATACTTTCTCACTTACTTGCCAAAAGTCCCTGCTATCGGTTTGTATAAAGGAAACTACTATTGGAAGTACAATGACAAAGGGAAATATCTGCCACGGAAAATGTTTGCGAGAGTTTTTCATCAGCAAGAAAATCAGTGTTGTGGGAATTATGTAGCAATAGAATGCCAAATTTGATTCAGACATCCAAAAAATTCCATTAAACCCGAGTTGCATGTCAATTCCAACGGACTGCTTTGTGAAAGCCATGTATACGGCTATCATAAGAGCGGCCGCAAGCACTGGGTATATCAGCATGTGCTTTTCTCTGGACTTTAGGTAATTCAGAAAGCAAAATCCTGCGAATCCGATTCCGGCCAATGCCGAATATGGTAGCTTGAATAACGGTAATGTGCCTACAAGAAAAACACTTAGTACGCGAAACCTTTGTTGTTCAAAACGGGTTAAGCACAAGAGAATTGCGAGCAAGCAAACGCTTCCGATCTCAGTTGTCATCGATGGGTATTGCGCCTCGTATTTCTCAACACTAAACAGTGTCCACAGGAAGGTTGGACGGTCAAAGTAATTAATCCAATACTGCTTTAGGCCAAAAAAAACCACTAAAACTGCTATGGTCTTATCCATTACCCCGTGTCTGCGAAATAGGGCAATAGTCATTAGGAATTTCATCGTGATTATAACAGGAATCAATACCAAGAACAAAATCTGATGGGGTTTTACATTTGAGATGTCTGAAAGAAATGCCGCAATGCCATGAAGCCCGTAGTGATAATGGAATTGTTCTCCCAAGTTTTGAAGAGAAGGGGGTGGGTAGATGTTATGTTTGGTTAACGAGATAATATGTTGAAGGTGATACGGAGAGTCCACATTAAAGAAAACCTTCGGAAAAGGTCCAAATCCCATGAGAACACCTTGAACTATGATCGGTAGAATAATCAGTAGATAGAGTAAGAGTAACGGTACAAGGCTTGGTTTTGCTTGAATCTTAAGATTTCTTGCCATTCGTGTTAGTAGTTTAATTTCCCACGGCAGAAAGATGATAAGTGGTACTACGGAATAGTGCCATGAAGCTTCTAACTTTTTTACAACGAGGTAGACAAATGCGCATATCACCAAACCCGTGAACAAGGATAGAGCCATGTCGTTAAATCCGACATTTTCGTTCCTGGTAGAGTTATTGGTAAGGAGTAACTTCCCAAAAGACATCACGAGCACCAAAACAATCAAAAGAATGAAACAATTAATTAACATCTGAGTTGTTCTAAAATAAGTGACTAGTTTAACTGTTCGAGTTAAGAAGAACTCTGCATGTAAACGGGAAGAGTTCTTTAGTGGATGAAGTTAGGCGTTCGTATTTACAGACTTAATTGTGGTCTTTTGATAGCCTTCCCCAATTGGGAAGGCTATCAAAAGGAAGGCTTCAGCTGATTTTCTGGTGAAGCCTAAACAAGTATTTGTTATCTGACCTAAACAAATGTGCTCACTCCGACAGCATGTTCACAGGTGGTTGGCAATTAATATTTTTCGATGAAGAACGCGGCTTGATCAGGTAGCTCATTGGTGGTTAGTTGAATTCACGATACGAACAAAGTAACTTGACACCTCCATGCTAGCGCTATCAGTTGCTGTTTTTGGGGTAGACAACTTTGTAGAAAAAAAGGATTGTTCAAGTTGGGATTTATTAAGGCTTAAACTTTAATAGGTTTCTCATTGGTTTTTCAATTATCCAATATGAAAGGGCTGAAAAGACAATCAGCATGAAAGTCATGAAGTAAAATTGAACGTTTCCTGATACTCCAAGGTCTTTTATAAAGCAATTGTAAAGAATAAGGAAGACGGGCACTTGAAGAATGTAAATTCCGTAGCTGATTTCACCAAGGAATATACAAAACCGATTGTCAAATAGTTGGCTTAACCATCCAGTATTTAAAGATATCAGCAGAATTAATGGCGCAAATAAAATTGCCAATAGGCCATTATGGACTAACCAGTGATTATTGTATTTAAGTGTCAGGACTATCAACAGCAGTACGGCCAATATTTTAAAATCGTGGCTTTGAGAACGGTGTCTGATCTTTAGGAATATCAGTCCGGTTAAATTACCGAGTACGAATTGGTTCAGGTGTGTGAGCGGGAAGTAATTAATGAAGCCAAGGTTGGTGAGAAGAGGTGGTTCAAAGAACAACGGTGTGTAAAGTAAATGCAGGACAGCTTGACTCACTAACCAAAGGAATGTTGCAAAGGCGATTGAAAGCCCATGATGGTTTTTATAGAATTTGTTGAACAAGAAGGGAAATGACACATAAAAGAGCATCTCCACGGAAAGCGACCAACTTGGAAAATTGAGAGTCATTGCCTTCTCTGGAAACCAAGATTGAATCATCAACAAGTTGAGTGCAAGGTCCAGTGGCTTAGTCCCATCTCGGGCAGTAAGTTTCCAACCAAGTAGCAAGAGAACCAATGCAAACACATAGAGTGGGTAGATTCGCGCCAATCTATTCTGAATATACTGTCTAAAACTGACCCTTTCCTTGTTTCCATAGGCGATAATCATGATAAAGCCAGACAACACAAAGAAGTAGCTTACACCAACATCAGCATATTGAACTAAAAATGAAATTTTATCACTATCGAACGGATATTTTGACTTGCCAAAATGGAATACCACTATGGCCATGGCCGCAATAAAACGGGTAAATGTGATTTGATCGATACGCATCTGAATATCTAGTGGGTTCGTGATCGTGGACAGCCGAGTTACCTAAAAAAATCTTTGGCTTGTCTAAAAAGGTACCCTAAAATTGGCAACCTGTACAGCATCATCACTGTCAGCGGTTTCAAAGTTTTCCCATTATATCCTTTCGGGTACAGGATTAAAGACATTGTTGTATTTAGCCAGAAAGCAAGCTTGTCATTATCCTTGAATGCTTTTGAAGCTATGTGATAGTGACACATGCTTAGTAAACGGTTTGTCGAATTTTGAGGTAAGAGACCTTTGAGTTCGTCTTTCGCAAATATGTATTTGAAATACGTCAGCTCTTTGACATATTTGCCTGAGTCGGATGAATAAGCCTCGGAGTGGTTAACATAAACGGTACTTCGAACTGGAATTTGGTAAATAGGATAGCGTGCGGCAACTCTTAACCAAAGATCTAAATCCTCCAGTCCTGGAATCGTTGGGTCAAATTCTAACTCAGACAGAATATTGCGGTGCACTGCGACCCGTTGTGGGTTGAATGTGTAAGTTAATATGTAGTGAAATGTATTGTACCGTTCGAGTTCAGGACAAGTTCGTTTACTCCGCTTTCCTGATTCGTTTTCATCCCATGCATTGGTAAAGAATAATGCCTCTGGTTGACCTTTGTCTATGATTTCTGAATGGAGTAATAGAAGGTGCTCAGGTAAATGAAAATCATCACTGTCGATAAATGTAATGTAATTACCATTGGCCTTGCTGATTCCGTTGTTGCGCGATACACTTCTTTCTTGATTCGTTTTATTTCGAATCACACGTTTTTTCTTCAATGGGTACTCTAAAGCAACCTCATATGAGTTGTCAGTGGAGCAGTCGTCCACAATAATGGTTTCAAAGTCCTTGAATGTCTGTGCTGCCAATGAGTCCAGTACTTTAGTCAGTTTGGATTCACGGTTGTAAACAGGAATAATGACGCTGAAGAACGGATTTTCCGAAAACTCTTCTTGGTCATTGGCCTGGTTCGTCTTAAGAGTTGCGGAGTTCACTTCAGCAGATCGTTCGGATTAAAAACTCTTCCTCTTTTTCCGATGGCAGCATGCAAAGCAGCAAG
This sequence comes from Flavobacteriales bacterium, assembly GCA_020635495.1. Lineage (GTDB taxonomy): Bacteria > Bacteroidota > Bacteroidia > UBA10329 > UBA10329 > UBA10329. Next base: position 47,717 of record JACJZQ010000018.1, on the reverse strand, counting down.
ATTCCAGTAGTAATCATCTACTTGGTCCTCTGTTTTTGATGTTGTCAGTGAGTAACGAATAAAGAACTTGAAAACTTGCAGCCAGCCACCTCTGCTTTTCAGAATTTCATTTGTGGTCATTCCATTCCAACGTTTGGCGTAATGGTAGCGATTGCGCTTGTTATAATAGAGTAGTATTCTGCGCATGTCTTTTTTCAGCTTACCTTTTTCTTTGAAAGAACCACTGCTTTTGTGGGTCAAGATCGCGTTCCGCACATAGCGCGTAGTGACTCCTGCTCTTCTCAAGTGTTCGAAGTAGTCTGTTTCTTCACAGAACATAAAGTAATCGGTGTCCATGAATCCGTACTTTTTGATTACGGAAACAGGGATGAGCAGCGAATGACCGTAAATTCTCGCGGGTCTGTCACTCAGTTTGTCGAACACTTCTTTGAGGAGCGTGCCCTTCAGTTTGTCGTAAGTGTTGTTTGCTTCCGGTTCCTCATTGTAGTCATAGGTTCCTGCGTAATGAATAATGTCAGGGTTTTCGCTCATCAATGTGGTGTTGGAGTAGATGGCTTCTCCGTATTTCTCAAAAGATCGCACCAGTTCAGTAAGTGAGTCTGGACGCACGGTTGTATCGTTATTTAGAATCCATATCAGATCCGTGCCACGCTCTAAAGCCTTATCCACTCCAAGCTTGTTGCCACCTGCGTAGCCAAGGTTCTCCTTACTACGTACGATCTCCGTATTCGGAAATGTGTCTTTCAGCCTTTGGTAAGAATCATTCGGAGAGTCGTTGTCAACTACAATGATTTCGTAATTCGGATAATCGAGTTTCTGAAGCGACCGCACGCAGGCAATGGTCATTTCATACTTGGACCAATTGAGGACAACAATACTTACCTTATGAGTATTCACTGAATCTTTGGCTTCAAATAATTTCTGAGCAGCCTGTAAGGTTTCAGCAGGACACTACCGATGCGATACTCAGCACTGTTACGAATCAACTGGTTTTCGCGATTCAATTGTTGTTCTTTTTCAAGACAGGTGATCCAATCAGGTTTGAACTCCAGATACAAATCTAGATGGTGTTTGATGATGAGCTTTCTTATGTCCGTCAAACGGTTCGGGTTATTTACTGGATTACGGGAATTACTCAAAATTCGGTAGTAGAAACCAACCTTTGGAATCTGTACTACAATTCTTCCGAGAGCAAGAATTCTTAGCCAAAAATCCCAGTCTTCCATGCCCAGTTCAAAGTCTTTCTTGTATCCTTTGGTCAACTGGAAATCAGATTTTCTGAATAAGGCTGTAACTACAATTTGGTTGGCCTGAAGTTGTTTTTCCAAACTAAATGGTCCTAGATCCCACAAGCCATTTTTTTCACCGATCAACGAAGTTTGGCAATAGACAATTCCTATTTTTTCATCACTCTCCACTTCGTCAACAGTCCATTTTAGAAAATCCTCATGTAATAGATCATCAGCGTCTAACTGAACGATATACTTACCATTCGATTGCTCAATGGCTTTGTTTCGTGTGTACACTATTCCATGATTCTCCTGATAAATGATTGTAACCTGATCGCGGTGTTGGTACTGGCGAATGATATCTCTGGATTCATCGGTGCTCCCATCATCAATTATAATTACCTCGAAGTTTGTAAAGCTCTGAGTAAGTGCAGACTCAATACTCTCCTTAATGTATGGCCCCTTGTTATAACTCGTTATAATTATGCTAACCAGAGGAACGTTTGTCATTGTTACGAGATTTGATGAGGAATTCGGTTCGTAGTTTCGAACTTCTGGGCAGTTAGGTCAGTGCTTCACTCAATGCTGATGTAAATTGATGCTCGTTACAACGTGCTGTTACTCGTTGGAAATTAACTTTTGCAAGTTCAAAAAAGTTTTTTGTGAAAACCAATGCCTTCAACTTTTGATAGAGTATGTCATGGTCTCCAACTGCGAAGAGGTAAGGATAATCATCATCACCAATGGCATCCCGATTTGAGAGAATATCCGTTGCAATTACGGGAAGTCCGTACAGCATGTATTCCAGAATGGCATTGCTTACTCCCTCCGACCGAGTTGAAAGAATTCCGATATGGCACTTCTTTAAGAGTGGTTTGACATCGGCTACTTTTCCATGAAAAGTTATCTGACTGCAAAGCTTTAGGTCAAAGGCCAATGCTTTGCAAACTTCTTGTTGCGCACTGATGCCTGGTGCATTACCCACAAAATGAAGGTGTGCATATGGCGTTTCCTGATCATCAATGAACAGTTTGAAAGCGCGCAGAACGGTCTCATGGTCTTTTTCAGGAAAGAAATTGGCCACCATGATGAAATGCACCTCTTGACTTATGTCGGGTCTATCAACACTATTGTTCAGGTCAGAATAATCCTCCAGATAGTTTCTGATAATGGCCACCTCCTTTTGGTCTAATCCATGTCTTTCTGCAATGTGCTTTGCAGGAGCAATGCCATTTGCCAGGTAACGCGGTTTGATCTTGATGACCCATTTTTCGAGTCTCGAAACGGGTAGTGATGCATCAACCGACCGTTGATTCCAGTAGAATTGCTTGCAGCCTGTAAATCTCCAAGCTAGCCCCGACAAAATGTTTGGAACGTAGGTAAAGGAGATGATCACCTCAGGTTTGATTCGTCTCAGAAAAAGTATGTAGCCAATGAGCAATTGCAATTTCTTGAATCTACCTAGTGATAGAAAGTTTCCATCAGCATATGTTTCGTACGGAATTCCAATCTGCTCTAATTTGGGGATCAATAATCCATTTTTCCCGAGGCCGATCATTGTTACTTTATGACCAAGCTGCTGGAGCGTTTTTGCATAGTGAAGTGCTTGTTTTTCGGCACCTCCCAATGTTAACGAAGGCAAAACAATAACCGTTTTAGGCATGCTCAAGCCAAAGGTGTAACATGAGTAGATTCCAAAGCGGTCCTGCTTTACCTGCAGGTGATTTAATAATACCGTTAACCCGAGATTCGATGACACTCTTATCAAAGAGCGAGAGTATCTTCGCGTTCGGATTTAAGAGCTCATCTCGGATGAAATCGCCTGTTTCCCCCATAAAGAGCCACTTATCCAGCGGCATGGAAAACCCCATTTTTGGTCTGTGGATGAAATCTTCTGAGAAGTGTTCAGCAAGTAGATCTTTCACAATTGCCTTACCGATGTATTCATCAGATTCTGGCTTTTTTCTATACAGGAATGAATTTTCAATGTTTAACGCTGCATCAAGAACTCTCATATCCGTAAAAGGCGGACGGGTCTCTAAACTGTTCAGCATGGATGCTATATCTACTTTGGTCAGGATGTCGTTGTTCAGATAATACAGTATTTCCATCCTCCTCGCCTTTTCCATTACACTTCCTTCCAATCTATTGAAATTAAGTTCCATGGATTTAAGAATCCGGTTTGCTGATTGTTTGGTTCCCCAAAGTGTTTCCCGCTCTTCAGCGGGCATAAAATGAACAGTTGATAGCCAACGACTGAAATTAGGCTCATCGGGTAGTGGGCCATATCTCTCAGCATTGATTTTCCGCATCTGCTTTACGTAGAATTTCTTCCAATTTGGGATGCTATCGTATCTACGTGTTTTGCGTAACCATCCGAAGTAGCGCTGGTAGCCAAAGAACAATTCATCACTTCCATCACCAGTAAGACAGACCTTTACGTATTCAGAAGCAAGCTTTGATACGAAATAGGTAGGGATTGAAGAACTGTCGCCATATGGCTCACCATAAGCTCTTGAGATTGTTTGAATCTGGTCGGGAGAAATACCGTTCACCATATATGTGTGATGGTTTGTCCCGATTTTCTGAGCGGCCTGAAGCGCATAAGCAGATTCATCATGGTCTGCTTCAGAAAATCCAACCGAAAAAGAATGAACTTTATGAGGTGATAGTTGCTGAGCGAGCATAGTCACCAATGTGGAATCAATTCCACCTGAAAGGAATGTACCTACCTCTACATCACTTACCATATGGGCCCGAACAGACTCGGTCAGTGTTTCCTTCAGGTACTCTCTTGCATCCTGATAGGAGGAAAGCCTCATGCTTGATGGTTGGTAGCTCAGAATGTCAAAATAGGAGCCTTGATCGCATATGGTTCCATTGGATGAAATCTCCATCCAGTTTCCGGGTTCAAGTTTTCGAATCTCCTTGTACGCGGTGTAAGGTGATGGTATGTACTGTAAAGTGAGAAATGCATCAATGGCATCAGGGTCCATAGTGATGCTTTGTCGATAGTTCTCGATGAGTGGGTTTATCTCGCTGGAGAATGAAAAAATGTTGTTGTTGGAATAATAATGCAGCGGCTTTATTCCAAATGGGTCGCGAGCTAAAAAGAACGTGTTCGATTTTCGATTCCAAATACAAAAGGCAAACATGCCTCTGAGTTTTGCAAGTATCTCTTTCCCGTAGCAGATAAACCCTTTAAGTATTACTTCGGTGTCACTACTTGATTCAAATTCGAATCCTTTTGCTTTCAGGTCATTTCGCAATGATTGGTAGTTGTACGTCTCGCCATTGTACACAATCACCCAATCTTGGTAGATCATTGGTTGTACACCTCCTTCAAGATCGATAATACTCAACCTGCTATGGCAAACTCCAATACCGTTGTCTGAAAGCACTCCTTCTGCATCTGGTCCTCTATGGTGTTGGCTTTTGAGAGCCAAATTCAAGAAGTTGGATACTTCAGTATTTTCAGGTGAGATAATACCAGCTATTCCACACATGGGTGCTTTGCGCTATTTTGTAAGGTTAAGAACATAACCATTGAATGCTCGCTTAACGTTTAATGAATTTGGATCTAATGAATTCCCCATTATCTCAAATTCGTCTTTTGTTACCGGGATGTCAAAACGAGCACTTAGTGCATCGAAAGTATCAAGAACTGCCCACTGCTTCAGCATTTTGTAGGGCATTTTAATGGTGTGTACATAATTCCAACATGGAATGTTTAAGTGGTAGAGAATCAGATTGCTCCATTTTTTTGGTAGCCTCGTGCGTATCAGGAAATCAACTGGAAACCAAAACCAAAGGTAAACTTGAATTACCTTAAACAGAACGGAAGGTCTCCATTTGGATGTTACTCTGCGTATCTCTCTATATCTGGCGTTAGGATACTTGGCTTTTTCAACGGTTTTGGGAGCTGTCGGGTAATTGTCAACCGACAACTTACCTCCTGTTTTCAGCTTCTTGAACATGCATCTAAGACTCTCATTTGGGTCAGGGGTATGTTGTAATACGCCAAAGCAAAAGACATGGTCGAAATAGTTATCAGGGTAAGGAATATCATAAACAGAGCCCTGAAACAGGAAAAGGTTTGAATGGTGGTCATGGTTTTTCGCATTGGCCTCAACCGCTTCACTGTAGTCAAATGAGTGGACTATTGCGCCTGTTTCCAATAAAACCTCTGTGAATCTACCAGAACCACTGCCCACCTCCAATACGCGTTTGCCGTTCAATTCTTCTTTTGTCCAGTCTGTATCATCATAGAATCGGTCATGACTCAGGCTCAATCCTGAATAACTATCCAATTGTGTCTTGCTGAACTTCTTCCATTGAAACCCAAAGTTGCCAGTGTAATTGTCTTGAAATGAAGGTAAAAAGCGTGGAATACCGTTGATGATGGGAAACCATTCTTTAGTACCCTTGGGTCTGATCTTTCCTGATTCTATTCTGTTGTCGGTGATGACAATTTCAGAAATATCGAAATCTGATGCTAAGTATTCATCGAAAAATTGATGTGTCATTTTCTGGTTAAATCGCTCAATACAGTTTTAGCTGCAAGTATTCTGTGTATTTTGAAGCTATAGATGCCAAGTTGAATTCTGAATGTGTTCGCTCAACGATTTCCGCGTGCGCGAGGCCAAAATGTGACTCGTCTCTGTAATAACGGTTTAACAATTCCGACAACTCATCACTATTTGCAAAGGTAAGGTTGTCAGCGTGGTTATGCCCCAACGCCTCCACTATCCCGCTTATCTTGGAACCGAACACCAAATGGCCATGAAACATGGGTTCCAGTAGTGCGTTAGGTTGGCCTTCACTTTTTGAGCTTAATAAAAAGAGTTTCGGCCAGCCAAGGATGTCGTTGATGGATACCTTACCGACAAAATGAACGCTGTGGCAAAGATCAAGGTTAAACGCCTTTGATTTGATATGGACTTCTTGAGGACCTGCACCTGCTAGAAGTAGTTTAGGCGTTTTGCCATTTTCTATCAACACGCTATCAGTAAACTTTTTCCAGCCTTCAAGAAGTGTGTCGAAATCCTTGTACCTGGTGAGATTGGCAAGCTGTACAACTATCCAATCATTTTCAAACTCCTTTTTCAGTGTACTGGCTTGGTTGAGTTGAATATGGTTGATGCCGTTGTATATTACTTCAATGGGCTTGGATTGGCTGAGAAGAGGAAAACGCTCCTTCACATAGTTTTTGCCTTCCTCGGAATTGGCGATCACATGCGTGCAGTTGGAAAAAGCCCAACGCTCCATTCTTCCTGGAGTACTTTCCTTGACCTCGATACCGCGCTGTTGCCAAACACGCACTTTCGCTCCAGTCAGCTTTCCAAGAAGACCCACCGCAATATTTGCCTGAGTGCCGTAGCACAAAATCACACTTGGATTGATCTTTCTGATCTGAAATACGATTCTGGTCAGTGTTAATATCCTTTGGATGATAGGCATTTGAAAGAGAAAAGGAATCACATGGTGCGTTATTCCATGTCTTTCAAGCATTTGCGGCACTTCTTTGCCAATGCTAGTTGATAGAAACTCAACATCAGCAATGTTTTGGTTTTTCCAATAGGTGGCCAAGTTTATGGCTTGTCTTTCCGAACCACCCAGTGCGAAATCCGATAGATAGAAAAGGACTTTGAGTTGGTTGTTCACTCACCTGCCAATTTAGAAAAGGTTTTAATGAGAGACCTTTTGATTTCTGTCATGTTGTGGTGTTGTTGAACATAATCTTCAGCATTGACCCCTAATTTTTTTCTCCTTGAAGTATTTGATACGACACTAGATATTTCGCTCTCCAGTAGCTTTCGGTCTCCATTGGCGAAAATACCGATATTATAATCGGTCAGAATGCTGTCAGGATTAACAAACAGCGACAACATTGGAACTTGAAATGTTGCAGCCTCAAGCAGCGTGTTAGGAAACCCCTCAGCCAATGATGTATTGATCAACGCGAATGATTTCTGATACAATTCATTCATTTTCGAACGTGTTGCAAACTCAATAATCTCCACGTTTTCAGTTCGGTTCTTCAAAATGGTGTTGAATAAACTTGTGTCTGACTTATTCATAACCATTTTGAACTTGATTTCCTGAAGATTTGCAGCAATCTCTAATAAAGCTTTTGGGTTTTTGTTGTTGTCACTCTTGCCTACCCAAAGTACGTGCTCCGCTTTAGGTTTCACACGAATTGAATTTGGGAGTAAAACGGGGTTTTTCAGTAGTGTGTGGCTCTTAATTCCGATTGATTTGAGCTTTTCCGATTGGTTTTTTGTTTGAGCGAATACCATTTCGGCCGCATTTAGGGTGCTTGCCTTTAATGAACGTGAGTTGTTGAAAATGTCTTTGCCATTGTCTGTAGTTGTAAAATCAAAATCAAGGTCTGAAGTGATAAACAGAACCAATTTCTTTCCTTCTGAAAGGCAGAATTGGGACATTTCATGAGCGACATCGGTAAGTCCGAAAGCACAATAAATGTCAGCATTGCAATCATGATAAACTGATGTCATTAGACTAGCATTCATCATGTCAGAACTGATTAAAGGCAGACCAAAGAGGGAGCGAACTTTGTCCTTGATTCTGTATGAAACAGCAGTTTTGTGCAAGAACTTGCGGATGGTTCCATTCCCGTAGTATTTCGCATGGTACTTTATGCTGATGCCGTTGTAGGACCTCATCAACATCCTGCGGTACCAGGGCTCATTTGCAACAATCAAGTTGACCTGGAAATGATTGCTCAACAACTCTGAAATGAGAACGGCTCTTTTCTCAGCTCCTCCGGTTTTTTTCGAGCGTACAGAAGATTTCAATGTTGGATACGCGTACAGGGAGAGGATTGCAATGACCGCTTTCATATGCTTGGATACAACACCAGTTATTTCTGAATCAACACTTTGACACTAATGTATTTGAAATCACATAATAAATTCGGTGAAGTCAAGAGGTTATTCATATACTTTAGATGATTTACGGGTGCCGAATCTGGGTTTCCAAAATCCTCTTGACTAATTCATGCCATGCTTCGCACATCCTTTCCGGCCCCATCTTTTTCAGATAATTCGCTCGAATACGTCTACTTGCAACATCAATAGCTTCAGGATGCTCGAGAAGCCAAATTATCTTATCACGCAGTTGTTCTTTTGAGCCGTCAAAAAACCAACCATTCACTTTGTCTTGAATTACGTGGTCAGGAAATCCAATTCTTGTAGATATCGCAGGTACATCCATCAGCGATGCTTCCATGAATAAAGAGGGTCCAGCATCTGCATCAGAGGCGATGACAACGACATCTACGTCTTCATAAAAACTCGGTAACGTTTCAATGGGCCCCTCAAATCTTGTTTTCAGTTTGATTGGCAAACCTGAGGCAGCAAGTGAATCAATGCACGGCTTAATTACATCATAGAAATGCTTGAATTCTCGTTTGGGATTTCCTGTCCAACCAATAACAAGGTTTTTCTTGTGTTTCACTAAGGGCTTTGCTGTTTTCCTCTTAAAATGGTTGATGTTTTCACACATATTCGCAAAGAATATCGGCCTGTTCAAGTTTTTGAACATTGAACTGATCTTTGGTGCACCGACAACGAGTGCATCAATATCATTGAGGTATTCATTTACAAAATCGTCAATGTTTTTTGGGGAATATCCTTTCCCTAGTTTAAAATCATATGACATTCCCTGAGGAGGGAATCCATCGGTATAAACGCCCTTGACCAACGCTTTCGTTCTGAATTTCAAGTTTGCTACTCTGTCAAAGTAAAAGTCTAATAGAATAACGCAGTCGTATTCTCGCCATGGTGGAAGAACCCTTCGGCTAGCCGTTTTATTTTTGAATGTAAAACGATTTACCCAAAATGGCGTGATGACATGATTGAAAAAAGGAAGATACTTGTAGCTTTTATTGTTTGAGCCAATAATTCTTTGCAGCCCAAACTTCACGTTGTGTTTTATTTTGTACCATATGGGACGTCTTCTGTGAGGGTTGTAAGCACTTGGAAGATAGTGGTGCAATAGCGTGTAGTCCCAATAAACATCGAATTGACCCTTTAAACACTCCCTGATAGTGTTCAGAATTGAATCGTAAGCCCAAAAAGGAGAGTCGGCAACAATCAGAATTTTCGGTTTACTCATGTTTCATCCATTTGCCATGGTAACTGGAACTTCTGAAAATTGCTGTAGTCCTAAACCACTCAGTTCTTGCTCAATGAACTTTTCGTGATTGTAGCAGATCATCACCACCGATATGGAAATCTTGCTCCGCATTGAGGTATCAGTTTTTCTTGAGGAGCTTAGCTGGATTGCCGACAACCACGGTGTTTTCGGGTACGTCCTTGGTTACAACTGCACCAGCACCAACTGTAGCCATTCTTCCGACCTTAATCCCAGGGAGAATAGTCGCATTAGTTCCAATGCTACATCCACTTTCAATCGTGCAATTACCTGAAACATTAACTCCTGGCGAGAGTTCGGAGAATTCCCCGATGCGCACATTATGACCGATAGTACAGTTGAGATTGATTAACACACCTTGCTCGATGTTGACTTCGGTTGTGACAATAACGCCCGTCATAATACTACAGCCAACATCAATTTTATTTCCGTGCTTACCAATTTGTGCATACGGGCTGATGACTGAACAGGCTTCCCCTCCTAATTTCTCACCCATCCTGAACAATTTTTCCCTAACCGCAGGATTGCCAACTCCTAACGCGAATCTTCTATCTGATTCGGCTAAATACTCGTTCAAGTCTGAAATTGAATGCAGAACAGGGTATCGTTCAAAAAGCATGTCAAGATCCCATGATGTATCGTCATAAAAGTGTAAACCACAATCAGGTTCAATCTGATGTATAACTTCGAGAACTTCTTTGGCAAATCCGCCAGCTCCCAGAATAATCATGATGCAAGATTTTTGATGGAATCTGATATTCGAGCCACTTCTGGAGTGGAAAGGTCATGGAAAAGTGGTAGACACAAGATTCTGCTTGAAATATACTCTGACACCTTACAGCTCACATGGTCAGTATATGGCAGTTTGTTCAGGCTCGGATAAAAGTATCTCCTCGGGAAGATGTTGGCTTTTCGCAACCCTTCTTCTACTTTAATCATTTTCTCTTCAGTCGAAAAAACTATTGGAAAGTATGCGTAGTTGTAATATGTACCCGGCCGAATCTGTTGAAACGTTGCCTTTACATCTTGTAGTAGTTCAAGGTATAGTTTATAGAGGTTCTTTCGTTTTGAAAGGATGTTTTCCAAGTAAGGCAGAACTGCAAGTCCCATGGCAGCACTGAGCTCACTCATCTTACCGTTTATACCAAGTCCATGGAATCCAGTGGGGCCGTTATGGCCGAAGTTGTGGCTGTAAAAAATACGGTGCTGAAGTTCTGGGTCTTTGCAAAAGACGGCTCCTCCCTCTCCAGTATGGAACAATTTAGTTGCATGAAAACTACAGGTGCTGATGTCGCCATACTCAAAAATGCTCTTTCCCTTGTATGTAACCCCAAAGGCGTGCGCGGCATCATAGATGACATACAGCCTGTGTTTTTTTGCAATTGCCTCTATTGCATCCACATTACATGGGTTGCCAAACACGTGTGTTGCTAAGATGCAGGTGGTCTTTTCTGTGATGGCTGCTTCTATCAGGGTTTCGTCAATGGTCCAATGGTGGGGGGCAATATCTACAAACACGGGGGTACATCCTTCCCAAACAATGGAAGATGTGGTGGCCACATAACTGAAAGGTGTGGTAATGACCTCTCCTCCCTCACCCAAAAGTTTTAAGGCTATTTGTAACGGAATGGTGCCATTGTTCATGCAAGTGATGGTACTGTTCTGTAGAGAAAGATGATCGGTCAGTTTCTGTTCCAATTCCAGAACCAGCTCTCCACGGTTGGTAAGCCAACCGTTATCGTAGGCCCGTTGCACCTGCTTGGTGTACTCCTCAATTGGCGGCAGGAAGGATTTCGTTACGGGTATCATTCGGATGAGTTTTCCCAAATAAACTTTGGCCTAATGTACCCTGGTTCTCTCCCCATAAAGTCACCCATAGATCGCTTTGAATCCACGACAGTGAAATGGATGATGTCTTTCTCCGAGAAAATGGAAGTGTTTCTATCTCGGACCACAAAGATGTTCAATGAATAATTACCTGATTGAAGAAAAGAACCTGGTACCAGACAACTTATCTGATTAACTCCAGTATTCATTAGTTGCTCCTCCGGGTAGAAAGAAAAAAGTGTGTCACCAGTTTCGGAAACCAAGTGATATGTAATATGAAATCGCTTCGGTTCATCCGATTTTAGATGAATTCGCAATGAAATTTCAATTTCATCTTTTTCTTCAATTGGCGAGTTCGAGTCTTTTCCTTTGCCTTTTACAAGGATACTCTTCAAGCTGAAAATGTCGGTATCGAACTGACCATTGAAAGAAACTTCATTCGCAGAGGTATCTGTTTTATCCAAGTTGAGATATTCTGAAATCACCGAACCAGTATTCCCGTCTGCCGCAACTTTCCCATTTGCCATGAGTATCGCTCTTGAGCAAAGCGTTTTCACACTTGCCATATTGTGGCTAACGAATAAAACAGTTCTTCCTTCTCCAGAAGAAACATCCTTCATTTTCCCGAGTGCTTTCTTTTGGAATTCGGCATCTCCAACGGCAAGCACCTCATCTACAATCAGAATTTCTGGTTCAAGGTGCGCGGCTACAGCAAAAGCTAAACGCACGTACATGCCGCTGCTGTAGCGTTTTACAGGGGTGTCTAAATAGCGTTCAACTCCCGCAAAAGCAACGATCTCATCCAGCTTTCGGTTTATCTCATGGCGCTTCATGCCCATGATGGCGCCATTGAGGAAGATATTCTCTCTACCAGTTAACTCTGGGTGAAAACCAGTACCTACTTCTAATAGGCTGGCAATTCTGCCTTTGGCTTTAATACTACCTGTAGTAGGAGCGGTAACACGGGATAGGAGCTTCAATAAGGTGCTTTTACCAGCACCGTTCTTGCCAATGATTCCTAGAACCTCACCCTGCTGCACTTCAAAGTTGATGTCTCGTAACGCCCAAACGTAATTGCTGACTCCGGTTTTGGTGCGGTCGTTCTCCTCACCGATCATCAGTGTGGGATCTTCCAACCCACGCATTCTATACCACCAACCAACGAGGTCTTCTCGCAGTGTGCCGGATCCCACAAGGCCTAATCGGTATTGTTTCGATACATTTTCTACGGACAGTGCTATGCTCATTCTTCAGGATTAAACGGTGTCCATAAATGTTCGCTCCACACGATGAAAGAGCATGATGCCTATTAAGAGAACTACTCCAGTAAATCCTGCGCTGTAGGCAAGGTCTGCTGCTGTTACGGTTCCGACTCCCGTAAAGCCTAACCTGAACATCTCAATGATGGGGGAGATGGGGTTGTATTCTACAAATGGGGCATAAGCTTCAGGTACAGCAGATAGTGGATAGATGACCGGGGTAATATACATTAGCAAGCCTACCCCGAAAGAGACAAAGTTTGCAAGGTCCCGGTACTTAGTGGTCATGGTGGAGATGATGATTCCTACACCAAGAGCGAGCATGCCCATCAACAGAACCAGAACGGGGAAGAAGAAAATGGCGTCATCAAACCGCAATGTAGTTTCCTCAAAAAGTCTGTAGTAGGCAATGAAACCAAGGAACATCGTGAGTTGAATTCCGAATTTGAGCAGGTTGGCCAGAATGGTTGCCAGTGGAGCAGCTAACCGCGGAAAATAAACCTTGCCAAAAACAGCGGCATTGGTTCTGAACGTGTTTGAGGTTGAGGAAAAACAGGTGGAGAAGTAGTTCCAAAGCGTGGTGCCACTAAGATAAAAAACGGGCCCAGGGATACCGTCTGTTGAGATGCCCGCGATGTTATTGAAAACAAAATTGAAAGTAATTACAGTGAACAGCGGACTAAGGAAAAACCATAGCGGGCCAAGAACCGTCTGCTTGTAGACTGAAACAATGTCACGTCTAACGAAAATCAGAATCAGGTCGCGGTACTCCCACAACTCCCCAAGTCTCAGATCCCACCATTTCGTTCTCGGGGTGATGACGAGGTCCCATTTTTCTTCAGGCATTCAGCTTCAGTTGGTCGGACAAATATAGGTTTACAATGCAGAAAACTGCTCGTTCATCATGCGTTTGATGAGTCTTGCAAACGACTTCATCTTGTTGATTGTCAGTGGTTTTCGGGTAACACTGTTGAGTCCCAATGACAATGCTTCGAGTTTTCTGCCCAACTGTAGGCTCTCCACGGCTTTTCTCATAAGAATCTCAGAAGCGTTTTCATCAACCCTTTTTTCCCACCAAGCTCTGTATGCTTCCCAATCCGATAGTGGGTTTTGACCTGTAGAGATGCTTTTATTCCGAATGTCATGTAGAATATCCATCATGAAATACTTGAGAGGATTGGTGATTCGGAATTGATTTTGATCAACGTGCTTTCTGTAGTGATACAACGGTCTATTGATGTGCATTCCGCTGGTTAATCGGCAGAGTTCCCAGATCATGTGATAGTCTTCACCGCCAATTCCCTTGAAGAAGGGATGATAACCTTCTACGCGCTCTAATACTTCGCGTCTGATCATCAAAGATGCGCAGGCAAAATAGACCTCATAGCTCGGATCGGATGCCATCTTTGCGTAATCTACTTTTACGTTTTGATGTGATAAGACCTCACCAACTTCATTGATACGCATGTTGTCAGATGTTACAAATCCAAGGGAAGTATTTCTTTTCAATTCATTGATGCACACTGTAATACGGTCAATGGTCTGCAGGTCGTCCGCATCCAGAAAAGTGACAAGCTCACCTTTTGCCAGTGCAAACAGTTCGTTACATGATTCGAGGTAGCCTGCGTTTTTTTCGTGTTTGAATACACGGATTCTACTATCTGTAAAACGCTCAATCTGCACTAACGTCCGGTCTGTGCTCGCATCGTCCAGAATCAGGAGTTCCCAATTCTGGTAGTCTTGGTCAAGAGTAGATTGAATGGCTTCGGGAATGAAGCGCTCCGCATTGTATGCCGGCATCAGAATGCTGACCAAGGGAGAGTCGGACAAAGAACTAAAGGTTGGTCGTTCTAATGCTTTAATGTCAGCTTTGCTTGCCAAAGTAGTTTGTCCTTTACGCTAAGTCGTCCGCTATTTCTTGCAATTTCAAACAATGCAGTTGCGGAATCCATCTTTTTCTCATCGTATGCTTTCAAGAACAGATGCCAGGAAAAATGGGCATTCAGCGCCTGCGAGTCTAATCGCTGCGAAGGTTCGAATTTAATTTCAGACCTATCGGGGATGGTTTCAAAGAATTGCGCAATCACTTCAGGCATAGGGTAGTTGCGAAATAGCGCTTTATAAACTTGATAGGTCTCCAGTTCTGTGTTTTCCCGCTGCTGCGTCTTGGAATCAGGTCTGACGAGGAACAGGCTCAAAACATCATCCGTCTCACTTACGTGTTTCAATCCGTTTCTGATCAAATATCTGAACCACAGCTCCATGTCCATACAGTAATGAAGCGACTCGTTGATTCCTCCAAGCTTTCGAACCACTTGCGTTCTGTAAAAATGTGAGGGCTGACCCATGCTGTACTTCCCCAAATTACCTTCAACAGTTCTCCAAAGTGGGGCAGGGCCTTCCGCAAGGGTTTCTCCTTTTTGGTTGATGTGGCGGCATTTTCCAACCACAACTTGCGTATCCGGTCTTGCAGTTTTCAGAACAGTTTGGAGCGCGTTTTCCGTCAGTTGGTCATCAGCATTCAGCCAATTGAGCCAAGTTCCTTTTGCTCGATTCAGTCCTTTGTTAATGGCGTGACTCTGTCCGCGGTCCGGTTCACTCACCCAAAACGCAAGTTTGTCTTCGTGTTTTCTGATGAGGTCAACAGTTCCATCCGTGCTGCCGCCATCAATTATTATGTGCTCCACATCCACATTCTGTGCGGCCACGGAT
Organism: Flavobacteriales bacterium; assembly: GCA_020635495.1. Classification (GTDB taxonomy): domain Bacteria; phylum Bacteroidota; class Bacteroidia; order UBA10329; family UBA10329; genus UBA10329. Next base: position 32,512 of record JACJZQ010000018.1, on the reverse strand, counting down.
TCGATGCATTTTTCAATGGTCGAAGCTTGGTTCAGCACAGGTGTTATGATGGAAAACTCAGGCATCGGTAAAACTCAGGTAATGACCAAGATATGTGTTAACCATCGATTCCACAGTATGTACGAATTGGCTGGTTTCTTTGCTTTCCGATTCGATAGCTAGAATCAACCTCTCGCAAAGATCATCCGCATTTCCAGCTTCATAGAGCCAATCGTGTTCCTGCTCTGTCATTAATTCTGGGATTCCACCAACCATCGAGCCGACTACATTTTTGCCGATCGAATGTGCTTCCAAGATGGTCAGCGGAGCATTGTCCTGTAAACTGGCTTGAACTACTATGAGCGATTTGCCCATGAAAGCCAAAACGCTGTCCGTTGACTGTTTTTCCATGATGAAAAACGTTCGATTTCGGACTTTCTCAGTTTTCGACTCTCCACCAAGAACGATCAGGTCACAACCGTTTTCGCCCAGTTTTTCGTTGGCTTTGTTCCAAGCTTTTTTCAGCGTTGCGAAATCCTTGTAAGGATTCGTTTCTGGTCGATTGGCCACAAACAGAATGAATCGTTCGGATGGAATTTCAACTTCATTCGGTTCAGCCTTCTTAATGGCATTCGGAACGTAATATGGTCGAATTCCATATGCCGTGAAAAACAGTTCGCGCATCCATTGACTTGGAGCCGTAAAGTGGAAATTGCCTCTGGCGACCACCTTATTCCGCAAGCTGAATTCCCTTTTCCATGAGATCAGGTCCAAGAGATTCAGTTTCTCTGGATCAGGTTCGAAAGGATGTTCAATGCTTCCAGTTGTAAGCCACGAATCATGCAATGTGAAAAGCACAGGAATGCGTTTCGAAATTTCAGCCAATTCATCCAATGGAATTGAAGTTCCGTGGAGGTTGTGCACATGGATTACATCAGGCTGGAAATTCTCTATTTGTGATTTCCAATCTGCGATTTCTTGAACACTGAACCTAAATCAGCCTTTTTGACTTGAACAAAAAGTTGAGAATCATGCCCAAACTCCAATAATTTTTGATGGAGCGTAAACACGATTTTTTCTGCGCCACCGCCAATATCGGTTGAGTTGAGGAGCAGAATCCGAAGCTTTCGTTTTTCATTTTCTCCTTTTTCTCGAAACGATTTCGAAGAGGCTTTTGCAGGCGAATCGGAACGCCTTGCTAATTCCCATTCCATCTCGAATTCGCGGTCAGGAAGAACTGGTCTCGGGTCAACTTTCAGTGGTGGTCGTCACTCACCTCGTTGGCAATCCAATTAGGTTTGGAATGAAGGTTCGTTCCGTCATTTTCAAAGCCGATGTTCTCAACCAGATTCCGTTCTGGAATTACAGCCAAACCATAGTTCATCAGCAGATGCGCATTCCATTGATAATCCCACGTGTCGATTTCTCCACACAGGGATTGTTGTGTCAGCTTGAGTCTTGAGGTTGCAAGCTTTGTGGGGCCAAAAGCCCTTTCAAAACCTTGGTTCGAAGATGAATTTGTCAAACTCAGGAAGTTCAGCATCAAAGGTTTCCCAGCGGTTTTTCCATGTTGCCCAACCCCAAATGGTACCGATTCGCGAGAAAAAAATGTCCACCATCTGTTTTCCATTCGCCCAACGGGTTGTTTCCACCGATCATCATCACTTTCCGCTCATCGCGATAGCGGTTCAGCATATCTTCTGCAAATGGAAAAAGTGTGGACTTGGAAGACAATCATCTTCCAGAATGATGCCTTCTTCAACCCGGGTTGAAAAACCAATCAATGCCCGAAATGACCGCGTTCTTTACAGCCAAGATTCTTTTCAGAAAACCGTGAGTTTTTGATGATAGGAATCGAATCGACCAAGGATCGATTTCACTTCTTCGGTGAGTTTTCTATCGGTAGCATCTTTTTCGGTCCGTCAGCAGAAACGAAAACGTTCTTAACGCCACATTCCTTCAACCTTTTCAGCACCTGTTCGGTCTGCTTCGGACGATTGTAAACCAACAGAAGAACGGGCGTTTCCACTACAGTTGATTAATGTCGAAATCCGTGATGATCGATGCCTGGATTGCATCTGGATTGTGGAAGCCGTAAGGCGCAAATGGTGCTATGGTCAGCGTAGCCGCATTTTCATTCCAAAGCAATTGTTGCTCGCCCTGACCGATATAGATGGCAACGTTGTAATTACCCGCTTTCAACTGATGGTTAAAAGTCAGTTCGAGTTGCAATGCTCCGTTCTCGGGAACAAGGGATTTGTCAATGAACCGATTACTGAAATGGTACAAAGGCGCGCCATCTTGCGTGCTGATGTTGATGCCAAGATCGATCTCGGAATCGGATGGAATTGATTGCTCAATAGGAAATTCAATTCTTCCTGTTTTCTCCGTGGATGAAACAGTCAACGAACGGATGAAATCCGATTCATTAACGTTTTCCTGATTGGAGGGGCTGGGGAGGTTCAAATTCAGATAAAAAACAATTCTGCTTCATCAGTCTGGCCATCGAAAACTAATTTTCACCTAATCCAAACCGAAACAATTGTTCGTTCGCAAAGCTTTTTCACTGCACTCAAATTGTGCGAAACGAAAAAAATTGTCCTGCCTTGCTGCTTGAAATCGAAGATGCGTTCCATGCATTTCAGCTGAAACATGGAATCGCCTACGGCTAGCACTTCGTCCAACGCAATAATGTCGGTTTTGAGGTGTGCGATGATGGAGAACGCCAAGCGCAATTTCATCCCGCTGGAATGGGTGCGCAACGGCTGGTCAATGAATTTCTCCACGCCCGAAAACGCAATGATGTTGTCCATTTCAACCTGCACTTCCTTCCGCGAAATGCCGAGGATGGAAGCATTGAGAAAGATATTGTCACGGCCGCTAAGATCAGGGTGAAAACCTGTTCCAACTTCCAGCAGACTTGAGAACGAGCCGACCACTTTGGCTTCTCCCGAAGTCGGTAAAGTGATTCCAGAAAGTAGTTTGAGAAGCGTACTTTTTCCCGCACCGTTGTGGCCGATGATGCCAACGGTTTCTGCTTCGTTGATGTCGAAAGAAATGTCCTTCAGTGCATGAAATTCCTGATTCTCTTCCGTTTTCAGGAAGTACGATTTCGAAAGCCGGTCTGCGCTTATCACCTTCATACGTTGTCGGCCAAGGTTCTTTCTGTTCTTCGGAAAAGGATGATGCCAAGTGCCAACCAGATTACGGATTGTAACAGCCAAGAAAGCATCAGTTGCATGTAAATTTCAGTTCCAAAGCCACTGCGCAGCATATCCATCGCGCCAGCAATTGGATTGAACTGATAAACCGTTTGTATAAAAGGATTATCGATTTCCTGCATTGAATAGAACACTGGAAGCGCGAAAATCATGGCATAAAGAAGCACAGGAATGGCATTGCGAATGTGGCGATTGGCTACCACCAAACTTGCAGCAATGGCAGAACAGCCAAGTGCCGTTGTAATTGCGATAAACACTGAAATCAGCACAAAACCAAGGTTACTGATGATGAAAGGTTGCTGGAAATAGACTGCGAATCCAAGCACGAGGAGAAGCATGATAAAGAAATCGAAGGTGCTTTTGAGAACAGGCGATAGAATGAGATAAAACCGCGGAAAGAATGATTTACTGATGACGCCAGCGTTGGATTGAATGCTGTTCACCGCACCCAGAATACTTGAGGTGGTGAAGTTCCAAATGGACAATCCGCTAATGAGGTAAAGCGAAAATGGCATTTCTGAAACGGTTGACACACGTCCCGAAAATTGCATCACCGAAAGAATGATCCCGAAATAGACGAGTGGTTGGAAAACAGACCAAAGCAAACCGAAAACGGGTTTCTGATACTGCACTTTCAGGTCTTTCCAAATGAAGAACCACAGCGTTTCGCGCCTTTCAACCAACTGTCGCAGCCAATCGGAAATCGATTGTTTGGGACGGATGTAACGAATGGGCTTCACTTCGGCCATGAATTCAAATGTACGATTGACGAATCATTGCCTTAGCACGAAGCAAGTGTAGTTTTCAGTAAGTGATTCGCTGGAAATGACCTCGGGAACCCGCGATGAATTTGGTGCTATCAGTTTTATCGTGGGTCCAGCTGGAATCGAACTCAAAATCTTAGCGTGATCGTTTGTTTCGACCAATTCCAGTCGGTTCATCAAACTCGGTAACGCAGGTCCGTAAACCAAATTCTCATCCACAAACACAGCTTTCTGTGCATTCATTCTGAAGGAAGTCCAATCGGGTGGGATGATGTAGATGGTATTCGGTTCTGCGCCTTTCAGCTTCGAAATGGCTTGAAATTGTTCCGAGTTTGACTTGGTTTTCTGTTCAATGAAGATATCGGTGATTCCGACCATTATCAATGCGATGATCAACAGAGGATTCAAACTATTCGAGAACCATTCCCATTTGGAAAGCCAAACTGTGGAAGCCACCAGGCCCGCAGAAAGGGAAAGGTGAATGACCGACCATTGATTCATGAAGTCGGACGAGGAATTTCCGAAAATCCGATAATAGACCAGCATCACGCAGGTGCTTCCGATCAGTGCGATTGCCATCGGTCTCAGAAGATTCCAAGTTCCAGTTGATGTCAGTTTTGCAATGAGAACCGTGACCGAAATGGGAATCAGCAGAATTGAAAACCGCCAAGGATTTAGGCTGATCAGCGTTGTGTTTTCTGTGATATACGCAATGGCGGTGAGCACAACCGCAATGCCCAAAATGGTGAGAAAGAGGTTTCGAAAACGTGTATTCCATATTGAGCAGGTGCCCAATGACAGCGCTACCAGTTGAACGAAGAACTTTGGATTTATCCAGTTGCTTGGATTCAGATGAATGTTGCTTTCAAAGCCGGCCAAAACTGCTTGTTCGATTTCAGTTTTGGTTGCTGCATCAAGCAGGAAAAAGTTCTTCAATAAATAGATGGAATATGGGATGGTCAATGCCAACAGAAAAGCGGAAGCAAGGATGCTTTTCTTCTCAAACCGTGCCTGAATGAGGTAAACAATGGTCAATATTCCTCCAAGAAAAAGGTAATTGGCGTGAATAGTTGCTGCTGGCGCAATGGTCAAAATGGCCGCTGAAAAATTCTTGCGCGCAGCGAAATAGAAACTCAGCAACAAAAAGACCCCGAAAACACTCGGTTGTAAGTATCCCCGAAGAACGCCTTGCTCTGCAATGCCACTGTCCCAAATCCAACGGAGGTCAATTCCTGAAATAAGGTTGAGATATGTTCCCCAAATGGGCGATGAGTGGAGAAAAAGGAAAAATGCCGAAAAGGAAAAAAGGCGGCTTTTGTGGCGGTCGAGGTCAGCCACTTCATTAGCAATTCCAAAGAGAGAAAAAGAATAAATGGCAGAAAGAAAAACGTAAAGTGCTGTAGTCCAAATCCCTAAAAACTGAATGGGAAAGATGGAGATGAGCCAACTGAAAAGGGGGTATGGGTCAGGTGTATTCAGCAATGGGTCGGCTGCGAATACATCGGGCAGCATGTCGGCCATTCCCCAGAGAAAATAGATGTTCTGATTACCTGAGAATAACCCTTGCATCGGGTAGATGATGGTGAGCAACATGCCCATCGTCAGATGCAGAACGAAACGATTGTTCTTCAGAAGATCCATGGTGCTAAGTAACGCCTTGAGGGAAGAACGGGAAAATGAAAAAGGATAAAAGGTATGGTCAGGTGCTCAACCCATTTTTCATTTTTCCCTTTTCTCATTTTTACTTTCACGCCATGGAAATCGTTTTTGCAAGCAATAATGCCCATAAGTTGGAGGAGGTGCGTTCCAAATTGCCGAAGGAATTCACGGTGCTCTCGTTGAAAGACGTGTTGGGCGATGTAGACATTCCTGAAACGGGCGACACGCTGGATGAAAATGCCAGCATCAAATCGCGCTACGTGTTTGAACGAACGGGAAAGAATTGCTTTTCGGACGATACGGGTTTGGAAATTGCTGCGCTGAACGGTAAGCCTGGTGTTTATTCTGCTCGCTACGCTGGCGAAGGCTGTTCCTTTCAAGGCAATATGGATAAAGTGCTTGCGAAGATGGAAGGGGCGAAAGACCGTTCTGCCTGTTTCCGAACGGTTATCAGTCTCATTCTTAATGGGGAAGAGTATTTTTTTGAAGGTCGTGTGGATGGCGAGATTCTCACCGAAGAACACGGAGAAAAAGGCTTTGGCTACGACCCGATCTTTCGACCAGACGGCTTCGAAGAATCATTTGCTGAAATGAGCATGGATCAGAAGAATGAGATCAGTCACCGTGGACGGGCGGTGCAAAAGCTGGTTGAGTTTTTTCACACAGAGGCGCGGTAGGGGCGTATGGAAATACGCCCGTTCGTTTTGACTACCTGAATTGCGGGCGTATTTCCATACGCTCTACGAACCAACAATGGCATCTTCAACCAATAATCCGAAGAACTCCTTCAAGGTCATTCCAGAATAGCGCACTTGCTGTGGAAGCAAACTTGCCTCTGAAAGGCCGGGAATCGTGTTAACTTCAATAAGGTATGGAACGCCATCCTGAACGATGTAATCCACGCGTGACATGCCGCGCAATTTCAATCGCTTGAAAACCCTTCGGGTGGTTTCCTGAATCAGGTCGCGGACAGAATCTGGTATTCGGGCAGGGGTTATCTCATCTGCCGCACCTTCATACTTTGCCTGATAATCGAAGTATTCGTTCTTTGAAACGATTTCGGTAAGCGGTAGCGCTGTCACCTCTCCATTGTGGCTAAAAACGCCACTGGCAATTTCGGTTCCGTTGATGAACTGCTCAATCACCGCTTCGTCATCGTGTTCCAACGCCTTTGCCAGTGCTTCTTCAAACTTATCGGCTTCCTTCAATTTGGTAATGCCGAAACTGGAACCGAGGTTGTTCGGTTTGACAAAACAAGGAAGCCCGACCTTTTCTAGAATGACTGCCGCATCCACTTTTTCTCCCTTTCTGACCATAACGGAAGCGGCAATATTCACATCCCCGAACTGGCGCAGAAACCCGTTGCAGTAACTCTTGCTGAACGTGAGTGAGGATGCCAAAACTCCCGGAGACGTGTATGGAATACCAAGCATGTCCCAATAACCTTGAAGCTTGCCGTCTTCACCAGGCGTTCCGTGAATGGCGTTGAAAATGGCATCGAACCGCTTGTGTTGTCCGTTCACCGCGAACGAAAAATCATTGCGGTCGATGGGTGCCTTGGAACCATCCTTTAACATCACATTCCACGTTTCGCGTGAAATGCGCACCATATATTTTTCATACTTATCGGCATCCAGATGGCTGAAAACCACTTTGGCACTCAACTCAGAAATGACCCATTCTGAGGAATACCCACCGTAAACGATCGCGACTGTCTTTTTCATGATTTCAGAACGCAACCAATGTAAATCAAATTATGGCATCGGGGCTGTGGGCCTCCCAATAAATGCTAAACAGCAGAGGGTTCATAATTTATATCTTTGGCTGCCGTTCCTTTAGGGCAATTTCTACACGTTCAAGTGGGTTTAATCAAGTTCATTTTCAGTAAAAAGTTCCTTGTTCAGCTTGGCATTGCCGGCCTGGTGTCGGCCGTTGGTGCTGTGGGACTGTTCTTTTGGTTGGATTCCTATACCGAACACGGAATTACCGTGGAGGTGCCTGATTTTACGGGAGTGAAGTTGAAGGATATTGAGGCATTTGCTGATACGGTTGACGTGGAATACGAGATCGTGGATTCGCTTTACGCGGATGACCTGCCGCGCGGGGCAGTTGCCGATCAAGAACCTGCACCCGGTTACAAAGTGAAGCGCGGAAGAAAAGTATACCTGACCGTGAATGCGCTTTTGCCCAAACAGGTGGCGCTGCCGGATGTCCACAATCTTTCGCTCCGACAGGCTAAGGCCGTGCTTGAAAGCGTTGGATTGAAGTTAGGCAAGCTGGAGTACCAGCCAGATATTGCCAAGAATGCGGTGATCGATCAGCGGATCAGAGGCCGGTCCGTTAAGAAAGGAACATCCGTTTTTCAGGGAACGGTGGTCGACCTCGTTCTCGGATTGGGATTGAGCGATACGAAAGTGCCGATTCCTTACCTGCTTTATTACCGATTGGATGAAGCACTGGAGCGCATTCAAGCGTCTGCATTGAATTTGGCAACGTTCAAGATCGATACTCCGATCACCGACACGGGACTGGTGCGTGTTTACAAACAGATTCCTGAGTTCAATGAGCGCGAGATGATCGCAATGGGTTCTTCCATCATTCTTTATCTGACGGAAGACACCACTTCCATTGAGTACGACACAACATTTTATACCAGAGTTCAGTTACCACTGGATTCACTGAATGCCAACGAAGACGTTGAAAATGAGATTTACTAGGGCTTTCGGCCTTTTATTGCTGTTCATCTGCAGTTTCTCTAATTGGGGAAATGCGCAGGAACGATTCTTTGACATGTTGTCTAATCCTGCCCTGTTCGGGTCATTGGAAAAGGCGCAACGAGAGTATCAGTTGAAGTCATCGCGGGCGGCTGGTGACACATTGGATCTGCCATTTTTTGATGATTTCTCGGAGCCCTTTTCTCGTTTGCGGACCGCTGCTGACCTCTATCCGAACCAAGACCTTTGGCAGGGATACACCGTGTACATCAATAATCACATGGCCATCAACCCCATTTCGCAGGGTGTGGCAACATTCGATGGATTGGATGAGAACGGACGCGCTTATGGGTTCGGTTTCTCTTTACCGTTTTTGGCGGACAGCCTTACTTCAAATCCGTTGAATTTGGCTGGCGCTGACTCTGTTTACCTCAGCTTCTACTATCAGGCTCAAGGACTTGGAAACGCGCCTGAAGAGGAAGACATCCTTGCCTTGGAATTCAAATCGCGTCCAAACGATACCACTGAAACGTGGGTCCGGGTTTGGGAGGTGGATGGATATACCTTGGAAGATTTCGATTTCAATCGGGTCATGCTCCCAGTTACCGGATCCGAATATCTCTACAACGGTTTTCAGTTCCGCTTCATGAATTATGCGTCACGGGCTGGAAGCGTGGACCACTGGCATATTGATTACGTGGAGTTGGATGAGGGTAGAAGCGAAGCGGATACCATAATTCACGATGTGGCAGGCCTTTCGCAAACTTCATTCGTTCCTGGCCCAGGAGCTCTTCAGTCGGCCTCATATTCACTTTTGAAGGAATTCAGTGCCATGCCTTGGACCCACTATAAAACAGATTCGATAGGTGCGATGGGCGACACGGCCTATGTTGTTTTAAGGAACAATGATGACTCGGATGTGCCGACCAACTTTTCGCTTAAAGTGCTGGACAGAACAGGTGGACTATTATATGATGTATTGAGTTCGACTGCAACTGTGGTTGCCGGAAGGATATGTGGGAATGAATCGAACACTTGTAATACGACTGGCGGAGCCAGCAACTTCCTGTACAACATAAGTTCAGGGGTTCCATACTTTCCTTCGGACTCGGAGATATCGGAGGATTCTGCATACTTCGAGTTGAAGTTTGTCCTTGGCCCTAATGATGATTTTCCGGTCAACGATGTTCGAGTGGAGAAACAGGAATTCTATAACTACTACGCCTATGATGATGGCACGGCCGAAGTTGGCTATGGCCTTGGGGAATTGGAGAATGAGGGAATGGTAGCTGTGAAGTACAATGTCAAAAAGGAGGATATCCTTCGAGCCATTCAACTCTATCTTCTACCTGTGGAATACGATCTATCCCAAGAACTGGTCGAATTGGCGATCTGGGACGGAAACGATCAACCCGAAACACTGTTGTGGAGTAGTCCTGAGCCCATCGCTTTGCAGTATACCTATCAGAGGAATTATTTCTACCACTACTTCCTTGAATCGGAACTTCCTATTCAAGCAGGCCAGAACATTTGGATAGGTTGGATTCAGCAACCGGCCACTGACCTGAAATTCTCAGTTGGATTTGACCAGCGCACGGATAATTCATCAAAGAACTATTACAACCTTGGCACCATCTGGAATCAAAGCTCCATTCCAGGGTCCATTATGATCCGTCCGGTTTTTGGGCAACAGTACAGTTGGACCGGGGTGGAAGAGGTGGAAGAACCTGAGACCATCTCGGTCTATCCGAACCCGACAACGGGTAGCATCCAAGTTCAAGGCCTCAATCCGAGCACGATGACTACGGTTCAGATAACCACCTATGATCTTTCGGGTAGGGAAGTGCAGTCGCAAACAGGCTACCATGGTTCCATCGAATTGGGACATCTGCACGCTGGCACCTACCTGCTTAACATCCGAACCGCCAAAGGCACAAGTTTCACCAAGCGAGTGGTGGTGCAATGAGTTCGGAGGACGAACTTCTTGAAGAGGAGAACGAACAGGACGACCTCTACGAACACCACCGTTTTGTGGCCGATAAGGGCCAAGAACCGCTGCGCATTGACAAGTTCCTGATGGACCGGCTTTCCAATGCCACGCGCAATAAGGTGCAGGTGGCCATCCGTGCAGGGAATGTGCTGGCCAATGGCAACGAGATCAAGCCCAATTATAAGGTAAAGCCCAAAGACCTGATCACTGTGGTGATGGCCCAACCGCCACGCGACAGGACCATCCTGCCGGAGAACATCCCGCTGAATATCGTTTATGAGGATGCCGAAGTGGTGGTGGTGAACAAACCGCCCGACCTTGTGGTGCATCCCGGCCACGGGAATTATACAGGCACGCTGGTCAATGCGCTCATGTACCACTTCAAGAACCTGCCCGACATGGGCAATTTTGAGGAGCCGCGCCCCGGATTGGTGCATCGGTTGGACAAGGGAACTTCGGGCATCATGGTGGTGGCCAAGGCCGAAATGGCCATGGTGGGTCTGGCCAAACAGTTCTTTGACCGGACCACCGACAGGTATTATACCGCCTTAGTGTGGGGCGATTTTGAGGAGGACGAAGGAACCGTTACTGGCAACATCGGACGCTCGCTCAAGAACCGCCTTCAGATGGACGTTTTCCCAGATGGCGACCAAGGCAAGCATGCCGTTACGCACTATAAGGTGCTGGAACGGTTCGGCTACGTGACCCTCGTTCAATGCAAGCTCGAAACGGGTCGGACGCACCAGATTCGGGTTCACATGAAACACATCGGTCATCCGCTGTTCAATGACGAACGCTACGGAGGCGACCAAGTGCTGAAAGGGACCACCTTTGCCAAATACAAGCAGTTCATTCAGAACTGTTTCGAGATCATGCCGCGGCCGGCCCTTCACGCACGCTATTTGGCCTTCACGCAACCAATCACCAAAGAACGCCTATCGTTCGAGGCGGATCTGCCAGAGGACATGCAATCCGTGTTGGAAAAATGGCGCGTGTATACGGCCAGCAGGAAGGATTGAACAATTCTTCAGCTTCCCGTGGCTGACCGAGCGATAGGAAACAGTGTTACACGTAGGTTCATCTTGTGAGTATCATTTCACTCCCATTTTCCGAAAGGATTTTCATTTGATCCGTTCCTATAGAAATGGTGGTAGGCCTGTGCAGAATTGGTTTAAGTATTTCTTCAAGTCTGCCACGTGGACTATATCCACCCTTTCCATCTGTGCAATAAACTAAGGTGCATAGGGTCGAGCATTTGGTGATCCTACCGTCCAGAATATTGAACTGAAAGCTACAACTGTTGCAGATTCGAGTCCACAAGAGGTAATTCATTTCTGATTGATCTGGAAAGCACTTCGTAGTCTTTTGCACAATCCTGACTGTCAGGTCATTTCCATCCAGCCAATTACGAATTGAATCTGAAGAAATAGAGTGTTCTGCTGTAATGATCCGGGCAACCTTCCATTGGATGTTGAGAATGGAGTCAGGCAGTGCATTCTGAGCATGGATGGAATGAAGGTGTAATAGAAATAAGACTATAACCAGACCTCTCATTATTGCGAATCCCTCTAAAGGTATAGATTCGACTGGGGATTTAAAGAGATGAACTGCTTTGTGCCCATCCGCACGTGCAGAATCGTTGAAAGGAACTCCTTGGTGCCTATCTGCACGTGCAGATTCATGGAAAGGAACTCCTTTGCGTCAATCCGCACGCGCAGAATCTCGGAAAGGAACTCCTTTGAGTCCATCCGCACGCGCAGAATCATGGAAAGGAACTCCTTTGTCCCTATCCGCACGTGCAGATTCATACAGTACAACTCCGTTGAGGAATTTCGCAGTTAAGCATCAATAAATAGGAATCGCTTTCAACGGTTGTTGAGGCAGTGCGTGGATCGGATAGATATCCGAAATTATGCGTGAGCGGTTTCCGCAGCGAAATCGTAGTCCATGTAGTCGGTCACGGTATTATAGACCGTGTCGCGCTCAATGGGGTGGCGGCCCACCTCCTTGATCATGGCCACCAGTTGTTCGGTGGTCAATGCAGGATTCTGGTCCTCGGCCCCGGCCATGCTGTATATCTTGGTGCTGTCGTCAATGGTGCCGTCAATGTCGTCAACCCCGAAGGCCAGACTCATCTGGGCCGTGTGGCGACCGATCATCGGCCAGTAGGCCTTCACGTGGCCGAAGTTGTCCATGTAGATCCGACCGATGGCGTAGTTGCGCAGATCCTCGATGGTCGAAACTTCGGGAATGTGGCTCATCTGGTTGTCGCCATTGCGGAACTTGAGCGGAATGAAGGTGTTGAAACCGCCCGTTTCGTCCTGAAGGTTGCGCAGGCGGTTCATGTGATCCACCCGATGCTCGAATTTCTCAACGTGTCCGTAAAGCATGGTGGCATTGCTCGGCATTCCCAACTGGTGGGCCGTGCGGTGCATTTCCAACCACTGCTCGCTGGTGCATTTGTCGTTGCATATCTCCGCGCGGATGGCCTCATCGAAAATCTCCGCACCACCGCCCGGCAGCGAATCCTGTCCGTGGTCCTTCAGTATCTGAAGTCCTTCGCGGTAGCTCACCTTCGCCTTGCGACACATGTATTCCAATTCCACAGCTGTGAATGCCTTCACGTGAATGTCGGGTCTGATCTCCTTCACCTTTTTTATCAGGGAAGCAAAATAGTGCAGCCCCATTTTGGGATGAACACCGCCAACGATGTGAACCTCTGTGATCGGTTTGCCTTCGTAGTTGCGCACCAATTGAAGGATCTCCTCTTCCGAAAGTTCCCAACCTTCGTTTTTTTGCTTCAGTAATCGAGAATACGAACAGAACTTGCAATCGAACACGCAGATGTTGGTCGGTTCCACATGGAAGTTGCGGTTAAAGAACACCTTGTCGCCATGCATCCGTTCCTTGATGTGGTTGGCCAGCGAACCCAAGTAGCCCAGCTCGCCCTTTTCGTAGAGGAAAACGCCCTCATCGAACGAGATGCGTTCCTTGTTCATCACCTTCTCGGCAATGGTCTTGAAAGGTTTGTCGAGGTTGCTGTTGAGCAGGTGTTCCAGTGAGTTGGTATTCATTACTTGATGATGTTGATCTTTTCGGTCAGTACTTCCTTGTCAGACCGCAATTCCAGAACATAGGTGCCTTCGGAAAGTTCGCCCACGCTGAGTCGAATAGCCGCGTGACCCAATCTGATGTTCGGCATGTTCAGCACCATCCGACCGCTGAGATCGATGATGCGGATGTCGGTCAGGAGGTTGTCGCTTTGGTCGGATTGAATGTGGATGAAATCCGAGGTCGGATTCGGGTAAATGTTTATCGATGTATGCAGCATCTGTTCCTCAATTCCCACAGGGCATTGGTTCAGGCCGTTGGAACTGAGAAGGGATGCGCGGGGACCGTTCAGAGCAGCCAGCATCCGCGATTTCTGTCCATTGGTGAAAAAGAACATGCACACATCGTCTCCGTAATCCATGTAATTGTTGAACATGTCACTATTAACACCTGTTCCGCAGGTTTCGTGCGGGAAAGGGATATCGCAGTCGAAGTTCGGTGCTTCCTGTTTGGGCGTATCCGCAACACCGTCATCGGCCGTACAGTTCAAGTTGTCGGCTCCGGCTCCCCAAAGGTGATCAAGATTGAAGTAGTGCCCAATCTCGTGTGTGGCTGTTCTTCCAAGGTTGTATGAAGAGTGCTGACTAGGCCTTCCAAAATATCGATATCCTATAACCAGACCGTCCAATGATGCGGAAATACCCGGCTGATAGGCAAAACCGAGCAGTCCCGAACCGATATTGCATACCCAGATGTTCAGATAGCTGGCGGCAGGCCAAGCGTCATGGCCTCCCATTGAGGTGAACTTAACGTTGTCCGAGCCGTTCCAGTCGGTCACTGTGGTTTCCGTGCGGGTAATCCCGCTGGTGGCATACCCATCCGGGTCGCAGGTGGCCAAAGCGAACTGTATCTCGCAGTCGGCAACGCGGCTCGTCCAAACCGAAGGAACTCCGCTCACATCGGAGTTCATTTTGCGATAATCCTCGTTCAATACGGTTATCTGCGATTGGATCTGAGCATCAGAGATGTTCTGGGTTGAACTACTATAGACCACGTGCACCACCACTGGGATGGTATGAACCACACGCTCTGAACTTCCCTCCGGATGGTTCTCAATCCATTGTTGGGTGAAGCTTTCGATCTCTTGTCTGGTCCTTGCTAACGAAGGATCATTTTCCAATGCCTCCAGCATTTTTTCCGATGTCCCACAGTGAGGCTGTTGTGCAAATGCCTGCGACAGAAATACCAGAAAAATGCTGGCTATGGTAATCGGTAATTTCATTCGGTCAACGTTTGAGCATGCAAAGTTAAGCCATCCGTTTTCCACCGACTATCGAATCAAGGTCACAGAACCGCTTTTGGAATAGGTCTCGCCTTTGGATGATACAAATTGCACGAAATACACATAGGCTCCCTGAGGTTCCTTCTTGCCGCCATTTTCTCCGTTCCACCCCTTGTCTGGGTCAGTGGTCTCGAATACTTTTCCGCCCCAACGGTTGTAGACCTGGAAGAGGTAGCTGCTCGCATCCACATACACCGTCACGGGTTTGAAGACGTTATTCACCCCTTCTGGCATGAATGCATTTGGCATGAACACATTCGGATGCTGATGGGCACAGGCTTCGTTGGACCGGCTCTTTTCCAGGAATTGCACAGGTTCAGGCGGACTGACCACCGGACCGACAGGGTCACCAATTCCCTCAACCGCTTCGATATAGTAACAGAAATTACCTTCTCCGATAATGATCTCACGGATGGAATCGGTATAGGTCAACTGCGTTGGAGGTACCGTAGTGAGGTATTCGAAAACCCCATCATAG
This sequence comes from Flavobacteriales bacterium, assembly GCA_020635495.1. Lineage (GTDB taxonomy): Bacteria > Bacteroidota > Bacteroidia > UBA10329 > UBA10329 > UBA10329. The sequence continues at coordinate 17,314 of JACJZQ010000018.1, read as the reverse complement.
CTTCTGTAGATATTGTAAGCGGCAACGTCACCTCGCCAACCCTCATAAGCGTTCCATTCCAGGTCGTTGGTGCGGTCAGCGAAGGCCTCGGCCGTCAGGTGCATGGTGTGCGACATGTTCAGCGTGTCGGCATATTGGTTGCAGTTATCAACCCCAATGATGATGTAGTAGTAATCGTAGAAGGATGGTCTCGCTCCAGCATCCGTGTACTCATAATAGCGCATAGTCCGGTCAAATGGGATGAACCAAAGATTGTTCAAGGCATCAGGAAATTTGCCTCGATGGATCTCAAATCCCAGATAACCGGCTGTGCTATCAACGAAAAAGTACTCTTCAATGCCCGTATTACCAGGCTGAACCGTTGTGTTGTAATTGTATGAGTACTCCGGACGTTTGGGCACATAGGCCAGAATGCAACTCTTATTAGAAGTGGATGTGATCCGATTCGCCACGTTCTTGACAGCCCGGACTATGTAGCAGTAATTGGCCGTTTCGTGCAATCCATCATGAGTGAAGAGGGTATCGGTGGTTGTGCCTATTTTCACGAAAGGACCGTTCTCTTCAGAAGTGTAAACTTCATATTCCTTCACACCTTCTGCCCAATACCAGTAACGGGTCCAATTAAGATCCGTTGAAATTTCACAACTGTCATATTTGGTGGTGAGAAACATGGTCTCGTGATGGTCTGTGTTGTTGGCAATGGAACCGGCCGGAACTCCCGGAATGCCACAATTATTGGTGGCATAAACCTGATACCAAAGCGGTTGTGCAGATGGATCTGAAACAGTGTCCGTCCAGCATGTGTTGTTGTATCCATAGACTGTGTCCATGGGAACCCACGCAAACGCATCCGGGTTCAGAAGAACGTTGTACTGAACCACATTTGTGCTAGGATTTGGCGACCAGCATACGGTTACAAACCCAGTCACCGGATCCACGGTCAACGAGTCGATTGCTTGGGGTGCCGGCTGAGCGGGATTATTGAGCGTTCCTCCATCTACATTCGACATAGATGTGCAGGTGAGGTTGTCGGTAAGGTCGATTCGGAAGTTCACATCCTCATTGCACCAAATGACAGGGACTGTCCAATGCGTACCAGCGGTCAGTCCGATCTGTGTCCAAGCTCCCGAACCAGCAGGGTATTCCTGATACACCGCATAACCAAGCCCATTGGACGATGGTAGTAGGGGAACGGCCAACGGGGTCCAGTCCAACTCGGCTGTGGCACCCATATCCGTCATGGTTAGGTAGATGGACGAGAGCGTGTCAACCGCTGCTTCCAAAACCGCATCATTGCATCCCGAACGCGTTCTGACGTGGTAGAAATTCGGACCGGATGTGGATGGTGCCGCAACTGGATTACCCGAGGTGTGCGTGTAAGTGTTCGTGCTGATATTGCTCACTGTGCCAATTTCCTGGTAAGGTCCAGCCAAGGATTGACTATGGAAAATGACATACTCCACGAAAGATGGCGGAACGTTATTGTCGGTGACCGTCTGCCAATAGAGGGTGATGTCGCCATTGGATTCGGTGCTCACGCAATGGAGCTTTGGACTTGGAATGATTGGTTCGCCAACTACTGTCACGGCAACGTTCACCATGTTCACGCCTTTTGCCGGGCAGAAATCATCCTGAAAACGGAAGATGAAGTTGTAAGTGCTGGAATAGGTCGCACATTCCCCTTGATTGGCCACATGGTTGCAGTCCGTCTGCCAATTGAATGTGGTGGAAATGCTACCATTGCCCGTTGCGGGAGGCGTGACATTCGAAAGGGTGGCGCAAGGTGGATTGGTACATCCAGCATTCGCATTGGTGAAATTGGTTCCAAACTGAGAACCAACCGCACTGAAGCTCAATGTCTGTGCGTTACCGCCTGTCATGTCATTATCGGTTCCTGTCAAAGTGAAATTTACCAGGTCACCCGCCAAAACGGTTACCTCATAACCCGTATTTCCGGCAGGTGCCATCCAGTTAGGGCTCGAAACCTGAGGGATATTATTTGCGCCACTGCAGGCAATGATGGAAACGCTCATCTCCCGCATGGTACTTGAAATGCGCTGACCACAACGCCATGCGTGCACCTCGGTCACCAAATTCCAGCGCCCTTGCGTATTGTTGGGAGAATCGTAATTCATCTGACCAGTTACGGGATCTAAGGATACTGGGGACGGACCAGGCAAAGGAGCGGTTGGACTATAACCGGGAGCATAGCTGATGAGACTGGCATAGGCCCCTAAGGCAGGGGCTAGATTATAGGTAAGTGAATCAACATCGGCATCGGTGGCGTTGCTGTTATACCGCAACTGATATCCCGAACACATCAAAGCCAAAGGCAACTCAGCAAATTGCGGGCTTGAATCATAGCAGGTTGAAAGGTCTTGGCCATTGTACGGGTACATAGTGGCTCTGTAATAGATTTCAGCGTTGTTCGCATCCACAAGATTGTCAACAGGGTTTCGGCAGCAGCGATGGTAGGTAATGGTCAATCCATTGGGAGAGGGAACCACCGCACCTAGGGAAATAGGATTGGAAGCAAAAATGAACTGTTCCGTGGCGACATCCCCAGAAGAGGCTCCCGCACATGTTATCCCACATTCAGATGGACTGATGTCTGTCTGAGAAATCAAATCAAGACTGACGGTAGTGATATATGTCGTGTCATTCCAAATCTCTAGATTATGACCATTTGGGTCGATTGCTGTTCCGGTGCTACAGTCACGGTACAAGGTCAAATAGAACTTGAACTGTCCACCAATACATTCCCAATAGATGTCTCCTCCAATTATGTGCCCAGCGTAAGCTTGGTTCCCCATGGCCATGAAACTCATGAACAACGCAAAAGCAAGCTGAAAAAGACGATTTTTAGGGAAGCTCAACTGCACGGTCTCTCTAATGCGCTAAATTACCATTTATTGCCCGCGGATCGAGGGGCTTTAAGCACGTTTACAGAACGTTTGTGTGAACCGAAAGTTGCTTTGGACTTAGAATGGTTTTCCAGCTGTTACCTGAACGAGATCCTTCCGTTGCAGGTAGGTGTTGGCCAATTCGCGGAGTCGTTCGGGTGTAATTGTCTTGATGCGATGGATAAGGTCATCATGTGCATCCGTTCCAAGACCGTGTTTCAAGTAACCATGCCATTTACTGGCCAGATTGAATGGGCCATCAATACTTTTGAGCACAGAACCAAGCATGTAATTCCGAACCAATTCCAATTCTTGGGTAGGAATGAGGTCGTTACGCAGCTTTTCAATTTCCTTGAAGATTTCATCCAACGCAGGGTCACAGACATCGGCTCCCACTTCGGTTGAAATGGTGAGATAACCACTGTGTTTCAGACTGGCAATTCCTGCATGAATACCGTAGGTGTAGCCCTTGTCTTCTCGGATGTTGGCCATCAATCTCGAACCGAAATAGCCACCCAATATCACTGAAAGGATCTGAACCCCAACGTGGTCAGGATGCGTGCGCGGGAAAAGCACCCTACCGATCTTGATCGCATTCTGAACGGCATCGGTTTTTTCCACATGAACCTGTTTCTGGGTATCTGCATTAAGCCCAATAATCGTTTCGGGGATCGGTTTTCGGGCTGACTGACCCAACGCGCTATTGAGTTGACTGATGGTGGTGTCCGTCAGTTTTCCCGCAACCAGAATGTATTTCACACGGTCCCTGATGCTCGATTCATGGAATTGGACCAATGCGTCCCTTCCGATCTGGTCGTAATCAGAAATGTCTGCCGAACGCCCGTAAGGATGCTCCGTTCCGAACAAGGCCGCGCTGAAACCCTTGGCACACAGATAGCTGACTTTCTGTTCGTTCACCAACTGTTCCTGTTTGTGTTTCAGAAGGTAGGTTTCCAGTTCCCGTTCGGGAAAATTCGCATCGAAATACACTTCAGCCAACGTGCCGATGGTGCTTTTCAGGTGCTTGCTCAGCGTGTAAAGAACAAGTGAACTGTCGTCATGCGAAACATCTGTTTCCAAGTACGCGCCAAAGAAGTCCACCGACTCAGCAATTTCTTTGGCTGAATGGGAGGTTGTTCCTTCGGTCAGCAATTTGTTCGTGGCTGAGGCCACCAATTTCTGATCGGAACATGCGGTTCCGGCATCAAAGACCAGTTCAATCCGCAAGACTTCCTGCGCACCGGCATCGATACTGAATATGGGAATGCCATTGTCAAGATGATGCACCTTGGGCTCCATCAATTTGATGTCCTCGATCTTCCCGAAGGATGGTTGGATGGTTCTTTCAAGCATCGGTTTTCCTTCTGTAAATGAGCGTAGATGAGTTTTCAGCCGTCAAATGTTCGCTGACCAGATTCTGAATGGTTGCAGGTGTGACTTTGGCGTATTTCTCAACCTCGGTATTGATTCCGTTCACATCACCCAAAAGTTCATGATAGGCGAGTCCGATGGCGCGATTGAGAAGGTTCATCTCGCCAAACTCATGGTTTGCTTCCACCTGATTTTTCACTTTTTCCAACTCGCTGACCTCAATCGGTTCCGAACTCAACCGAGCTATCTCTTCCCAAACGGCCGCTTCGGCTTCTTCCACGGTCACATTCTGCGAAATATGTCCCGCAATGGTGAAAAGACTCGGGTCCTTTTCGCCCATGATGAAGGCGTTGGCCGAAGTGAATATTCGTTTCTCCTTCACCAAACGCTGTTGCAATCGGCTGGATTTTCCACCGCCAAGAAGGTCTGACAGCAGGTCCCACGCGAAGTAGTTGTCATCATTCCGCCCACACATATGGAACGAAACATAGATGGCATCCAACGGAACGGGGCGCTCAACCTCAAGTCTAGCGGCCTTTTTCTGCGGAGGTTCAGCGGGAAGATTTCTCACAGGTTTGTCACCCTTAATAATTGGAGCAAACCACTTTTCAGCCAGTTCCCGAATAGCTTCCGTTTCCACATTTCCAGCAACCACCATCACCGCATTTTTGGGTCGATAATGTTTGGCGTAGAAAGCTTTTACCTCGTCCATTGTGGCCTCTTCAATGTGTTTTTCCTCCTTTCCGATCGTGGCCCATTGATATGGATGCGTGCTGAACGCCAAGGGCCGCATCAGCAACCACGCGTCTCCATAAGGTTGATTGAGATATCGCTGTCTGAATTCCTCGACCACTACGTTGCGTTGCACTTCTAAACTCTTTTCCGTAAAAGCCAGATTCAGCATGCGGTCGCTTTCCAACCAAAATGCCGTTTCAAGGTTTTCCACCGGAAGGGTGATATAATAATTGGTGATGTCGGTTGAGGTGAAAGCGTTATTGGAACCGCTGGCTTCCTGAAGTGGTGAATCGTAGGAAGGAATATTGACCGACCCACCGAACATCAGGTGTTCGAACAGATGCGCAAATCCGGTTCGGTCCGGGTCTTCATCGCGTGAGCCTACATCATACATGATATTGAGGCACGCCAACGGTGTGGAGGTGTCTTTATGAACGATGACCGTCAGGCCATTATCCAGCAAAAATCGGTCGAAAGCTATCCTTCCCATGGGCTGCAATGATACGGACAAGCGGTGCAATTCCTAAAGTCTGTTAATGACTTAATAATCGGACAATTGGAGGCGTTCAGGCCTAAATCCAAACAAAAAACAACTCTCATGGAAACACCAAACACCAATTCAAACCCGAGCGCATTCGAAAGGTTCAACAACTGGCTGAACGGCTCGGTAACGGTGCGCATTTCAGCGTCACCATCCTTGTTCTCGTTTTACTCATTCCCAATTCGATGATACATGAGATCATCCGAGAACGGCAACACACCAGCGCCAGAGCCATTGACGAAGTGAGCGACAAATGGGGAAATTCTCAAACAGTGGTCGGGCCAGTGCTGTCGGTCCCCTACGTTACTTTTAAGGAAGACAAGGACGGCAAGAGAACCTACTACAGACATTGGAGCCACTTTCTGCCTGACGACCTTGCGGTGAAGGCGGATGTTGACACGGATACCCGACACCGCAGCATTTATGAGGTGGTCGTTTACAATTCCAAAATGAACATCAGCGGAAAGTTCAAGAAGCCCGACCCAGCGGTGTTGAATATTCCAGTTGACCAATTTCTTCCTGGCGAAGCCATCATCAGTATGGGCATTCCCGACATGCGCGGAATAGGCGAGAAGGTGAATATCTCATTCGGAGATACCATCGCGGAATTCAATCCTGGAGTTCCGACCAGCGAGGTGTTCAAGGAAGGAATTTCGGTCAGAATGCCTGTATCGGGTGCAGATGAGTTCGCTTTCAATATCGACCTGAACCTTCGCGGGAGCGGTTCGTTGAATTTCATTCCACTGGGAAGAGCAACACGCGTTGACCTGCACAGCGATTGGGCCGACCCGAGTTTCAACGGAGCGTTCCTTCCTGATCACACCATCACAGAAGACGGTTTTGACGCCACATGGAAAGTGCTCGACCTGAACCGCAATTTCCCTCAGGCATGGACAGGCGAGCGAAGTGGTCTGTATGAATCGACCTTCGGGTTTGAACTGTTCACTCCTAATGACCATTATCAGCAAAGCATGCGGTCGGCCAAGTACGCCATCTTGTTCATTTCGCTCACTTTCATGCTGTTCTTCTTCATGGAAACGATCAATAAGAAGCGCATCCACCCGATCCAGTACATCCTTGTCGGACTGGCGCTTTCCATATTCTTCATTCTATTGCTTTCGTTGTCGGAATTCATTGGGTTCAATCTGGCGTATCTGGCCGCAGCTGTGGCAACCACGTTGCTGATCGTGGTTTATAGTTCCAGTATGCTCAGCAGCAAGAAGTTGACGGCTTTCCTCACAGGCCTCTTAACGGCAATGTATGGCTTCATTTACATGATACTCCAATTGGAAGACACGGCCCTACTCGTTGGCAGCATCGGACTGTTCCTGATCCTTGCCACAATCATGATCTGGAGCCGAAGGGTCGATTGGTATCGCGGGGTCAATAAGTAGTATGAACGGTGGTCGGAGTTGAACGACTCCGACCACCGTTTCTGTCAATTCACAACCATCTTGAAAACTATGCGCTTTTTTGCCCTGTTTCGCTACAAAAAACCCCTACTTTCGGCACTCCAAAAAAGTTAAGCATATGAATATTCATGAATATCAGGCCAAGGGCATTCTCAGCGGTTTCGGTGTAACTGTACAGAGAGGAAAAGTGGTCGATAATGCTGCGGATGCAGTGAAGGCCGCACAGGAATTGACAGATGAGACCGGCACAGGCTGGTATGTGGTAAAAGCACAGATCCATGCGGGTGGCCGTGGAAAAGGAACTGTACAGGAAACAGGCTCAAGAGGAGTTGTTCTTGCCAAAGGAATCGACAAGGTTGAAGAGACCGTGAAGGGAATTTTGGGCGGAACATTGGTTACGCTTCAAACAGGCGAGAAAGGCAAGAAGGTGAACAAGGTTCTCATTGCAGAGGATGTGTACTACCCGGGAGAAAGCGAAACATCCGAGTTTTACATGAGCGTGTTGATGAACCGCGCCACGGGCAAGAACATGATCATGTATTCCACCGAAGGAGGAATGGACATTGAAACCGTTGCCGAACATACGCCACATCTCATTTTTAAGGAAGAGGTCGATCCAGCCTTGGGTCTTCAACCATTCCAAGCACGTAAAGTGGCTTTCAACTTGGGTCTTTCCGGACAGGCGTTCAAGGAGATGGCCAAGTTCGTGGCTGCGCTTTACAAGGCATATGTGTCGAGTGATAGCAGCATGTTCGAGATCAACCCTGTTCTGAAAACATCGGACAATAAGATATTGGCCGTTGATGCCAAGGTCACTTTGGACGGAAACGCACTTTATCGCCATCCGGATTATGCGGCAATGCGTGATGAAAGCGAGGAGGATCCAACAGAAGTTGAGGCTGGAAAAGTCGGTTTGAACTACGTGAAATTGGACGGAAACGTGGGTTGTATGGTGAATGGTGCCGGATTGGCAATGGCCACCATGGACATGATCAAGTTGCTCGGTTTTGAGCCTGCCAACTTCTTGGACGTAGGCGGAACTGCCGATGCTGCACGCGTAGAGCAAGCGTTCCGAATCATTCTGAAAGACCCGAACGTGAAAGCCATTTTGGTGAACATCTTCGGAGGTATCGTTCGTTGCGACCGTGTGGCTCAAGGCGTTGTAGATGCTTACAAGAACATGGGCGAGATCAACGTGCCGATCATTGTCCGCTTGCAAGGAACCAACGCGGAAGAGGCTAAGAAGATCATTGACGAGAGCGGCCTGAAAGTAATGTCTGCCATCGCGCTGAAAGAAGCTGCCGAGAAGGTGCAAGAAGCACTTTCTGCTTAGTGATAAGTTAATTAGAAGAACAGTGAATTAGGAAGCCCTGCGTTGAGCAGGGCTTTTCTTTTATCCGATCATATCGAGCGAACCCGTGTAGATCACCGGTTCCTCCGAACCAATGGTCAATTCAATATAGAATAGGTAGGCCCCTCGCGGAAGCAAGTAACCATCTACATAGCCGTCCCATCTTCCATTGGGATCGCTGGTTGAGAATACTTTAACACCATCAAGCGTTCGGATCTCCCAGTAAATGGAATACGGAACTGGGTCGGCTTCAAAATTCACTATGGGCTGCCAATATTCATTCACACCATCTCCATCATTGGTGAATGCCGTAGGTATGTAAATAAAACGACCACAGTAATTCAACTGTAGGGAGTGTTCGATGGTATCAGTGCCATTGAAGGCAAGGCAATTGATCTGACTCCAACCGTTTACACCTGTCGGAACAAAGAGTGTGTCATCATTCGAGACAAATGAATTGCCTTTGAACCAGTGAACCGAATCATAAGGGTTCGAATTATAGATGACGTAATTCTCAAACCCTTCCCAAAAGGAATGGCAGATGACCGAATCGGTTGCAACATCAATATTCTGCTGAGCAATGTACTGCGGAATCTTGGGCTGTTCTTCGAAGCAGCCTGAAAGGGAGAGAATTAGTATCGGCAAAAGCAAACGTTTCATCTGTTCCAAGCTTTGATCTGATAACGGATTCCAACATCAATTCCTCCCAATCCTGCGATCTCACGCATATTTCTGTTCAAGTAAGATGAAAGTCCCACTTGGAACACCAACATATCTCTGAACTGATACAACGCCCGAAATCGAAGACTGTTGGAGTCACTTATTCCAAGTTGGCCGGAAACCATGTCCTTATAGGTAATGGTCAGAAATCCCGAATAAAGTCCGAACCGCGCATTACGGAGCATGTTGGTTGGAATCAGTGTCAGATTACCAGCAAATTCTGGCGAGATGGTCACGTCATCTCCGGCATTGATGTGGTATACTAGTTTAAATCGATTCCGAAGTATGTTCGGGTCATAGCCTGCCAGTCCCCAAACTCCGTTCGGGCCATACTGAACCGAATAATCAAATGCTAGACGTTTCCAATAATAGCGCAACCCACCATTGATCAAGGAGACAATCCTATTCCCGGTTCTATTCAATTCCTGCGTTGCGTAAATAAACCCGAATCGCGGGTCAATCTGATCACCAAAGCTCAAAGTGTTCCAGTCGATATCTGAGAACTGCACCCCGAAAGAAAGCCCGAGGATGAGGTAATGTTCCTTCACCAACCGGATGCGCAGCGACCGCGCCATCTGAACCCGATGATAGGTGTGCTGCAATTCCTTCTCATAGGCGTAGTATAAACCCATTCCCCAGTTCTGTTTCGGTCCTCCGAAAGGCAGATCCACAAATGCCTCGTGCTGTTGAAATGCCAGCACCATTTCCCCTTTCTTGTTTGGAACGCCCATTTTCAGGTTCTTCATCCGATAGCGGTAGGCCACGGCCAGTTTCCGATCGAATCCTGCCAAGGCCGGGTTGTCCACAAACGTCCAAACGGATCGGTTGTAAATCTTGTCCACCTGCGTGTAGTTCTTGGTATCCCACTCGGGTTGGGGCGTGGCGGTTGAGTCAGGTTTTTCTTGCGCGAAAAGAGCGGTCGACAACAATAGAAGTAATAAAAGCAGCCCCGATCTCATACACCGAATGTAAAAAATAACATGGAGGATTCGGATAAAATTCGCTGCACCTGATTCCATTTTATGTGCCACTGGTGAAACTGGGCGTACACCTGATCCCATCAGTCGTGCATCTGATCACGTTATTCGTACATCTGGTTTTATCGGTTGCACATCTGACGCCAACAGTCGCACATCTGGCGCCATCAGGCGTACGACCGGGCCTCCGTCCGTACATCTGACACCATCGGGCGTACATCTGGCGTCATCAGGTGTGCCACTGACGCCATCGGGCGTATCACCGATCGCTTCCGTCATGCCGCTGCCCGCGTCAGGAACGTTCCTGGTCGGATCGGTGGTGTTACTGATGCGCTCGGTATGCCTGCCAATGGGATCAGGAACGTTTCTGGTCTGATCCGTGGCCTTCCTGACGAGAGCAGTAACGTTACTGACGCCATCAGTAACGCTACTATTTCCATCGGTAACGTGACTGGTGTCATCCGTAACGCCACCAATGCCATCAGTAATGGACTATTCCATGATGGGAGTTTCCGATCGCGCTGGTTCTGCAATGGGTTGCAGCCTCAGAACGTCTTCCGCAAATCGGAAGGTGGCCTCTTTCACGGGTTCCACATCGGGGTTTCGCAATGGGTTGGTGAGCACATGGGCCCCAACGGGGAATTCCACCATCCGCTTTTGATTTTCGGACGTGCCCAAAAGGGGCATCAGCTTCCGCATGGCGTCCACGGACACCACGCTATCCTGTGCGGCTGCATCCTTATAATATCCCCCAACGAAAATGGGCTGCTTAATCTGGGAGAACGTTTCCCCGTTCATGGTGTGGTCAATGAGTGATTGAACGGTCACGAGTCCTTCCAAACGGTACTTGGTCTGCCAATATTTTTTGAATTCGTCCGAAGCATCATACTGCCTGAAATCACTGCCGCTGATCAGCCGCGCCAGTTGCAATCCCCAAGGTTTGGTCAACACTTTTGAGTTGGGGTCGAAGATCTCCACGTTGGGCGAATAACAGATGAGCGCATCGATCCCGGGATCATTGGCGGCAAGGTAAATTCCAAGTGTTCCGCCAGTCGAACAGCTCATCAGGATCACCTTTTTGCCGATTTTCTTGCCAACGGCAATGGCTTCTTTGGCCGTTTGGAGGTAATTGTCGGGAGTAATGTCGATCAGCGGGTCGATGGTGTCCAGTCCATGGCCGTACAGTCGTGGCAGGTAGAGGTTGCAGCCATACCGCTTGGCAAATGCCCGATGAACGGGGTCTCCTTCCTCGTGGGAAGCAGTGAAACCATGCAGATAGACCACGGCATATTCGGTCACGGAAATCGAGTCGTTGTACCACTCAATTCGGGCTTCGTTGTTCGGTTTCAGGGTTTTGAAACCGCTTTCGGTGTAGGCCAACCAGCGATCCAACGAATCCAGAGGAATGTCGATTGACATTGGAGTAGGGTCGAGGACCGGTTCGGACGGCTTGGGGCCGAGCATGAAGGCGAGCGAGATCGCTATGACAAGGAATAAGGCAGTGTAGGCGGCTTTTTTCATGACCTCAGTTTGAGTTTTTCGGGGTTTTGCCGCGTATCGAAAACGGTATCAACCACCACATGGTCAACATCCACAAAGTAAATTATCTTGTAATTGTCCTGGACTAAGTAGCGTGCTTGAAGGTTCGGGTCAATATCGGGTTGCAACGGTCCGCTCAGAGGCTGCGTTGAAAGTTGCTCCGTACGCTCAATGATCCGAATGATCTGTTTTTTGGCCTGTTCGCGGGAGTTTTTGGCAATGAAATCGAAGATCGCTTCAAGATCCATCCATGCTGGATCGGACCAAATGACAACCAATGGCCTCATTTGTTACGGAAATGGTTCTTCAGATCTTCCGTGGAACGGAACTTTCCTTCCTCAACAGCTTTTCTCGATCTTCTGATACGCTCCTCCAATTCCTCCACCGTCATCGGTTTCAGGTCATTCTCCGGATAGGGTGTAGGTTCTGAACGCATCAGTTCGGCCACTTTCTCCAATAATTGTTCATCCTCCGTTCGGATGAGTTTTTCGATGATGGTGTATTTCAACTGGTTTACGTCCATAAAATCAAAGTTAACGAAAGACCTTCATGGGAAACCTAACAGATTTTCAAAACCTGTTAGGTTTTTATCTGGTGCTTTTGACATCCAACGCATCCCGAACCCCGTTGCCAACAAGTGTGAATGCAAGCACCATCAGCAGAATGGCCGTTCCTGGAATGACCGCCAAGTAGGCCTTGTCCATGATGATGTAGCCGTAATGGTCCTTGATCATGCCGCCCCAACTCGGAATGGGTGGCTGTGCCCCGATGCCGAGGAAGCTCAATCCTGCTTCAATGAGAATGGCCGAAGCAAAATTGGCTGCGGAGATTACAATGACGGGGCCGAGGATGTTCGGTAGAATGTGTCGGACAATGGTTCTGAAACCGTTGAACCCGAGTGCACGGCAGGCTTCCACAAATTCCTTTTCGCGGATGCTCAGAATCTGTCCGCGGACGATACGCGCCACTTCAACCCACATGGCCATTCCGACCGCCACGAACACTTGCCAGAATCCTTTGCCCATGGCCAGTGTGATGGCAATTACCAATAGTAGAAGAGGAATGCTCCAGACCACCGTCACGAACCACATCACCACATTGTCGATCCAACCACGGAAAAAACCGGCCAACGAACCCATCAGAATACCGATCAACAGCGAAATGATGACTGCTACAAAACCGATGCTGAGTGAGATTCGCGTTCCCAGGATCATGCGACTCAAAAGATCGCGACCAAATCGGTCGGTTCCCAGCCAAAACGTTCTGGTTTCGATGTATTCCTCTTCAATTTCCTTGGTGGATTTTCCTTCGGCATAAAGCGAAGCGAAGGAATAGTTTACCACCTCACCATCGTTCGGAGTGTCGCCAGTATATCGTTCAATTACCAGTGTATCTCCCGAAAATGAATGCGAGAAAATGGGAATCCAGGTGTACTCTTCCTGTTTTCCAACGAAGAAGATGTCTGAGAATTGGTCGGCCGAGACAAACGACCTCGGGACTTTCAGAAAGGTGAAGGTGGAACCAGGCTTTTTGGCCGCCAACTCAATGGTCTGTCGGTTGGCATGTGGACTTCCATCGGGTGTGATCAACGGACCGAGAATGGCCAAAACCACAGCAATGAGAATCGTCACCGAACCGAAAATGGCCGCAGCATCCTTCTTGAATCTGCGCCAAGCCAGTTGTCCGAGTGATGTTCCCTTTTTAGCCATTCACTTTGATGTTGCGCCCTTTCCAGACATAGTTGCGAACATTCCCAAAAATGCCAAGAAATGTGACGTACACCGCAACGAATATCTCCGTGATCAGAATATGAGTGATGCTGCAATGTGGCTGTATGTCGCGGCTAACGGTGCGCGTGAGTATTAGGTCCAGCAACGTTTTGATGAACAGGATCCACATCAGTTTATTGGCCCAGTAAGAACCGAATGCGGCAATAATGGCGATCAGCGAAATGAATGCAGCCGCGTTGGCCAAATAGGTGATGATGGCAGTTCCTTTAACCAGCCAATTTGAATAGCCACCTTTTTTGGAAAGCCATCGTTTCCGCTGTTGCCAAAAGCTGGAGAAGGTGGGTTGCGCTCCTGTCAGCACGGCCGATTCGTAATGCTTCACGAACCGAACCGAATCAGGCCACTTCTCGCTGAACTTGAGCATGGTGAATACATCGTCTCCTGAAGGATTTTCTGAGCTCGCGTAACCACCAATTTCTTCAAAGCAATTCTTGTCGAAGAACAGATTGGCACCGTTCGCCATGATCGGTCTTTGATGTGAAGCAAAACCACCGGTTAATCCCATGATGGCCAACATTTCCATGGCCTGAGACCGTTGCAGAACCGTTTGGTCAGATTGAAGCACGATCGGACCCAGAAGCATTTTGGTTTTCTCCTTTTCCCAGTGCGTGGTCATGGTGATAAGCCATTCTGAAGGGACGCGGCAATCGGCATCCACGGTCGCAATGGTTCCGAATTTTGCTTCGCTGATTCCTATCTGCAAAGCCGACTTTTTCCCTTCGGCCTCATTGTTTGAAATCACTTTCAGACTTGGGAATTCGGCTTTGAGAGATTCAGCAATCGATAGCGTTTCATCTTCCGAGTGGTCATCAATTACAATGAGCTCGAAAAGATCTGTAGGATAACTCTGGTTGAAAATGTCTCGGATAACCGTTTCGATATTCTCTGACTCATTTCGCGCAGCAACAAGTATACTCACCCCAAGCCAAGCTGGTTTTTCGTCTTCCACCTTCAGCTTTTTCCAGCCTGAAATAGCGTAGAGGATCATGGCGGAATACAGCACCAAAACCGTTACCGCAAATCCGAAAAGAAGATACCAGAGCCAAGCCATCAATCAGCTTTTCGGAAAAAACGCAGTTGGAAAATGAACACCACACCGATCAAGGCGGGTATGGCCAAATTGATCAGCCAAAGCATGGAACTCGCCAAGAAAATGCTGTTCACTTTGGTGGAGAGCATCCCTAAAAAGTAAACAGCGATGGAACCACGAACCCCCAATTCGGTGATGGCGATGGTCGGGACTGCCGTCATCACGAAGTAGGTCATGGAGATCATCATCATGGCATTGGCATAGCTGATATTTACCTCGAACAGTTTCAATAGAAGGAAAAACTGAAAAGTGAATACCAAGTACCGGCCTGCACTTGCCACAAAGATTTTCCAAAGAGTGGCGGAGCTGTGATGTTCAAATACGTTGGCGTAGTGGCGATACTTGTCGGGGATCGGCAGCCAATTGATGATGGTGGTCAGTAATCGGGTGTTCAAAAAGAGAACTACGAGCATGACGCAAAGCCCCACCATCAGAACACCAATCAGGTTGTATTGCATGGGAGTAATTGGGCCGATCCCAACATATTCTGGCAGGAAGAAAATTGTCGCCAGAATTCCCGTGACGAGTGTGACTACCAGTTGAGCATAACTGCCTACAATGGTCAGCAGTGCCGCATCAATTCTATCAGCTTTTTGAAGGTGGAAAATGCGACCTCCGTATTCACCAACTCGGTTTGGTGTGAAGATGGCGATGGTGATTCCAGAAAAGATGGCTTTCAGGGATTTCCAAAGCGAAATGTGTTCAATGTAATTGACCAGCAATCGCCATTTGTATGCTTCCAATGTCCAATTCATCATCATCAGACCGATCAGCAAAGTGAGTTGGAGCAGATGGCCTGTAAGAACCCCGATGCCAGCGCTCAGGTCCGTGTCCTGATCCTTGAGTTGAACTTCGCGATAGATGAACCAAAGGGCAATGAACGCAATGACGACCTTGATGAAAAGCCCGATGTTGCGCTTGCGGAAAATGCCTTTGCTCATGGACTAAAGGAAACAAAAAAGGATGAGGCTGCCCTCATCCTTTCTGTTAGTTTTCAGTTCAGATCAACGACCTGACATCGGCTTGTATGCACGCTCGGTAGGACCAGTATAGATCTGGCGTGGGCGACCGATCGGTTCTTTGTCAGCGATCATCTCTTTCCACTGTGCGATCCATCCTGGAAGACGTCCCATGGCGAACATGACGGTGAACATTTCGGTTGGAATTCCGATAGCCTTGTAGATGATTCCTGAGTAGAAATCCACGTTCGGATACAGGTTACGCTCTTTGAAGTAATCGTCATTCAAGGCCACATGCTCCAGTTGCTTGGCAAGATCAAGAATCGGATCCTGCACTCCCAATTTCTGTAATACGTCATCACATGATTTCTTGATGATCGTGGCGCGTGGGTCAAAATTCTTGTAAACTCGGTGACCAAAGCCCATGATCCTGAACGGATCGTTCTTGTCTTTCGCCTTATCGATCCACTTCTGCATGCCACCACCATCGGCTTGAATGTTCTCCAACATTTCGATTACCGCTTGGTTGGCACCACCATGAAGCGGACCCCAAAGGGCAGAAACCCCGGCAGCAATAGACGCATAAAGATTCGCTCTTGAAGATCCAACGATCCTTACAGTTGAGGTAGAGCAGTTCTGCTCGTGATCGGCATGAAGGATCAACAACTGATCCAATGCCTTCACCACAACCGGATCTGGTTCGTAATCTTCCGTTGGCACTGAGAACATCATGTTCAGGAAGTTCTCCGTGTAATTGTATTTGTTCTTAGGATAAACAACCGGGTGACCAACTGAATTCTTGTGCGACCAAGCAGCAATGGTGCTGATCTTGGCGATCAATCGTTTGATGGTCAGATCAACCTTTTCCTCTTCGCGGTCTGGATCCAAACTCTCTGGATAGAAAGTTGAAAGCGAGATCAGATTCGAAGCAAGAACCCCCATTGGATGAGCTTTACGAGGAAATGCCTCGAAAAACTCCTTCATATCCTCGTGGATGAGCGTGTGGCGCGTGATTTTTTCGCTCCAATCCGCAAATTCCGCTTGGGTCGGCAATTCGCCATAGATCAATAGGTAAGCAACTTCCAAAAAAGTTGACTTTTCTGCCAACTGCTCGATCGGGTAACCTCGGTATCGCAAAATCCCCTTTTCACCATCAAGGAAAGTGATGGCACTGCTCGTTGCGCCAGTGTTTTTGTATCCGCTATCGAAAGTGATATACCCAGTTTGATCACGCAGCTTTCGGATGTCGATTCCTTTTTCGTTCTCCGTCCCGGTGACAACGGGAAGCTCTATCACTTGATCTCCTACGCGAATCTCGGCTGTCTCACTCATTTTTTTATTCAGTAAAGGGTTTGATTTTTGCTTGCGCGATTATACGAAAAATTCAATCATTCAATTTGTCCGAAACGTTACCACCGATCTCCATTTTCGTACCTGTTGTCGCAATGTTCAGTCGGGCAGTTAAACTCTGTAATCTCTTAATGGTTACAACGAAAAAAGGCACCGATCGTTCAGTGCCTCTTCGGATTCTTTTCCATGTTCAATGTGGTGGTCCGCCTGGGATTTTGGTCCGGTCTTTTGCTCTGTGCAGTAATTCCTTTCTGAAGCCATGTTCTGCCGCGTAAAGTTTGGCCACTTTTTTAACGGGCAGAATCTTCTTGAAGCGCTCGTTGTATTCCTTTTTCAGGTTGAGTTCCTGTTGCTCCAAGGCCAATTCCTCATCTATCGCCTTTGCCACATCCGTATCGCTCATCGAATCAAAATTCTGTTTTGCATCGGAGCGATTTCCGCGCTGCTGCCTGCGAATTGCCTGCAACTTGTCATCCAACTCGTTGTATAGCGGCCAGAATTGCTGTGCTTCTTCAGGGGTAAGGTTCAATTTTTCGGTCAGGTACGCCACTTTCAAGGCATCCAACCTTTCGCGCT
>JACJZQ010000017.1 GCA_020635495.1 Flavobacteriales bacterium | reverse complement strand
AGCGCCAACCGAATGAAAAAGAACAGATAATAGAACAGTTGAATCAGCAATGCCGCAACAAAACAACCCGCAGAAATGAGTTGCCACAACGGAAGATTTTGGAAGTCGATGGTTTGCATGATACTTGGCCAAAACTAACCAACGGCTGAAGGGCATTTAAGTACATTTGGGCGATTTTATGAACATGGCCCTTAAGTTCAATCTGACACATACCGACCCGCAATCGAAAGCCCGTAGAGGACAGATAACAACCGACCACGGTGTGATTGAAACGCCCATCTTCATGCCGGTTGGCACGTTGGGCACGGTAAAAGGGGTGCATCAGCACGAACTGACGGAGGATATCAAGGCCGAGATCATTCTTGGCAACACCTATCATCTTTATCTACGACCCGGAACAGAAATTCTGGAAGAGGCCGGTGGTTTGCATCGTTTCATGAATTGGAACAAACCGATTCTTACCGATAGTGGTGGCTACCAGGTTTATTCTTTGGCGCACAAGCGGAAAATCACGGAAGAAGGCGTAACCTTCGCTTCGCATATTGACGGTTCCAAGCATTTTTTCAGTCCAGAATCTGCCATGGATATTCAGCGCAGCATTGGCGCTGACATTATCATGGCGTTTGATGAGTGCACGCCCTATCCGTGCGAGTACAAGTATGCCAAAGACTCCATGCATATGACGCACCGTTGGCTAAAACGCTGCACAGAGTACGTGGATTCTACTTCAGGAATGTATGGTTACCATCAATCCTTGTTTCCCATCGTGCAGGGTTCTACCTACAAGGACCTGCGAATTGAAAGTGCCGAGACCATTGCATCTTTCGGACGAGAAGGAAATGCCATTGGAGGATTGAGTGTTGGCGAACCTGACGAGGAAATGTATGCCATGACGGACATTGTCTGCAGCATTCTGCCAGAGGACAGACCGCGTTATTTGATGGGCGTTGGAACGCCAGCCAACCTGTTGGAAAACATTGCTTTGGGCGTTGATATGTTCGATTGCGTGCTTCCTACCCGTAACGCTCGCCACGGACTCATTTACACGTGGAACGGCATCATCAACATCAAGAACAAAAAGTGGCAACGCGATTTTTCTCCGTTGGATGAAACAGGAACAAGCTTTGTTGATTCCACTTACAGCAAAGCATATGTTCGGCATCTATTCGCAACGAAAGAATTGCTCGGACCGCAAATTACCAGCATACACAATTTGGCATTCTATTTAGAGTTGATGCGTCAGGCAAGGCTGCACATAGAAGCGGGCGATTACCGCGCTTGGAAGGACCAAATGGTGCCTAAATTGCTTACCAGACTGTAAACAACCGTGTTTACCAAGTTAGACAGATACATACTCAAACAGTTCCTCGGAACGTTCTTCTTCACCATCGGGCTGATCATCTGCATCACTGTAGTGTTCGACCTCAGTGAGAAGATCGACAACTTCATTGAGCACAACCTGTCTTTCTTCACCGTCATCACCGAATACTACGTTTACTTCATCCCCTACTTCGCCAATCTGTTCAGTCCGCTCTTCATTTTTGTGGCCGTTATCCTGTTCACTTCCAGAATGGCGTATCGGTCAGAAATTGTGGCCATTCTAAGCAGCGGAGTCAGTTTTTACCGCATGATGGTTCCGTATCTCATTGGGGCAACGGTCTTAGCAACTTTGAGCCTCTATCTCAACCATTTGGTCATTCCGAAAGCCAATGAGAACCGCATTGCTTTCGAGAATAAATACATCAATCGCCCATGGAAATTCTACGGCCGAAATCAGCATTATCAGGTAGAACCTGGCACCTTCATTTACTTCGATTCGTACAGTGCCGAGCGAATGACAGGCTACAAATTCTCTTTGGAGAAATTCAAGGATGGAGAACTGACCTACAAGCTCATTTCAGACCACATTGTCTACGATACCTCCATCAAAAAATGGAGCGTGAAGAAGTATTATGAACGTACGTTCGATGGGCTGAAAGAACATGTTCGCAAAGGAGACCAAATGGACACGGTTTATCCGTTTCACCCAAAAGATTTTGGGCAGCGATTGAAAATCGTGGAGGCGATGGATTATTATCAGCTGAACGATTTCATTGCCACAGAAGAAATGCGTGGTTCAGATTATGTCGATTACTTCAAAGTAGAACGGGCCAAACGTTCTTCTTTGCCGTTTGCCGCGTTCATTCTCACCATTATCGGAGTGAGTTTGGCCAGCAGAAAAGTGCGAGGTGGAATTGGTATGCACATCGGGCTCGGACTCCTTCTCAGTTTCTCCTACATCCTGTTTATGCAAGTATCTCAGACATTTGCCATAGAAGGCAACATGTCGGTTGGATTAGCGGTTTGGATTCCGAATATCCTGTACCTGATACTCGGAAGTTGGATGCTTTACAAAGCACCCAAATAAGTTACTTCTTGGGCTTGTCAGAAACCTTCATGGTAATGGCGGCATTCATCACCTCCACATCGCTAGTGTCTCTTACCGAGACATTGCAGATCACCTCATCGCAGGTTTCCCAATCAACGTGACTCAGATCGCAAGTAGCGGTGAGATCCGTCATTGCCTTTTTCACATAATTGACCGTCATCGCCACCGGAATCCATCTTCTGTGTTGTGGAATGGACGCTTCCATCAGAATACCACCGGTAAACTCGCACAGATTGCACATGGCAATGGCGTGTACGGTCTTGAGGTGATTATGAACCGCTTTCCGCTTCTTCATGGAAGCCTTCATGTAATTGGGGCGTAATTCTACCACCTTGGGCTTTATGGTGGTGAAATACGGTGCGAAACGCGCTAAAATCCCAGAGAAGATGCTATTCCCAAAAGGAACACTCTTCAACTGGTCTTGAAGTTTGAGGATTCTGTTCATGAGCTAAAGATAACTAGCTGAACAAACCGAAACAGGAATTCTACTTTTACCAATCATGCTACCATTCAAGATCCAACTTGTTCTTTTTTACTTCCACAGGGTTCTTAACGCTGATTATTCTAAGCTGAAACCCACTTCTATCAGAAGGGCGAACGCCAAAACTTGGCCAAGACAAAAACGAATTGCGGAGTTCCCCTCTCCAGAAATGGAGAAAGTTGAGAATTTGGAAATCCCTGTTCGGGACGGTTCGCAAATTCCTGTTCGAATTTATCGACCAACCCAAGAAGAGAATCTCAAGACCATAGTCTTTTACCACGGTGGCGGATTTGTTCTGCGAGACATAGAGTCGCATGATGACCTCTGCAGACGCATTGCCAAGAAAACAGGCGCGTTGGTCATTTCGGTCGGTTATCGGTTAGCTCCTGAGTACAAATTCCCGATTCCTGTTTATGACTGTTACGATGCGCTGTTGTGGGCAAGTAGCAACGCGGCCGCTTATGGCGGAAATCCGAAAGATCTTGTGGTGATGGGAGACAGTGCGGGTGGCAATCTTGCCACGGTTACCAGTATCCTTTCCAGAGATGAAAACGGCCCGAAAATAGCCAAGCAAGTGCTCATCTACCCTGCTGCAGATGCGCGGTTGAATCATCCTTCCATCGACAAATTCAAGGACGGCTATCTGCTCACCAAAGATATGATGCATTGGTTTGTGGACCATTATGCCAAAACACCTGAGGACAAATTGAATCCGCTCATGTCTCCACTTCTCACCGAAGACCTCTCAAATCTCCCTTCGGCTTTTGTCAGCACCTCAGATCACGACCCATTGAAAGATGAAGGAGAAGCCTATTATGCAAAGCTTCTAGCAGCTGGCAATCAGGCTATTTTCAAGGAATACAAGAACACCATTCATGGGTTTGCGAACATCCCAAGAATCAGCAAACAGGCCAACGTGTTGGTAGATGACATTGCTGCTTTCCTCGCAAACTAAAATTTGAAAGCCGACCAAAACCCAGGAAAGCTTTTCGTAACAACATCTGGGTCTTCAATCTCCGTTGCAATAACCGTAGAAAGCACCGATGCCGCCATTGCCATTCGGTGGTCGTTGTAGGTTTTTAGGGTGACTTCCTTTACTGAAATTGAACCGGAAACATTCATTGAATTTCCCTCAAGCAAAACTGAAATACCCAATTTTTCCAGTTCGGATTTTAAAGCCAATACGCGGTCCGTTTCCTTCAATCTGAGATTATCAAGACCTGAAAGTCGAAGTGATTTACCAAGTGTAACTGCTAGAAATGCAAAAGTCTGAGCGAGGTCGGGATGGTTTATGAAATCTAGTTCTTCAGAAAAATCAAGCGCTTCTGATGAAGTAATCTCCACTCCGTTTTCTTTCTGTAAAGAGGAAACTCCCATTCTCTCGAACCAATTAGCTAAAATTGAATCGCCTTGCGGGGAATTCAGTTTCAACTCTTTGAGTAAGAATTTAGAGTTCGGTCTGACAGCGGCTAAAGCGTAGAAATAAGAAGCGGCCGTCCAATCAGATTCAATATTGGAGTTAGCAACCTTGTACGTTCCAACTGGAATAGAAATCAAGTTTTCATCAAGTGTCACGCCTACTCCACAGTTCCGCATGCAATCAGCCGTCAGTTCGATGTAGGGTCTGGAAAGCACTTTTCCTTTCAAGTGAATCTGAAGTCCGTTTTCCATCATCGGTCCGATCATCATCAACGCAGAAACGAACTGGCTACTGACAGAAGCGGGGATGTCCACCTCACCGCCTTTGAGCTTCTTGCCTGCGATTTTTAGCGGTGGAAAGCCTTCGTTCTCGACATATTCAATCTCAGCATCGAGGTTTCTCAATGCATCAACAAGTTCAGCGATTGGGCGCTGTTTCATCCGTTCAGCACCCGTCAGAACAACGGTCTTTCCTTCTTGAACTGCATAAAATGCAGTCAAAAATCGCATAGCTGTTCCTGCCATTCCGATGTTGATTTCGGATGAATCTGAGTTTAGGGCTTCCTGGAGAATTCGAACGTCTTCAGGCAGGTCTTCTGACAAGGAAAGCTTGCTCCCAGCTAGCGCTGAGATTATCACGTATCGATTCGCGATGCTTTTGGAAATCGGCAGATCAATTTCTCCAACCAACGGTCCGGAAGGAAGATACAATTTCATGAACCCGTGTAGAAATGGAACGCTTCGTCAAGCAGATGTTCCGTAACAGCTTGATCCGTGACTGCATGTCCTATGCTTTTCAGCAACACGAATCTTACCGAACCATTCGAATTCTTTTTATCAAAAAGCATCAGTTTTTTGATGGCTTTCCAGTCATCGCCTGAGAGTTCTATCCGAGAAAAAACAGAGTCGATGACTTCAACAATGCTCGCAAGTTCCTCTTTCGACAACCCAGCTATTTGGTTTGAAAGAAACGATTCCATGATCATTCCAGCTGCCACGGCTTCGCCATGAAGAACGTCCTTTTCACCATCAAGAAAATAGCTTTCAATGGCGTGGCCAATGGTATGCCCGAAGTTGAGTTTCTTCCTTTCGCCTGACTCAAATTCATCTCGTTCAACCACGTCCATTTTTACTTGAATGGAACGCGAGATCAACTCATCCTCGTTCTCTTCCATCATGGCCAGCAACTCAGGGTCTGAAATGAACGCATGCTTCAGCACTTCCGCCAAACCATTTCGGTATTGTTTGGAAGGCAGCGTTTTCAAGAAATTGGAATCGACAATTACGGCCTCAGGTCGAGCGAACAGTCCGACCATGTTTTTCAATCCCCCGAAATCAACTCCAGTTTTACCGCCTATTGCAGCGTCTACCATTCCGAGCAGGCTTGTAGGAACATGAACGAAACGGATTCCGCGCATGTAAGTTGAAGCGATAAAACCACCCAGATCGGTGACCACGCCACCTCCCACATTCAGCAGAACGGTATTTCTATCCGCGCCATGTTCGGTCAACTGATACCAGACCATTTCGCAGGTCTTCAAGTTCTTCTGAAGCTCGCCCGCAGACATTTCAATGACAGGGAATTGCTTCGCGGACGGACAAGCGGCATAAAAATATTCCAAGCATTGCTTCGTATTCGAATCGCACAGAATGATGGCTTTCTGTCCTTGCAACAGATCGTTCAGAAACCGCCAAGCCTGCTCTTTGAACAACACCTGCGTCATGCGTCTTCGGCCTTTTTGGTGTTCATCACGTGGGTCTGCTGCTGGATGCTCTCTTCGTGAATGGCTTCCAAGAACTTGTATAGAAATCGCGGTGAGAGTTGCTTGCCTTGAATGTACGCTTCGCGGTCGTGCAGAATCTCGTTCCAACGCTGATGCTGTAGAATGGTGATGTTGTGCTCGCGCTTGTACTCCCCAATTTTCCTTGAAATTTCCAACCGGTCGATCAGCAGGTCGAGAATATCCCGATCCAATCCATCTATCGTAGCTCGTAATTCTTCGAGCTTGGCCTTGACTTCAAGATCAAGTGAATTCGGATTCCGCCACACGAGTTCAGAAAGTATGCGTTCCAATTCCTTTGGCGCGACCTGCTGCTCCGCATCGCTCCACGCTTTAGTCGGATCACGGTGCGTTTCCAACATCAGGCCGTCCATATTCAGGTCGATGGCCTTTTGCGCCACTTCGCCAAGCAATTCGCGGTTCCCGCAGATATGACTCGGATCGCAGATGATCGGCACATCGGGCATTCTGCGCTTCAGTTCAATCGGAATATTCCAATTCGGACTATTCCTAAATGGTGATTTCTGAAACGTGGAAAACCCACGGTGAATCGCTCCCAACTTGGTCAGTCCTACGCTTTGGAAACGCTCAATCGCACCGATCCAAAGTTCCACATCGGGGTTCACGGGGTTTTTCACCAGCACGGGGACATCTGTTCCTTTCAGCGTATCGGCAATTTCCTGCACCATGAACGGATTGACCGTTGTGCGCGCTCCGATCCAGAGAACATCCACGCCACCTTTCAGTGCCAATTCCACATGCGCGGCACTCGCCACTTCAACCGTTACCGGTTTTCCAATGAGATTGCCGGCTTCTTTCAGCCAAGCAATAGCTTCTTCACCGATTCCTTCAAATTTTCCTGGGCGGGTACGCGGTTTCCAAACGCCCGCTCGAAGAAGGTCAACATTCAGGTCTTTGAGGCCTTCGGCCGTTTCCAAAACCTGTTCGCGCGTTTCTGCACTGCAAGGCCCAGCAATCACAAACGGTCGGTCTTTTCTTCTGAATTCCATCAACCGTTCTGCTGCGTTCTGTTTCTCAAATAATGATCCGCAAGCACGATAGCTGCCATCGCTTCTACAATTGGCACTGCGCGCGGAACAACACAAGGATCATGGCGACCTTTTCCTTCCACGGTCGTTTCATTTCCTTCCTTATCGACACTTGTTTGTGCTTGCATGATAGTTGCCACAGGTTTGAACGCCACATTGAATGTGATGTTCATGCCGTTGGAAATTCCACCTTGAATGCCACCGCTATGATTGGTTTCAGTAATGGTCTTTCCATCCCGCGAAGCGAAAACATCGTTGTGTTCTGAACCCCGCATTTTGGTGGAAGCAAAACCTGACCCGACCTCAAAACCTTTCACGGCATTAATGCTGAGCATGGCTTTGCCAAGTTCGGCATGGAGTTTATCGAACACGGGTTCGCCTAATCCCGCAGGGACATTTCGAACCACACAACTAATAATTCCTCCAACGGTATCGCCTCCTTTCCGAACCGTTTCGATGAGTTTTTCCATTTTGGCCGATGCCTGTACATCAGGACAACGGACTATGCTTTTCTCGACATCGTTCAGAGAAACCGCTTGATCGCTGACCGTTGCCACGACATCGGCAACCGAAGAAACATAGGCAACAATCTCAATTCCAGCTTGCTGAAGCAGCATTTTAGCAAAGGCGCCAGCCACCACGCGCGCAGCAGTTTCGCGAGCCGAGGCGCGCCCACCACCCCGATGATCGCGATGGCCATATTTTTCCTGATACGTGAAATCGGCATGGCTCGGACGGAACGTTTCCTTGAGATGGTCATAATCCCTGGAACGTGCATCCGAGTTGGGAATTGTAACCGCTATCGGAGTGCCGAGCGACCTTCCTTCAAAAACGCCTGAAAGAATTTGAAATTCCTCCTCTTCCTTTCGTTGTGTGGTCAGTTTTGATTGGCCTGGTCTTCTGCGCTGAAGGTCATGATGAATCAGATTCTCATCAACCTCAATTCCCGCAGGAAAACCATCGATGACCACACCCATGGCCGCACCGTGGCTCTCACCAAAGGTGGTTATCCTGAAAAGTTGACCGAACGAGTTTCCTGCCATTGCAGCGCAAAGGTACTAACCCCGAAGCGCTTGGTTACATTTGTTAGCAACACAAACAATACTGAGATGTTCCGATTTCTGATCATTCTGTTTTTCTTCTCCACAATTCAATCATACTCTCAGCACCTTCCACCCGGTTACGGTTGCAGAATGCATAAGCATAACCACACCGTGGGCGCTGCCTTTTCTGCGAGTTTCCAAGACAGTATTCACGTGCAGCATTATGAGATAAACATAGACAGTCTGAATTTTCAGCAACAGAAGCTTTGGGCGTCAACCAAACTAACGTTCGAATCTAAGGTAGACGGACTGTCTGCAGTAAAGCTTTCACTGGATGGCTTTACGGTTGATTCTGTCTTGTCGGCCGCTGGCAATCAACTGAATTTCAACTATGATAATCTCAATTTGAATATTGATCTCCTGTCAGTTTTAAACGAGAATGCAACCGATACAGTTGAAGTGTTTTACCGAGGCACACCAGCACAGGACGATTCTTGGGGCGGATTCTACTGGAGTGGACTGAGTTTTGCCTTCAATATGGGTGTTGGATTTGACGAAGACCCGCATGTTTTCGGGAGGGCATGGTTCCCGTGTCTGGATGTTTTTACAGACCGATCGGCATACGATTTTCACATCAAGGTAACAGACAATTATCAGGCATTCTGCAATGGAGAATTGACCTCAATTGAGAACCATGGAAACGGAACCAAGAATTATCATTGGTTCCTCGAGCAGCCAATTCCGACCTATTTGGCTTCAATGGCCGTTGCCGAGTATGAATTTGTTGAAGAAACGCATGGAGGAATTCCTGTTACTTGGGCAGCGGTTGCACAGGACACTTCGGCCGTCTCAGGCACGTTTCAGCACATGACAGAGGCGGTTGATGTGTTTACGTCATCATATGGTCCATATCAATGGAACAAGATCGGTTATGCGCTGGTACCGTTCAATGCCGGGGCAATGGAACATGCCTCGAGCATACATATCGGTCGTCCATTTGTAGACGGAACGCTGGCCTACGAATCCCTTTGGGTGCATGAACTATCGCACATGTGGTGGGGCGACCTTGTAACCTGTAAGGATCAAGAGAACATGTGGCTGAATGAGGGTTTTGCCTCCTACTCTGAGGCGCTGTTCATTGAGCAGATGTATGGTGAGGAGGAGTATAAAGATTGGATCAGAGAATACCACCGTGATGTGCTTCAGTTTGCGCATGTAAAGGATGGCGATTACTATGCAATGAACGATGTTCCGCATAGTGCCACTTACGGAACAACAGTTTACGACAAAGGCCCGCAGGTTATCCATACACTGAGAAATTTCATGGGCGATTCGCTATTCTTCGAAGCGTGCAGAACGTACATGGACACCCTTGCTTTTGGTAATGCGAATAGCCATGATCTTCGGGATATTTTTGCGGCCTCAGCAGCCATTGACCTGAATCCATTTTTTGATGGATGGGTATTCCAGCCTGGATTTCCGCATTGGCAGATCGACAGTTATACTGCAACACCGATTTTCGATGCATACAACGTAGAATTGGTATTGAGACAGAAGCAACGCGGAAACAACCACACTTATGGAATGAAAGTGCCTATCAATTTCACTGATGGTAGTGAAAATCATGACGTATTGGTTGATATGAACCAAGAGGTTCAAACATTCAATGTTACATGCCCCTTCGAACCGAAAATGGTAACCATAGACCGTTGGGAAACCATGAGCGATGCCATTGCGGATTTTGAAAAGGAAATCACATCAACCGGAACTCAGACATTCAACCAGACCAACGTCAGCATTAACGTATCTGAAACCGGAAGCGGCACTAGCATTGTGCGTATTGAAGATCACTTTATAGCACCTGATGGGTTTGCAGGCACCAATCCGGGAATAGCGTTGAACCCTTATCATTATTGGTCTGTAGATGGACTTTTTGCCGATGGTTTTGAATCAAACGCCACGTTCAAATTCAACGGCACTACCAACACGAGTCAAGGATATATGGACAATGATCTGATCATTGGAACGGAAGACAGCTTGGTTTTTCTCTATCGGCAATCGGTTGGAACAGAATGGCAGGAAGTAAATAGCTACGAATTACTGACCGGAACTTCTGTGACTAACAAAATCGGCACAGTACGAATTGACACATTGAAAAAAGGCGAGTATGTGCTCGGAAGACGTGATTTTACGGCCAGCACCTCAGACCTGGCACAACTGGCCAATCCTGCGTTTGCCTACCCAAATCCGAATACTGGGGTTTTCAACGTGTCGCTTCCAAATGGAATTTGGACCCTGGAAATGTTCAGCTTGAACGGGAAAAAAATCAAGCAATGGCAGGTAAGCACTGGCAATGAGATTTCGGCTGTGGATGTTGCGAAAGGTCAGTATATCATTCGGGCTACCAAAGGCAAGCAAACATTGTCCCAATCAGTTATTATTCGCTGACCTTTTGGGAAACCAAGGAATGAAGGCGCTTGTGGTGGCAATGTAATCGGCATACTTCGGGTTGCCCCTGTATTTGCGTTCGAGCATCGCCACGCCAGAAACCTTTACTAAGAAGAAGTGCATTACTGCCGGACCAATGGCAGCGATGTACCAATAAGGCGACATCAACGCCAACAGGAAAATGGCCCACCATTGCGTGGCATCACCAAAATAATTCGGGTGGCGCGTGTACTTCCAAACACCATACCGCATCACTTTTCCCTTGTTATCAGAATCTTTTTTGAACTGCGCCATTTGGTAGTCGCCAACCGCCTCAAAGTAAAAGCCGAAAAGCCAAACGGCCACCGCCAGATAGATATTCCAAGACAGTTCCATCGGATGCGAGAAGATGACATAAAGAGGAGAAGCTACAATCAGCATGATGGCGCCTTGGAGCATGAACACTTGAAAGAAGGCGCGAACGACCACGTATTTACCCCATTCTTCACGCCATTGCGCATATCTATAATCCTCTCCGTTCCCAATGTTGCGGCTATAGATGTAGGTGGCCAAACGCAAACCCCAGACCATTATCAGTCCGAGAGTGATCCATTGAACTGTCGATTGTTCCGATTGTAGAAAGCAGGTAATCGCGATGAGAATGAAGCCAACGCCCCAGCCGATGTCAACGATGCTGTTGTCTTTCAACCGCTGCGCGATGAGGAACATCACCAGCATGAATGCGAAGACGACAAGCGCGGAATGCTGAAGAAGGAGCCAGTTCATGGACAGTCAAACAACCAAATTGGTCATTTGATCATGAAGTCCATCATTTTTCGGCCTTCAATGAAAGCTTCGAGATGGTCGCCAGCATGAAGTTTGCCAACACCTGCGGGCGTTCCAGTGAAGATCACGTCCCCGATCTTGAGCATGAAATACTTACTGGCTTCTTCAATAATTCGATCTACTGGAAAAAGCATATCACCCGTAAATCCTTTTTGCACCACTTTGCCATTGATGTGCAGTTCGAAATGGATGGCATTCACATCCCCGAAATCAGAAAGTGGGAGCGTTTTGCTCATCGGAGCCGAACCATCAAAGCCTTTGGCCTTTTCCCACGGCAGGCCTTTTTCCTTGCATTTCTGTTGGATGTCGCGAGCTGTGATGTCAATTCCGATACCGATCTCTTTGTAGTACGTAGGCGCAAACTTGGCCTGAATGTTCTTGCCCTTCTTGTGGATTTTCACATAGATCTCCGCCTCGTAATGCACATCATTGGAGAAATCAGGCAGGTAGAAATCGTCATTATTGGAAAGTACAGCGCTATCTGGTTTAATGAAGAAAAGCGGTTCCGAAGGAATCGGGTTGTTCAATTCCTTGGCGTGCTCAGCGTAGTTGCGTCCGATGCAAACAATCTTCATAGCAGTCCTTTGTTGAAAGCGTCAATTCGAATTTCGGTGAGCACTTTTTTGGTGTAACTCGGGAACTGAGCATCCATCATCCAACCATAATAACCAGGATTGGTTTTCAGCACTTCAACTACTGATTTCCCCTTGTTCTTACCGAAATTAAAAACAGGCTCTCCGTTTTCTCCTTCAACGATCTGACCAGCAAAGTCTATGGCATTTCCTCTCTTTGAGAAGTCTGAAAGCATCTCTACGTTTCCGTCCAGTTCTTCATACTTCTCCACCTGTGCTTTGAGTACATCAAGTGTAGCTCGCGTATCAGCTTCGGCACTATGCGCATTGGTCAGATCACCATTACAATAGAACTTGTAAGCAGCCACCAACGTGCGCTGTTCCATCCTGTGGAAAATATTCTGAACATCAACCACTTTGCGGTTCCGCATGCTGAAATCGATGTCGTTTCGAAGAAATTCTTCCATCAGTAGAGGCACATCAAATTTCAAACAGTTATATCCGGAAAGGTCTGCATCCCCGATAAAGTCAACGATTGTTGAAGCAAGTTCTTTGAAACTGGGTTTATCAGTCACTTTTTCGTTGGTGATTCCATGAACAGATGAGGCTTCTATCGGAATTGGAATACCTGGATTGACCAACTCGGTCAACGTCTCCTCCGTGCCATCAGGATTCAATTTGATAATGGAAATCTCTACTATGCGGTCTTCGGCAACATTAACACCGGTTGTCTCCAGATCGAAAGTTGCAAGCGGACGTTTTAGATGTAGCATGAATTACTTAGTGGGAACATCAAGTCCTTCTTCAACCAATGTAACGGTTTTCATTATCACACTTTGGAAGTTTCCAAGCCCATCTACCCCCACCTTTTCTTTTACTGTCTGAAAACCAGGTGCGTCAATGGTTATCTCGTAAACTTGCCCTGGGAAGAAGGTAAACACCAAGTTTCCGGTGTTGTAATTGGGCAAGTACGTACCGATCATTTCACCCGCATTGTCAACGGAGGTAGCAGTTATCTCAAGGTTGTTGAGCCCCTTTATGGAGGTTACGGTTGGTTCAAACTTTTGAGCAGGAACTTTGATCTTCTTTACCCTCGTATCATACCATTGAAACACCCCGTCATCAGGGAAATTCTGAGGAGTGTACTTGGCAACTTCCGCCCCATTGACAGAACCTATAATGATGATCTCATAGTCTTCGCCATTCTGTTTCTCGACCACCTTGGTCTCTAAAAATTGAAACCTGTCTGGAAGGTCAAATGGTTGATACTCATCAGTAAACCATTTCACCTCACCGGTTTCCAACTCTTTCCATTCATGAAAGGTCAGTTTTTCCTTTTCCGGCCCCATCATTATCTGTATCTCGAACACAACAGCGGTCTGTTGTTGCTCTTCTTCTTCATAGATAACCCGATAAATATCAAGATCTCCTAACCCACCTTTCCTTAATTGAGCTACGTATCCATGACGAGGATTATCTGTTGGACAATAGGTGAAATTGTCCATTGTGGTGTTTATAGGATAGCCAAGGTTTTCTGGTCTTTCCCAACGTTGAAACTGTTCATTCCACTCACTTTTGTATACATCATACCCCCCCATACTCTTATGGCCTTGCGAGGCGAAATACAACGTTTTTCCGTCATGCGAAATGACCGGATACATTTCATCATACTGAGTATTGATGGTTGGACCGAGATTTACTGGAATAGACCATTCGCCACCAGGAAGCCTCTTGGACATGAAAATGTCGAGGCCGCCAAACCCAGGCTGCTCAACGGGTAGTCTTGCTATGAAAAGGGTTTGTTCATCAGGAGTGCAAGTAGCCGCAAGTTCAGGTTCCTCTGTGTTGACTGATGGACCTAATGAAACTCCCTTTTCCCACCGTCTTCCAGTGAATTCTGTGACCCACACATCATCAAAGCCCTCCATATTATCGATCATGTAAAAAACATGGTCACCAAAGGCAGACATACCCACAAACTCTTCCACAAATTCGGAGTTGATGGTCATTCCAACGCCTTTGGCCTTGTAGAATTCACTGCCTCTGAGCTTGGCCCAGAAAACATCGGCAGGCTTATATCCGTCAAAATCCAAATTCTGCCCAGCAACACCTTTTTCTCTTTTGGTACTGAAGACAAGGAATGATTCATCCAACGGTGTAAATGGGTGCATGTCCGGTCCTTCAGAATTGATATCAGGACCTAAATTCTCGAACTTCACTTTGACCGGTGTCTTCATGAATTTTCGGGCATTCTCACAAAACTCGATCTGTCTGGTAACGTCCACAATGCGTTCAGGTTTGGACGCCTTCATTCTGTAGTTGTTGAACCAATAAAGCGCACTGTCTATCTGCTCATTATACATGTAAGCAAGACCCAGGTCATACATCACATCATCTTCATAAGAATCTTTAGTGGTGACCTTTCTCAAATATGGAATAGCTCTACTCTTATCGATGTTTTGTAACAAATGACAAAGCCCTACTCTCCAATTCAGGAACACATCTTCTGGGTCTTCTGCTAAAAGGGGAGTATATTCTAGAAATGCATTCTTGTAATCGCCAATTTCAAAGAGGTTCTTTGCACGGGCCATTGGCGTGGCTCCTTTCGTTTCTACGTCAGTTTGAGCAAGAGTTTCACCTTGCAACAGCATTAAAAACACTAATATACTTGCGATATTCTTTGCCAGACCGACTGCTTGAAATCTGCGAATCATCATAGATCAATATTTGCCAATTTCAAGTTTATACAACGCTTCTGTAATGGCAATGTCTGAGTTCTTAAAGTAGAATACTCCACCCCAATCCCAGGTCTTTTTCTCATAGATTGTGACAACATTGTTCTCATTTATCACATGTCTGAGAAGAACAAAGTTCTTGCCATTGACGGTTTCTACAGTTACGCCTTGCGGATATAGCTGTGCCAACTTGCTTAAGAATTGACGTCTGCGTTCATCAGCAGAGAGGTCAGCTCCTTCCATCTCTTCCTTCCATTGCTCAAACTGCTGCTTACGAATTTCTTCACGCTCCTGAGCGGATGCTGCAGCATTCAACTTAGCTTGAGCGGCTTCAGCCAACACTTTCTCTCTTTCTTCGCGTTCTTTCTGCTTTCGTGCTTCCTCGGCTGCTGCCTCTGCTGCGTATTTCTCTTTGGCTTCTTGCTCTCTTAGCTTTTTGTCCGCTTCTGCTTTGGCCAATTGCTCTTCCTTGTCAGTGATTTCTTTAAGCTTATCAACAGGAACTTGCTCTTCAGGTTTCAGCCTGTTGGCTTCTTCGTATAGATTTCTAGCCAGAACAAGGTCATTTCCTTCAAGTGCTTTAGCTGCATCCTGCAATTTCAGCATATATTCGCGCTCTGCCAACTGCTTGGCTTTTCTTTCAGCGGCCAATTCATCCAGCGTTCTTCCGATGTCCAGTATCTTATCCTTAGGTGCTTTTTCGGATGGCTTCAGATCAGATGCCTTTTGGAAACGCTCTTTAGCTGCATCGTAGTTGTTCTGAGCCAACTGCTCCTCCCCTTCATTCATCAACTTCTGATACTCCTGATCCAATGCCAACTGTTCAGCTTCCGCTTTTTCGAGCTGTTCAAGTTTATCATCAGAATCGTTGAACTTCTTGGAAGCCTCTTTGTCTTCAGGGTACATGGTCAATGCATCCTTGTATTTCTGCCAGCTGGTTCTTACATCATTCTTAGCTAGAGCAGCATCTCCTTCGGAAATCAACTTATCATATTGAGCTCTTCTAGCCTGCTCTGCAGCTTCAGCTTCTTGTTTAGCCAACTCTTCTTGCCTCTTCTGTTCAGCAATTCTAGCTTCTTCTGCCGCTTTGGCCGCTGCTAGCTCAGCAGCTTCCTGGGCCTTGCGTTCCTCCTCAAGTCGTTTTTCTTCCGCAATACGAGCATCTTCGGCAGCCTTAGCAGCAGCTAGCTCAGCAGCTTCCTGGGCCTTGCGTTCCTCCTCAAGTCGTTTCTCCTCTGCCTTACGGGCTTCTTCTGCAGCCTTAGCAGCAGCTAGCTCAGCAGCTTCTTTGGCTTTGCGTTCCTCCTCAATTCGCTTTTCCTCCGCTTTGCGAGCATCTTCCGCAGCCTTCGCTGCTGCTAGCTCAGCCGCTTCTTTGGCCTTGCGTTCTTCTTCAAGTTTCCTTTCCTTTTCCTTACGCTGTGCCTCTACCTCTTTCTGTTCTGCTAGCGCTAAACGCTCAGCCTCTTTTGCTTCAGCCGCTCTACGCTTCTCTTCGGCCTCTTCGGCCTCTTTCTTCTGTTTCTCTAGCTGGGCCAACTGCTCAGCTGCTTCACGTTCAGCTTCTTCTTTGGCCTTTCTAACTTTTTCCGCTTCGATAGCCGCTAGGCGTTCTTGCTCTTTACGTTCCTGTGATAGCCGCTCTTTGCGTTCTTGTTCAACTTTGGCCAATTCTTCAGCAGCTCTCTCGTTTTCCTCTGCAGCTCTTCTTGCCTTTTCCATGGCAATACTCTTCTCAAGCTCTTCTTGCTCTTTTTGCTGAGCTGCCAATCGTTCTTGTCTGATGGCCTCAGTCTTCAACAAAGCCTCTTCGTAATCCTTCTCGGCCTCAACTATTTCCTGCTCGGCTTTTTGCTGCTGCGCTTGAGTTATCTCAATGGCCTTCTGAGCTCTCCTCTCCTCATACTGAGCCAATTCCTGTTCCCTCTCAGCCTCTTTCTGTTGGAATTCCTTTTCCAGCCTTTTCAGCTCTGCTTGGTCTGCTGCTGCAAATAGAACATCAAAGTTTACCTTCTTACCAATTTGCCCTGATTTCTCGATTTCGCGAGATTCTGCCAGATACGCATCGTACACTGCTTCAGCCCTTGCCATATCCAGTTCCTTATCTCCTGTCTCTGGAAGAGCTTTGGAAATAGCCCTCACTGATTCATCACGATCTCCCGCCCCTTTCTCTATTGCCTCAGCCAGACTCCTTTCTTTGTTGTTTTTAGCTTTGGCAAGCTCTTCTCTGTGAACATGCTTTACCTGCTTTTCGGCTTCAATGGCCATTTCCCGTTTCTGTTCCCGAACCTCTTCTCGTTTCGCTTCTAAAGCTTCTTGCTCCTTCCGCTTTTCAATTGCATTTTGCTTTTTGACTTCGTCCTGAGCGGAAACCTGAGCTGCATCTGCTGCTCCGAAAAGAGATGCAAAATCCATGGAAACAGTACCTGTTCCACCTTGGGCCTGTTTCTTTTGGACGTATTGATCGAAAATCTGCTCAGCGACTTCCTCGCGATTTTTCAGGTTCGCTGGAAGATTGTCTGCGATGGCTCTAATTTGTTTGGCCTTATCTGACCTACCTGAACCAGAAACTCCTGCATTGTACATGGCCTTGGCAATCTGCTCTTTACCAGGCAGGTCTGCAGGCAAGGATTCCATGATCACCTTTTCTTCTTCAAGCTGTTTGGCTGGAGTAGTTGCCTTTTGAAAAACCACCGAAGCCACGTACGAATCGTACATTTTCTGCGCAGTTTCAGCTCGATTCTCCGTATCGTCAGGAAGAGCGTTGAAAAACAACTCGTATTGAGTTTTCTTGTCTTTCGGAACCAGATTTATAGTTCTCTCAATTGTATTCAGGGCCTCCTTCTGCTTATTGTACTGCTCGTACATGGCCTCCGCCTTCGCCTCCTTATAGGGGTCATTTTTCGGCAGGGCATTCTTGAATACTTCAATCTGACTCGCTCTATCTTTAGGAGCCTCCTTCAATCCATCTTCAATTTTAGCTACCGTTCTTTCCTGCTCTTCTCTCTTCTGCTCTTCTTCTTTTGCCTTAAACACCTCTAATCGGACGTTCTGGTTTTTATTGTCCTTGGCAATGTCCTCCTTAATAGCTTCTTGCTCGGCAAAATCGGCTGCCTCAAACAATTTACTGAAGTCCATATTGGAGAGGGTCGTTCCGGTCAACCTGGTTTTCTCGTATTCCGAATAAATGGCTTTGGCTTTTTGCTCTCTGTAAGGATCGGACTTCGGGTAAGTCTTAATAAGGTTCTGAATAGCTGTTTCACTATCGCCATTGGATTCGAATATGGCGTAATAAACCTGATCTCTCTTCTCCTTTTCTTCTTTGGCT
This sequence comes from Flavobacteriales bacterium, assembly GCA_020635495.1. Classification (GTDB taxonomy): domain Bacteria; phylum Bacteroidota; class Bacteroidia; order UBA10329; family UBA10329; genus UBA10329. The sequence continues at coordinate 71,604 of JACJZQ010000017.1, read as the reverse complement.
TTCCTTAGTTCTTCCTCTGCTATAGCAGATGCCAGCCTTTCCTTTGCTTCAACTTCCAAGGCCTTTTGTTCCATGGCCATGGCTTCTGCAGATTTCCTCTGTAGCTCTTCTTGTTCCTTCCGAAGAACCGCAACCTGAGCACTACGTTCTTCTTCTGCCTTGGCTTCAACTTCTATTTCAACTGCTTTGGCTGAATCAAAAATGGATTGAAAATCTATTTTGGAACCTGTGGAAGTTGTTCTCTTTCTTTCCTCCAGCAGCTGTCTATACATTGCATCAGCCTTTTTCTCTCTGAGTGTATCCACTTCTGGGAACATCTCTGTAAAGCCTTTTACGATCTTGACCTTATCGTCACCACCAACCGCAATTGTGGCCTCAATAATTTGTTGCGCTGTGGCGTTCTCTTTATCCAACAGAAGTTTTGCTGCTTCTTCTATCTCTTTCTTTTTCTCGTATGCGAGTTCTGCTAAACGTTGTTTTTCCTTTCTTTCCCGCAGCTCCCTTTCCTCATCTTGCATCTCCTCTTTAGAGTAGTCTAACTGGTAATCAAACTTATTCTGCTTGATCTGATAGAATACATGAGCCACGGCTCCTGCAAAAGCTAGCCCATCCAGATCTTTAACCATATCCACTTCAAATTCGAATTTGGGAACAGAAGTGTATTGCTCACGAGCTAACGAAACATCGGTATCGAAATCTACTTTTTTAGTGGTATAACCATCTTTTTCAACTGACAGCACATAGAATTTATTGATTTCGAGCTTAAACTCGAACATTCCAGTACCAGGTGTGCTCGTCTTAAATATTTCGGTAAGATTTTCTGAAGAACCATCAGACGATTCATAAAGAGTGACATACGCGCCTTTAAGCTTTTTTGACAACTCTTTAACAAATCCTCTGAACTCCAATGGTCCTTTGATATTGGACTTGTTCATCAACTCCTCGGACATTTCCTGAGTGATCACAACATCTTGCGCAAGCGACTCATTGATAAGAGCCGTGGTAAGCACCGATAAGAACAATATGGCTGATATGAGTCTCAACATTGGAATTATTTTCCTTCAGTCGTTATTATCTGTTCTCCACCAACCCCAATGATGGTCAACTCAATTCTTCTGTTCATTTGACGACCATCCGGGTTATCCGTTCCGTCTGGATTTTCATTTGGTGCTATATGCTTGGTTTCCCCGTAGCCTTTGGCCACCATTCTCTTGCTTTCGACCTTACGTTTCTTGAGCCAAGCCACCACGCTCTTAGCACGATTCCTTGACAGCTTCATATTGTAATCATCAGAACCTCTCGAATCAGTGTGGCCAGAAATCTCAACAATCACCGTTGGGTTTTTCTCCATGAACACTAGTAACTTGTTCAATTCCACCACGGACTCATCTCTGATATCGTACTTATCAAAATCAAAATAAATCCTTTCTAGAATGATCTTCTGGCCTACTTTGATTTCTTTCTCATTGTATACGTCAACGTCAAGCAAGGTTGGGTCGTAACCTAGCTCCTTCTGCGCCTCCATGGCCGCAAGTTCCTTTTCCAATCTTTCAATTTCCTCTTCTAGCTGATCAGGCTCTGCTGTAGTAAGATCTCTTGCTGTTGGTCCCGCTTTTTCTGGAAACTTGAGATATGGTGTAAAACAAACATCATTGATTCTTGAAGAATGACCTATTAGTGGGGTAACCTCATTTCCAGAATAGTAATCCCAAACTATTGGTTGGCGCTCTTTACTTCCCGAGATCACATATTTTGAATCCTTGGAGATGAATACTGAGGATACCGCTTCGTCATGCCCTAACAGCACATGTTTTACTTCACCGGTTACTGCATCCCAAACATATACAAATCCATTTTCGCTACCCGAAACCACTGTTGACCCGTCTGGCGAAACCTCTACCGAATTTACAGGAGAACTGTGCAATTTGAATTCGAGTAATTCTTCTCCAGATGATGCATTCCATTTTTTGGCCATGCCATCCTCCCCTCCGGTCACTATGTAGTTTCCTCTTGGAGAAAAAGTTGCTGTTTTGACAGGTCCTTTGTGCCCTTCAAAAATTCCTACCAATTCTTCGGTCATGATTTCCCACATGAGCACGTTACCATCATCAGAACATGAAACAAAATAATTCCCGTCTGGTGAGATAGATATGCCATTTACCTTATCAAGATGCCCAACGTATATCTTTTCCATAACGCCTGTTTCCACATTCCATAATCGAATTGTTGAATCGGCACTAGCAGTAAGAAGATACTTGCCATCTTTGGTAAATTCTGCTTGCGTAACTCTTTTCGTATGCCCTACAAGCGTTCTTTCTTGTGTTCCATCAGGAATACTCCAAACATTCACCTGCCCTTTATCCGTTCCTGAAACGGCTTTCTTCCCATATGGTGAAAATGCCACTGTCGTCACCTTCTCCTTGTTATCCAAAGACAATACCTGACGACCAGATGGAAGGTCCCAAAGCTTAGCCTTGCCGTCATCACTACCGGACATGGCATAAATAAGACCTCCATACTTTTCTCCCGTGCGTTTTCTTCGGATGGCATCCGGGTCTGGTCTAAGAGTATAGTTTTTTATGATCTCCGTTATCTGGGAAGCCTTACCCATTACTTCTACGACCGCAGAAGTGTCGAAGTACAACTCACCTTCAACGTAAACGCAATAGTCTCCCGGCTCAAGCACTTGAACATAATTACTCGAGGTCATGTGAGGACGATAGGTGCCAATGTATTCATCGGTATTCATGTCCGTCACCGTCATTTCGAACGTACCAATATCCAAGGTCGGGTCTACAAGCAGCGAGTCTTTAATATTGGTGATAGACCCTCTGACTATGGTGTAAACAGGGTCGACATCATTGAACGTGATCCTATAGATATCACGCTCTCCATAACCTTCATCTTTTCTGAACTGAGCAACGTATCCGTATCTACCAGTTGTGGAAAGAGAGATGTTAAAATCGTCATCAACGGTATTTATCGGATATCCGGCATTTCTTGGTGGAGAGAAGGTGTTGGTCAACTCATCATACTCAGAAATAAAAATATCGAAGCCACCCATTGAAGAGTGTCCCTCTGAACTGAAGTAGAACGTCTTACCATCTGCCATAAGGTGAGGGAAACTTTCATTATATCTGGTATTGATAATATCTGGCAGTCTTTGAGGCTCACCCCACTCCCTGTTAGGAAGCCTCCTCGACATGTAAAGATCTGTTCCCCATGCACTCTTAGCACCCCCTCCTGCAGAAGCTTTTTCTCTTGAGAAGAATAATAGGTCTCCAGTGGTGTTCAGACTGGCAGTCGTCTCAATATCATCACTATTGATACGTGTCCCCAAGTCGAGATAGTCATCAAAGAATTGACCTTTTCTAGGGGACACGAAAATATCGTCATAGCCATCAAAGTTATCTACATAAACCAAAAGCTCCTGACCATCTGCAGAAATACCAACCACCTCTTCGTACCATTCGGTGTTTACTGCAGAACCAATATTTCTTGATTGACGAAAATGCCCTCGATATTCTCTGGCCCTGAATATATCTGATGTCTTGTAGCCATCATAATCCAACTGAAGCCCTAGACAATCAGGCCGCTTTGAGGTGAATACAATGAACGACTCATCCTCTGGAATGAAAGGATTGAATTCCGGATATGGCGTATTGATGTTCGGTCCGAGATTTTCGAATGTTGCGTCTATAGGATACTTCACCAACTGTTTTGCCGTGAAGCACTGCTCAATCATTCGACCCCCAGTAATAATGTTGTCATTATTACCCCGATTGATGTCTTTGAATTTATTGAAAGTGGTGATGGCCTCATCAAAGCGATGAGCAAACATGTAGGCACGTCCCAACTGATAGATAGCTTCTTTCGGAAACTTTTCCTGCTGAACAACGAACTCTAGATATGGAATCGCCTTGCCTTTGTCAATATTACTCTCAAGGTAACTGGCACCCAAATAGAAATTCAACTCTACATCGCTTGGCTCCTTGGCCAACAGGATGAGAAGGTCTTCAATAGCAGCTCGGAAATTACCATTCCAGTAATGTTCCATGGCAGTCTTCTTGTTTACTTTAAGAAGCCTCTTTTCCCTTTCTTCTGGAGTTTCATTTATCTCTTGGTTAAACTCCTCCTCCGAAACTGAGCGCATTTCGCGAGACTGGCCGTATGCAGCTTGAAAGGAAAACCCAACAATCGTGGACAGTAAAAAGGCTAACGTAAAGTTTCGGGTCATCCTCAGGGTATTAGCAAATTTGCCATTGCTTTGGTTGAATCCGAAAGCTATGGAAAATCCTTCTAATTACACAGATCACGAAAGTACAATTCTGTGCGGAAAATGACCTATTTACCAGCTGGCAGCCCGACTATTTGATTCTAGAGCCGGCCGGTACTTGAATTTCCTCGACCTCAACACCTTGCACTTGTCCTTTTGGCAGACTGATTTCAATCCTTCTGTTCAGTTGTCTACCTACCGGATTATCTGTTAGATCCTCATTTTCATTTCTTGCTATAGGACGGGTTTCACCGTATCCGATAGCGGTCAACCGGCTTGATTTAATGCCGTTTCTCACCAAGTAGTCAACCACTGCCTGCGCTCGATCTTTGGAAAGCCTCAGGTTGTACTCATCATTTCCTCTGGAATCAGTATGACCTGATACCTCAATATTGATATCGGGGTTGGACTTCATGAAATCGTACAACTTATTCAATTCGTGCTTTGATCTAGAACGAAGGGTTGCTTGGTTGTAGTCGAAAAAGATATTTCTGAGTACCAGTCTTCTTCCTTCCTTAAGATTTTTCATGGTAGAAGAAGCAGGCATCTCAACTTTTTCGATGTCAGGTTGATAATCAAGCCTTTGAAGAATCAGGTCGAGCTTCGCATTGAGCTCGATCAATTGCTTCTTGAGTTCGAGGTTGTCTCTGATCAGTTGTTGGTTAAGTTTCCGTAGCTCGTCCAACGTGTTGGCATTGGCTAAAATTTCTTCCTGCGAATAGGCCTCATTGTCTGCTGCCTCCATCAACTGTTTCTTTCTTTGCTCAGATGCCAATGCTGCTTCTACTTGAGCTTGTTGCTCCGCCAACGCTTCCAACTGAATAAGTTCCTGCTTGGTTCTTTCTGCCTCTTCTCTCTGCTCTTTCTCAAACTGTTCAGCAGCCAATCTTTCTTGCTCCAAACGTTTCTGCTCCTGCTCCTGAAGCTCTTTTAATTCTCGCTCAGCACGTTCTGCCTCTTCTTTTTTGACTCTTTCTTCTTCAGCAATTCGTTTTTCCTCAGCAAGATCTTCAGCTAATTTCTTCTCTGCCTGAGCAACCTCCGATTTAGCTTTTTCTATCTCCTGTTCGGCCTCAACTACTTGTTTCTCAACCGCCTCCAATTCTTTCTGAAGCTCATCAATCTCTTCCTTAGTTGCTTCAGACTTCTCTTCCAATTGCTTTTTGCGACCTAGAGCTTCCTTCTCCTTTTCAGAGGCCTCGACTACTGCCGCTTCGTCTTCAACAACTTGCTCCGCAACCTCTGACTTTCTCTTCTTCAACTCTTCAATTCTGGCCAACATGGCTGCACGCTTGGCTTCAATGGAAGCTGCATCTACAGTTGTTTCCTGTTGTACCTGATTCATTTTCTGAACAGATACCTCTTTCACTTCAGCAATTTCTTGCTCTTGTTGCTCCTGCTGCGCTTTAAGTGCTTGAATGCGTTCTTGAAGCTCTGCTCGTTTTGCTCGAGCAGCGGCCTCCCTTTCAGCCTGAGCTTTAGCCAAAGCTTCGGCATCTGGCTCTGTAGAAGTTTCTTCAACGGATTCCTCTGTTTGTTCAGCTTCTGCTTTTTGAGCAGCAGCCTGCTTAGCCGCTTCTATTCTAGCTTGGTTCGCAGCCAATTCTGCTGCCTTTCTTTCCGCTTCTTCCTGGGCCTTTCTATCTGCCTCTTTTGTAGCTAGTTCTTGCGCCTCAGCCAATGCTTTTCGTTCTTCTTCGGCCTTGGCAGCAGCCGCTTCCGCTTCATCTTTTGCTTTTTGTTCTGCAGCACGTTTAGCTTCTTCTATTTGAGCTTGCTTAGCTGCCAACTCCGCTTCCTGCTTAGCCTTTTCCGCTGCAAGAGCCTCTGCCTCTAGTTTGGCCTGTTCTTCAGCTGCTGCTTTTTGAGCTGCTAATTCAGCCTCCTTGGCTAGGCGCTCTTGTTCAGCCGCAGCTTCCGCTTCCTGTCTTTTAGCTTCTTGTTCAGCAGCCTGCTGCTGAGCTGCAAACTTTGCTTGTGCTTCTTTCTTTCTTCTTTCAATTTCAGCCTGCTTGGCCTTTTCCTCTTCTGCGGCCAACGCAGCTGCTGCATCTGCGGTTTCCTGGGCGGCCTTTTGTTCGGCCTTTATTCTCTCTTCTTCTTTTTGCGCGGCAAGTGCCATCGCCTCAGCATCTTCTTTCGCTTTGGCTTCCGCTTCTTTAGCCAATCTGGCCTCTTCTTCTGCCTTGGCTGCTGCAGCGGCCCGCTCTTGTTCAAGCCTTTCCTTCTCCTTCTGCATTGCAAGGATATTCTCACCGAAGACCACATCATCCAGCTCGATTACACCCTCGTACTCTTCATACGATTCAGAATCATTAACTGGTAATTGTGCCGTTATCGGATCATATCCGTCTGCTTGGTATGAAAGATTGTAGGTCTCACCAGGTTTGAGAACCAACACATAAAAACCTGTATTCGGATTAGGCCTGTATGTTCCAACTGGTGCCCCTCCTTCGTCAGTAACTTCAATCTTAGCTTTGATGTCGGCATACGCCATGGCGGGAACCTTCATATTTCCTCTGGCAACTGCTAAAGCACTTGTCTTCTGAATTTCCAATCGCAATTTATAGAGGTCTGTATCACCAAAACCTCCATCCATTCTAGAGCTGTAGTACGCTGTTCTTCCATCCGGATTAAGCACAAAGAACACATCGTCTTCAGCGGTATTTATCGGATAACCAATGTTCTCTGGAACGGTCCAAGCTCCATCAACAAACTCCGAACGGAAAATATCAAACCCACCCATTGATGTGTGACCCTGCGAACTGAAGATCAGGGTATTGCCATCGGCCGTTATAAATGGAGAATCTTCTTCATAATTCGTGTTAATGACGCTTCCCATGTTCATAGCAAGGCCCCACTCGCCATCTGGCAGTTTCTTGCAATACCAAAGGTCTCTACCACCATGTCCACCTTCACTTCGATTAGATGAGAAGACCAACATGTCCTGAGTTGCGGTAACGCTTGCATGTGTTTCCCAAGAACTGGTATTTACGTCTGAACCCAATGGCTCTGGAGAACTCCATCCATCTGCCGTTCTACGACTTTGGTAGATGTTACCATCACCATTATCGTCTTTGTAAATGAACAATAACTGCCCATCCGGAGAAAGGCCAATTGCAGCCTCATGCCCCGCGGTGTTGATGTTTGAACCAATACTCTGTGGTTTGCTCCACTTACCATTGGGCTGCATTTTGCTCTCGTAGATATCCTCAAAATATCTACCATCATCATCCACATTCGGATTAGTACCACCTGCTCTGCGCGAAGTAAAGACCAACACTTTTCCGTCAGCTGATACAACAGGGCAATATTCAGGATATTGAGTATTTATCTCTGGACCTAAGTTGGTGACCTTAACACCTACAGGGTGCTTGATCAACTCCATAGCGTTTTCGGCATACTGAATTTGCTGACGAACCTGATTGTAGGTCTCAACATCATCGAGAGAAATGAATGACCGATAATTGTAGTAGTTGGATACGGCTCTATCGAATTTGTTCTTATAGTGGTACGCTTTTCCTAGATAGAAGTAGGTGATGCCAGGTGCTTTTCTCTCCTTCCAACTGGCTTCTTCATACATGTCTGGTGGAGCAACATCTCTTGACGCACTCTCAAGCAGTTTGATTGCCTTGGAGTGGTCCTTCTTGCCGCGCAAATAACAAATACCCAATAAATGATTAAGATTGGCATTCAGCGTATCGTACTTGTACATATCCTCCAGAAGAGGAAGCGCTTCAAGAAATGCCCCATCGTAGACCAACGCATCTGCTTTGGTGAACTTCTTTTTGAAATTGGCATCACCATACGGCTGAGCATACGTGCTTACAGACACCGCCATGAGCAAGATGCCCAGAATCAGATTCCTCGTTTCTGTTAGCCTCAACCTAAATGCTTTGTTTAATCCCACTTGTATGGATGTTGTTTCCACCAACATTCCATAAACGCGCAAATATAAAAGAATTAGCAAGTTGACTTGACCAATTAGTTGGTCAAACAGCAGGGCGAAAACCTATTTGTTTACCGCTACGGGCTTCAACTGAATGGCCCTGTTTATCTCGAAGTAAGCAGTGTTCTCAGGCACAAATAACTTTTCAGATTTGAAAAGGTACCCGTCAGACTCGTAAGCTATATTGTAATTCTGCCCTGGATGAAGGATGAGAACGAACCGACCGTTATCTTCTCTTGGCCTGTAAAGCCCGAACAACTCTCCGGTCTCATTGTCCGAAACACGAATAGTGACATCTTTAGGTCGCTTTCCCGCTTTATCAGGAACAATTTCTCCCTTGTAAACAGTAAGGGGAACTTCGCGATCGGTATCCAAGTTGACCAGATAAATGTCCTTACCCCCAAAACCTTCCCCGCTTGATGAAGAATAGTACGCACGTTTACCATCTGTTGACATCACAAAGAAATACTCATCATCTGCCGTATTCATTGGGCTGCCAATGTTCATTGGTGTCGACCATTTTCCATTCTCTTCGATGGAAAAGAAAATATCATAACCACCCATAGAACTATGTCCTTTTGAACTGAAGAAGAGCGTTCTTCCATCAGGGTGAATGAATGGAGCTTCCTCATCGTACTTGGTGTTGATAACCTCTCCTAAGTTCTCAGCTACGGCCCAGTCTCCCGTTGGAAGTCGTTTGCTTCTAAAGATGTCCATTCCGCCCATACCACTGCGGTCTGAAGTAAAATAGAGCGTCTGGCCATCTGCAGAAACTGTTGCATGCGTTTCTCGGAAAGGTGAGTTGACATTATCGTTCAATTGAACAGGTTCTGACCACCTACTTCCCTTGAGTTGGCTTACGTAGATGTTACCGTCACCAAAATCATCTCGGTAGATATACAGTTCTTGGCCATCGGCAGAAAGACCAATGGTGGCCTCATGCCCTTCGGTGTTGATGGTTTTACCAATACTTACCGGCTTGGTCCACTCTCCGTTTTCCTTCTGCGAGACGAAAATGTCCTCGTAATATTTATCATCCAGATCCAATAGGCCGCCCGTGCTGGTCGGTCTTCTTGAAGTAAAGATCAACATGGATTCTGTGGCGTCTACAACCGCTGAATATTCATCGTAAATGGAGTTTATGGTTTCTCCAAGGTTGTGTTTGACAGCGCTTATGGGCGACTCCACAATCAGTTTTCCGTTCAAACAGGTCTGAATCATCCATTCCACCTCTTCCTTTTTCTCTTTGAATACGGACTTGTCAACTTCCAGATACTTTCTGTAAGCCGCTATGGCATTATCAAATTGAGAATCCAAGTGGTACGCTCGTCCTAGATAGAAGTAAGCGTCTAACGGGGCATTGGTTTCCTTGTAGCTGTCTTTGGCTTTAGCACTAGTGCTGGCAACTGCCTTTTCCAAGTACGGAACCGCCTCAGATTTTTTACCGTTGATAAGCAGATAAGACCGCCCTATTTTGTAGTTGATATGAGCATTTTTCGGGTCGAGGTCGGCCAAGTCGAGGAAGTTCTTTACCGACCTCAGAGGCTTGTTGTTCTCCAACTGCTCATTGGCAACCGGATACACCCTTTTAAAATGCGCTTTCTTGTCTACTTGCCGCTGCGCCTGAACGAACGAACTGAATGACAGGCATACAACAAAGGTTAGGAGTAGCAGTCGGTTCATATTGTACATATCGGTTTGCTGATCGCTAGATACAGACAGGTTTATTTCCACCCGAAAACAGCTTCGGATTCAGCCGATACGTAAATATTTCTAAATGGTTCTATTGATATCCCAATTCTCGAGATAATCGGCCACTTTTCTAACAAAAGACCCGCCCAAAGCCCCATCTACAATACGGTGATCGTAAGAATGAGACAGGAACATCATGTGGCGGATTGCTATGGCATCGCCAGACGGTGTTTCAATAACGGCTGGCTTTTTTCTAATGGCTCCAACGGCCATGATGGCCACCTGCGGTTGATTAATAATTGGGGTTCCCATTACGTTGCCGAAAGTTCCAACATTGGTAATGGTGTAGGTGCCGCCTTGAATTTCTTCTGGCGCGAGTTTGTTGTTCCGAGCACGGTCTGCCAGATCATTGACCGCTTTGGTCAACCCTAGAAGATTCATCTGATCAGCATTTTTGATAACCGGAACAATCAGGTTTCCATCAGGTCTGGCAGTGGCCATTCCCATGTTGATGGATTTTCGTTTGATGATGTTCTGCCCATCCAGCGAAACATTGACACCCGGCATGTCTTTAATGGCTTTCACCAACGCTTCGATGAATATTGGCGTGAAGGTGAGTTTCTCTCCTTCCTTCTTCAGGAATGCATCCTTCACTTTATTTCGCCACAAGACGATGTTAGTGACATCGGCCTCAACATAACTTGTTACGTGCGGAGAAGTATGCTTACTCATTACCATATGCTCCGCTATGAGTTTTCGCATTCGGTCCATCTCAACGATCTCATCTCCGGGCATCAATGGAACAGAAACTTTTCCGATGTGTGCTGTAGAACCTTGGTGCGGAGCTTTTGCCGGAGCAGCTACCGGTTGTGGAGCAGTCTGTAACTCAGAACCACGATTTGGCAGATAGTTGAGAATATCTGACTTGGTAACGCGACCTCCCTGACCACTACCTTCAATGGTCTCCAATTCTTGAATGGAAACACCTTCTGTCTTTGCAATGGTTCGAACCAATGGTGAATAGAATCGTCCGGAATCTGAACGCTTTGGAATATCACCAACCTCCGCAACTCCATTGGATGAAGCACCGTTTGTAGCTGCAGGAGCGGCTTCGGCAACAGGCTGAGGTTTTTCTTCTTTAACAGGAGCGGGAGCCGCTGAGGCTTTCTCTACTTTCTCTTCAGCGTCTGTGGTTATATACGCAACTGGGCTTCCAACCTGAACAACATCATCGGCTTGGCAGCATTGCTCAGCAAGTACACCTTCAACTGGAGACGGAATTTCGCTATCCACCTTGTCGGTGGCAATTTCCATTATTGGCTCATCCAATTCAACGGTGTCTCCAACCTCTTTCAACCAACGTATAACCGTTGCTTCAGCTACACTCTCACCCATTTTGGGCATCAACACTTCAACTTTAGCCATTGCTTCTTTTTTGGGATTGCAAAGATAACCGATCGCAAGTATAAGAATGACGGTCAACGACCAAGTTGACGGAAACCTTTGAAGACGATATTCAGATCGTTGGCAATGCGGTAATCCTTGGCGTACAACATATTGAGGCGCAAAAGGCCTTCTTCGTCCGGCTGACCAGCTTCCAATCCATCCAACGGATTCAGAACCGCATCTGCGATCTTAGGCAATTGAAAATTCTGGTCTGCATTGAGGTCTTTGATGTAGCCGACCCAGGTCTTATTTCCTACCAGAACCAGAACGATGTTCTTGAAAAGACCCAACGGGTTTTTCATGAGCCACAGAATAATCGGACTCAGAATCAGGAACAGAACCGAAAGTAAAACATCCAACAGTCGCTTAACGCGCTTGTTGGTGGGTTTACTGATGGCATTCATTCCAAATGCGTAGAGGTCCCCAGCGGTGTTGATGGAGTTGCTTCCAATCAGGAACATCGATTCGCTTGGCGCAATCTTAAAATCCACCTCCGGGAAGCTGGTCTGCGTCATACAATCTATGATTCGCTGCGCGGGAATATCCTTCGCGCAGAATATCACTTCTCCAATCTTCTGAATTCGGATATACTCATCCAGTTTTGAGAGGTCAGCATCTTTTTCAACCTCGTATCTACCAATAAATCCAGGCGTTTTAAACGTGTCTTTGAGTAGATTTTCAACCCTGTCTATCTCTCCAGAACCGACCACCAGAAAACGTTTGGTCTTTTCGCTGTTCAGGTTGAAACCATCAACCTTCATCAGGTGCAGGATCATTCTCACTAATGGAACGATGACAAGTGTCCAAATGGAACCGATAAGAATAACCGCTCTACTGAATCGGATCTCCTCTCCCATCAATCCATAACCGATAAGAATGAGTGCAGAACCTGCCACCAGTCCGCGGACAACATTCGAAAGCTTTACGGGCTTATCGTACCCGCCTGCAAAGTGCATGGAAACAAGCCAGATGAGCACGTATGCTGGCAAAACAAAAAGGAAAAACTCTTTCGGGTAGTGAAGCCCTTCTTCCACCTTCACAGAGGTCTCCCAATAATTGGAAATGACGAATAACCCGAGGTAGATCAACGCTCCGTCCAACAATGGTAACGAGATTCGCTTTACAAAGCGGTTGGCTACCGAAACAGACGCCCTCAGTAAAATGGCGAAGTTGATCAGCAACGAAAACATCCGCGCACGCTCTTTCGAGAAATGCTTCTTGGCAAAAATGGCCATAGCATTGTAGAACACGAACACGTAATTCAAACTCCCTTTTTTGGTACTCTCTCCTTTGTAATGGATAATACGTGCCTCTGGGTAATAATAGTTCTTGTAACCGCCCTTTATTATCCGATAAGACAGGTCGATATCCTCACCGTACATGAAGTAATCTTCATCCAAAAGGCCAACCTTATCCAATGCCTCTTTGCGCATGAGCATGAATGCACCTGAAAGCACCTCAATTTCATGCGTTTTGTCCTTATCCAAATAAGAAAGGTGGTACTTCCCAAACCGTTTTGACTTCGGGAAAAGCCAACTCAACCCAAAGATCTTGTAGAACGCCACCTCTGGCGTTGGCAGGCTGCGTTTGCTTTCTGGAAGGAAATTCCCTTTGCCATCGACCATGTTGATTCCCAGTCCACCGGCATCTGGATGTTCATCCATGAACTGGACGACCTTCTCAAATGTATCTGCTTCTACCAACGTGTCAGGATTGAGCAGCAGCACGTACTCCCCTTTCGCCATTCTCATAGCTTGATTGTTGGCCTTAGAGAACCCAACATTGTCTTTATTAGCAATGAGTTGAACCGAAGGAAATTTGGAAGCGACCATGGCCACCGATCCATCCACAGAATTATTATCCACCACAAAAACTTCTGACGGAACATTCTGGATGGCCGTCATGACCGATTGCAAGCATTGCTCCAAGAAATGCTGCACATTATAATTGACGATGACGATGGAGAGTTTCAGAACCGTGAATTTGGTGTGGCGAATATCCGAATAAGTGAATTATCGAGGCGGTAACGCTTACTTGGCCAACGTATTTTCGTAAGGCACACGATTTACCAACGAGCGACCGAGCGTCAACTCATCCGTATATTCCAAACCTCCGCCAACAGAAACCCCACGGGCCAGCGTGCTCAGTTTTACATCAAACTTCTGTAGCTGTCGCGATAAATAGAAGTTGGTCGTATCGCCTTCCATAGTTGTGCTCAAAGCAAAAATGACCTCCTTCGGTTCTCCCGATTGCAACCTTTCCAAAAGTGGTGCAATGTTCAGGTCACTCGGGCCCACTCCATCCAACGGAGAGATGATACCACCGAGCACATGATAAAGCCCTTTGTACTGATCGGTATTCTCAATGGAAACCACATCACGAATATCCTCTACCACACAAATGGTGGTTCTGTCGCGTCTGTGGTCAGCGCAGATATCGCAAACATCCTTATCGGTAATGTTGAAGCAGTCGGTGCAGTATCTCACCTGTTCTTGCAGCTGGAGAAACGTGTTTCCGAACTTTCTCAACTCCTCGGGTTCTTTCTTCAACAGATGCAGCACAAACCGGAAGGCTGTTTTATGACCAACCCCCGGCAATTGCGCAAATTCGTCTACCGCTTGCTGAAGAACTTTTGAAACGAGATTCATATGGGCGAAGATAACGAGTTCGGTGATGGTAATTTGGAATTTGGATACTTTCGGTGCGTGGGTAAAATATTCGGAATTGGACTTTCTCGGACAGGCACTTCCAGCCTTAACGAAGCGCTGGAAATTCTTGGGTACCGCTCCATTCATTTCCCGAAGATCATGGCGAATTCTTCGCTGCATGCAAAGCTGAAATACCGGCTGAGTAAATGGGGAAAGGAACTTGGTGCATCAAAACCATTGTTTCCTGATTTTACCCACAACACAACGAATGAATTGGTCTTCAAACAACCGAGCGAAGAGGATTTTGATGCATTGACCGACCTTCCTACCGCCCGCTTCTACCGCGAATTGGATGCGGCATTTCCGAATTCAAAGTTCATTCTTACAGTTAGAGATGAGGAGTCTTGGTTGCGCTCTTGTTCCAAATTCTTCGCTAAGGAAAACCACCAGTTTTTCAAATGGCAGCAGTTGCATTTGGACATGTACGGTGCCAACCGATTTGATTCGGCTCTTTTTCAAGAGGCCTATTTGAATCATCTGAAGGATGTGAAATCGTATTTCGCCAATCGGCCAAACGATTTGCTTGTCATGAATATCCCGAATGGTGATGGCTGGGAAAAATTGTGTCCATTTCTTGAAAAGCCTCAACCAGAACAACCATTTCCGAAAGCCAACGCTGCTAAGAACTGAACCACCGTTTGTACCACGGTAATTTGTTTCGATTGAGCGGTGCGTTTCTGACCTCCTCTTTCACGGCCGCTACGCTCAGAATCAGGTCATTCAAGTTCTGCGTTTCGAAATTCACTAAAACCCGTTCTACAATAGCATTGATGGCCTGTCCGTGCCCGAACCAATGGTAGGTGTAATCCTTGAACGGCTTTACCTTAAAATGCTTACTCATTACTATACTGAAGGCCATTTGTTCAGACAGGTGCTTGTTGAATTTTGAATGCATTGCGTCACAAACCTTAAGCACATCTAGTAACTTTTCGTGAGCAGATTCGGGTAGACCGATGATGCCAGAATTCCAGCAGTTCTGGTTCATTCCAACGTCATAACCGGCAAAGCCGTTGGTGTTTTCGAAGAATCGTTTATACTTCTCTCCAACTCGGTCGGCTGGAGAGTTCAACACGTATTCCAACTTCTCCATAATAACGGTGTCATCACTCCAATTCCGGAGAAAATCTACCGGATTTCTGAACAAACAATTGTCACTGTCCAAAAACATCAATTTGCCCGAAAAGCGTTCAGCGGCATCCAGCATCACGCAGATCTTCGTCCGATGTACAAAGTCGATGTCGCCCTTCCATTCTATCAGCATTCTTTCTGTAATAGGAACGGTTTCAACTTCCAATAGCTGAAAATGATCTGGTTTGTCGGTGTAAACAACGATTCGGTGCGGCAAATCAGATGGCTGTAGGTATTCCATCATTGAAAGGATGGAGAACACCGTTTGCCTCCTGAAACGCTCCTGAGAATGTGCTAGATAAACGAATGTTACCATGGGTTACGCACAAACATAGGTTGAATAACTCAAGCCGACCAACGTTAAATGACCACTGCGCTGCAATAAATTCGAATCATGTCTCCATCGCTCATTCTCTCTATTGTTGCCATCTATTTTGTGGTGCTTTTTGTCATAGGCAAGATCACCTCAAAGGGTGCCGACAACAACTCCTTTTTTATTGGCAACAAGCAATCTCCTTGGTGGATCGTTGCCTTCGGAATGATCGGCACCAGTCTAAGTGGTGTTACGTTCATTTCCGTTCCGGGATGGGTGGGAACATCGCAATTCAGCTATATGCAAATGGTGCTGGGTTATCTGGTCGGTTACACCGTCATTGCCACGGTGCTCATGCCGTTGTATTATCGACTCAACCTAACTTCCATTTACACGTATTTGGAAGACCGTTTCGGCACCGCCAGCTACAAAACGGGTGCGTCTTTCTTTCTGCTATCGCGAACAATTGGCGCATCATTCAGACTGTATCTGGTGGCTGGAGTTCTGCAACTCACCATCTTCGATGCGTGGGGAATTCCGTTCATCGCAACGGTAATTGGCACCATCGTTTTTATCTGGTTGTATACGGCAGAAGGCGGCATCAAAACCATTATTTGGACGGATACGCTCCAAACACTTTTCATGCTGCTAGCAGTAGTTCTCACGGTTGGAATCATCAGTCAGGAACTAGGCTTTGGCTTCAGCGAAATGGTCTCAACCATCAAGGAAAGCGACTATTCCAAGATCTTCTTTTTTGATGACCCCAATCAACCAAAATTCTTTGTGAAACAGTTTTTGGCGGGTGCTTTCATCGCCATTGTAATGACCGGGCTGGACCAGGACATGATGCAAAAAAACCTCAGCTGCAAAAACATTGGCGAGGCCCAGAAAAACATGTTCACCTTCAGCATTGTGCTGGTATTTGTGAACCTTTTCTTCTTGGCCTTGGGCGCATTGCTTTACATCTATTCCAACGCAAAGGGAATTGCCATTCCGGATAAGACCGACAACCTCTATGCGCTCCTTGCAACCAGCGGGGAATTACCCGTAATAGTTGGTGTTTTATTCATTCTAGGTCTGGTGGCGGCCGCCTATTCCAGCGCAGACTCAGCTTTAGCTGCCCTTACAACTTCTGCTTGCGTTGACATCCTTGACATCGAAAAGAAACCAGAACAGGACAGAGTCAAACTCAGAAAACAAGTGCACGTTCTGATGTCGGGCCTGCTGGTGCTGACCATCATGATCTTCCGTTGGGTGAATGATGAAAGCGTTATCAGTGCTGTTTTCCGCGTAGCCGGATACACCTACGGCCCGCTGCTGGGACTTTACGCTTTTGGGCTTTTTACGAAAGTGAAAGTGCGGGACAGACTGGTGCCAATTGTTTGCTTGGCATCGCCTGTACTCACTTACATCATCAACGCCAATTCTGAAGCATGGCTTGGCGGGTACAAATTCGGATTTGAACTACTAATTCTGAACGGAGCGTTGACCTTTGTAGGGCTGTTGCTAGTATCGAAGAAATCAGAACTGAAGCTCGCTTAACCTCGTCTCGTGGCTTTTTACTACCGTCCCATTCACATCAATGATGTTGAACGTTAGAATCGGGTCTTTCTGATTCCAGTCGATCTCAATTATTCCAGCATTGTTTGGGCTGTAAGGCTGTCCAGCAATCCGATTCAGGTTCTCCTCCACATTGGCCCACTCTTGCGTAATGCCGCTCGATGTAAGGTCGTACAACGGATAGCCGCCTTCAACCGGTTGTTTAGAAAAATCGGCAGAATGCACATCTCCGCTAATGAAAATCACACCGTTGGCCTTGGTCTGCTTTATCAGGTCAATGAACCGTTGTTTTTCGTGCGGAAAGTTGGTCCAAGCTTCCCAGCCGTTGTACGTAATTCCAAACTGAATACTGCTCATTACAATGCGCAATTCTGCCGGTTCTTGAAGCACGTTCTGTAGCCACGTCCATTGCTCTTTTCCAAGAATTGTCTTTGACGGATCATCGATTGGCTGATAGGCGTTTTTCCATATTGGGGCCACCTTGCGCTCCAGCGGATCGCGGAATGAGCGTGTGTCCAACATAATGAACTGAACACGCTGACCTTCTGGTCCGAAAATCCTGCTGTGATATATTCCTTCGTGATTCCTTCTTTCCGAAGATTCAGGCTCGCACCAAAAATCCAAGAATACCTCTTTCGACTCTTTCTTTTTCGCATACTCTTTGCCAGCATCATTGGCGCCATAATCATGGTCATCCCAAGTAGAAAGGAAAAATGCCTGTTCATTCAGCTTGCGGAATTCTTCCTTGCAGCCGAGTTTGGTGTACTTTTTTCGCATCACCTTCATCGATCTGGTATCGCCATAGATATTGTCTCCCAACCAACAGAACACATCAGGGTTCCTATTGGCCACTTTCAGTAGAATAGGTTGCGGCTTTTCTTGGCTGGCGCAAGACCCGAATCCGATGATGGAAACCGATTTCACATCAACATTCTCGTTGATCCGGCCACAGAATGGTTCGTTTTGGTTCTGGGCTATCGCGAAGGAGAAAATGAATAGCCCAAGGAGGGAAAAGGTGGTTTTCATGAGGCAGAGTTAGCAGCCATTTGTTGTTCCAATGTGAGGCGAGTGTTACCTTCTTTATCAGGCACGTGGCTCATAGCATATTCGCTTAAAGCGGTAATTGACAGACTCGGATTCACACCCAAATTGCAGGGAATGATGGAACCATCCAGCACCCGCATATTCGGGTAGCCGTGAACCTCGAACTTATCGTTCACAACGCCTTCTTCAGGCGTCACTCCCATGGGACAACCACCTAAAATGTGTGCGGTGCTCGACATGTTGAATAGAACTTCTGTGGTGGCATTCATGGCCGTTCCGCCCGTTATTTCCGCGTAGCGATGCATCACATTCTGACCAACATCTATGTAAGCTGGCACTTGAACGTTGTCTCCGCTTGCCACTTCCAAACTCCCTCCAAATAGACCTCTGCTCCATTTCATCTGCAACGCGTTATCCAACGATTGCATGACCAATAGTATGATGGAATGTTCTGCGAATTCCCTTCTTACCACATTCCAAACCTTTCTAGGACTTGTGATAAAATTCCAAAGCATTTTGATGGTTCTGACGGGAGCTGGCCCATCGCCAGCGGCAATGACGGATAGCAGTCCCATCATTCCAGAACCGTCTCCATATTTCACCAACTCGATGTGCGTATTGGGGTCTGGTTCAAAAACCCGACTGATGGCTACACCGTGATTCATCTTCTTCTCGATGCCTGCAATTCCGCAGAGCGATTCGGAATTAGTTCGAAGATTTGCGCCCAGTTTATCTGAGATGTTCGGGAGTGTTTTAAACTCCTCTTTCTGACGGAAAAGTAGCTTCAATGTGCCAAGAACTCCTGCTGAGAACACAATTCCTCGGCTCTTAAAAACGCGTTTATTCTTACTGAACCAAGAAGTTGACGATTCGGTGTGCACGTGATACAATCCATCGATGTATTCCACCTTCACCACTTTGGTTTCAGCTTCCACTTTGGCACCCCATTCTTCTGCAAACCAGAGATAATTTTTGTCGAGCGTGTTCTTGGAGTTGTACCGACAACCGACCATACAATTGGCGCATTCGATACAACCCTTCCGCTTTGGTCCAAGTCCGTTGAAGTAAGGATCCTTCTCTACTTTTCGATCACCGAGATAAACACCAATATGGTCAACAGGCTTGTATGTATCTTCCTTGCCCATGTCTTTGGCTATCTGCTTCAAGACTTCATCCTCAGGGCCTTCTTTTTCATATTTGGAACTACCGAGCATGAAGCGTGCTCTTTCGTAAAACGGAGCCAGTGTTTCCTTCCAATTTCTGATACCTGACCAAACAGGGTTGTTAAAAAACGCATCGGGTGGGAACATATGTGTATTGGCGTAAACCAAACTTCCACCACCAACTCCTGCACCTCCCAGAATCATGATTTTATTCAGAAAGTTGATTTTCTGAATTCCAAACGCTTTGATGGCAGGTGCCCACAGGAATTTTCTAATGTTCCAATTGCTCTTGGGAAAGTCTTTTGATTCCCATCTTTTTCCCATTTCGAGCACCAGAACGTCATAGCCTTTTTCAGAAAGACGCATAGCAGAAACACTTCCTCCAAATCCTGAACCGACCACGATATGGTCGTAAATCTTTTCCTCTGCCATCAGTGAGATCGTTTGATATAAAAATCCAGCGGAATGGTATCTGGCTGAATGATGTTAAGAAGGTTCACATCTGTGCTGAGGAAGAAAATATCCTTCTCCAACTTCGTCATGAGAAAATCGCCATCGGCATAATTATCAAGGGCTATTCTCAATACATCGTGCATTGGCAAACTCCATGTTCCTTCCACTTCATAATTAACAGTGTCTGCAGCGTAATATGTTCCAGTGCACCTGTCGTTATCATAAAAATGGATGATGTATCTGTAAGCTGGGTCATTCTCCACATACCCGGGAAGCATCAGGTGCAAAGCGTTACCCTCAAACTCGCCTGGAATTCTGGCCTCGTACAACTCATAGGTTGCATCTTTCAAACCAAAATCCACGATCACTTCACACGAATTCAGTACAACAAGGGCCAAACCAATGACACCCACAATGGCAAAAAAGCTACGTTTCATTCTGTTGCGTTATCGCTCAAAAATAAGGAATGAACCATCTGGAAAAAGTTGTTTCCGAAAAGCGTCACCGGCTTTCCTTTTCGCGGTCTAAAACCTTACATTTGCACGAATTTTATTCGCAACGGAAAAAATTCGCCCATGTCGTTAGACCCAGAAAAGTTCCAAGGAGAGGGACTTACCTATGACGATGTTCTCTTAGTACCAGCCTATTCTGAAGTGATGCCGCGCGATGTTAACATCAGCAGCAAATTCACCCGAGACATCATAATCAATGTACCGATAGTTTCTGCCGCAATGGACACGGTTACCGAAGCCGCAATGGCCATTGCCATAGCACAGGAAGGTGGCATCGGGGTCATTCATAAGAACATGACCATTGAGCAACAGGCTTTGGAAGTGCGTAAGGTGAAGCGTGCCGAAAGCGGTATGATCTTGGACCCTGTGACACTGAAAGCCGATGCGCTTGTTGGCGATGCCGAAAACATGATGCGCGAATACAAGATCGGTGGTATTCCAGTTGTGGATGACAACCACAAACTGGTTGGCATCATTACGAATCGCGACCTACGTTTCGAGAAGAACATGAAGCGCCCGATCAGTGAATTGATGACCTCTGAGAATCTGATCACTACCACAGAAGTCCAAGACATTCAAAAGACAGAAGCCATTCTGCAACAACACCGAATTGAAAAGCTTCCTGTAGTAGATAAGAATTACAAGCTCGTTGGGCTTATAACCTATAAGGACCTTATCAAAACCAAGCTTCGACCGAATGCGTGTAAAGACAAACACGGCAGGTTGCGCGTTGCTGCTGCAGTGGGTGTAACGCCCGATATGCTTGACCGAGTTACGGCTTTGGAGGCTGTAGGAGTTGATGCCATCATAATTGATACGGCACACGGTCATTCTAAAGGAGTTTTGGATGCGTTGAAAAAAGCCAAAGCGGCATTCCCGAATCTTCAAGTGGTTGTAGGAAACATTGCCACGGCAGATGCAGCCAAAATGTTGGTTGAACATGGTGCCGATGCTGTCAAGGTGGGAATCGGCCCTGGGTCTATCTGTACTACACGGATCATTGCCGGAGTGGGTGTTCCACAGCTTACAGCCGTTATGGATGTGGCCAACGCACTCAAAGGAACAGGCGTTCCTGTTATTGCGGATGGTGGTGTGAAATTTACTGGTGACATTGTAAAAGCCATGGTGGCAGGAGCCGATGTGGTAATGGCCGGTAGCATGTTTGCCGGAACTGAGGAATCTCCAGGCAGAACTATCATTCTTGAAGGTAGAAAGTTCAAAACCTACCGAGGCATGGGTTCATTGGAGGCCATGCAGAAAGGTTCAAAAGACCGTTATTTCCAAGATGCGGAGGACGATGTGAAGAAACTCGTTCCTGAAGGTATTGTGGGGCGCGTTCCGTATAAAGGAACTCTGACCGAGGTGATGTACCAGATAGTTGGCGGGTTAAGAGCCGGTATGGGCTACTGCGGTGCAAAAACCATCACAGATCTGCAGAACGCCAAATTCATCAAGATATCTCCGGCAGGTTTCAGAGAAAGTCATCCGCACGGAGTTACCATTACTAGCGAAGCACCGAATTACAGTCCTTAGGAGTTAATTTCTGCCTAGAATTCATCTTCCAACGGTCTTAAAAAATCACAAAACAGACCGTATTCTTTCTCGTGCAACATGCGGTGCTTGGTATTGCAACTCAAAAGGCTTTACCAGCATACTCAAATTTCTATTTTTGCGACCCGATAATCAAACCTATGAGAAGATGAAGAACAATGTCTTGAAAACAACCCTGCTAATTGCCCTACTGATCGGTAGTGTTGGTCTTTTCGCGCAAGAGAAAGATCCTGTTCTACTGACCGTTGATGGGCAGAACATTTCGCTTTCCGAATTTGAAGCGGTTTACAAAAAGAACAACCGTGATGATGTAGTTGACCAAGAAGACCTGAAGGAGTACTTGGAACTGTACATCAACTTCAGGTTGAAAGTTCGCGAAGCCGAATCATTGGGAATGGACACGGTTAAAAAGTTCATTCAGGAATTGAAAGGTTACCAAAAGCAATTGGCCAAACCTTACCTGACAGACAAAGAGGTTACTGAAAAACTGATCGAAGAAGCATATGAGCGTTCTCTGAAAGATATTAGAGCCAGCCATATTCTTTTGAAGATCGGGCCAGATGCCTTGCCAAAGGACACGCTGAAAGTGTACAACGAGATCATGAGCATCCGCAAGCAGGCCATGAAGGGTGGGAATTTTGCCTCGTTGGCCAAAAAGCATTCTCAAGACCCATCTGCAAAAGACAATGGCGGAGACCTAGGCTGGTTCTCCGTTCTAAGAATGGTTTATCCGTTTGAGACTGCTGCTTATAACACCCCGGTCGGGGAGATCAGTGAGCCGGTCAGAACCCGATTCGGTTACCACATCATCAAAGTAGTTGATAAACGAGATGCTCAAGGAGAAATGAGAGCAGCTCACATCATGATCAAAACCGGCCCTGAAGCAACGGAAGAGCAGATCAAAGAAGCCAAAACCAAGATAGATGAGGTGAAAGGCCTTCTTGATAGCGGCAAGAATTTCGAAGACCTTGCTAAGAAGTATTCTGAGGACCGAGGTTCTGCTGACAAAGGCGGAGCACTTCCAACTTTCGGGACGGGAAGAATGGTTCCTGAATTTGAGGCTGCGGCATTCGGACTGAAGGAAGATGGCGATTACTCTGAGCCTGTTCTGACGGAATACGGATGGCACATCGTTAAAAGATTGGAAAGAATTCCTGTTGCGTCTTTCGAGGACAGCGAGGCAAATTTGAGTGCCAAAGTTTCTAAAGACAGTCGTTCTCAGATGAGTCAAACGGTTGTTCTGAATCGGGTGAAGAAAGAAAACGGTTTCACCGAAAACAGAGGCAACTTGGACGCCATTGGTGCCCTTCTCGATTCAACGCTTATTGAAGGCAAATGGGATGCTGCCAAAGCAAAAGATCTTGGCGGCATGCTTTTCTCTATCGGAGACAAGAAATACACACAAGGAGATTTTGCCAATTACATCGGCACACACCAGACCAGAAGAAGAGAGGAAGACCTCTTGGTGGTTATGAACGGCATGTATAATCAGTACGTTCAGGAGAGTTTGTTGGCATTTGAAGAAAGTAAGTTGCCAGAAAAGCATCCAGAATACAAAGCGCTTCTGAAGGAGTATCGTGATGGTATTCTTCTTTTCGACCTAACGGACGAGAAAGTCTGGTCTAAAGCGGTTAAGGATACTGCCGGTCTGAAGGCCTTCCACGACCAGAACAGAGACAAGTTCATGTGGGGTAAGAGATTGGATGCCGAGTTGTACTACTGCCAGAACGATTCCATCAAACCAAGTCTTGAGAAGACGTTGAAGAAAAGAAGCAAGAAGTGGAAGCAAGACAGTCCTTCTAAAGATGAGATTCTGAAGGAATTCAACGTTAATTCAGCACTTAACTTGAGGATAGAATCTGACAAGTATCAAGAGGATGAAGAAGAAATTCTGAAGCAGGTTAATTGGGAAAAAGGACTTCAAGGCCCATTTAAAGATGGTGACAACGATGTGTATGTTCTGGTAAAAGAAGTGATTGAGCCAACACCAAAGACCTTGAAAGAAGCAAGGGGTCTTGTTACGGCAGAATACCAGAATTACCTGGAGAAGGAATGGATAAAAGAGTTGAGAGAAAAGTATAAGTACACAGCCAACGCTGACCTGCTCAAGCAGATCAAATAATCGATTGAATTACTCAACCACAACGGTTTTATTTCTCACCCTGCTGACATTCTCAGTGGGGTGCGATGTTTTTAAAGAACCCGATGACCGTGTGGTAATTGCCCAAGTAAAAGAGCGCAATCTGTACTTGGAAGATCTTGAGGCAGCGCTTCCAGAAAAGCTTTCATCAGAAGACAGCCTCAATTTCGTGAATGGTTTTATTGAATCTTGGGCAACGCAGATGCTGTTGTTGGATAAAGCTGAGTTGAACCTTTCGTTGGAAGAAAAGGACGTCAACGCCCAATTGGAAGAATACCGTAGATCGCTGATCATCTACAAATATCAGAGCAAGTTATTGCGTCAGCTGTTGGATACGGCTGTTACTTCTGCTCAGATCAGTGAATACTACGACAATAACAAAGACGATTTCGAGTTACAGAGCAACATTACCCGTGCTAAACTCATTGTGTTGGATAGAGACTCGAAAGACGTGGAGAAAGTGAGAAAGTGGAGTCGGTCTGACAAAGAGGACGACCGGGAGAAATTGGAGGAATTCTGCATTCAGCATGCTAAGCAATACCACCTGAATGATGAGGTATGGGTGCCTTTTGATGAACTGCTCGCCAAGATCCCTAACACCTCCTACCTCAACATGAACTACTTCTCTGTTTACAACTACGCCCACGTTCAGGACACAACGGGACATTATATCATTGATGTGAAGGAGATCAAATACAAGAACAGTGTTTCTCCTCTGGAGTTTGAGAAACAGAACATCAGAAACATACTTTTGAACCAACGTAAACTGGAGCTTGTTCGCAAGTTGGAGAAGGATATTTTGAATGAAGCAATCAATAAGAATGAATTCCAGATACTACAGAATTGACATGAAGCGAATTCTCACGGTAATACTGGCCAGTTTCATATCGTTGGCTGCTGTGGCGCAAGACGAGCCGCAGACCATCGATAAGGTGATTGCGGTTGTGGGTGGCAACATCACGCTGCAATCTGAATTGGAAACGCAGTACCTGCAAATGCTGGCTTCGGGGTATTCTCCAGATGATGATTCTAGATGCATCATTTTTGAGGAGTTGCTCTACGGCAACCTGTTGCTACATCGCGCCAAAGTGGATAGTTTGAACGTGTCTGATGGCGAGGTGGAAGACGAACTCTCGCGCAGATTGGAGTACTTCATTGCGCAGCTAGGTTCGCAAGAAAAGTTGGAAGAATACTATGAAAAGTCCATTCTGGAGATCAAGGATGAGTTCCGAGAACTGATCAAAGAACAACTGCTCTCCCAGCGCATGCAGCAGCAGATTACCGGAGACATCAAAGTCACTCCAGCAGAGACCAGAGCGTACTTCAACAAGATTCCGAAAGACAGTTTGCCGTATATCAACACCGAAATAGAGATCGGGAAGATCATGCGCAGACCGGAGATAACCAAAGAGCAACGCGCAACGGCCAGAGCCAAGGCCGAAGAACTCAGAGACCGTGTGGTGAATGGAGAAAGTTTCCGCGCCTTGGCCATTCTGTATTCGGAAGACCCAGGCTCATCAAAGAACGGTGGCGACCTCGGTTTCTTTACCCGTGGAATGATGGTTCCGGAGTTTGATGCCGTTGCATTCCGTTTGAAGGAAGACTCGATATCTGACGTTTTTGAAACCAGTTTCGGATTCCACTTTATGGAAATGTTGGAAAGACGTGGCGAGCAGATCAATGTGCGTCACATCCTTATCCGCCCCAAAACTTCTGAGGAAGACCTGGAGAAAGCACGTGTTTTCCTGGACAGTATTCACGGACTCATCGATGCTGGCAAAATAACCTTCGCGGCAGCCGCAGAGAAATTCTCTGATGATGAGGAGAGCAAACTCAATGGCGGCATGATGTTCAACCCGATGACGGGTGCGCCTGTGTTCGATATGGACCAATTAGGCTCCATTGATCAGCGGTTGTTCCTGACCATAGAAGACATGCAACCTGGCGATATTTCGAAGGCTGTGAAAGCCCAGTCTCCAGATGGAAAGGAATCTTACAACCTGTATTATCTGAAATCGCGTACGGAGCCCCACGTGGCCAATATGAAAGACGATTACCAGAAAATTCAGCAGGCGGCCTTGGCAGAAAAAAAGACCCGGGTCATTGAAAAATGGATAAATGATAAGGCAGCTTCTACGTACATCCGTATTGATGACTCGTTCAAAGACTGCCCTTTTGCTCACCGTTGGGATAAGAACTGAACAATGACACAATTCAAGAGTGACGTAGAGGCAATGGAAGCACTTCAGGGTGCTTACCAGAATCTGACCAAAGAAATAGGCAAGGCCATTGTTGGACAAGAAGCGGTGGTTAAGAACGTGCTCATCTCTGTTTTCAGTCATGGGCACTGCTTGTTGGTGGGTGTACCCGGATTGGCAAAAACCCTTCTGGTAAACAGCATTTCGGATGCGCTTGGATTGACCTACAACCGTATCCAGTTTACGCCAGACCTCATGCCTTCAGACATTATCGGTACAGAGATTCTGGACGATAACCGACAATTCAAATTCGTAAAGGGACCTTTGTTTGCCAACATCATTCTGGCAGATGAGATAAACAGAACGCCACCTAAAACACAGGCCGCCCTGTTGGAAGCCATGCAGGAAGAAGCGGTAACAGCAGGTGGCACACGTTACCAACTGCCTCACCCATTCTTTGTGCTTGCCACGCAGAACCCGATAGAACAGGAAGGAACGTACCCATTGCCAGAAGCGCAGTTGGACCGTTTCATGTTCAACGTATGGTTGGATTACCCTTCTTATGAAGAGGAATTGAACGTGGTGAAGCTGACCACCACCGATAAAAAGGTGAAACTCTCTCCGGTTATGAGTTCGGAAGAGATCATCTTTTTCCAACAGTTGATCAGAAGAATTCCGGTACCTGATAACGTATTTGAGTATGCCGTGAAACTGGCTACAAGCACACGCCCCAACACCGATATGGCCAATGCCAAAGTAAAGGAGTTTGTGAACTGGGGCGCTGGCCCACGTGCATCGCAATACCTCATTATCGGTGCCAAGTGCCATGCGGCCATCAATGGTAAGTTCTCTCCAGACATTGCCGATGTACGCGCTGTGGCAGAGCCTATTCTGCGCCACCGTATTGTGCGTAACTACAAGGCCGAAGCAGAAGGCATAACCGTAGAGGACATTATTGCCGAGTTGGTGAAAGGATGATTGCTTGAGTGATGAGGCAATGAAGAGATGAAGCGAAAAGCCCCGCTAAGCAGTTGCTTGGCGGGGCTTTTTTATGGTTTTGTTCTCAACGGGTACCGCTAAAGATAATGCATTGGTATGCTGCACAGACCTGCTAGGTTTTGAAAACCTAGCAGGTCTCATCCAAGCCCCGACTGACGTACCGTTACAAGCATTAGGTTTAGCGGGTGTTGGCAAACGTTTTTTATTCAAATTCCGCGCGATTTGCTCTAACTAAGTCAAGCAGTAGCCCTGCGATGTCGTCCTGATATTCATAGAACTTGGTGTCGCACTCTTCCCAAACTGGGTCGGCTTCCACTTCAATTTCTTCTAATGTCTCTTGCCTGTCATTTCGGTCTTTCGGAACGTTTCCATCTGGCCATTGTGCGTTTGCGGTTTCGACAATTTCTGCCGTTTTATTGGCTCCAATTTTTTTCAAATAGTCAACCGTTTCGTGAGCATAATCACCGCTTGAATTGAAATAGAATTGGTTAAAACCACCATTATTGATTTCCCTTTCAAGGTTTTCAACAACTAGTACAACTCTGCCTGTCGGAGATAATTTTTCGAGGTCACTTCCATAGTTTGAGTTGTCATTTAACCAGTCATCAAGCTCAATAATTGCGTTCGTGGTATCTGGCTCATTTAGGATTTTGTCAATGTCAAGTCCGCTCGATTTTTTCTTAAGGCTGTCGAATAGTCCCATTTTGCTTCGGCTTTTAAAATGTTTGCCAACTACTGACTAAAGAATCCATTTTCTTTAGCCAGTTCTGTCGGTCATTGGTTTAACAGGCTGAAAAATAGCTGTTTAGAAGCTTCAACAAAGCAAAACGGCAAAATGCAATTCATCAAAGACATTTACACCATACCCTAGTCTGTACCCCCTCTTCTGTGCGGCCAAAGTGGCCGCTTTTTTTTGTGCCAGACCCAACAAAAGGTTGCTGTTCAGTTAGAACCTTTTCTATCTAATCGATAACCATTTCGACATAATCAACAACCATTTCGAAATAAAAAGAAACTTACTATGAACAACTTTGAACTATTTCGAACTAAAAAGAAACCATTCCCACTTAATCGATAACCTTTTCTATCTAATCGATAACCATTGCGAATTAATCAATAACTATTTCGAATTAATGTATAACTTACTGTGAACAACTTTGAAATGAGAAAGCTTACACCCGAAGAATATGCTCAGATGAATCTGAGAGGAAGAGGTAGACGTTCGGCCTTTGCGGCCGCGGTGCTACGGTTGGAGGTGGATGAGGTACTTTACCTCCCCAAAGAGGAATGGAAAAAGACGTATCATCCCAGCCAGACCATTTATACCATAAAGAAACGTTACAACCGAAAGTTTGAACTGCTTACCGAAGTAAACGACAAGGGCTGGACCGTGAGACGGTTGAAGTAACGGGAAAGAGGAAATTCGAAACTCGAAATCTGACGTCTGACATCTGAAGTCTGAAATCCGAAACTGGTTAACTAATTAACTGATTCACTTATCTCTTATCTCTTGTCCCTTGTCCCTTGTCCCTTGTCCCACGTCTCACGCCCCAAATACTAACACCGTAAAGTGTGCGTTAATTGAACATGCTATTTTCAACTAGCTTCATAATAGTAAAACGCATAGCATGAGATCTCAAATAAACCGTTTCAGAAAAGCCGACCAAACGGCCAAGGAGGCTGCCAAGCTAAAGGGGCCCGTTGCCAGAGTAATGACCATCTCTTACCAGCCCAAACTACAGGGCAATATGGTGTTGGAAGGGCCTCTAATAGAAGATAGGAGCGTATATGATGACCTGAACCACATACTGACCTTTAACCCCGATGGTAACTTGGCCCACGAGCTGTTGTACGGCAGCCCCGGAGAGTGGACCGAGAAGACCTACGAGGCAGATAACCGCGTTCTTGACATCAGAGAGTTCAGTGCAGGTAAGCTGGTCAAAACCAACACACATACGTATAATGCCAATGGTAAATTGATACGCTACCGCTCTGTGTTGGCCGATGGCACTCCACAGTTGGAAGCAACATACCAGTACAACAAAAAGGGCCAACGGGTTAAGCACGACCATGAGAACTATCAGCACCCGGAATTCTCCAAAACCACTGTTTACACTTATGATGATGAGGGCAGAGGCTTAGGAAACGAAAGCCGATTGAAACTTACAGGAGCACTGGACATGCGCTGCACCAAGACCTATGATGAAAAAGGGCGGCTTAAGGAAACCATTACCGAGAACCCGAGCAGCACAAGCGATGTACTTAACCATAGGGATGTATTCTTTTACAATGAATACGATGACCAGGTGGGGGTTGACAAGTATGACCTGAAAGGAAACCTGATCAAATCATTACGGTACGGAGACCATTACCAGTATGATGCGCAAGGAAAGCGCATACCTCAAGTGCATGAAGAAGAGAACAGATACACGTTTCAGGACAAGGAAGATGAGCACGGTAACTGGACCTGGCGGTTGGTGCTGGAAGCAGATGAGCCACGTTTGGTAATGGTGCGCCAGATACAATATGAAGGAGAGGCCAAGCAAGAATGGGTGCACCCGCTGCAAGAGGCAAAGGAGCAACCGGAGGTTGAAGAGCACCGTAGGGTAAACCATAAGGATAGACAACCGATGAGCGATGAAGATGTACGCTTCGTCTACTCGCAGCCGGGTCTTACCCCAGACCAGTTCCCGCTTATAAGATACTACACGGCCAGTTTCAAGTACCCGCCATCACTCACCACCTTCAGCGGTAACATAGAAGCCGGTGCAATTCTGAGATATTGCATGGAACATTTCGGGGCTCGCAAAGTGTTTCAATATCGCACCAGTTCTTACGGGTACCGACAGAATGTGCGCTATGCACTGGAGTTCGGCACGTACCCCGGCTACCTCTTGTACGCCAACCATATCAGTCAGTTGGACGCAGACTCTTTCATTGTTCCAGACAAGGTCTCGATCTACCATGACGAGCTATTGGAAATCGGCTCTTTCCAGTTCCTGTGTCCACCGGATAACAGCGAACTGAAGAACGGATACTTTGAAGAAATGGTGGAGAACATGATGATCGATCTGACCGTTAAGAAGCGGCCAGATAAACCCAAGATCAGCCTCATTGAGGTGCACAACGGCAATTTTGCCCTGGTTGAAAGGGCCGTGCATGACAACTTCACCATCCGCAACCTCGATGTAAACTATGGGCAGGGTTTCGAACAGTTCCATAATGACCTGATGAGACGTTTCAACTCCAGCAAGAAGGGGTTGGTACTGTTCCATGGCGTACCGGGCACGGGCAAAACCTATTACATCCGCCACCTACTGCGGCAGATGGCCGTGGCGCGTAAATCGGTCATTTACATGCCTCCCAACATGGTAGACCATCTCACAGACCCCACCTTCATGACATTTCTTACCAACTCGGTACAGCATCTGTCTCAAGAAGGGAATTTCTGTGTGTTGCTGATAGAAGATGCAGAACCGCTGCTGGCCAAACGGCAAGAAGGCGTACGCATACAGGGCGTTACCAACCTGCTTAACATGACCGATGGTCTGCTCAACGATATGCTGAACCTACAGATCATCTGCACCTTCAATGTAGACCTCCGCAAATTGGATAGTGCGCTGCTTCGCCCTGGTAGGCTATTGGCTCGCAAGGAGTTCAAACCGCTTTCGGTGCTTGATGCCAACCTTCTTGCGCAACGATTGGGCATCAACAAGCATTTCACCAAGCCCGCCAGTCTGGGGCAGATCTATGCCATGATGCATGATCAGAATACCTTGGTGCATGATGTGGATCCGAACAAGGACACATCCAGCCCGATAGATGATCTGATATGATACGGGCCGAACATGGATCTAGGAGGTTTTCGAAGCCTCATAGGTCTTGTTTAGCTAAATTGCCGCAATGAAGCGGCTGCTTTTTCTGTTCCTCTTTCTTGCGCCAATGCTAAGCATGGCGCAGCGCAACCAGACCATTAAAGGAACCGTGGTGGATGCTGAAACCAAGCAGCCATTGGTGGGGGCCACGGTGTATGTTCAGTTGGAGGAAATGCTGGGTGCCAGCACAGATATTGACGGGCAATTCAAATTGGAGAACGTACCCGTGGGCCGAATTGAAGTAAAGTGCACCTACATTGGTTATGAGCCTTGGAGCAGCGGCCTCACCACCCTTACGTCTGGCAAGGAACTGACCTTGAACATTGCGCTGGAAGAGAATGTGCATGTAAAGGAGGAAGTGACCGTTACCGCAACCCGCGATGGCGAGACCCGCAATGAGATGATGACCATCAGTTCTCGCTCGTTCAGCATAAAGGAAACGCAACGGTTTGCCGGAAGCATTAACGACCCTGGCCGCGTGGCACTCAACTTTCCGGGGGTTACAGCTGCGCAGGATAACGACAATGATGTTATAGTTCGGGGCAACTCGGCTGCCGGCATGCTCTGGCGATTGGAAGGCATTGATGTGCCCAACCTCAATCACTTCTCGCGGCCGGGTTCATCGGGTGGAGGAATAACGGCCCTATCTCCCCACGTTCTGGGAAGTACGGATTTCAGCACGGGCGCCTTCCCTGCCGAATACGGAAATGCCATTGCAGGCGTGTTCGATGTCAATTTCAGAAACGGTAACACCGATAGGCACGAGTTCATGGTAAGGGCGGGGGTCATTGGACTCAACGCAGGGGCAGAAGGTCCGCTTTCCAAAAAGGACGATGGTTCGAGCTACCTCTTCAATTACCGCTACTCCACCCTCGGAATTCTGGGTGCCATGGGCCTGTACGTGGTAGATGAGAACACAAGTAATACGTATCAGGACCTTTCATTCAAATTCGTGCTTCCAAAAACCAAAAAGGCACGTATTACCATTTTCGGTATCGGTGGTCTGAGTGACGAAATAGGCATCATTAAAGAAGACACGGCCGAGTGGGAGATCTACAAGCATCGGTTCAAGACCACCTTCAAAACCAACTTGGCGGTTCTCGGTGTTTCTTGGACGCAGCTGTTGGATGAAAGATCTTACCTGAAAACCGTCATTGCAGGTACGTATAACGATGTGGTTGATGGAGACGATACGCTGGATTTTGACATCAACCTCCACCCTGTTCGCGACACGCATTTCAACAATACACGGGCGGCCATTCACAGTTTTTATAACCGAAAGTTGCTGAGCAAACTGAGTCTGAGAACGGGTGTTCATGCAGATGTCAACTTCTTCCAATTTGAAGAAACCAAGTTTGTAGACTCCATTGCCCAGACCGTTACGCTGATAGATGGTTCGGGCATTGCGGCCACCATTCAGCCGTATGCACAGGTCAAGTATCGGCCAACGGCCACAACCACCATAGTTGGCGGCCTGCATGGTCTATATCTCTCATTGAACCACACCTATAGCATAGAACCCCGCTTGAGCATTGCGCAGAAAGTGGGTGCCAGCAGATTCACTTTCGGTTACGGATTGCATGGCCAGTACTTGCCGCTGGGGTCATACTTTACCCAGTTTACGCGTAGCGATGGTTCGGTCTATTTCCCCAACAAGGACATGGAAATGATCCAGAGCCATCATTTCATTCTCAGTTACGAACTCAGTTTCCTCAAACATTATCAGTTTAAGATAGAGCCTTACTTCCAGTACCTGACCAAGCTGCCTGTTAGCGCCAATCCAGAGAGCACGTACATGGTCCTGAACGAGCGTTCGGGTTATGCGAAAGACTCACTCGTCAATAAAGGAACCGGCATGAATTACGGGGTGGATGTTTCCATTCAGCGCTACTACGCCAAGCATTGGTTCTTTCTGGTAAATGGGTCGGTTTTCAGTTCTACGTACAAGCCGCTTAATGGCAAAACCTACTCGGGTGCCTACGATAGCCGATTTGCACTTTCGGTAATGGGCGGATACGAATTCCAGTTCAAAAACTCGGCTTTGGAAGTTGGATTCAGAATCGGATACATGGGCGGCTTCCGTTACACTCCTTTGGATGTGGCTGCATCGCAGGCGGCCAGAGAAGAGATCACAATCGACTCATTGGCGTTCACCCATACCTATCGCGATTACTTCCGTCCAGATATACGGGTGGCCTACAGACAGAACAAACCCAAATACTCTTGGACCATCTCTCTGGATCTGGGCAATGTGGTGGATTACAAGAATATTCTGAGACAGTACTACGATAAAGAAACCAATACCATTGAATTCAGATACCAGATGGGTTTTATACCCGTATTGGCCTTTCAGGTAGATTTCTTTGCGAGCAAAGGTGGGAAGAAGAACAAGGAGAATTGACCTATCCGGTATAGGCCATGTAAATCAAGGCTGCAGCTAAACTTCCAACCACTACAAATCGTAGTACTCTCAAAACAATTGCTTCTTCTGGACGCATGATCTCTGATTGATTCAACAGCGAACATACGAAGTATTTAGAGGCTAGGAATAGCCATTTTTGGTCATTTTTTAAATAAAATCAACCATTTACGTGATTCACGTAACTAAAAAAGCCCGTAATGAACGGGCTTTTTTTATAACAGTATTAATTCGTAATTAATAATAGTGCAGTCTGCGCACCTTGCTCACGTACTTCGACAAACGAAGCACCTGACGCGTGTAACCGTACTCGTTATCGTACCAAGCGTAGATCACCACGTTCTTTCCGTCTGGAGATACAATGGTCGCCTTACTATCGTAAATCGAAGCGCAGCTATCGCCAACGATATCTGAGGATACCAACTCGTGTGAGGTAGAGTAACGAATCTGCTCTACAAGGTTTCCGTTCAATGCAGCGTCTTTCATCGCGTTATCCACGTCTTCCAATGTCACAGCCTTGTTCAAAGTCAGGTTCAGAATAGCCAATGAACCATCTGGAACTGGAACACGCACCGCGTTAGAGGTCAGTTTTCCGCCCAACGTTGGAATCACCTTGGCAACAGCACTTCCTGCACCAGTTTCGGTGATGACCATGTTCAACGCAGCCGAACGACCTCTACGGTATTTCTTGTGGTAGTTGTCCAGCAGGTTCTGGTCGTTGGTGTAAGCGTGGATGGTCTCAATGTGACCTTTCTCCACTCCGAACTGCTTCTCGATCACCGCCAAAACTGGCGAAATGGCGTTGGTTGTACATGAAGCCGCAGACCAGATATCATGCGCATCTGGGTCAAAATCCAAGTGATTTACTCCGTGAACGATATTTGGGATATTTCCTTTTCCAGGAGCTGTGAGCATCACTTTGCTCACACCTTTCGACTTCAAGTGCTGACCCAATCCGTCAGCATCTCTCCAAACACCTGTGTTATCGATCACCAACGCATCGTTGATGCCGAAAGTGGTGTAATCAATCTCAGCAGGGCTATTCGCAGCGATCAAAAGAACCGTGTGACCGTTTACGATAAGCGCTTTCTTCTCAACATCAGCTTCAATAGTTCCTGGGAATGGTCCGTGGATGGAATCCGTTCTCAGCAGGTCGGCACGCTTGTAAATATCAAGGTCTGAATTGGAACGAGTAACAATTGCACGCAAACGCAATTGATCGCCTTTGGCCGACTGAGAGATCAACTCTCTCGCAGCCAAACGACCAATACGCCCGAAACCGTAAAGCACCACATCTTTCGGTGCTGATGGTTCACGGCCCTCAGATGTGAAATCTCCAATTGTTGCGCCTAGAAAAGTGTCAACAGTTTCACCATTGGCGCGTGCCTCCAACCACTCGTGGGTCAGTTTTCCAAGGTCAATTTTGGCTGGCGCAAGGTTCATGCTCACAAGACCTTCGGCCACCTGAAGGCTATCGAATACCGTGATCGGTTTCTTCACCATTTTGCGAGCGTACTCGTGAATGGCAAGGATCTCGCCCACGTTGCAATCGTGCAACTGGTTTCGAAAAATGACAAGTTCAACAGCGCGGTCGAAACGCAGCGTTCCGATAATAGACATCAACTTGATCGCGGCCTTCTCTCGCCCGATCCAATTGGTCAACTCTGCCTCAAAAGTTCCGTTGGACTTCGAAGCAATCGTTTCAGTACTCATGAAATGGATTGATTTGGTTGGTTTGCTTATCCTAAGTATGCCTTCAGCAGTTTGCTACGCGAAGTGTGGCGCAGTCTGCGGATAGCCTTCTCTTTGATCTGGCGAACGCGCTCTCTTGTCAGATCGAATTTCGCTCCGATCTCTTCCAAGGTAAGTCCGTGGTTCATACCGATTCCGAAGAACAGTTTCACCACATCTCTTTCGCGCTCTGTAAGCGTTGAAAGCGAACGCTCAATTTCTTTCTGTAGCGATTCGTTCATCAGCGTGCTGTCCGCACGTGGCGAATCGTGGTTCACCAACACGTCCAAACGGCTGTTGTCCTCGCCTTGTACGAACGGTGCATCCATCGACACGTGACGTCCGGAAACGCGCATCGTATCAGCAATTTTCTCTCGGAATCTCCAGAACTTCAGAAAGCTCTTCGGCAGATGGCTCACGCTCAAATTCCTGCTCCAATTTGGAGAAAGCTTTGTCGATCTTGTTCAACGAACCAACTTGGTTCAAAGGCAAACGAACAATACGAGACTGCTCTGCCAGCGCCTGAAGAATCGACTGACGAATCCACCAAACAGCGTAAGAAATGAACTTGAAACCACGTGTTTCGTCAAAACGCTGAGCAGCTTTGATCAATCCAAGGTTACCCTCGTTGATCAAATCCGGAAGGCTCAAACCTTGGTTTTGATATTGCTTGGCAACAGACACCACGAAACGAAGGTTTGCCTTGGTCAATTTCTCCAAAGCCGCCTGATCACCCTGCTTGATACGCTGCGCCAGAGTTACCTCCATATCTGCAGTGATCAGGTCTTCTTTACCGATCTCCTGCAAGTACTTATCCAGTGAAGCACTCTCTCTGTTAGTTATCGACTTGGTGATCTTGAGTTGTCTCATGTGTCGTGTTTCTGTTTAAAATGAACGTGTGTGATACACTTGCTAAAAAGGGCTGCGAAGATAATCAGAATGCATGGTTTCTACAATATATGTGCAACTGCCCCTCGGCCCAACGTAAATTGAACGGCAGAAACCGCATTTTGTTTCTCCTTTTGTAGAGAAAAATGGGAAAACGGAAATTAGGGAAAACGTCCCGTCACTTCGAGTGATTCCGAAGAATGAGGAATTGTATCGAGAAGTCTTTGGGCGTTCCCCTACGGGTCGGGCTTTCCGCTCTATCTTTTTTGTGAAAGACAAAAAAGGATGCCGCTACAATCCCTAACGCACGCTACCTGCAAACGTTCAGCTGTCTCGTTGGACTAACAATATTTATTTTCATCCGCAAAATCCTTGAAATGAAATTCTCGTATTCGACTGTCGCTTATGTTTTCGCGGTGTTTCTCGTTGCTTGTTCGACCACTCAAACATTGGTCAAGAAAGAAACAGGTTCCACAAACATAGAATTCAAACCCACCGAAGTCTCCAAGGAGATTCGAAGCGGACTAAAGCTGACTGTTAAGCCAATAGATGCGAGCGCCTTGGATATTCACACTTATTTCTATTCGCGCTTAGATGGCCGTTTTTTCTTTGGATACGATGAGACATCAATAATCCGGTACTACAACAATTTAGAATCAGCGAATGATGATCATGATGAAAAGTTAAAAGTAAGGCGAAAGCAAAGTTTTGGTCTATTGGACGATAAGGTTAAATCGGGTTTAATACCCGCTACGGCAGCGGAGTTAATCAAGTACAAAATCAAAGACCGAGATGGTGTTGGAGAAAATGGCATTCCTGATAGGTCTAGTACTCGCTGGAGCGTTGGACAAAACAAAAACCCCTATTTCCAAAATGGCGACTACATGAGTGTTGTCCAGATTACAGTAGAAAACCAAAGCGGGAAGAATGAAATATTGGAATTGGAAAAACTGCTCATTCAAAATGGAAATGAACAATTGTATCCATTTAACACAGATCGCCTGCTGGAGTACGAGTATTCAGATGATCAAAAGAAAAACCTTCATCGGATAAATATGCCTGATAAGCTTACAATCCCAAATGATGAAAAAGTCATAAAGTTCATCAGCACTCCACCAATTAATCCTAGACAACCGCTCTCAGTACAATACATCGTGGGAGATGATGTGGTGAAATTTGATTTCGAAATGGAGGTGAAAGTTTCCAAAGAAGACGTTGCCTTCAAAAAGTTCGAATTCTCCGCAAAAAAAGGTGAGTTTGACGTTAGTCGCTTTTATTCTGTCGTTGTTACAAAATCAGATACCACAGTACTTAAGAGCAACGTTTTCTATTACCCCACTAATCATCTTTCAGATAAGTTCTCAATCTATTCCATTCTAGGTGTAGAAGGAGGTTTTCAATACGGGGCATTGAGGAATGTAAGTTTTTCAGATTTTGAAAAAGGAAAAGTTGAAATCGACTACGACAAAGTCATTCAGTACGAAAAGTAAACCTTGACCATTTAGTGGGTTCACAGCTCAGCAAACTTCACTCAAATCGACAATCAGATGCTGAAATAACTTCAGCATGACGGCAGCGGTTTACAGAACACCTAACAGATTCCGTCACCCTGAATTTGTTTCAGGGTCTAACCATCAAAACCTTTCCCCGAATTTCCATTTTCCCATTTTTCCCTTTCAACGAAAAAAGAAAGGGGTGCCCTTTCGGAACGCCCCCATCAACCAACCTATTCCACTTCTTCCCTACATACCAAACCCGTAATAGGCGGTCAATCCGTTCGGATAAACACCCTCAATAAGCACTCCTCCTTCTTTCTTATTTAAGGCGTTCATCACGTCTTCAGACGATTGAACGGTTTTTCTGTCAATTCTTGTGATGATGAATCCTTCTTTCACTCCTGCACCTTTCAACTTACCATTGCTCAGATTTTTAACCTGAAGTCCGTTGCGAAGCCCTAATCTTCTCATGTTTCCCTCATCAATTGGAGTCAATTCCGCACCTAACTGCACCAAAAGGTCAGCAGCTTTGGTAACCATTTCAGTTCCTCCATCTCGGTTTCTGAGTTCCACATCATACTTTCTCAGCTCATCATCGCGTAGCACGGTTACCTGTGCCAGATCGCCTGGGCGATATTCCCCAATCTTTTCTTGCAATTCAGGTACATTTTTCACTTTCACACCATCCACAGCAACAATAATATCCCCTTCGCGAATTCCAGCCGCATAGGCCGCACCACCTTTGGTCAGACCATTTACGTAGGCACCTTCCGTGGTGTTCAACCCTTTCTCGGCTGCCAGCTTTCCGTTCAGATCACGGATGCTTACCCCGATAAACGCTCGCTGGACCTTTCCGAATTCAAGTATGTCGTCAACCACCTTTCGGGCAATGTTTACCGGAACTGCAAATGAGTATCCTGCGTAGCTGCCCGTATTGGAAGCAATGGCCGTGTTTATTCCGATGAGCTCTCCATTCGTATTCACCAGCGCACCTCCACTGTTTCCTGGGTTTACGGCCGCATCGGTCTGAATGAAACTTTCGATGGCATATTCCTCACGCAGAATATCAATGTTTCTACCCTTGGCACTTACAATTCCAGCGGTTACGGTAGAAGTTAGATTGAATGGATTTCCAACTGCTAGCACCCACTCGCCTACTTCCACTTCTTCGGAGTTTCCGTAAGGGATGTAAGGCAGTTCTTCTTCATTGATTTTCAGCAACGCAAGGTCCGTATTCGGGTCTGCGCCAAGAACCTCAGCTGTGTAGCTGCGCTTATCATTCAGAGTTACTTCAACCTCTGCGGCTTTGTCAATCACGTGGTTATTGGTAAGGATATAACCATCGCTACTGATAATTACGCCAGACCCGCTACCCATCTGTGGTTGAGGCATCATTCCCTGGTCGAAAAAGAACCTGTAGAAAGGATGCACATTCGCATTTCCACTACTCATTACCTTGGTTTTAATGTGCACCACCGAGTGAATGGAATTGTTGGCAGCAGCCACAAAATTCACGCTGCCTTCGGGTGCCGCCAACGGATAATTTACCCGTTGTACAGGAGCCTGATGAATCGTTTCCACCAGCGTTCCGTTCTTCTTGTCCAAATACGTGTACGTTCCTAACGAAACAATTGCTCCCGTTAGGGCCGCCACTATCAATCCTGTTAACTGTTTCATCGCTGCTTCGATTTTGATTTAACTTTGGTTTTTGTTCTCGTTGCCGAGCTTTACACCAAAATTAACGCCAGTCAAATCCGATCGTTGTAATCCATTTTCAAAAAAATGTTAATCCCTTTTAGCAAATACCACGGCACCGGAAACGACTTCGTGATGATCGATAATCGTGCGTTGGGACTGGAACTTTCGCAGAGCCAAATTGCGCAACTCTGCAACCGCAGGTTCGGTGTCGGTGCCGATGGGTTGATTCTGCTACAAACGCAAGAAAGCACAGTGCAGATGGTTTATTTCAATTCTGATGGTGCGCCAAGCAGCATGTGCGGCAACGGTGGCCGTTGCTTTGTGGATTTTGCGCAGAACCTGAACGCCTTGCGCGATTCGGGTGAATTTTTGGCAGTTGATGGCATGCATGAGTTCAAAATGGCGGGAAAACTTGTCAGTTTGAAGATGGGCGATGTACCGAGCATCGAGCACATTGGCGAGAACGTTTACCTAGATACTGGTTCGCCTCATTATGTCACGATGGTGGATGATGTGCTGAGCATCGACCTTATCAATGATGCGCGGAAAGTGCGCTACAACGACCGTTTTGCGGCCGAAGGCACCAACGTCAATTTCGTGGAAATGATGG
Organism: Flavobacteriales bacterium; assembly: GCA_020635495.1. Classification (GTDB taxonomy): domain Bacteria; phylum Bacteroidota; class Bacteroidia; order UBA10329; family UBA10329; genus UBA10329. The sequence goes on along the minus strand of JACJZQ010000017.1, from coordinate 31,755 downwards.
ATGGCCTGACGCACATCCGAACCTACGAGCGTGGCGTGGAAGACGAAACCCTTTCGTGTGGAACAGGTGCCACAGCCTGCGCCATTGCCATGCACCATTTGGGTCACGTTTCAGAAACGGAAGTTCCGATCAAGGTTTTAGGTGGAAAGGTGAGCGTATCATTCAAGCCGCAGGCTGATGGTTCGTACACCAACATTTGGCTTACTGGCCCAACAGCTCATGTGTTTGATGGCACAATCGAATTGCCAGCATGAAATATGAATTGCTGAAAGGCGAGAAGTTCACGCTGCGCGAAATGCGAGCAGACGACCGTGACCTCATTCACGATTGGGAAAACCGACCTGAACTGAAGTACTTGGGAGATGAGCACGAAACGTTATCCAAAGAACAGATAGCGGATTTCATTGAACGCTCTTCAGGAGATATTTACACTGATGGACAATTGCGGTTGATGATTGACCTCCATCCTTCCACCTCATTGCGAGCGCAGCGCGGCAATCTCTCCGATCAAGGAGATTGCTTCGGTCGTTCCTCTCTCGCAATGACGATTGGTTGCATCGACATCTTTGAATTCGACCAACACAACCAACGCGCTGGAGTTGGAATTCTAATCGCTGAGACCAAAGACCGAAAGAACGGCTACGCCAAGGAAGCACTGAACCTTTTAACAAATTACTGCTTTGAAGTATTGAACCTCAAGCAATTGTATTGCCACATTCCCGTTGACAATGATGCCAGCTTGCGGTTGTTTTCAACCTGCGGGTTTGAAGAAACAGGCCGTTGCCGAGATTGGGTGAAAAAGGGAAATGCGTTTATTGACGCGGTGTTTATGCAGCGATTGAATGACTAGGAAAAAGGCAAAGAAATCATCCACCAACTGGAAAAAAATTGTGGCCATCATTGTGGTCATCATTGTCTGTTTGGGAGGCGTTTCGGCTTGGGAGCTGTACTCCATGATCTACCGCTCCAATGTTGAATTCAAAGCAGACGAAAAGTACTTCTACATCCCAACAGGCTCTAGTTTTCAAGAGGTATCCAACGCCCTTGTGGAGGGCGGCATTCTGCTCAACCAAGCTTCTTTCGATTGGGTAGCGGAACAGAAAAATTACAAGCTGAACGTTAAGGCAGGTCGGTACAAATTGGAACGTGGTATGAACAACAATGAATTGGTCAACCTGCTGCGTTCTGGAGAACAGGAACCTGTTATGATCACCTTCAATAACGTGCGGTTCAAGGAAGAGCTGGCCGGTAAAGTAGCCTCGTACATAGAAGCCGACAGCACGCAGATCATATCACTTTTGAATGATAGTGACTACGCCAACAATTTCGGCTTCAACACCACAACGCTTTTCACGCTTTTTCTGCCAAATACATACGAGTTCTGGTGGAATACTTCGGCTGATGAATTTGTGGAACGGATGGCGGCCGAGTACAAGAAATTCTGGACTGCGGAACGCAAGCAAAAAGCCAATAAACTCGGTTTAAGCCAATCTGAAGTAAGCATTCTGGCATCTATTGTTCAGAAAGAAACTACCAAGAATGATGAAAAGCCGACAGTGGCAGGCGTGTATCTCAACCGCCTGAAAAAAGGCATGCTGCTTCAGGCAGATCCAACTTTGGTGTACGCCAACAAAGATTTTGAAGCAAGACGCGTGCTTAATTGGCACAAGGAGATCGATTCGCCTTACAACACGTACAAATACAAGGGTTTGCCACCTGGTCCGATCTGTTTGCCAAGCATTCAGAGTATTGATGCCGTGCTAAACGCCAAGTCGCATAGCTATTTGTATTTCTGCGCCAAGGCCGATGGTTCTGGCTATCATTCGTTTGCAAGCACATATAACGAGCATTTGAAAAACGCGCGTGAATTTCAACGCGAGTTGAACAAGCGGAAGGTCTATCGCTAACGCGGTTCAAAGTTCAATTTGAACTTTCAACGTTAAACTTTGAACTCCTACATTCGCCCAAAATCAACACAAATGGCGCTTGAAATCAAATTCGGAACGGACGGTTGGCGTGCTGCAATTGCCAAAGAATTCACTGTTGAAAATGTGGCTAGAATCGCCCAAGGAACAGCCAACTGGGTGGCTGACCAGAAGCTTCCGCTTGTTGCGGTTGTCGGGCACGATTGCCGTTTTGGCGGACCACTATTCGCTGAAACCGTAGCCAAGGTTTTCCTGCAGAATGGTTTCGAAGTGCACTTGGCTGAAGGGCCCGTTACCACGCCAATGGTCTCGCTGGGTGCAAAGGAGTTGAACACCGGAATCGGTGTCATAATCACGGCAAGTCACAACCCGCCAACCGATAACGGTTTTAAACTGAAGGGAAATCATGGCGGACCACTTTTAGAGGCGGATGTTAAAGCGGTTGAGAAACACATTCCCGATGCTTACGAATTTGAGTTGGATGCCATTGACCTTGACAGCTATCGCGAAACAGGAAAGCTGAAAACGGCCGAATTGGAAGACCTGTTTGTGGCGAAAGTGGAAGCCAATTTCGACCTTGATGCGATTCGAAATTCAGGGTTGGAATTTGCTTACGATGCCATGTATGGTTCGGGTCAATTCGTGATGCGGAGATTGTTTCCAGATATCACGCTAGTACATTGCGAACACAACCCACTTTTTGATGGAATTTCTCCTGAGCCGATTCTCAAAAATCTTGGCGAGTTTCAGGAGATCATCAAACTATCTGGAGACATTGATTGCGGACTCGCAAACGATGGCGATGCAGACAGAATTGCGCTTTTTGATGGCGAAGGAAATTATGTTGACAGCCATCATATCCTGCTGTTACTTATCCACTATCTGCACAAAGTGAAAGGTTGGAACGGAAAGGTCGGAACGGGATTTTCATCCACCGTCAAGATCAATCAGATGTGCGAGAAATACGGTTTGGAACTTGACGTGGTGAAGATCGGTTTCAAGCATTTGTGCGGAATTATGATCACCGAAGATGTGTTGGTTGGTGGTGAGGAAAGTGGCGGCATTGCGGTAAAAGGTCACATTCCTGAAAGAGATGGCATTTGGAACGGGTTGGTCATTTGGGAATTCATGGCAAAATCTGGAAAGAGCTTGCGCGAATTGATCCAAGAAGTTTACGATGAAGTTGGCGAGTTCGCTTTTGAGCGGAACGACCTTCGTATTGCGCAATCATTGAAAGAAGAAATCGTGGCAAAATGTGCCGCTGGCGAGTTTGATCACTTCGGCAAATACAAAGTCGTCAGAATAGATGATCTGGATGGTTGGAAATACTGGCTATCTGACCACGAATGGGTAATGATCCGTCCTTCGGGAACAGAACCTGTGCTTAGAACCTATGCTGAAGCAAGAACCAAAGAAGACGCGTTGGCTATTCTTGACGCTTGCCGTGCTCAGATCGGGGCGTAAGGATGCTACTTAAATAACCTGAACCACGAACTCGAATCAGGTCGGAACCCTTAGCTTCTACTATCATCCACCTCATTCTATCTGTAATGCTTTTTTCCTCGCCAGGTTCTGGATCAGCCTTCTTCACGTAAACATCTTTGGAGGTAATCTTAGCAAATGCCAACTTCATCTCTTCGGACGGAACAATGATGTAGCTCAGAATTCGATCAAGCTTCTGGAATTCATCCGATAGATCCGTTGTATCTAAAAACGCTTGGTTCACCTTGCTGCCAACTACGAGCACCTCAACCTTGCCCTTCTTATCAGAGACATCCGTAACGAACTCTGCCAATCTTGTATCGGACGTGTCTTGCACTCTCTTAACATTTGGGTCGGCAGGTCTGCCTGACGTTTCCAAGAAAGCCACTTTTTCTCCCTGAACATCAATCCAAGTCAGGAAATCCTGTTCGCGCCAAGACCGCGTAAAGTAGGCACCGATGCTGTCTCCAACAATCACTCGCTTTTTCGTTTTTCGTTGTAACACTTCCTTCGTTTCCTCAGAAAACACAACGAAAACATCCGTTTTTCCCTTGAATTTGCTCCAAGAACTAAAACCTTTCTTAGTCCCATTCAAATATGGCCTTACATCATCTCCCAGAAATGCAACGCCAGCATTTTGAAGTTCATCACCTATCAATGTTCTAACAGCATCAAGGTTTACACTTTGCCCTTGGGCAGATACTTGGTTGCAGATCAGGCTAAAGCAGAACAAAGTTGTGGTCAGTAGAAATTTCATAACAGATCAGGAATTGGTTATGTCCAAACCTACCGCATCCTTTCCATTAATGAAATAGCCAAAAATGGTCAATCCGATGAGGTACATCGATACATCAAGAAGATCTGATGTGTATGCGTCTGAAGTTCGTGGCAGATACCATTCGAAATACACCGAATAGATAAAGACCGTTGGCCAAATGTGCCATGCGGTCAATCGGTAATTTGGCGTGAAATAGCGGTACATCGCCAACCCCAGTGTCAGAACAATGGGAAAACACAGAATATCATCCAAATAGCTGTGAACAACCGGTAGATAAACACCAAACCCCTTCTCAAGTATCTGATTGACCGTAGCCAGCATAACGCAGGTCAAAAACACAGGGTTGGTCAGAGTTCTTTTCATCCTGAAAATGTGGTTACGAACCATAGAAACGCCCATGTAATGGCAGCAAAGACCGCATGAAGTATCCATCCGACCTTTCGAACTGTAACCATCAAAAAACTGTCATCCTCGCGAACGCGGAAAAAGTCATTTTCCTTGAAAAGCCGCTCCTTTTCTTCCCGCTCTTCTTTCTCTTTGTGAGCCCGCGGATCCAAAAGGTCGTTGCAATGCGTGCACCTATCTGTTGGAAGTTTATCCCAAGTGGTCCACTCCCCGCAATTCGAACACTTTTTTTCGGTTTTCATAAACGAATAGTGCATAAAAGTAATGACCTATCGGTTCCCACCACAGAACAATTATGGCTTACTTGGGTTTCTAACGCACAACCAATATTAACGAAGTCGATGAAGGCACTTTGGACGTTTCTGTTGACCGCTATTACAGCAACCACTTTAGCACAAACCGGGCTCATTCAAGGTCGGATATCAGATGCTGCAAACAATGAGCCTATCCCGTTTGCAAACGTGATAATTGTTGGAACCACAACCGGAGCATCTTCCGATCTGGATGGAAATTTCAAGATTGAAAACCTCACACCCGGTCTCTATAATGTGGAAGTTTCATATCTCGGTTATAAGAGTCAGATAGAATACGAAGTGCAGGTATTCAATAACAAACCTGCATTGCTTGATTTCAAATTGGAAGCCGATTCGAAAACGCTCGATGCGGTGGTTGTAAAAGCCAAACCTTTCGAGAAAAAGGAGGAAAGTCCTGTTTCGATGCGGACCATAGGCGTGAATGAAATTGAACGGAACCCGGGCGGAAACCGCGACATTTCTAAAGCGTTGCAGTCGCTGCCGGGTGTGGCTTCATCTGTTGCGTTCAGAAACGATCTGATCATTCGTGGAGGAGCGCCCAACGAGAACCGTTTCTACTTGGACGGAGTCGAAATTCCGAACATCAATCACTTCGCAACACAAGGTTCTTCTGGTGGGCCGAACGGTTTGATCAACGTGAATTTCATTCGCGAAGTGGAGTTCTTTTCGGGTGCATTTCCTGCCAATCGGGGCAATACGTTGAGTTCCGTTCTCAACTTCAAAATGAAAGACCCACGGAAAGACCGTATCGGTGGAAATTTCACCCTCGGATCGAGTGATGCAGGGATCACCATCGAAGGCCCCATTGCACCTGGACATTCGTTCATGTTCTCGTATCGAAGGAGCTATCTACAGTTCCTGTTTCAATTGTTGGGATTGCCGTTTCTGCCTACTTATGATGACTTCCAACTGAAGTACAAAGCCAGGATCAACGACAAGAACGAACTCACCGTTATCGGACTTGGTGCCATCGATCAATTCAAGCTCAATTTGGATGATGATCTGGACGAAGAGCAACAGCGGATTGTGGACGTGCTTCCTGTGAACAATCAATGGAATTATGCGCTTGGTGTGAACTGGAAAAACTATCGGGAAACGGGTTATTCCGAGTTGGTGGTGAGCAGGAATATGCTCAATAATGATGCATTCAAATACGCTGATAATATTGAAGCGGACACCAACCTGATTCTCGATTACAACAGTCAGGAAATTGAGAACAAACTGCGTTTCGAGAATAATTGGATCAAGAACGGATGGAAGATCAACTATGGAGTTGGATATGAATTTGCCCGTTACACCAATTCTACGTTCAGCAAGATCACTTTGCCAGATGGTTCCATTGGAGAGATCGATTTTTCATCGGCCGTTGACATTCACAAGTGGGCGGCTTTTGGGCAGGTAAGCAAGTCGTTCGTATCTGGCAGATTATTGCTTTCTCTTGGCGCTCGAGTCGATGGCAACAGCTACTCCAAGCAAATGGCCAAAACGTACGAAACGTTCTCGCCCAGATTCTCTCTTTCCTACTCGTTTGATGACAACTTCAGTCTGAACGCCAACGTTGGTCGATACTTCCAACTTCCGCCATATACTACGCTGGGCTTCAGAAACAATGCAGGAACGTTGGTCAATCGGGAAAATGGTCTGAAATACATTGCTTCCAATCATGCTGTAGCTGGGGTTGAATACGTGAATCAGATCGGTTTGAAAGTTTCCGTTGAAGGTTTCTTCAAGCTTTGGGAGAACTACCCATTCCTAATTCGCGATAGCATTTCATTGGCCAATTTGGGAGCGGATTTTGGCGTGATCGGAAACGATGAAGTTACATCTGACAACATGGGGCGTGCATACGGAGTGGAACTGCTCGTACAACAGAAACTTTGGAAAGGTTTCTACGGCATTTTGGCTTACACATTCGTTAGAAGCGAATTCGAAGATTACAAAGGTGATTTTGTGCCATCTGCGTGGGATGCTCAGCATCTGATCTCATTTACGGGCGGTTATAAATTCAAACGGAATTGGGAGTTGGGTCTTCGGTGGAGATTTACGGGTGGTTCGCCTTACACACCTGCCGATGTGGAAACTTCTTCGCTCATTCCAGTTTGGAACCTGAACAGAGGTGCCATTCCAGATTATACCCAACTCAATTCGCAGCGATTGGAACCAGCACATTTCCTGGACATGCGGGTAGACAAGAAGTGGTTCTTCAAGAAATGGGCACTCAATATTTATTTGGATGTTCAGAACGTTTATGCTTGGAGAGCCGAACAGCCACCGGGCTACATTCTTCAAACGGACAATAATGGCAATGCCGTTATTGACCCCAACGACCCGAACCGCTATCTGCTGAATCAAATTCAAAATACGACCGGAACGGTGCTTCCTTCCTTCGGTATCGTGATTGAGATATAAAAAAGGGGCGGCTCTAAGAGCCGCCCCGATCAGCAAGGGTCGAATGGATCATCGACCGCCTTTGGAAGATCGGTTACCCACCGAAACCTTTCCTCCAGATTTTGAAGAACTGCTGCTTCCTTTTGAAACAGATGAGCTTGAACTACTTCTGCTTACTGAGCTTGCAGGTTTAGCAGTTGTCCTTGGCATTGAAGCTGAGCTTCTTGAGCCTGAACTCGGCTTAACAGATCGCGAACTTTGACTGCTTGTTCCACCTGTGGCAGCTGGCTTCTGAACCGAACTTCTTGCAGGTGTAGAAGCAGGCTTTACTGTTCTTGAGCTGCTGCTTGAACCTCTACTCTGCACTGCACTTCCGCTGGTCTGCGGCTTCACACTTCGGTTAACTGTGGTAGCAGGCTTGCTCGGAGTAGCAACTCGCGAAGAAGTTGTTCTGCTTCCTGAAGTTCTTGCAGGTGAACTTTGCACCGTGCGCGAATCTGTTCTTACAGAACCAGTTGCAGGTTTGCTGGTTCTCGTGTTCACACTCTGAACCGAACGGTTGGTTGTTCCACTGGTTGCAGGCTTCACCACATTGGTACTTCTAGTGTAACCACTTCCGTTGCTTCGTGAAGTGGCTGCATTGCTTCTACTATTCACCACAGGTCGTGCGCTGGCAGTTGCTGTTGTGATCTTGGTGCGCTCTCGCATGACTGGACGTTCTCCGCTTCTTGGCGTCTGAGTATATCTGCCATGAACCTGTCCGTAACTAGATCTTGGTCTGTAGGTGTGTCCAATAGTTGCGTAGCAAGGACGTACGTTTCTTACATATGGTCTGTAGTACGTGTATCGAACCGGTCTGTAGTATTGTCTGTAAGGCGTTGTTCTTACAAAGCACAGATTGATTGCTGGTCGGGCAAACGCCACGTAGAATGGTCTGTACACGAAGTACGGATTCCAAACATTGATGTAGCCTGTGTGGTAAGCATAATGCCCGTGCATATTGTAATACACCTGGAGGCCACCAACTTGACAAACTCTACGGTTTCTGTAGTTGATAAGCACATCACCGATCTGACTTACTCGACCGTAGTAATCGTAGTATATCGGAACGTTCTCTACCTGAATAACCGCCCCGAAGTCGTCATACTGAACATACGGGTTGTAATCGTATCCTGAGTTGAAGGTCACATCAACAAACCCATTGCTCACGGTTGTCGATTGCATCAGGTTATCCATGTAAAAATCGAATTCGCCATCGGGGTACACAGAAAAAGTCACTCCCATCTCGTCAAAGACGAAAGCGTCTGCGTAGCTGTTAATTCTAGCGTGCCCGTAGCCGTGAGCAAAAGATTGCAAAGCAATTGCGAAAACGCTGGCGAGAAGTAGTGTTAGCTTTTTCATGATTTCCAGTTTTTAGTTATTCATTTCGGGTTGGTAAAACCGCTACCCGCACTGGTAATAACCAAGACAATGCCAAAGTCTCATTTGTGAGATTTCCAAGCACGAAATCGAGAGATTCGAAACCAGACAAATGGTAAATCGTCATTCGATAATCGTTAATCGCCAATCCGTTCCACTACTTTTGCCTAATGCTGAAGCGCCTATTGTTTTCACTTGTTCTATTTCTCCATATCGGAAATGTGAATGCGCAGCATACGCAATTCGAGTGGAAGACCTATTCTGATACCATTAGAAACGGCCGAGCTATTGGTCTTGGAGCTGGTTCGGCAGCGCTTTGGGTTGGATCGGTGGTTGGTCTCAACGAGCTTTGGTATGCCAACGAAGAAAGAGGCAAATTCCGGTTTTTCGATGATAATCGAGAGTGGATGCAAATGGATAAGGCGGGCCACTTTCTGGCAAGCTATGCTATTGGTTACTATTACATTGACATGATGCGATGGGCTGGTTACAATAGGGAAACCAGTATTTGGGCAGGCGGTTTTATGGGAAGTTTTTACTTGGCAGGCATAGAAATTCTAGACGGTTTTTCGCCACAATGGGGCTTTTCTCTTGGCGATTTTACAGCAAACACCTGTGGTTCATTTGCAGTAATCCTTCAGGAATTGGCTTGGAATGAACAGCGGATCTCGCCCAAGATCTCGTACAGTAATTCGCGCTATGCGCAGTACCGTCCCAACCTTCTTGGGTCAAGTCTTGGCGAACGCCTGATGAAAGATTACAACGCCCAGACCTATTGGTTTTCGGTCAATATTCACTCTTTCTTGAACGATGAAAGTAAGTTTCCTCGATGGTTGAATTTCGCCATTGGATTTGGTGCAGACGGTATGATCGGAGGGTTGGACAATCCAGCATTTGATACAGATGGCAATTCGCTTCCGCAAACACCACGTTTCCGTCAATTCTATCTTTCTCTGGATGTTGACCTGACCAAGGTCAGGACAAAGAAAAAATGGCTTCGAACCATTTTCAAGGCGGTCAATCTCATCAAGTTGCCTTTCCCTACGGTTGAGTTCAACCCTGTACACAAGGTCAAGTTTCACCCTGTTTATTTCTGAGTTGTGAGGGTTGGGCAGCGGGCAAAATTGAAGGATGAGGCTGGCGAGGTAACTATCGTTGACGTTCTTGGCAAAGAAACCTTAGTTGTGAAGGATGAACACGGATTTGACAAGGTTCTCTCCGTCTCTTCGCTGATCATTATTGACGAGGATAACTTGTTTGACGAAGATGTGTTAGAGCGCAGTGGTCATTTGAACATGAAGCCGAAAGACGAGACGAAGAAATCGACACCATCATTCAAACAGTCAACCAGTAAAAAGAGAACGGTTGGAGAACGTTTTGTTGACCTGCACGATTATGCCTTGCCTGAGAAATACCATCGTCAGCTCCATCTTTCCAAACTAGAAAAAGCCCTCTCCTATTTTGAGGATGCCCTGTGGGAAGCATCCAATTCTTCAGACCATAAATTGTTCTTGAACCACGGTATTGGTGAGGGTATACTGAGAGAAGAGGTGCGTAAGCGATTGAAGGTTCGGGGCTACCGATACCAAGACGAATCGTACGATAATCCAGGTACCACCGTAGTGTTTCTTATCGATTCGGTCTAACTTTGCAACGCAAATCGGCCCATCGCTCCGCACTTAACTGGAACCATGGCGCACTTCGTGTACCTATTGAAAAGTAAGAAGAACGATAAGTTTTATGTTGGTTACACCACGCATTTGAAAAAGCGTTTAGCCCAGCATAATGCAGGAAATGTGCTCTCGACCAAAGGGCATATTCCTTATGAAATGGTCTATTTTGAAGGCTTTGCCAATAAAACGGACGCTTTGATTCGTGAAAAGAAATTGAAGCATCATGGACAAGGCCTAAGAAGATTGAAAGACAGACTTACTCACACGCTGCAAGATGCATCCAGTTAAGTGCGGAGAGGAAAGTCCAGACAGCACAGAGCACCGCACCGCTCGTAAGCGCGGGTGTCAAGGAAGAAATTCCTCGGCAACAGCAAGTGTCACAGAAAATAACCGCCCACGCCATACGTGTTATGTGCAGGGCAAGGGTGAAAATGTGAGGTAAGAGCTCACGCGTTCTGGTGGTAACATCGGAATGGGACAAACCTTGCGGGCTGCAAGACCAAATAGGTCAGGAATTAAGGGTTGCTCGCCCTTTCCTGATGGGTAGGTCGCGTAGATAAATGATGGGCTAGAACAGAATCTGGCTTACGGGTTTGCAACATCAGCCCCGCTTGAGAATTCAGGCGGGGCTGTCCATTCATAACCACTTTGTAAATGGTGCTTCAATTAACAATTCGGTTAAACAGTTCGATTAAATTTGTTGGAATTCAAACTTCGACCATGAAATACCTTTTTTCTCTTTTAGTTGCATTCAGCAGTTTTTCAGTCTTCGCACAGGAAGAACCAAATCCCACCCATTACTCTCGAAACAGCTTAGACCCGGCACTGGAACCATTTTACCATGGAGTAGCCTCTGGCGACCCGCTTTCAGATGCAGTTATAATTTGGACGAGAATCACTTTAAACTCCACCGACCCGGTTAATGTGAACTGGAGAATGGCCACCGACACGCTTTTCAGTAACGTGGTTGCCAACGGTACTGCGGCCACAGACTCTTCTTCAGACTGGACGATTAAAGTTGATGTTACGGGCTTGAGTGCGGACACGTGGTATTACTACGATTTTGAATATGACGGAACACATTCGTTGATCGGAAGGACCAGAACTGCACCTACAGGAGGCGTTGACCACCTGAGATTTGGAGTGGTTTCTTGCCAGAGTTACGAGAATGGGTACTACCATGCTTACCGAGATATGGTGGATAACAATGACCTTGACTGTATCCTTCACTTAGGCGATTATATCTATGAATACGCCACAGGAGGACTCTCAGCAGGCATTGCAGGAAGAACGGTTGAACCGGAAACGGAGATCATTACGCTGAGTGATTACCGGACAAGATATTCTCATTATAAACTGGACCCTGACCTGAGGGCAGCGCACCAACAGTTTCCATTCATTTGTGTTTGGGATGATCATGAAACCGCTAACAACTCATGGAGTGGTGGCGCAGAGAATCACACCGAAGGTGCTGAAGGATTCTGGGTAGACAGAAAAGCATACGGTATTCAGGCCAACATGGAATGGCTGCCTATCCGCCAGCCAGACCAGAACAACTTTGAGAGAATCTATCGTGATTTCAGCTTTGGTGACCTGGCAGACCTGAATATGCTGGACACCAGACTATACGACCGTGATGAGCAAGGAGTTGGCAACGAAGAACTAAGAAGCATGATGGGTTATGATCAACGTCATTGGTTGTATGACAATCTATCAGCTTCATCTGCAAAATGGAAGTTGCTCGGACAACAGGTGATGATGGCCCCGCTTACAGCGTTTGGGATTGTAGTGAACAATGACCAATGGGATGGTTACCCTGCAGAACGAGACAGTTTGTATGACCACGTGACATCCAATAACATAGACAATATGGTAGTACTTACCGGAGACATCCATACCTCATGGGCAAACGATCTTCCTGGAGATAATTATGTAGCAAACACCGGTGCAGGAAGTGTTGGGGTTGAGTTTGTGGTAACCAGTGTTTCAACAACAAGTAGCCCAATCAATATCGGACAACAGATCATCCAATTGGCAAATCCACACATGAAATTCATAGACCTTGCTCAGAAAGGGTATTTGATCCTTGATCTAACGCAGGACAAAGCACAGTCTGACTGGTTTTTTGTTTCGGATATTACCCAACCAACATTCACTACTTCTTGGGGTGCTGGGTACTACACAAACGATGGCGACAATCATCTTTCTGAAGCCAGTGCTCCAGCTATTGCCGGAGTTTACCCGCCTTTGGCACCGTCTATTTCTGGTCAGAATGTAAGTGTTGAAGAAACTTTGGAACCGACCATTCTAAGTGCCTATCCGAATCCTTTCTTAGACAGGTTTGTGGTACAGTTCAATCTCTTTGAACGGGAGAACGTAACAATCACGCTTGCGGATATGACAGGAAAAATTGTCCTTCAAAAAGATCTTGGAGAACAACACTCAGGACTCCACTATTTGGAGGTTGAAGCTGCATCTGCTGCTGCAGGCATGTACGTTTTCTCTATGCAAACCAGCGATACGGTCGTGCATCGAAGAATGTTGAAAGTTGACTGATGAATCTTTGAATTCTTTCAGGATTTTTCTTTCTTGCTAAGCCTTCTTAAATAGAAGCTGGCCAAATGAGCGTGTCACCAAAAAAGTATGCATTGATTGATGGCGATTCGGTGCTACTTGAATACGAAGGTCAGGTAAGTAAAGAAATCCTGCTTGATACACTCCCTAAAATTGAAGATCAAGTAGATGCGTTAGGCGTTTCCAAGCAGACAAAGCGTAAGATCGTTAACATAGCGATAGAGACGCTGCAAAACCTGCAACTGCATTCCATGCCGTTGTCGGATTCAGCTCACAACCATCACCCTTTGTTCGTCCTTTCCAAAACGGGGAATTCCATAGCCATAACCATTGGGAATCTGATTTTGAACAGTGAGTGCAAACTACTTAAGGATAAGCTTGATAAGATCAACAGCCTGAATGAGGAAGAGGTGAAGTTTCTCTACGGAGTGATCATGAAACAGACAGTAGTGAAATTCTCCACCAAAGGAGGTGCTGGTCTGGGACTCATAGACATGAAGAAAAAATCAGGCAATAACTTGAAGTTTGATTTTCAGCCATTGGATGACAAGGTCACTTACTTTTCATTGAAAGTGACCGTTCCGATGAATTAAGTTTTTTAAGAGCGTTGATCTTCCAGCCCATGTAGCCGTACAGAACTGTCATCAGTGGGCTGATAATATTGAAGAAAGCGAACGGCAAGTAAGTTCCTGTTGCCACTCCGAGGACACCGGCATGGTAGGCTCCACAGGTGTTCCAAGGAACAAGTGCCGATGTAACGGTTCCACTGTCTTCCAAAGCTCTACTGAGATTTTCCGGTGCCAATCCTCGCTTTTCATATTCCTTCGCAAACATTCTACCTGGTACCACAATAGCCAAATATTGGTCGGAAGCTGTTGTGTTGAACACGATACAAGTTCCAGCCGTGGAGGCAATCAATGAGCCGGTTGATTGTGCCAGTTTAAGAATAGACTGCGCCAATCTTTCCAACATGCCACTGGCTTCCATTACGCCACCAAAGATCATGGCACAGATTATGAGCCAGATGGTTCCAAGCATACCGTTCATACCACCTGAAGTAAGGAGTTCGTCTGCCACTGCATTACCAGAAGTAATGGCCACATCCGTTGTCATGGCATCTATGGAAACCATATAAGCCGCCTTCCAAAATCCAGCACCTTCAACGGCCAAACTCTCAATAACATTTGGCTGAAATAGCACTGCGAACAGTGCTCCTAGCAAAGCCCCTATCAGCAATGCCGGAACCGCTGGAACCTTCTTGACGATCAAAGCAATTACCGCCAACGGAACCAGAAACAACCAAAGACTCACATCGAACTTAGAAGAAATGGCGGTTTGAAGTGCCTCAACACCTTCAATATTGGCTCCAGAACTGCTTGTAAAACCAAGAATCAAGAATAGAAGCGCGGCAATCGTAATGGAAGGAACCGTGGTCCACATCATGTGTTTGATGTGAGTTATAAGATCTGTACCAGCCATGGCAGGAGCAAGATTGGTGGTGTCTGAAAGAGGCGACATCTTATCTCCGAAATAGGCGCCTGAAATAATGGCTCCCGCAATCATTCCATCGCTGAAGCCAAGAATTCTTCCAATACCCATTAAAGCAACTCCAACCGTAGCCACGGTTGTCCATGAACTACCCGTGGCAAGAGACACTATGGCACAGACAATGCAGGTGGCGAAAAGGAAAATTTTGGGAGTAAGGATTTCCAATCCATAGTAGATCATGGCGGGCACCACACCGCTTATCAACCATGTTCCGGCCAAAGCGCCTATCATCAGAAGTATGATCAAGGCTGGCAAGGCACTTCCAATACTGGCAACAATCCCATCAAACAGTTTCTCCCATTTTTCTCCGTTGTAAAGTGCAACTATTGTAGCAACACCGGCAGAAAGCAGCAAGGCCATTTGGTTGGCACCTCCCAACGAATTATCGCCATAGAATGCCACATTCAAAGCCAAGAGTCCGACCAAGAAAAACAGAGGGATAAAAGCTTGAATAATAGAAGGTTGTTTAGCTGTGTTCATGTTCGGCAAGATATGAAAGTTGTGTGGCGTTTGTCATTTATCGTTCTGACTGATAATTCTACTTTTGCCGCGCTAATTCAATTAATCAAAATGAGATATCTATTAATGATCGTGGCCGTTTCGTTTCTCGCGGCCTGTGGTTCTCACAACCACGAAAACACTGAAGGAACATCTGAAGCTACCGACTCTACTGCAACCAAAACAGGTTGGTTCGGTGAAGAATTTGAGATCACAGAAGCCATTTCTGGGGTTGAAATGGCTGCGCTGATGAATGATTCTTCGAACAACGAATTCATTGTTGAAGGAACAATTCAGGAATGCTGCCAGAAAAAAGGCTGTTGGATGAAGGTTGACATGGGTAATGGCGAGGCAATGCGTGTTACGTTCAAGGATTACGGCTTCTTCGTTCCGTTGGACGCTGCAGGCAGCACCATGACCATGAAGGGAATTGCCATGTATGATACGCTAAGCGTAGATTACCTGAAGCATTTGGCTGAGGATGCCAAGGCTTCTCAAGAAGAGATCGATGCCATTACCGAGCCTGAATTGGCTTTGGTATTCGAAGCAACTGGCGTTCACATCAAGTAATATTCAGGTTCAGCTAAAAGAAAAAGGCGCGGTTTACACCGCGCCTTTCTTGTTTCTATTCAGTTGAAGTTTACTTCTTCAACTTGTCAGATCCACCTTTGCTTGAACCCGACTTGGCAATAGAGCTTCTCATCTCCGTATCTGCCTTAATGTTATCGAACTTGTAATAGTCCATAATTCCGAGGTTTCCGCTACGGAACGCCTCTGCCATGGCCTGCGGAATCTGCACCTCCGCCTCAATAACTTTGGCTCTGGCCTCTTGCGCCTTGGCTTTCATTTCCTGCTCTAAAGCAACTGCCATGGCTCTTCTTTCCTCAGCCTTTGCTTGCGCGATGTTCTTATCTGCCTCGGCCTGATCCATCTGAAGCTCAGCACCGATGTTCTTGCCTATGTCCACATCGGCAATATCAATGGAAAGGATTTCGAACGCGGTTCCAGAATCCAAACCTCTTGATAGCACTACCTTTGAAATAGAATCCGGGTTTTCGAGTACTTGTTTGTGGCTCTCAGCCGAACCGATTGACGATACAACACCTTCACCAACACGGGCAAGAACTGTGTCCTCCCCTGCTCCACCAACCAACTGTTTGATGTTGGCTCTAACCGTAACTCGCGCTTTGGCGATAAGCTGAATACCATCTTTTGCAACCGCAGTTACCGGAGGAGTATCAATTACTTTCGGATTTACCGACATCTGAACAGCTAGCAATACATCTCTACCCGCAAGATCGATGGCCGTGGCCATGTTAAAATCCAACGGAATGTTTGCCTTATCCGCAGAGATCAATGCATTGATGACATTCTGCACGTTACCACCTGCCAAATAGTGCGCCTCAAGCGCATTACGGTCAATGGTCAGTCCTGCCTTGGTAGCGTTGATCATCGCGTTTACAATAACCGTTGGCGGAACCTTTCTGAATCGCATTCCGATAAGGGCCCCGATGCCAATAGGAACGCCAGAGAAGATTGCCGTTATCCACAGCCCAATGGGTACGTAATAAAAGAACAGCCATAGGAGTACGACTGAAAAAACCACTAATGCTATTAAAATGGGTAGTGCCATAGTTGCTTATTTATACTGTTTTAACTCTGATCTTATTTCCTTCAATCTTGGTGATCTCTACTTCAACATTCTCCGACACAAAATCGCCAGACGTAGCCACTTCCACTATCTTCTCTTCGAACACCGCCTTTCCAATAGGGTTCAATCTACTGATAGTTTTCCCAGTATCACCAACTTTTAACAATCCTTCTACAGATTCCACTCCTTTTCCTTCTAGCTTGTTGTCCAGGGCAACCCGTTTCCAAGTTTCACCTTTCAGAAGAACTATTAAGGCAAGAAACACTACTGCTACGCTAGACGCTAAAGAAATATGCCCGGCCATGGTACTGACAGAAACATACGCCAGATAAATGCCAATGGCAAGAACAATCAGTCCACCAATACCCACAATGGTGGTTCCGGGAACAAAAATAATTTCAAGAAGAAGAAGGAGAATTCCGAGAATCAGCAGACCAACAACAACTCCTAGCATCAGGCGGGTTTTGGCACGTCTTCAATAGTAGCCGTAAGTCCTAGGTTGATGATCTTGGCCCAGATAGGTTGTAGTTTATTGAACATGTCGGTTTTTACACCACACTTTCCACTGTAGTGTATAATGAAAGTGCACTGCTCTGCTTGCAATGGTTCATGACCACAAACCTCAATCAGTGTTTCGATGACAAAATCGAATGTATTGTAATCATCATTATGAATGACCAAGCACTTTGGTGCCTGCACCAGCGTTGCCAGTTCTTCCTGGAAATCTACGTCAAGGTCTAGGTTGAAATGTGGGTCTAGGCTCATAGGTTTCAAAAATCACCGATGAAGATAGAAATTAAACTTATCAGCGGACTATTTTAATCGATAAACGGGATATTCTCCGCGTCAGACAACATGATTTTATCGCCATTCAAATACGCAATAACCTCAACATTGTCAAAACCACGCTGACGGTAGTATCGCATTTCAGCTCTAGCATCCGCCAAGTTCGAGAAATGATCACTGGTTATTTTGAACTCTGGCATGGCAAACGTCATTGCCTGCTCTGGGCTCATTGCCTCCTGTATGGTTTCAGAAACGTTAGGCGTGGCCAATTTGAAGCCAAGCTGGTAGTAAACGCCCTCTCGGGTTCTAAGGTCATTCTGGTCAAACGGCTCGCGAATCTTTTCTTCTCTTCCCACAGGTTCAACAAGGTTTGTCAGTACATCTTGGTTCCTTCGGTTTTCTTTGATCTCCTGCAACGACTCCTGAGTTTTACCTTCCTCGATCCACTGGTTTTTCATGTTCTTAAGAACAGCCAAACGGCCAATATCCTCCGCTCGCATACGCTGAACCATTCTTCGCATACTCACATTTTCGATGCTATTAAAATCCGGCTTTGGTCTATAAGAATAATCGCGCTTTGCTGGCTGAAGGAAGGGTATTCGCTGACCTGATTCACTGACCATCAATTCATTGACCACTGGTTCTGAGGTCTTAGGTTGTTCCGTTGTCTCAGGCAACGTTGTTTCTGCTTCAGCCAACTCAACTTCCTCAACAACCTGCTCAGTTTCCGCTTGAGTTACTTCTTCTGTATCCTCTGCTTTCTCCGTTGCCTCTTCAATCAATTCTTCAGCTTCTGGTTTCGATTCTTCTTCTGAAATGACCTCACTTATTACCTCATCCGCTTCAGCTATCAGATCTGCTTCTCCTTTTTTGCCAACCTCCGATTCTACAGCCTCCTCCGTTGTAGTTTCAGCTATTTCTGGCTGCGTTTCTTCCATGCTTTCTGAATCAACTTCCTTTTCCATTTCGGGAGCAGCTTCTTCAAGTTTCTTCTCAGGTTCAACAGCTTCCGACAGTTCAGACACCACTTCATCTGCTTCAGCTATCAGATCTGCTTCTACATCTTCCAAGATCTCCGATTCTACAATCTCCTCCGTAGTAGTTTCAGCTATTTTTGGCTGCGTTTCTTCTATGCTTTCTGAAGCAACTTCCTTTTCCATTTCGGGAGTGATTTCTTCAGGTTTCTGCTCAGGTTCAACTGCTCCCGACAGTTCAGACACCACTTCATCTGCTTCGGCAATGAGTGCTTCATCCGTCTCAGTTTCAGCTACTTCTTCTGAAATCACCTCCACCTGAGCAACTGCTTCCTTACTTTCAGCTTCCATTGGACTTGAAACAGAATCTGTAGCAATCTTTTCAGAACCCAGATCAAACTTTGAACCTTGCTTCTTATGTTCGAGGTCTTGCAACATTTCGGCCTCGATGGCGGCCAATTCATCTTTTTCAGATTCTTCAACTACCACTGCAAGTACTTCCTTATCTCGGGCCAACTGCTCTTGTAAGACCTTCTCTTTTTCGGCCGCTATGCGCTTGTGTTCTTCAAGTGCTTTTCTATCCGCATCCAGCATTTGTTGAAGTTTCGGATCGGACGATTCTTTAGAGTCCGTCTGAATTGGATCCAACTCTACCAACTCATACGTCTTCTTGTTTTCAGCATCTGCTTTTGCCATTTCAGCCTCCATTTCGGCAAGCGCTGCCAAGTACTCTTCAGGGTCAGCATCAGATTTCAATGCAGCTGGTTGCATTTCAGCTTTTTCCGATTCCGTAACCGCTTGGACCAATGTAGAATCCATGGCAGCCACTTCGGTCTCATTGACTTTAACTGAATCTGCAGATGCCAAAGAACCGATATCAGTTTTCTGCGATTCTTGCTTTGCAGCACGTTCTTGAGCCAAACGGGCATTTTCCTTCTCAACCTCTTCCGCCTGTGCCTGTTTCTGGGCTTCAATGTCTGCTAAAGTCTGAAGGAACAGATCGGCTTCAGAGATCAGCTTTTCGGTTTCTGCGGTATCCGTTTCGGCAACTACCTCGTTTGCTACGGGCGCATTGACTTCTTCAACTTCAGCAACTTCTTCAGCAGAACTTTCCTTTTCCTGGCTTGCTAGAATCTCAGCTTCCTTCTCCTGCATTTCTTTGAGAAGGTCATCGAAGGTGGCTTCAACTGCCGACTCCTGCGCCAATGTCGCAGCAGACGCGGAATCTTGCTTTGCCTTTTCCTTTTCCGCCAGTAGCTGAGCTTCAAATGCCGCACGCTCTACCGCAGCAATGCTATCATTCACGGCTCTTTGCCGAGCTAACTCAGCCTCTTTTGCTAGCGCGATGATAGCCAGACTGTCTTCTTCAGCCTTCTTCTTTTCTGCCAAGAATTGGGCTTCCAATGCAGCGCGTTCTACAGCGGAAATGCTATCGTTCACCGCTCTTTGTCGAGTCAATTCAGCCTCTTTTGCTAGCGCGATGATAGCCAAACTATCCTCTTCAGCCTTCTTCCGTTCTGCCAAGAATTGGGCTTCCAATGCAGCACGTTCTACAGCGGCTATGCTATCATTCACCGCTCTTTGTCTAGCTAACTCAGCTTCTTTGTCGCTTGCATTCGAGATGATAGCCAGACTTTCCTCTTCAGCCTTCTGCTTCTCAGCCAGCATCTGAGCTTCTGCCACTTTAGCCAAACTATCTGCTTCCAACTTTTCTCTTTCCGCTGCAAGCTTTTGCTCAACCAGTGCCAAGCTGTCTACTATAGCCTTTTCTCTTTCAAGTTTTTCCTTTAACGCTAGTTCAGCTTTGGCAATGCTATCACGCTTTGCGGCCTCAGCCTTGAGTTTGAGCGCCTCTGCTTCCAAGGCGGCCCGTTTAACCGCTCTAATGCTGTCGGTCCTTGCCAATTCTGCCAACAGCTTTGCTTCTTCTTTGGCTGCCAATTCAGCCAAACGGCCTTCCTTTTCTTTTGCAGCTTGCTTCTCAGCATTTGCTTTTGCAGCCAGTATCTGCTCACGATCTGGCATTGCAACCATGGCCTGATCCACCTCTGCTTTAGGTCGATTAGCTGCAAGGGCAACAGAATCCTGGTCTCCTGTAGCACTGAAATAATTGGTCAGTGTAACTGTGCCATCAACACTATTGGCATCATAAACAATCGATTGCTGCAACGGCTTAGTAACCTCATGCTCTGGTACATCCAGATCGAACTGAAAACCTGATGCCTCATTCGGACCAACATCCAGCTTATAATCGTTCTGAGGCGGAAGCAGCAGAACATACTTACCTGTTTCCTTATTGCTTCTGTACTTACCAACAACTTCATTGGTCTTTGGGTCAAGCACTGTTGCAAGCATATAGTTGAATACGCTGTCCGTGCGGTCTTCGTAGGTGCCTTCAACTATCGATAGTTCGACTTGCGAAGGGTCGTAAAGCAAGGTCTTGAAGACCCTTAGTTTGCCCATTTCAGACTCGCGGCCAGATGTAAAGAAGGCTATTTTACCATCGGGATCGCTGACGTAGAGAAAATCATCATACGGAGAATTGATCGGATAACGCAGATTGATCGGTTGGCTCCAAGAGTCATCATCCGGGGAATATTGACTTTTGAAGACATCATACCCTCCCATGGAATAACGGCCTTTTGAAGCAAAAAAGAGCGTCAATTCTTCCTCATCGAAAACGGCAAAATCTTCATCATACTTAGAGTTGATGACATCTGGTAATCGTTGTGGCATGGCCCACTCGCCATTAGGCAATCTATTGACCTTGTAAAGGTCTTTACCGTTGGCGCCATCTTCTCCGTAACTGGCAAAGAACAGCGTTTGACTATTGGTTGGGGTGTAAACGACCGTTCCCGTCAGATTCTTCTCGTCATACTTCGTTTTGAAACTTGGTGGCATTGGAATAACCTTACCCTTCAGTTTTCTGAAATCGTATGGACGATAGAATTCCGATTCGATGACCTCCTTATCCTGCGCAGGCTGAAAATCGAGGTTTCCAACATAAAGCTTTCCATTTCGGCATTCTTCAATGCTCTTATCAATGTCGATACCCGATGCACTGAAACCGGATTTTTTGGCCTTTTCGAAGTAATTGATGGCGTCATCAAAACGGTAATTGAACTGATACGCTTTACCAAGAAAGTAGTAGGCTTCTTTGTTTACCCCTTCAGAATTGGCGCCACCTTCAATGTATGGAAGTGGCTTTAAAGGGTCAGATTCGGTGTACAGGATGCAAACTCCGAATCGGTAATTGTAATCCGGATCCAATGCATTCAAGCTCAACAACTGCGAAAAAAGAGGCTTTGCCTTGTCGTATTGCCTAGACTCGAAAAACTCATTGGCCGCCTTTTCCAGTTCTTGCTCGTTTTCGAAACTGACCTGCCCCATGGAAGTAAGGCTGCTAAGAATCAACAAGGAGTAAAGGAAAAAACGCAATTTCAGACCCATAGGATTACCCGCTTTTCGGGTTACATTCGGAACACTTTTAAAGCGACCAAAAATATCGGTTTTTAAGGAACCATTGACAAGAAGCGTAACCATCTGTACACGAAAATGACCTATTTCAAATCTGGAAGTTCCAATTCATTCATTGGATGTTTGATTCTGATGATTTCCATAAGCAGCGCGTTCGTGGGACGGGTCTCTGCTCAGGTACGCGTGGGCATTCTTGTAAAACAAAACCTAAGAACTGTTTTGATTTCTCCTGCTCAAGGCAAGTACATCCTTACCAACGAACTTTCTGATACCATTTACACTTTCCGAACGGATGATGCGGTTTCGGTTTCTCAGGTCGGAGATCGGTTGGTGGTTAAAAGTGCTTATGGTTTGAACGATACATTGACCTCCTGCTTTCTGATAGGTTCTGGAAACGGTGCCGCATTTAAAATGCGCGTTGGCAATGAACCTCAGGATCTTCTTTACTACGATTCACTGCAGATTCTGCCCGAAACAAAGGGTTTGCGTCTAGTAAATGCCGTAAGTGTTGAGAGATATGTAAGCCGCGTTGTGCAAGCCGAGGTTGGCTATGGTGCAGCCGAAGAATACTACAAGATCCAGAGCATTATCTGCAGAACCTATGCCATCAGAAATTTGGAACGCCACGCGCTGGATGGCTATGATGTTTGCGACCACGAGCACTGCCAAGTTTATTCTGGAAGCAAGAACCCGACCGATGAGGTAGTAAAAGCTACTGCCGCTACTTCAGGATTGGTAATGCTAAGTGCAGAAAATGATCTTATCTTGAGCGCATTTCACTCCAATTGTG
This sequence comes from Flavobacteriales bacterium, assembly GCA_020635495.1. GTDB lineage: Bacteria > Bacteroidota > Bacteroidia > UBA10329 > UBA10329 > UBA10329. The sequence goes on along the minus strand of JACJZQ010000017.1, from coordinate 9,073 downwards.
GCGGACAGACCGCCAATTCGGAAGATGTATGGAAAGAAGAACGCTCTTACCTGAAAAGTGTGAACGATACATTCTGTCTTTCATCTCGAAGTGCAACTTGGGAGAAATCCATTGAGCTTGCAGAGTTTTCCGCTCAACTTGGATGGTCCAATGGCGTATTGGCCAATGACTTTGGCTGGAAACAACCTGATCGGAAAAAGTACTTTACCGCTGGCTCTGACTCCGTTGAAACAGCCAACATAAGACGACTTTTCGGACTGCGTTCAACCTATTTTGATATTGAGATCACCAATGGCAATGTGAACCTGACAGGACGCGGATACGGCCATGGAGTTGGTCTGTGCCAACAAGGTGCCATGAAAATGGCCGAGGCAGGTTACACCTACAGCCAAATTCTAGGGTACTATTATAAAGGGGTGAGTTTAGCTCAGATATCCAGTCTTCAGCCATAGTTGGCCTGCACCATTTCCTGCACTTCAGAAAGGAAAGCTTCAAACTCTTGAAGAAAAGTCTCCTGATGACTTTGGTACACATCAACAGTTAGGTACATCTGCGTATCCATCTTCGATCTTCTGTCCAAACCCTCCAACGATTTTCTCAGTCCCCACTCAAACTGGTAATTGTACAGCCAATTCTGCTGTTTCATGTAAGGAAAATATCGCTGCACAGGAGGTGGAAAATGATGAGACAATGAATCCAACCGTTCATAAATTTCATCGGTAAACCCTTTCAAATCCTGATCATGGAATTGCTGCCAATTGCTGGCCAGCACGTGGTCGTAAACCACATCGATCACAACTGGGGCGTATCTGCCTTGAGATTCGCGGAAACGCTCCACGCCCAGTTTTACCAACGGGTGTCTATCGGTAAATTCATCAATTGCCCGATGCAAACGAATTCCCTGAGCAATGCGTTTTGGAAAGCGATTGTCTGGATTTCCCTTCACTGAATCGGCAATGAAGTTGCCCAGCAGCAATTCATCATCATCCGGTGTAAGGTATATGTGCCCTAGAAAGTTCACGCAAGCTAAAAGTAGGGCAAAAAGGAAGGGAGTTAAGAATCTGGTTTCATAGTGAAAGCATCTGCCTAACTCCCCGGGAAAAAGTGGAATGTCTGCTTATAAGACGGTAAGAGTTTCTTCGGGTTGTCTCATACCTTAAATTTGTTGGAATTAAGCACAAAATCATCATGAAAAAGCTTCTTCCAATCGTTTTTACACTGACTGCAATGGTCGGATTTTCGCAAACTATGACGCTTTCTCCGTTGGAAACGGTTCAAGTGAAGGAGTCGAATGCTTTCTGGAAAGCGAAACTGGACCCGGAAAGCGACATTACGCTGATAAACAGTTCTAGCATAGCGGTTATGAATGCTTCATTCCCCATGGAAAAGAACGTGACGAAGAACATCAGTTTCAAGCTAAAGAATGCGGACGGGAAAGGAAGAACCGTTAACGCTGTTGTGACCGGAATTCAAGAATGGCAAGGTGAAAAATACTACACTGTTGAGTTAGAGATAGGCGTAAACGTGCTCTCAAAATGGGATTACCGTAAAGCAGACTGCGTGTTGGTAGAACTGACCGATTCTGAATACAAATTGATCATTGGGAAGAATTGGCTTGGCGATGATATTGAAGTGAAGTAGCCTACTGTGCGGCCAGTTTCCTTAGAATTTCAATGGTGCGAGGGTCGCTTGGTCTTGGCGCATTGGGGTCAACCACCTTGCCTTTCTTGTCAAAAATGAGGTAGCGTGGAATGCTGCTAACACCGAATTTGGAAGTAACCTCAGACCCCCATCCACCTTTGGATAGTCCGTGTTTTCCCTCGATTCCCAACTCCTGAATGGCCTTTTTCCATACCGTTTCAGTATTGTCTATAGAGATGTAGAGGAACTCAATGTTCTTCTTTTCCTTCTTGGAAAGTTCTTCTTTCATGGCTTTGGCTACCGGAAACTGCTGTCTGCACGGGCCGCACCAGCTGGCCCAAATATCCAGATAAACAACTTTTCCTTTGAGCTCAGATAGTTTGAAGGTTTTGCCAGACTCATCCAAAACCTCCACATCAATTTCAGTGTGGTCGGCTTCTGTTTGCGTTACCACAACCACTTCTTCATCCTTTGCGTCTAGTTGATCTGAGATGCTATCGACCACCATTTTCGCAAACACCTCAGAACCTTCCGTTTTTTCCAAATACTCTTTCATCTGTCTCAGAAGCGAAGGCTGCACACTTTTTGCCTCTTTCAAAAGTGTTTTGGTCAGATAGAATTGCAAAGAGAGTCCTTTCAGATTTTCTCTGGCCAGATTGAATTCTTCTTGAACTGCCGAATGCCTATCGGCAAACTTCATGAAATCGTATTGTTCCAAAGCTTCATATCGCACGTAGGAAAGAAGAAGCTCTCGGAAGAATTCACTGTCCAGTTCTTCTGACCGATTCATTCTTTCCCAATCCAGATTCTCTATCAATACCTTAGGAATTTCCGTTGCCTTCGGAATCATGCTGGCACTGGTTTTGGCCTCAGAGAATTTGAACAACGAAAGAAAATAGTAGTAGCCAGCGTGATTTTTGAACGCTGTTTGGAAATCTGCCGAAAGGCTGCCTTCAAACTTTTCCATGGCATGCACAACATCATTCCGAACGCTGAAGGCATCCATTTCCATGGCATCTATGTTAGAAGCATCTTTTGCTTGTTCTTCCAGCCACTTCAGGGAAAACTGACTTCCAGATTTCTCATTAAGTTGAATCATGAACTTGGAAATAGCGCTGGCATCCCCCGTTGTTTTCACATCACCATCCAGAAAATCTGCTTCGAACTCCAATTCCAAAGATGAGGCCCCTTTCCATAGATAGAACTTCCGGTCTTTGTCTTTGTAAGTCAGCTTTAACCATCCTGAAGCAGGAAGTGCGACATTTTTCGAAAAAGCATTTCCCGAAACCGGAATCTGTTCCTGCCATGAGTTTCCGAACCAATCCTGTGGGAAATCAGCGCGTATATTCTCATCGGCCCTGCCTGAAATCTGACCGCTAAGTTTCAGGTCCTGAGCGCCTACAATTCCAACAAAAACAAATGCAAAAAGAAGACTGATAGCACTTCTCATGCAGCCTTATTCTACTTTGATGATGCGCGCTACAGCCGGGCGCTTATCCGTTATCACGCGAATCAAGTAGGCTCCTTTGGCCAATCCAAGTTCCGATGCATTTACTGCGAATTTCTTGGTTCCTGGGGTCATTTTTCCTTGATAGAACTCATGCAATATCTGACCTTTCAGGTCAACGAGTTCAACATTTGCCCAAAGATTCTCATGAATTTCAAACTGCACGGTTGTCTCCGTTGTGAAAGGATTAGGGTAAACATCGATACCAGAAACCGGGAATGCAGTTCCGTCTTCAATACTGCTGGTCGGGTCAGATTGCTTTATGATGGTCCATTCGTCCAAGATCTCTCCATCCTTGGTCAAGTATTCTCCAGACAAGGTATCTCCATGAATGTAGAGCATGGTTGAACCGCAGCATGTATCGCATCCGTGACCTGCGTACATTACAGGGTGCTGAAGACCAGCATCAGATTCAGAGCTGCCAGAGTTGCCCTGAACTATGTAGAGTGTTCCTCTATTCTGATTTGGACCGTCTTTATACTTAATGTATGGTTCTCCGGCTGATAGATTACCACTGGAACCGTCTACCACATGCTGACTGGCATTAAAGTCATTGGGGAGTCCAAAAAAACCGTTGACCAAATACGACCGCTCGTAAACATGACTATGACCGGCAATCAGCAAGTCAACCCCATAGCTTTCGAGAATTGGTGCAATGTTTTCTCTGACAGCCTCCATAAATACTTCGTAGAAAGTTCCTGACTCGTGAGACCCATCTGTGTGCGGTGGTTGGTGTATGAAAGCGACCACCCATGGCTTGTCATTGGCCTGTAGATCGGCATGTATCCAATCAACAAACGGAGACCCATCAAACGAATAGAAAGGACTCACGCCTGTCCAATCCCACATTTCATTCAAAGGAGAACCAATTTCGGAGTTCAACGACATGAAATGAACATTGCCGTAATCGAAAGAATAATACAACTCATAACCAGAAGGCACACCGCCAATTTCTCCGTTGGTCGGTACATCAACCACATCGTAGTAAGGTCCATCATGGGTTGTGGGGTCGGCTCCTGTAATAAGGTTGTAAATTGAGATGTAGTCATGGTTTCCTGGCGTTGCCATAAACGGAACTCTTGTAAGAAGTTCTGGGTAACCATATGTTGGTTCAAAAACGGTTTCGGTGTACTCAGCATCCGTTCCATCCGGGTAAGCATTGTCTCCTAACCACAACCACATGTCTGGCATATTCTCTCCAATATGGTTCAAATAGGCGTTCTTTACCTCTACTTGCTTAGAATTTCCTTTTCCGAAATCTCCAATTGCCCAGACGTTTATTGGCTGTTCTGTTCCTATTTCGGGTGAAGTTCTGAATCGGTGGTCGTTGTTTGCACCAGCCAGTACATTATTGCCGTCACTCACAGCGTAGTAATACTCTGTGTATGGGTCCAATCCGGTGATGTTCACGTTATGATCAGTTGCTGCTGCGCCATCAACATAATTGTCCATTACGGTTGCCAAACTTGTACCGTAGTAGACTCTGGATGGGGTTTGAACATCGGTTCTCCACAGTACCTTCATGCTACTTGATGTAGGGAATTGCAAGTATGGTCCTCTTAGAACTGTCTGTGCAGTTGCACTTGAAAGTGTTAGAATGGCAATTGCCAGCGTACTAATAATGCGTTTCATTACTTCTTTGGATAGGGTACTTCAAAAATAACCTTTCGCAGAGTTTTAGTATGACTTAGAACTGACCTTAACAAAAAGGTGTTATTTCTATTTTCACCGCCTATGCGTTTAACCATCTTCTCGCTTTTGTTGTTCTTTCTTGTTGGCTGTACGCCCGATGAGCTCATTCCTTGTAGAGAAGATGGCCCATCAGGAAAATTATGCCGCGAGTACAGGTATTACAATGACGAACCACAGGGTTATGTTGAGCTTGATTATGTGGGAGACAGTGTTGTTTCATCGCTTTATGATCGGAACTCCATTCTTCAGAAAACCGTCATTGAACGTTTTGACGGTGACCGTGTCATTTCCATTACAAGTCAATACCCGGACCAAGAGTCTGTTGTTGGAACTTATCATTACAATGAGATGGACAGCTTGTTCCTCATTGTTTACGGTGCCAACGACAGTACTTTACAGATAAGCTATGTTGATGGAAAGCGGTTTAGAGAAACACGTCTGATCGAGGAAGTAATTATGTATTACACAGAGTACAGGTATTTCCAAGATGATGGTAAACTGTATCGCAAATCCTTGTACAGTGCAAATGATTCTTTGATCAACTATCGAAACTTCGATTACTTCAATACCAACGGAATTGAAAGATACCGTACCACTGAGTACAGTTCTGAACACGAATTGATCGGAAGACGACTCTTCACTTTTTCACAGAACGGGTTAATAAGTTCGATGGAATACAGACTGGCAGACGGAACGGTTGCAGCGTCAATGAACTACATTTATGATGGTGCTGGAAAGCTGATCGAAGAGACTGGTCAGAATTACGGCAATACCTCAAAATCTGTATATCTGTATCACTGACCATGGCTGACAATCATTCTCTTAAAGACAAGATCAATTCTGTGTATGAATTTCATGATGCGTTTGGCATTGAGAACAATGACCAACCTCAAAGTGTACTTTCTGAAGACGATGTTCTGTTGAGACATAGATTGATGCACGAGGAAAATGAGGAGTATCTGGAAGCCGCCAAGAATGGCGATCTGGTTGAAATTGCAGATGCCTTAGGTGATATGATGTATATCCTTTACGGCACTATTTGCAAGCATGGACTGCAGGATAAGATTGCTGACATTTTTGACGAGATACACCGAAGCAACATGAGCAAATTAGGTGGAGACGGAAAACCAATTTATCGCGAAGACGGAAAGGTTATGAAGGGCGAAAACTATTTCAGACCGAACATTGCCAAGTACTTGGCCGCTCAGACGGAGGAAGAACACGTTGGCAATTGATCTGCTGATGAAATGATTTGATTACTTGATGGTTAAGGCAATTCGAATTATCAGTCTCGTTTCGGCATTCGTATTGTTTTCATCAAGTGGTTCTACTGAGGTGCATCCCTTAAAGATGTCATTCAGCAAGCTGGAAATCAGTTCGGAAGGAGTTGTTGACCTGAAAACCAGGATTTTCTTGGACGACATTACCGAACAACTTGAATCTTTGTACGGGTTAGATACTGTCGATTTCTCAGCCGTTGAAACGGAAGCTACTCAGACATTACAACGCTATTTGACCGAGCATTTCTTTTTTGAGCAGAGCGGAAAGAAATCCACACTCAGAATAAATGGTGTTTCGTTTTCTCAGAACCGATTAGCGGTAGAGGTTCATATGAGCACGGAAAACCCTTTGGATGTATCAAAACAACTGTTTCTGACCAATACCTTGCTTTGCGATGCCGATCCGAAGCAAAAGAATGATGTCATTTATCGGGAGCATCGGTTGCGTTTAAGCGCCACCAATCCTAAAGCACAGATACAGTTCAAATAATGGGAGATTACATTCAACTTGGCATAGAACACATACTTGACCCCACAGGTCTTGACCACCTCTACTTCATTGTCTCCTTCTGCCTTTTGTACACCATACAAGACCTGCGTAAAATTGCTGCTTTGGTAACGGCATTTACGGTTGGCCACAGCATTACATTGGCGCTGGCGGCTTTGGACATGATCAATGTCAATCCGGATCTGATCGAGACACTAATTCCAATTACCATTTTGATCAGCTGTGTTCTAAACTATTGGACGCTTCTGACGGCAACTGAATACCGAGCCCCAAAAGGCTATCTGAAATATTTCGTCATCCTATTTTTCGGCCTGATCCATGGCTTGGGTTTCTCCAACTTTCTATCGGCCATGCTATTTGAAGGTGAAAGTATTGTTGCGCCATTACTCGGCTTTAACATTGGGATTGAAGTAGCGCAGTTGATCATCGTGCTGATGGCACTATTGGTTCTTTCCTTAAGTGATAAACTGCTGAAATGGAAAAAAGCCGTCCGTTTGGCTTTGAACACCGTGGTTACCCTATTGGTGCTTCAGATGGTATTGACCTAATCCTCCAAACTGTAGATTACCAACCCGCTTAGCAATTTAGGCACTACGTAAGTGCTTTTTGGCGGCATGGTTTTCCCTTGATCGGAAATGGCATAGAATTCCTCCCCGGTAACGGGAAATAGCGAAAACGCCACATCATATTTACCTGTATTGACCAACCGTTCCAATTCTTGTGGACCCTTTGTTCCAGGCACAAAATTGATACGATTGTCGTTTCGCAGATCGGTAATTCCAAGCAGTGGCTTCAATATCTTGTCTGAAAGAATGCTAACGTCCAAAGCCGCTACAGCTTCCGTGCTGCGCCTTCCCTTGTAAACCAGTTTGTACCAATGGTCGCCCAAACACATACCGAAATGGCCCGGCTGTTCAGGCTTGATAGGTATTTGCTCTTTAAAATGCACCTCAAAGTCTTCGGAAAGTTCTTCCAAGAATTGTGCAACACCTTTGTTTCCAAGGTCTTTTACAATGCGGTTGAACTCGTAGATCTTCAACTGATCATCTGGGAAGAAAATTCCAAGGAAATTGTTCCATGGTTCATTGCCAACGATCCTACCGGTTTTCACCCATTTATCGTGCGCCAAAAGCACGGACGATGCCGATCTATGATGCCCATCTGCGATATAGATATGCTTCAGCGAAGAGAATTTTTCCGAGAACTTGGAAGTCCATTCGGTATCGCACACTTTCCATAACTGATGCTTTTTCCCATCATCACCTTCAAAATCGAGTAATGGAGGGTTCTGCTTCACAATTTCCGTGAGCAGTTCCAAACTCCCATTTCTGGGATACGTGAAACAAACGGGTTCGGCATTGATCTTCACCACATCCAAGTAATCACGCAGAATTCCTTCTCTACTGGCAATGGTCTGTTCATGGATTCGGATAACACCGGTATCATAATCCTCTACCGAAGCACAGCCCAGAATGCCTGTAAAATTCTGTCTACCAATGTGCTGGGTGTAGACATAGTAACTCGGCTCTTCATCTTGTATGAATACTCCTGCTTTTACCAGCTGCTCAAACACATCCCTACTTTGTTGGAACAACTCAGGAGAATTGGCAGGACTCTTTACCCCTGTTATAACATCTGGTTTAATGACGTTCAGGAAAGACAGCTTATTCTCTGCAAGGATTGTCTTGATCTCCTTCTTAGAATACGTATCGTACGACCGACTGATGACCTTGGCGGCATTGTCGGGCATTGGACGCAACCCACAGAACGGTTTAACGCTTGCCATGTGTCAAAGATGATGAAATCAAGCCACAGCCTCAATGACCTTTTCGGCCAACTCAATGCCGATACGGGTCTGTGCCTCATTGGTTGAAGCACCGATGTGAGGTGTAACCGAAATTCTGGGATGATCGAGAAGGTCTTGTCTTGGAGTTGGTTCGTTTACGAATACATCCAGGCCTGCGGCCGAAACTTTACCTGATTCCAAAGCAGCAAGCAATGCGCCTTCATCTATTACACCGCCTCGCGATGCATTGACGATCATCACACCATCTTTCATAATTCCGAACTCAGCGGTACTGATCAAAGCACCATCTTTTGGCTTTGGAACATGTAATGAGATGAAATCTGATTGCTCAAGCAATTCGTTCAAACCGATGGTTTCGAGTGTCACATGCACTTCTCCGTAAATGTGTACATCAAACGCCACTTTCACTTCTGGAATAAACGGATCGTGGGCAATTACCTTCATGCCCAGTCCAAGAGCCATTTTAGCCAAAGCCTGACCAATTCGCCCAACTCCAATAATGCCAAGTGTTTTTCCCTGAAGCTCAGAGCCTTTGGAATAACTCTTTTTGAGCTTGCCAAATTCTGTTGTTCCTGATACAGGCATTTCACGATTTGACAATTGCAAAAAGCGAGAAATGGAGAACATATGTCCAAGCA